>NZ_PHQQ01000001.1 GCF_002909235.1 Arenibacter catalasegens
CAACCTCAAGTCGGCCGTCAAACGTGCGAGCAGATATGAGGCCGACATCAACCGGAGCTTCAAGGACTTCGCCCATCATTACAATTGCGTGATCAATCCTGCCCGTGGGTACTCACCGCAGGATAAGGCGTTGTGCGAGAACGCGGTGAACCTGGCCTACCAGCGCATCTATTATCCCCTGCGCAATATGACCTTCTTCTCTTTGCAGGATCTCAACCGGGAGATAAGACGCCTATTGGGGTCCTATAACGACCTCTTGTTCAAAAGAAAACAGGCCAGTCGGCTGGAACTCTTCCAAATGGTGGAGCGGGAGTACCTGAAGCCTTTACCTGCCAGCGCCTATGAACTCAAGGATTACCGCAGGGCCAAGGTACAGAAGATGGGCTATGTGTACTTCTCACCGGACAAGAGCTACTACAGTGTCCCGTACCGCTATATAGGAAAGGAGACCACTATCCATTACACCGCAAGCATGGTAGAGGTCTATTACTATCATGAGCGTATCGCTTTGCATGGACGTAATCCCTCCAATGGAAGCTACAATACCAATGCGGAACATCTCAGTAGCACCCATAAATTTTACTCCGACTGGAGTCCCGAATTCTTTAAAAAGAAGGCCGGTATCCATGGCAAGAACGTACTGGGCTGTATAGAGGAAATACTCAGGGCCGGGGACTATCCCGAGATAGGCTATAAACGGGCCATGGGCGTCATTCAGCTTCATAAGGCCTACGGGTCCAAAAGGTTGGACGATGCCTGCAAACGGGCGCTTCGGGCCGATGCCGCCACCTACGGGCGCATCAAAAATATTCTGAAGAACAACCTGGATAAAAGCTCCCTGTTCTACCAGGACCTGGAAGAGGATAAACCTCATATTCCCGAACACGGAAATTTAAGAGGAGCCTCCGCATACAAATAATATTCACCATTAAATTTAAAACAATGAACAACAATCAAACTATTGAAAAACTCAAACAAATGCGTTTGGGGGCTATGGCCGAGTTGCACCTTCAGCACGTAAAAAGCAACCGGCTCAGTGATATGACAGCAGATGAATATCTGGCACTGCTTATCGACCATCAATGGGAAGACCGGCAGAACAGTAAGATCGGTAGGCTTTTAAAGCAGGCCGACTTTCGTCAGCAGGCATCTCTGGCAGATGTGGACTATACCCATGACCGCGACCTTGATAAAAATATGTTCCTGCGTCTGGGTACGCTGGACTTTATGGAAAGAAAGGAGAATATCATCATCTGCGGTCTCTGTGGGTCTGGCAAGAGCTATCTCTCCCAGGCCCTGGGCCACCAGGCGTGCATGATGGAATATAAAACCATTTATGCAAATACTGCCCGGTTGCTGAAAAAACTGAAGCTAAGCAAAGTAGATGGTACCTATTTAAAAGAACTGGCCAAGCTGCTAAAAGCGGACTTACTGATCCTTGATGATTTTGGGCTACAGAGCTTTGATAACCACGCCAGGGAAGCGTTAATGGATATTATCGATGACAGGTACAACAGGGCCTCCACCATCATATCCACTCAAATACCGGTATCTGCGTGGTATGAAATTATAGGTGGGGATGGTACTCAAGCGGATGCTTTGCTCGACAGGATCGTAAACTCCTCACATCGGATCGACCTTAAAGGAGAATCCTTAAGAAAAGGAAAATTAAAGAATTTATAAACCTAATTTTTTTTATAATTGTAGAATCTTTCAAAGTGGCGCAGTTTGACCGAAACAGGTGGCGTCATAACTCCGAAATAACCACGGCTCTTGTACAAAGGAAGAAATGAACTTAGGTGTAACAAATGAATTTACATTACAATCCGTTACCAATGGAGCATCTTATAATATTAAGGTTGGATTGCCTTATAATTACAATCCGTCAGTTGAAAAATATGAAACAATATATGTATTAGATGGTGAAGAAATATTTGGTTTCGTTGCTAACCGATGTAACGAGATTTCGGATAATTTTGGATTTAAAAATGTTTTGGTCGTAAGCATTGGATATGGTAAGGACCGTAGCATTGATTATACTCCAACAAAAGTTAGCTCAGTTACTGGTGGGGCTCCGCAATTTTTGAATTTCATTGAAACTCAGTTAATTCCCAAAATGGAACAAGATTACAATGCTGATAATACCAGGGAAAGTCGGGTAATACTTGGCCATTCATATGGAGGTCTATTTGGAGGTTACGCTTTTTGCACAAACAATAAATTATTCGGAAACTATATTCTATTAAGTCCATCTTTTTGGTTTGATGACTATGTTTCTCTGCAAATGGAAAAGGATAACAGAGCCGAAAATAAAAACAGAAGGCAACTGGTGTTCATGGGTATAGGCGAACAGGAAGAAAGAGACAGAATGTTGGATCCCTTCGAAGCGTTTCATCATTCAATTATGGACAACTATACCAATATTAAACTAACAAAAAATCTTGAAAAAAACCTGGATCATATGGGTTCAAGAAATCCAAATATTATTAATGGCTTAAATTATTATTTTCAAAACAGATAAGATTTATTCATTTAAAAATGTCACTTTGCCTGAAGTTTTTTCTTTTACTTATAAATTTCGCGGGCAACTTTACTTCTCACAATCAATATGAAAGAGACTTGCCCGCCGTTTCCCTATTGACTAGACCTAACCCAAAACTGTACAATCAATTCCCAAAGAAGTATAACAACTACATCCTTGCATAGGCTACTTTTACTTCATTAAAAAACAATAAAAAACATAATTATGAAATCAACAACAGTGAGCAAGAGTGCTCAAAAAACAGACAATGTAAAATGTGGAAATCCAAATTGTAAATGTGTTAATTGCAATTGCGGTTCAACATGTACTTGTGCAGATTGCATTTAGATAACGCTTGGTTAAATTTTAAAGGCCGTTCATTAGTGGACGGCTTTTTTTTGTCTATTTAGATATGGGATATCCTTTGGATCTATTAAATTCAGGGTAACTTGAATAGGTCGTCTGTAATTGACGCCTTAATGTCTGATATTAAATTTAGACTTGGCTTACCTTTATTAAATAGATTAAAACCCGAAAATATGCAAAAGGTCGCCTTTATTATTCCACCTACCGTTGAATTACTTGACCTTGCAGGTCCGGTACAGGTTTTTACCGAGGCTAAATTTTATGGTCTTCAAATGGATATTGAATTTTATCAATTTCAGGATAAACCTGTAAGTACGGCAGGATTAGGGTTTGAAAAAATTAAGAACTATGGTGAAGCCAAATTAAATGAAGGGGATTTTGTATTTGTTCCAGGTATGCATTTTGATTACGTTAGCAGTATTGCTTTTAAGGCTGAAAAAGAATTTTTCAAATGGCTCAAAGATTGTTCTGAGACAGGGGTAATGGTGTGTTCCATTTGTAACGGAGCTTTTGCCTTAGGGTATGCGGGTTTATTAAAGGATACAGAATGTACTACACATTGGCGAAGAATAAATGAGCTGCAACTCCAATTTCCACAGGCCAAGGTTGTAGCCGATATATTATATATTAAGAGTAATAATGTGTATACCAGTGCCGGCATAAGTGCAGGAATCGATCTTGCCTTGGCCATTCTTGAAGCTTTAAAGGGGCCTCTATTTACGCATAAAGTGGCAAGAGGCCTTGTTGTTTATCACCGTAGGAGTGGAAAACACAGACAGCAAAGTATTTACCTCGATTATAGAAACCATATCAATCCACATGTGCATCAAGTTCAAGATTACTTAATTGATAATCTTTCCAAAGAGAACGACATAGAATCCTTAGCTTCACTTGTTGGGATGAGTTCACGAAATCTTAGCAGGGTATTTAAGGACAGGACGGGGTTAACTATTCTGGAATATCTTACCCTATTGCGAAAAGAATATGCCAGTACCATGCTTAATAACCCCGACTATACTGTTGAATATATAGCTTCTAAATGTGGATTTAAAAGTGCAAGGCAACTACAAAGAATATTAAAAAAATGAGCCACAGTAAAACTAAAACTAGCTAATGGATTTTAAGGATAACTGCCTAAGCGAAAAAGTCCAAAATATTAGGATACCGCCTCAAAATCCTAAACCAACTTATATTGCACAACCCCAAACCAGCCTTAATCCCTTTTGCAGCTCGAGGTAAACGTTTTACAAACGAAATGCTAAAACTTATGAATAACCTCAGCTTTCTATGAACCTTTATGGTCGTCGGAGCTCTTGAAAACTAAGTAAAGGCTAACGCCTATCGTCTTTTTTGTTTTCCGCAGCTTAAGATCTCGCAGAAGTTAACCAGAAATAAATTAGATCAATAAAAATTAGCAATCTGGATGAGACGTTCAATATTTAGCAATTGAATTTTACGACCATCTATAGCAATAAGTTTATCATGTTTAAAATCATGAAGTACACGTGCTAAGGTTTCAACTACTGTCCCAGCCATATTGGCTAAATCCGAGCGAGAAAGCATAATATAGGTGATTGCAAAATCCTTAACTTTATATTTATCATGTAAAATCAACAAATTAAGAGCCACTCGTTCCCTCACTGTACGTTGAGATAATACCGCCATAAGATTTGCCAAGACACTAAATTCGTGGCTTAAACTTTTCAATAGCAAACGAGAAAATGATGAAGAATTGTTAAGTATCTTATTAAAATCCTGTATGGTTATAAATGAGATTATAGCGTTTTCTATGGCAACTGCAGTATCTCCGTAAGTATTTTCACTTAAAACAGATGAATAGCCAAAAAACTCACCTTCATTGTAGATATAAATTATTTGTTCTCGCCCATCATTGTCTATTTTGTATTTTTTTACTTTACCGCTTTGCAAATAAAAAATACCCGATGGCAAGGTGCCTTCCGTAAATATGGGTTGGTTTTTACGATACTTTTTATCAATCATTAATTCCTCAAGCAACTCTTTATCAGCTTGAGGTAATTCCTTTAAAATATACTGGCTATTGAATGTGAATTTAGTAATCATAAGCGAGTCCTAAAGTTACGTCTTATTTATTTTTTAATTTAAAAGTTTGATTTAAATCAAACTTTTCCAAGATTCCCCTCAAGCACATTTATTTTTAGACATGGTAATTTTACATCCATGGTTTGCAATTATTTATTAATGAACAAAATAACGATGAAATCTCCAATTGAATTCCCTTTCATCTAAAAAATTAATTCTATTTAGTTTGACAAAAATTAGTACATACGCAATAATGAGCTGTCCTATCTGCGGTTCTAAATACAAAGAAAAAATGCCACAGATAGGTAAACGTATTAATAGTAAGTGTGTGTTTTGCCATACTCTGTTTGGAATAAACAATACGGATGACTGCTGTGTTTACTGCACATATAGTGATGAATTATGTCCAAAAGCACAAATAAAAATAAAGAAGAACAAATAAAAATACTGGCAAATCGTATACACATAAATACGACTTGCAATTTTAACAACTAAAATAGCTATTGTTGCTTTATTGGCTAATCAAGTTTATACACAATGATTTTTAAAAATCTGCAATTAAATATTGACATTGAAGACCATCTTTTTAATTCACTTTATCCAATGCGGATCAAAAAGCTTTCTGAGCGCCATTGGACTCCCGTAGAAGTAGCTAAATTGGCGGCCGATTATTTAGTGGATAAACCAAAATGCAAAGTTTTGGATATTGGGTCGGGAGCAGGGAAGTTTTGTTTAATAGGAGCAGCTTCAACAAAGGGCCTATTTTATGGTGTTGAACAACGAAAGGAACTTGTCAACTTATGTAAAAGTATAGCAAAAACACATCAAATAAATAATGTAGAATTTTTTCACTCAAATATTACAGAAATTTCCTTTTCTGATTATGATGCCTTCTATTTTTATAACCCTTTTTATGAAAACATTGATAATTCCCTTTTAATAGACAACAAAATCGTTTTAGACGAAAAATTATATTTTACGTATTCAGAATATGTAGAAAATCAATTAAAAAAAACGCCCGTTGGAACTCGTATGGTTACGTATTGGAGTATGTGGGTAGAAATTCCAGAGGGTTTTGATTTAGAATTTACGGCCTACAATGGGAAACTAAACTTTTGGGAAAAGAAATTTTGATAGCTATGAATAAAAATTTGAACCACATTCAAAAAACTAAGGAAGCGCTATTGATACAAGGCGTAGAAAAGCTCAAAATCATTGGTTTTGCTAATGTTACCATACATAATATTTTGACCGAGGAAATTTATATTCTCTACTTCTCAAGCTATTTGAAAAAAATATCAGATCCGAAAAACGATAATGAGATTATTGCCATAAATGAACTAAAATCATTCATTACCAAACAACGCGAGATTTAAAAAAGGGAAGGTGGCAATTAATTGCCAAACAATAATTTATAAATATACTCGATAAACTACATATACAACTGGGTCTATTAATAACCACACTGCGTTTCTAAAAACTAATCCTACAAGTTTTCTTTGGCCCTTTTAATGGCGGTATGTATATCTTCTACCACAAAATCTGTTGCTATAAATGAGAATATTTCATTTTTTTTAAAATCCTTCCTCAAGGTTTTTCCAATACCCGAAATTATTACTTTGATTTTTCGAGCCTTGTAGGTTTTTATGATTTCCTTGATACTCTGATATCCGGTAGCATCGATTAATGGTACATAGCGCATTCTAATAATAATAACTTTGGGCTGTAAATGTGTATTGGTAATGGTTTCCTGAAATTGTCTGGCCGCTCCAAAAAATAGAGGTCCATTAATTTCATATAAAATAACTCCTTTAGGTAAATCCAATAACTCTTCATCAAAAAGATGCTCGCCATTTCCATTTTCGGATGAAAAATCCTGAATATTAACAGATTCACTCATTCTTTTCATAAACATAAAACTGGATAACACTATCCCAATTTCTATGGCAATTACCAAATCAAAGATAACGGTAAGAAAAAAGGTGGTCAGTAAGATAACAACATCCATTCTATTGCCTTTTAGAATAGATATGAATTGTTTCCATTCACTCATATGATACGCGACAACCATTAATATACCTGCTAAACAAGACATAGGTATTAATTTGGCATAGGGCGCAAATAAAAGCATAATAGCCAATAGGACTAGAGCATGAACGATACCGGCAATAGGGGTTCGCCCACCATTTTTTACATTGGTTGCAGTTCTTGCAATGGCCCCCGTAGCCGGGATACCACCAAAGAGAGAAGAGAAAATATTGGCTGCTCCTTGTGCTATTAATTCCATATTTGAACGGTGTTTACCTCCTATCATTGAATCTGAAACCACAGCGGAAAGGAGTGATTCTATACTTCCTAATATGGCAATTGCAAATGCGGGTTGAATAAGCCCTTGAATGGTATCAAAATCAACCTTTGGTATATGGGGCAAGGCCAACTTATTTGTAATATTCCCAAAATTACTTTCAATGGTATCTACCGGAAGGTCAAATACAACTACAATTATGGTAGATAATATTATGGCAATTATAGACCCTGGAACCTTATTTACTATTTTTTGAAAATAAAGTGTGATAAATATCGTTGCGACGGCAATGCTAATAGCATACCAATTGATTTTATGGAAATTACTAAAATACACGACCCATTTATCTATAAAATCGGCAGGGACTTGAGAGATACTTAGCCCAAAAAAGTCATTAATCTGAGAGGAGAAAATAATAAGGGCTATACCACTAGTGAAACCCACAATGAGAGAATATGGAATGTATTTCAGTAAATTTCCAAGTCGCGCCAATCCAAAACCGATAATAATAAAGCCAGCCATAAAAGTAGCGATGGTTAAGCCGTCTGTCCCGTATTGTTGAACAATACCATAAACAATAACAATAAAAGCTCCTGTAGGCCCTCCTATTTGAACCCGACTTCCTCCAAAAGTCGAAATAATGATTCCTGCTATAATTGCTGTTAAGATTCCCTTTTCAGGAGAAACACCAGAGGCTATCGCAAAGGCAATGGCCAAGGGTAAAGCGACTATCCCCACAATTAATCCAGAAAGAATATCTTTTGTTATTGTTTCCTTTGATATCCCTAGTTTTAAAAGAGAAAATAATTTTGGTATAAATTCTTTGCCCATTGGTTTACAGATTAATCATTATATAAATAAGGCGCTTAAAATTTTATTATATTTTACCAATTTGTTGTATAATCTATGGTCATATTCAATAAAATAGCTCTTGAGATACGCATTAATGGAATCTGTAACATAAAACTAAAGAGAATAATAAAGGGGTACATAATTTTAAAAAAGCCAGGTATACTATTCAAAGAAAATCCTAGTATTATTAATGGCATAAAAATTATTAGTACAATAGGATAGCTAATCCATAAAGCAGCCGTATAAAACCCTGGTTCCAGCTTAAAATCTTGCTGACAACATGAGCATTTATTGGGCATTTCCAAGATTCTTGAAAACACAAATAATCCTGGATTATTAAATAAATTTCCAATTTGACAACGTGGGCATTTTAATTTTAAAATACTGTACAGCTTCGTCCCCCTTTTCATTGACTATTCTCCTTTTTGTAGTGAACAATTTTTTCTCAGATAGATTTACATATTATCAACTATAGCTTTCCCAAATTCAGAACATTTAAGTAGCATGGCATCTTCCATTAATCTTTCGAAATCATAGGTGACGGTTTTGTTATGAATAGCGCCTTTCAATCCTTTAACTATAAGGTCTGCGGCTTCTTGCCAACCTAAATATTCCAACATCATTACGCCGGAAAGGATTTCGGAAGATGGATTCACCTTATCTTGATCTTTGTATTTGGGCGCTGTACCATGTGTTGCTTCAAATATGGAAACTCCCGTTTTATAATTTATGTTTGCCCCCGGTGCAATTCCTATCCCACCCACAATCGCAGCCAAAGCATCAGAAATGTAATCCCCATTTAAGTTTAAGGTTGCAATAATATCATATTGTTCAGGTCTCAAAATAATTTGTTGCAAAAAAGCATCGGCAATGACATCTTTTATAATTAGTTGATGTCCACCGTTATCAATAACCTGCCAAGGACCACCTTCATAATCTTTCGCGGAAAATTCATCTATGGCCAACTGATAGCCCCATTCTTTGAATTTGCCTTCGGTATATTTCATTATATTACCTTTATGAACGATAGTTACCGAATCTTTTTTATGTTCAATAGCATATTGAATCGCAGCTCTTACCAAACGCTCTGTTCCTTCTTTTGAAACGGGTTTAATTCCAATAGATACGGTATCGGGAAAGCGAATGGCAGTTACACCCATCTCATTGATTAAAAAGTTTTTTACTTTTTCAAGTTCAGGTGTACCATTCATCCATTCAATGCCCGCGTAAATATCTTCAGTGTTTTCCCTAAAAATGACCATATCTACTTTTTCGGGATTTTTCACAGGGGAGGGTACGCCTTCATACCATTTAACGGGTCTAACACAAGCATATAAATCAAGTTGTTGTCGTAAAGCCACATTAAGGGACCGCATTCCACCACCTATTGGTGTCGTTAATGGCCCTTTAATGGCCACAAGGTATTTCTTAATGCTTTTAATAGTATCTTCTGGTAACCACTCCCCTGTTTTCTCAAAAGCCTTTTCACCTGCATATACTTCTTTCCATTTAATTTCTCTGTAATCACCATATGCTTTCTTAATAGCAGCATCAATTACCATTTTAGTGGCTTTCCAAATATCTGGACCAGTCCCGTCACCTTCAATAAAAGGAATAATTGGTTTATTTGGCACATGCAGCTTTCCATTAACAAGACTAATTTTACTTTCATTCATATTGTAAACTAAGTTAAATTGAATACAAATGTACAACAAATGTTAATTTAAAACATAACAAATGTTATGTTTTTATGTGCTATTTATTATATATTTGACCGATGAAAAATTTCTATTCCCAATTTGATTTTCAAAGTGAACAACTTTTTGAGGTATTAACCTCTGAGGAAAAAAAGTTAGTATATGATACTATGGAGCCATTGATCATCAAGAAAGGGGGACTCTTGTTTTATGAAGAAGGTGTCCCTACCGGTATCTTTCAAATTAAAAAAGGAAAAGCAAAAAAGTTCAAGCGCGGTTTTTCTGGAATAGAACAAATTTTTTATATCTACACGACTGGCGATGTATTAGGGTATCACGCTTTATTTGGAGAAGAGCGTTATCAAGATTCCTGTGAAGCATTGGAAGATCTGGAAGTGAATTTTATAGCTAAGGATGTCTTTTTTAAGTTGTTATTGGATATTCCCGCTTTGCAACGCACTTTTATAAAAAATATAGGTCATGAGTTTGGCGTTCTAGCCAATATTATTGCTGTACTTGCCCAAAAAAATCTTAATGCACGATTGGCTATTAACTTGCTCATTTTAGAAAATAGATTCCAAAAGCATTATAAATCAGCTGGTATTGATTTAACAAGAGAAGATTTGGCCAATATTATTGGCACTTCACCAGAAAGTTTGGGTAGGAGCCTAAAACAGTTTAAGGATGAAGGGGTAATTGAAATAGATAAAAGAGTTATTTATATAAAAAATAGGGATATAATATTTGAACTGTTGAATATTGACTTGAGCTAGTGACATTGTGTACGCTCAAGTGCCTCGCTGTATTAATAATTAGGAACCAGTCCAGGATTACCCCACTCCGTTCGGTGAACCTATTTAGTGGGTCGGGGCTCAAGGAAATCCGACACAGGCTAACGCCTGTCGCCTTTTTTGTTTTCCGCTGCTTAACCACCTAGTGGTACTACGCAGTGGAAAACAAAAAATCCGATCACATCTGTGATCGGATTTTCTTGGTCGGGGTGGCAGAATGTTCTAAAGCCACACTATATATTTATAAATCAAGTAGTTACAATTTATTAATTAAGCTGGGTAACCGAAAAGGTAACATATTTGTTATGACATTTTGTTTTATTTTGATACTAAGATAATGATTTTACTCCTAGTGTTTTTAATAGCATCATTAAGATATGAAGTATGTTTTCTAAAAATTGGCTAATGAAAAAAAAAAAGAATTAATTGTTAATTGGAAGTTCATAAGTAATATGGATAGTATAAAACTAAAGGTTTTCTATGAAATAAAATCCCCAAATCTTACCATAACTAACTTACGCATGGATCCTGTTGGATTTCTTTAGTGTTCGGGTTGATAAGCGTTAAAAAGAAATCCAACTGGGCGTAACTACTTTTTGATCTGTACTCTTTTTACTTTGCGACCGTCGGGAGTAAAGCAAGTTTGTTTTTGTGGCAACAAAAACACATCTTGCGCCTTCTGACCAAGTCCTTTTTTTAGCACTGCCATAAGTTTCTTTTTGATGGCTTTAAAACTAGGCTATTTCATCAGTTCATTGCTTTTACCAGTAGTGTGATTTTTTCGAGTTTTCCGGTATTCTGATAACGATAGTATAGTTGTTATTCTTTTCTTCATTAGCCTCTTTTATTTCAACACGGACTTTTCAAAATAGTCATATACTTATCACCTATTCGTTAATTAAAAAGCTTTGCTCTAACTTTTGCATATCCTCACTTACCTTTCTTTCAATGACTTTGGCATAAATCTGGGTTGTCGATATTTTGGAATGACCTAATAATTTAGATACTGTTTCTATAGGTACTCCATTACTCAAAGTGACCGTTGTAGCAAAAGTATGCCTGGCGATGTGAAAAGTTATATTTTTAGTTATTCCGCATACGTCTGCTATTTCTTTTAAATATGAATTTAGCTTTTGATTCGATATCATTGGAAAAAGTCGATCCTTTATTATTGATTCTGGATGGGCTTCATATTTTTTGATGATGCACAGTGCTTTTGAGAGTATTGGGATTTTCATGGGTATACTAGTTTTTTCTCGCTCGGCATAAATCCATTGTTTTCCATCGATACCAGTGCATAAATTTTTAGTCGATAAATTCATCACATCCCCATAAGATAATCCTGTATAGCAACTAAAAACAAACAAATCTTTAATCAATTGTAATCTAGTAATGGTAAATAGTTTGTTTTCTATGGCTTGTAATTCTTGTAGCGTCAAATAGGTTCTTTCTTTCTTCTCGTATTTGGCTTCAAATTTTATAAAGGGATCTTTACTTAGCCATTCCATTTTATAAGAAAGGCTAATCATTTTCCTTAGACGTTCTATGTGTTTCATGACCGTATTGTTTCCCATAGACTTTTGACCTCTTAAATAGCGTTCAAAATCGATAATAAACTTATAATTCAACTCGCTTAAGAACATATCGGTGGTGCTATGTTTTTGCTTTAGAAAAAGAAAAATATACTTGTGGGTAGTAAAGTAGTTCTTCTGTGTTCCCCAGCGGAGGGTAGATTTCATATGCTCGTTATGATACTTGATAATATCTGTGATTGCATACCTATTTTGATCTGTTCCTAAAAAGTGTGCTTTGAGAAGATTTGAAGTAACAAACTTTCTTTCTCTTTTAAGATTTTGATAGGCTTCAAAAAGTTGAGAATTGACTTGTTTAAGATAAGTATTGACTTTTTTGATGTCATCACTTAATCCTTTTAATCGATTCTTCTTTGCATCCCAATCTGAAATTAAGATTTTTTGCTTTAATGAGAGCTCTGCTCTTTTACCATCTATGGTAATTCTAGCATAAAGAGGTGCTTCTCCGTTTTTGGCACTGGCAAGTTTTAGCCAAAACAGAATACTGAAGGTGTTTAAAGTTTTCATACGTTTTTGTTTTAAAAATTGAACATTAAAACAAAAGTCAAATCAATACATTCGGTTACCTTTTTTATACATTTTAGGACTTGGTAACCGAATAGGTCACATTTTTAATCAAATCAAACCAAATTAAATGATAGCCTTAAAACTACAAAAGCTTGATAATCATACGATTACCAAGCTTTTGTTGCTATTTGATTTACTAAAAAGTCGGGGTGGCAGGATTCGAACCTGCGACCTCCGCGTCCCAAACGCGGCGCGATAACCGGGCTACGCTACACCCCGAACTAGTTATCTATTTTCTTTCCTGGGGTGGTCACGCCCTAAGCGTGACGACCTCCTCGTCCCAAATATTTTGTTTTAATGACCGGGCGAAACCTCACTTGCCTTCGGAGTGTTATCCCCGAAATGGTCATCTATATAACGTTTTGCTCTTCTTTTCTTTATCCTGTGTTCTAAAACAATTGCTTCCGAACGCGACAAGACCTCAATTTGCAAAACTAACACCCAAGGCGCTCCACCCTTTGTAGAAGGAACAACACCAAGGTTATGTCTTATCAATCTTTTTCTAATATCAGCAGTTTGACCTACGTAATATCTTGAACGTTTTTCGCTATATAAAATATAAACGAACATATACTATCTTTCTTAGAGTGGTCACGCCCAAATCGCGACGACCTCCGCGTCCCAAACGCGGCGCGATAATAACGCCTTGCGTTACAAACCGGGTGAGACCTGCCACGCCTCAGGCGTGGTACACCCCGAAATGGCAAAACCATCTCTACATTACTACATTAAAAAAAGCGGAGAGACAGGGATTCGAACCCTGGGTACCCTTTTGGGGTACGACGATTTAGCAAACCGTTCCTTTCGGCCACTCAGGCACCTCTCCAGTAATTTTAAAGATCTTGCATTAAAAATGCGGTTGCAAATGTACTTTTTCATTCAGAAGAACGCAACAATTTTTTAATATTTTTTTCACTTCCTTTTGCTTATTGACCCTATCTTATTAAACCTCAAACAATTCATAAAATCAACTACTCTGGATATTCTACTCTTAAATGATAAATATTAATCAATTTTTGTTTTAAAATCTTCTTAATTGCCTCTATTTCCTTAAAAGTAATATTGGCATTTAAAAATTGATCAGCCTTAATTTGGCCCTCAATAATCTTTTCAACAAATTCATCAATTATCAAAAAAGTTGGATTTTTTAAACTCTTGGAAGCCGCTTCCACGGAATCCGCCATCATTAAAATGGCAGTTTCCTTCGAAAACGGAATAGGACCCGGATACCTAAAATCCTCTTCATTGACCTCGCCTTCCAAAACCTCTTGCTTTTTGTAAAAATAAAAAACCAAAGAAGTACCATGGTGGGTCCTTATAAAATCTATTACACGGTCCGGAATCTTGTTTTTACGTGCAATTTCTATTCCCTCTATAACATGGTTGATTATTATGGCCGCTGCATCTATAGGTTCAAGATCGTCATGAGGGTTTACATTGGTAATCTGATTTTCCGTAAAATAGGTTGGATTGTTCATTTTGCCAATATCATGATAAAGTGCCCCTACCCTAACCAACATAGCATTTGCTCCAATTTCATTGGCCGCTGCTTCCGCCAAATTGGCAACCTGTAAGGAATGATGAAACGTTCCAGGAGCCTTATTGGATAATTCCTTTAATAGTTTGGAATTGGTGTCGGATAATTCCAGCAGGGAAACATCGGAAACCAAACCAAATATCTTCTCATGAATATAAATCAAGGGCTGAACAAATAAGGTAATCATACCATTCAGGAAAAAATATCCAAAAGCCATCCAGTGTATATCATCCAAGTTGCCCTCGTGGATCATATGAAACGCAAAATAACCAACTATATAAATCAAAGTAATTTGGCCTACAGATATAAATAAATTGGCCCTTTTATACAATTCCGACACCGACAAGATGGTAACAATTCCCGCCAAAGTCTGTAGAAAAATATATTCAAAACTGTTTGGCACTACAAAACCTAAAATTAAAACGGTAAGTACATGAACAAAAAGCCCTAACCTGGCATCAAAAAAAGTTTTGAGCACCAAGGGTAGAATACACAAAGGAACCACAAAAACATACTCTACATTGTATTTCACCACCATTGTGGTCATAAACACCATGATTAGAATATTGACTACTATAAAGGTAACCTTGGTATTATCCTTAAAGATTTCCGGGCGATATTTTTTGAGAAAAAGAAAAAACATCATTAATACCATTGCCACCAATAAGGTGTACCCAAAAAGTATTAAGTATTGATTATTCTCTTCCCATAACTCGGACTCAAATTCACTTTTCAGTGAATCCAACACCCTTAGGTCCTCTTCCTCTACTACCTCTCCCTTGGCTATAATAAGTTTGCCCTCATCTACATTGCCAATGGTATAGGAAATCTTGGAATATTCAGATTCCAACTCCTTGTTCGATAAATCGCTATCAAAACTTACATTGGGTTTAATAAAATTAAAGAACAACTCCTGAAAGGAAGGTTCATAATCGGATAATCTAGTTTGCGTCAGTTTTTTTCTAATTACACTCTCTACATCCGATAAACTATAAACCTTGTCGAAATTCAACCTTACAGCTTCATTATTCCTAACTAGGTACAGACTATTCTTATTACTTCTCCTCTCTATTTTGGATAAAATACCATTTGCATAGAGGTCTGTTAGAACATCTTTGGCCACACTCTTTATCCTTCCCAATTCGTATTTATCGAAAGAGGAGGAATTAAAGATCAAATTCAATTCGTTCTGTATTGTACTGTCTACCTCTGCTACTATGTTGGCATCATAATAATAGTAATCTATGTGATTGCTTTCTATTTTATCTCTTTCCTTAGTAATTTCATCCTCACTCTTATTTACCGAAAAATCGAACGGAGCATAAAAATTATTGTATTGCCAAGGCTTGCCTTTCTGGTACTCATATTTAAACTTTCCTCCTTTAGGAAAAAAAAATACAATAAAGAAAACAGCCAAGAAATATAAAAAATACTTATAAACTAGAGAATGATTTTTATAAAGCTTGTCCAAAAAAGTGCGCATACGGAAAGTATATATAGTCAAAAATAGAAAAATATAAACTTATAATGACACTTTCCTTAAATAACACAGCAAAGCAAAAGAAACATTTATTAATTTATAAAGGACCGAAGCTTTTGTCCCCCAATTTAACCCTCCGGAAATCACGCTGATAAATTCATAAAAAACTCGGAATATTACATCATTGCCCACCTCATTGCACATTAATTTATTAAATTCGCAAATAATAAAAATGAACTTGATGAAAGATGTTGTAATCGTTTCTGCTGCAAGAACACCCATTGGAAGCTTTATGGGAGCGTTGTCTACCATAACCGCCCCTGAGCTTGGTGCTGTTGCAATTAAAGGTGCATTGAATAAAATAAAGTTGGACCCCTCCCAAGTGGAGGAAGTTATAATGGGCAATGTTGTACAGGCAGGAACCGGACAGGCTCCAGCTAGACAGGCCGCCATTTATGCGGGAATACCAAATACCGTTCCTTGCACAACTGTCAATAAAGTATGTGCCTCAGGAATGAAATCCGTTATGATGGCTGCCCAGTCCATAGCATTGGGCGACAACGACATTGTTGTTGCCGGCGGTATGGAAAACATGAGTCTAATACCTCATTATATTCATTTAAGGAATGGCCAAAAATTTGGACCTGCCACCTTAGTCGATGGTTTGCAAAAAGACGGATTGGTAGATGCTTACGATCAGCAAGCCATGGGAACCTGTGCAGACGCCTGCGCTATTGAATATAAATTTAGCAGGGAAGATCAGGACAATTTTGCCATACAATCCTACCAAAGATCAGCGGAAGCTTGGGCACATGGAAAATTTGCCAATGAAGTAGTTCCTGTGGAAGTTCCTCAAAGAAGGGGCGAACCCATTTTGGTTAGTGAAGACGAAGAATTTAAAAATGTGAAACTGGACAAAATTCCCGGATTGCAACCAGCTTTTTCAAAAGATGGCACTGTTACCGCGGCCAATGCCTCAACCATTAATGACGGGGCAGCAGCTCTAGTTTTAATGAGCAGTGAAAAAGCAAAAGAACTAGGATTAAGGCCATTGGCAACCATAAAGAGTTATGCCGATGCGGCACAGGAACCAAAATGGTTTACTACCGCCCCAGCAAAGGCACTACCAAAAGCATTGACCAAAGCCGGTATAAGTATTGATGATGTAGATTATTTTGAGTTTAACGAAGCCTTTTCGGTAGTTGGCCTTGCCAATATGAAAATACTAGGACTTAACGATAAAAATGTAAATGTGAATGGCGGAGCCGTTTCTTTGGGTCACCCCTTAGGTTGTTCCGGGGCTCGAATCATTATTACATTACTAAACGTACTGGAACAGAACAATGCCAAAATTGGCGCAGCAGCCATATGTAATGGTGGTGGTGGAGCTTCTGCCATAATTATAGAAAAAAATTAATAAGTTCTTGTAAAGCACGCCCATGCAATACGGTATTTGCCACCTTAGTATTGTCCCAGTACGTTCCATAGCAGATGACACTAGCGAAATGGTTTCCCAACTTTTATACGGTGAACATTTTAAGGTGCTGGAGCAAAGAAAAAAATGGAGCAAGATCCGCAATGCTTTCGACAATTTTGAGGGTTGGATAAGCAACCTACAATTTACCCTCATAGAGGATGAACTCTATACGGAATTGGATTGTTCGGAATCCACAAAAGTATCGTCTGAGCTTATCTCCTTTATAGAAATCGAAAACAATATACTTCTTCCCATTGTTCTTGGCTCATCTATACAGCAATATTGTTTTTTGAACCACAAGTTCGATGGCTCGTATGCTATAGGCAAACAAGACAAAAACCAACTGGTTCATAATGCCCTTCTCTATTTAAATGCCCCCTATTTATGGGGTGGTAAAACCACATTTGGAATTGACGGTCCTGGCTTTACCCAAATGGTCTACAAAATAAATGGCCATAGACTACTTAGAGGTGCCCAACAACAATCTACACAAGGGGAAGCCTTAAGTTTTATTGAGGAAAGTGAACCTGGAGATTTGGCCTTTTTTGACAACAACGACGGGATTATAGATCACGTAGGAATCATCATGGAGAACAACTATGTTATCCATTCTTTTGGCAAGGTCCGGATAGACCGCATAGACCATACAGGAATCTTCAATACCGAAACCAATACCTACACCCACAAACTAAGAGTAATCAAAAAGATCATATAAAAAAAAGGGCCATCGCAATGCGATGGCCCTTTTGTATATTCAACCGATATCTTCTTACTCTCCAGCAAGCTTTTTAAGACGTAAAAAATTCTCATTATCTCCCAAGGCACCATAAATATTCTTTAACTGAGAAAGAATACCTTGATTGTCAGGATTCAATTTCAAAGCATCTTCCAAGATAATTGCACCATCGCGGAACAAGCTATCTTTTTGCTCTTTTAGTTCATCATATCTAGCGATATCTTTTTTGGAGTTTCCAAGAGAATTCATTTCATCAATCAAACCATTACCTTCATTAACGTAGGTTGTGGAAAGATTCAATTGTGCATTTACATATCCAGGATTAATCTCAATAGCTCTTTTATAAGCCTTTCTCGCATCTTCTATATTACCTTGTTCCATGTTGATAACACCAACATTGTAGAACAAATCTGGATTATCCGGAGCCACTTCGGAAGCCTCCGCCATTAAAGCTTTAAATTTCTCCTTATCGCCCATTTTGTAGTAAAGGTTGGCTTCGTTCAAAATCAAGTTTACATCCTTAGGATCTTTTGCCCTTGCATCCTTATAAGCTTCCAATGCCTTGTCATCTTGCCCCAATTGCGTATATATCAAGGCTATGTTCTTAACGATTTCCGTAGTTTTAGAAGGAGTTTTTTCATCTGTTGGATCCTTATATGCTCCAGATTTTACCATTAACTCTCTTTGTGTTTTCTCCATCTCTTCTGCCTCACCGGTAGATACATTGGTAGCTTTGTAGACTATACCACCTCCATCATAACCTAAGTCCTTTAACTCGTTATAGTATTTAAGCGCTTTTTCATAATGTCCTCCATTTACCGCACTACTAGCTGCATAATAAAGATAAACAGTATCCATTGGACTTAACTGGTAACCCATATATAGTTTTCCAGCTGCTTCCTCATACTTTTTATTGTTATTATCCTCTACTGCAGAATTGATAAGGTCGGCAGTCATGTTGGAAAGTTTTTCCTTGGCATCAGCCCCGTATTTTGCCTTTCCGCTTTTCCCTTCCACTTCACTTACTTTTTTAAAGGAAGAAATAGCTTCGTCAAAAGCACCAGCGGTGCCTTTTTTGGCCAAATCGGCATAAGCACTACCCCTTAAAAAGTAATATTGTGCCTGCATTTTTTCATCCGCACTACTAATTAGCGAAGATGCACCGTCCAAAGCTGTTTTAGCAGCCATGGCGTCACCAGACTTTAACGCTTTATCAGCCGTTTTTATCTCATCCTTTTGAGCAATTCCGACTACTGAACAGAACATAGTCGCGATTATTAAAATATTTGTTTTCATTTCAAAATTAAATTTACGTGTTAGTGTTTAATTGTTATTCTTTGGTTTCCGGACTATCATTATCAAGAGCCGTGCCATCTTCTTCTTTAGCATCCACCTCTAGAGTTGTAACATCATCAATTTCATCCTCATCCTTCATCACTTTAGCTACCGCAGCAATGGAATCGTTACCTTTAATATTAATGAGTCGAACACCCTGTGTTGCCCTTCCCATTACCCTTAAATCTTCAACACTCATCCTAATGGCGATGCCCGATTTATTGATAATCATTAAATCATCTGAGTCAGAAACATTTTTAATGGCTACCAAGCCACCAGTTTTGTCTGTAATGGAAATAGTCTTCACCCCTTTACCACCTCTATTGGTAATCCTATAGTCTTCAATACTGGAACGTTTACCGTAACCATTCTCCGACACCACCAATATTTCTTCCTCAAAATTGTGTACGGCCACCATTCCAATTACCTCATCTTTATCATGTGCTAAAGTTATACCGCGAACACCAGAAGCATTTCTTCCCATTGGTCTAGTTTTCACCTCTTCGAACCTAATAGCCTTGCCCGACTTTAGCCCTAGGAATATCTGACTGGCCCCTGTAGTAAGTTTGGCTTCCAAAAGTTCATCATCCTCACGAACACCTATAGCGTTAATACCATTTTGTCTAGGTCTGGAGTATTGCTCCAAAGAGGTCTTTTTAACAATACCCTTTTTAGTGGCCATTATTACATAATGACTGTTTACGTATTCCTCATCCTTTAAATCCTGAGTACAGATGAAGGCTTTCACCATATCATCATTTTCAATATTGATCAAATTTTGAATGGCGCGCCCCTTAGAAGTTTTACTGCCTTCTGGGATTTCATAGACCCGCATCCAGAAACACTTACCTTTTTGGGTAAAGAATAACATATACTGGTGGTTGGTACCTACAAATAGGTGCTCCAAGAAATCTTCCGTCCTTGTGGAGGTTGCTTTCTGGCCTACACCACCTCTATTTTGTGTCTTATATTCGGAAAGCGGAGTTCTTTTAATATAACCGGCATGCGAAATGGTAATTACCACCTGCTCATCCGGAATCATATCTTCCATACTTAGATCACCACCTGCAAAATTTATTTCGGAACGTCTGTTATCCCCGTACTTATCCTTAACTTCCAGCAACTCATCCTTGATTATCTGCATCCTTCGCTCTTTTCTAGCTAGGATATCCTTCAAATCTGCTATGGTCAAGATAATTTCATCGAACTCTGTCCTTAATTTATCCTGCTCCAGCCCTGTCAAATGACGTAATCGCATTTCAACAATGGCCTTGGCTTGAATTTCACTTAGCTTAAAGCGCTCCATAAGCTTTTCCTTGGCCTCCTCGGCATTGGAAGAAGCCCTGATAATAGCAATAACCTCATCGATATTATCCGAAGCTATAATAAGACCCTCAAGGATATGTGCCCTTTCTTCGGCCTTTTTCAATTCATACTCTGTACGCCTAACAACTACTTCATGACGGTGTTCCACAAAATAATGGATCATCTCCTTAACATTCAATAATTGCGGCCTTCCTTTGACCAAAGCAATATTATTAACACTAAAGGAAGTCTGTAATGAGGTATATTTATACAGGGTATTTAGGACGATATTTGGAATAGCGTCCCTTTTCAGAATATAAACGATACGCATACCGTTCCTATCCGATTCATCCCTAATAGTAGATATTCCTTCTATCTTTTTTTCATTGACCAAATCGGCAGTCTTTTTGATCATGTCTGCCTTGTTGACCTGATATGGAATTTCGGTAACAATAATACTTTCCCTTCCCTGTACTTCCTCAAAACTGGCCTTCGCCCTCATCACAACACGACCACGTCCGGTATGAAATGCCTCCTTAACACCATCATAGCCATATATAATCCCTCCTGTTGGAAAGTCGGGCGCCTTAATATGTGTTATAAGCTCATCTATCTCAATATCGTTGTTTTCAATATATGCTACCGTACCATCCACAACTTCCGAAAGGTTATGTGGGGGCATATTGGTCGCCATACCTACTGCAATACCTGAAGCACCATTTATCAACAAATTGGGAATCCTAGTTGGCAGTACCGTTGGTTCCTGCAAAGAATCATCAAAATTTAGTTGATGATCTACAGTATCCTTGTCTATATCGGCCAACATATCATCCGCAATCTTACGCATACGGGCCTCCGTATAACGCATTGCTGCAGGACTATCACCATCTATGGACCCAAAGTTACCTTGGCCATCGACCAACATATACCTTAAACTCCACTCCTGGGCCATACGGACCATGGAATCATAAACGGAAGTATCACCGTGTGGATGATACTTACCTAATACTTCCCCGACAATACGCGCGGACTTTTTATGAGCACTATTGGACCTAACACCTAACTCGTGCATTCCGAACAAAACCCTTCTATGCACTGGCTTTAAACCATCCCTAACATCTGGCAGGGCACGTGACACAATGACCGACATTGAATAATCAATGTAAGCAGATTTCATTTCATCTTCAATGTTAATCGGAATTAATTTTTCTCCTTCTGCCATTTAAAATCTTCTATTTATTTTTAGTTAAAAAAGCACGACAATATACGTAAAATCGATACTATACAAGTACTTAGGTCATACTTTTGTGAAGAATTTATTAACACTTTAAATTTTGACCTTGGTTAACAAATTCATTGTTAAAGTTTTTGTAATTCATGGATTTTTTCGTCACTTAGACCGTCTTTATTGAATATTAGGTATAGTATTTGCCTTAGATTGGTATAGATTTACTATTTTTAAAGTTGAAAGGATATTTTATGGACGACAATTTTTCCCCTAGAGTTAAAGATGTAATTGCTTACAGCAAGGAAGAGGCCCTTAGATTGGGGCACGACTTCATTGGTACTGAGCACTTAATGCTTGGATTGCTGCGGGACGGTAATGGAAAAGCAATAAGCATTTTAGACGCATTGGATGTGGACTTGGATCATCTGCGAAGAAAAGTGGAGATATTAAGTCCAGCCAATCCAAACGCCGGCAATGCACAAAAGGACAAAAAAAATCTGCATTTGACCAGACAGGCTGAGCGCGCACTTAAAACAACATTTCTAGAAGCTAAATTATTTCAAAGTTCCTCCATCAATACGGCCCATTTATTACTTTGCATTTTACGCAATGAGAATGACCCGACCACAAAATTATTACACAAATTAAAAGTGGATTACGACGGAGTAAAAGACCAGTTTAAATCAATGATTACGAGTGATGACGATTATATAGACTCTCCTACATCTGAATCTTTCCCAAGTGATTCCGACGAACCCAATGAGGAAAAAGAAGGATTTTTTGGAACTTCCGGGACCGGACAGAAAGGAAGTAAAAAATCCAAAACTCCAGTATTGGACAATTTTGGACGCGACCTTACCAAAATGGCTGAGGAAAACAAATTGGACCCTGTTGTGGGCCGAGAAAAGGAGATAGAAAGGGTTTCGCAAATCCTAAGCAGAAGAAAAAAGAACAATCCCTTATTAATTGGTGAACCAGGTGTTGGTAAAAGTGCCATTGCCGAAGGTCTTGCCTTGCGGATAATTAACAAGAAAGTCTCAAGAATTCTTTACAACAAGAGAGTTGTAACCTTGGATTTGGCTTCTTTGGTGGCCGGCACCAAATATCGCGGACAGTTTGAAGAGCGTATGAAGGCGGTTATGAACGAGTTGGAAAAGAACGACGACGTTATTTTATTCATAGATGAGATCCACACTATTGTTGGTGCCGGTGGAGCAACCGGAAGTTTGGATGCTTCAAATATGTTCAAGCCAGCTTTGGCAAGAGGAGAAATTCAATGTATCGGAGCCACTACTTTGGACGAGTACAGACAATACATCGAAAAGGATGGCGCCTTGGAAAGACGTTTTCAAAAAGTAATCGTTGAGCCTACTACCGTCGCAGAAACTATTGAAATATTAAAAAATATCAAAGGAAAGTACGAGGACCATCATAATGTAATTTATACCGACGAAGCTATCATTGCCTGTGTAAAACTTACTAATAGGTATATGACGGATAGATATCTGCCGGATAAAGCCATTGATGCCCTAGATGAATCAGGTTCGCGTGTACATATTGTAAATATGGATGTTCCCAAGCAAATTTTGGAACTTGAAAAACAATTGGAAGACGTTCGCGAACTAAAGAATACCGTTGTAAAAAAACAGAAATACGAGGAAGCGGCCAAGCTGAGGGATGATGAAAAAAGAATAGAAAAAGACCTCGCCATTGCCCAAGAAAGATGGGAAGAGGATAGTAAACTTCATAAAGAGATCGTCTCCGAGGATAATGTTGCGGACGTGGTATCCATGATGAGCGGTATTCCCGTGAACAGGATCGCACAAACTGAAAGCAATAAGCTGGCGGAATTACCGAACCTTATTAAAGGCAATGTAATTGGACAGGATGAGGCTGTTTCCAAAGTAGCTAAAGCCATTCAACGTAATCGGGCAGGTCTTAAAGACCCTAACAAACCTATTGGCTCCTTTATATTTTTAGGACAGACAGGTGTTGGTAAAACACAACTTGCCAAAGTATTGGCCAAAGAATTATTCGACTCCGAGGACGCTTTGATCAGGGTGGATATGAGTGAGTATATGGAGAAATTTGCCATATCTAGACTAGTAGGCGCACCTCCAGGATATGTAGGGTATGAAGAAGGTGGTCAGTTGACCGAAAAAGTTCGCCGTAAGCCTTATTCCGTTATTCTGTTGGATGAAATTGAAAAAGCGCACCCAGATGTATTCAATATGCTTTTACAAGTGTTGGATGATGGTTATTTAACCGATAGTCTAGGTAGAAAAATCGATTTCAGAAATACCATCATTATAATGACCTCAAACATTGGGGCAAGACAACTTAAGGATTTTGGCCAAGGAGTTGGTTTTGGTACTTCTGCAAAAAAGGCCCAAGCCGACACTCATCAAAAGAGTGTTATTGAAAATGCCTTAAAAAAGGCCTTTGCTCCAGAATTCTTGAACAGAATAGATGACGTTATTGTGTTCAATTCCTTGGAACGTGAAGACATTCACAGGATAATTGATATTGAGTTGAATAAATTGTTCCTTAGGATTAAGGATATTGGGTACGATTTACAACTTACCAACAAGGCCAAAGACTATATTGCCGAAAAGGGTTTTGATAAACAATACGGCGCAAGACCCCTTAAAAGAGCTATTCAGAAATATATAGAAGATGCTCTAGCGGAAGAAATCGTAAATTCCAAACTAGAGGAAGGCGATACCATCCATATGGATCTTGATGAAGCAAAAGAAGAGCTTACTATTAATATCAAAAAAGCAGAAAAGTCGTCCAAAACCTAATTTGGACCATAATATAGACGTAAAAAAGAGTAGCCAATGGCTACTCTTTTTTTTATGTATTCACCAGTGTTTGTAAGAAATAAAACACAGTAATCCAATTTCCATTCCACATAAACGATTAAAGTGTCTTTTATCTAATAATTTTTTAAATAGAGGTACTTAATTCTACATTCGCCCCAGACACACTATATAAAATACGAAGAATGAAAGTCGGACGACCCAAGAAGACTATAATCGTACGAGAATATCAACTGGACATTGGAAAGGTCCAGGTATTTGACGATTACATGGTTTCTATTTTTGATGAAGGAAGTACTATTACCAAAGAACGCGTTTTTCAAATCATTGGTATTATGGAAATTCATTTCAGGAATAAAAACTTCGGTTACATAAGCTTAAGGAAAAACTCCTATGCCATTGATCCAATGGTCTACAATCAAATTAGGGAAATAGAAAATCTAAGAGCCTTTGCCGTAGTTTCCATCAAAGAAATAGACATGCACAATTTTAATATTGAAAAACTATTTTACAAGAAGCCGATGAAATTTTTCATAGATCAGGACAATGCCCTGACCTGGATCAAAAGACGTGTTAAAACATCGAATATGGACTAAAGCATGTCGTTATCAATTAATTGATAACGACATATTATTTTCCACTTTCTTCTTGGACCACTTCCGGTTCTGCGACTTGAAAAAGATCTAAATAAGCCTTCCCAATATTATCAAGTATACCACTGGCTATTAAGGCCTGGAAACCACAGTTCTCTACTGCTATATCAGCTGCTTTACCATGAATGTACACTCCAAAAATAGCAGCATTTAATGGCGAATATCCCTGTGCGATAAGCCCGGTAATTACCCCAGTTAGCACATCTCCACTTCCTCCGGTTGCCATTCCTGGATTTCCCGTAGTGTTAACATAGCCTTTACCGTCATATATAATGATGGTATTAGCACCTTTAATAACAATGATACAATCGTATCTTTTAGAGAATTCCTTTGTCTTTTTAAGTTTATCAAAATCATCCGTCCATTTTCCAATAATACGCTCCAACTCTTTTGGATGTGGTGTTAAAACGGTTTGGGGAGGTATTTTTTTGAATAAATCAGGATTCCTCGAAAGTATGTTCAAGCCGTCGGCATCTATCACCAAAGGAACCTTATTCCTATTCAATAATTCCGAAAACGTCTTTACGGTAGCGTCTGTTGTGCCCATGCCAACCCCAATACCTATTACACTTGGAACCACACCAAAATCAATATTTGAAATTCCCAGTTCTTCAATATCTGTAATAACCATGGCTTCTGGCAAAGCTGTTTGCAATGGCAAATACCCACAATTGGGAACATAAGCTGTGACCAATCCGCTACCAGCACATAAACTACCTTTAGCCGCTAAAATAACCGCCCCAATCTTTCCATAGCTGCCTCCGATAATCAAAGAATGACCAAAACTTCCTTTATGTGAATATTTTTCCCGTGGTATATACATGGACCGTGCTTCATTTTTGCCGATCAAGTCATATTCAGATGCCGTTCTGGATAAAAACCCCTGGTCCAAACCTATATCCAAAATCTCCCAATGATCAATAAATATACCTGTTTCAGGAAGAAAAAAAACAAGCTTTGGCACTTGAAAAGTAAGCACATAATTTGCCCTTATCACTCCTTCGGCATTAGATATACTCCTTTCCATGAAGAGTCCGGAAGGCACATCAATTGACAGTACAAATGCATCGGAAATATTAAGATGATGCATTAATCCTCTCACCCAAATAGCAGGGACCCTGTTGAGTCCAATTCCGAAAATGGCATCAACCACAATATCCTCCTTCCCGATAGTGGGCAACTCGGATCCCTCATTCAAAAAATTGGGCCAGATTTTTATTTCTTTTAGCCTATCCAGGTTTATTAAAAAGTTTTTTGACCTTTTCTCACTATAGTTAACTATATGAACCTCAACGTTATATCCGTGCTCATGTAAATGTCTGGCAAGTACCAATCCATCACCCCCATTATTTCCTATTCCACAAAACAAATAAATTTTTGTCCCTGCACCCTGCAATCTAGAATGTAACCAGTTAAAAATCTGAATTGCAGCCCTTTCCATGAGTTGCTCACTAGTAATCTGCTGCTTACCTATTGTGAATTTATCAGCATCGTATATCTGTTTAGCATTAAATATCTTCATTCGATAAGATTATTTAGTAAAAATTGATGATTCTGCAAAAATCTATCCAAACATTTGATTGGGCTTTCAAAAATACTACATTTGATTCTTTATTATTATGATGACACATAACAATCCGGACATACTACTACCTAATTCATCATTATTTGATGGTTGCATTGCTATTACCGTTATCAGCACCACTACCCCATTGGGGTAAGCTACTACATATACGTCCGTTACACAATTATATTAAAATACAGTTTTTATTACTTAATCCTATTGAACCATGAAAGTTCTTAAATTCGGTGGTACTTCGGTTGCCAACGCTAAAAATATAAGTTTAGTAAAAAATATTATAGCCAACCTTGATTCGGATAAAACCGTAGTAGTAGTTTCAGCTCTTGGCGGAATTACAGACCTGCTTTTAAAAACTGCAGCTTTAGCTTCAGCGCAGGACCAAACTTATAAGACCATCTTAAAAGAAATAGAGGACAGGCATCTGTTCACTATAAAGGAACTTATACCTATACATTCCCAAAGCAAGGTACTAAGTAAAGTAAAAAGTGAACTAAACACTTTAGAAACATTATTAGAAGGAGCTTTTTTAATAGGAGAGATTACCCCTAAACTTTCGGACAAAATCGTGAGCTATGGAGAACTTTTATCCTCCTATATCATAAGCGAATATTTTGCTATTGAAGGAATAGCGGTAACCCATGCCGATAGCAGACAACTTATAAAAACCAATGCACAGTTTGGAAAAGCGACGGTGAACTTTGAACTGACAAATCGAAATATTACTACATATATCGCTGATTGCAAAAGCAGTGTAATGGTCATGGGGGGCTTTATTGCCTCTGCCGTAAATGGGGATTCCACCACTTTGGGAAGAGGTGGCTCCGATTATACCGCAGCCATCGTAGCCAATGCGATAAATGCCGAAGTTCTGGAAATATGGACCGACGTCAGTGGCATGTATACAGCCAACCCAAAAATAGTAAAACAGGCTATGGCCATTCCACATATTTCTTATGAAGAAGCAATGGAATTGTCCCACTTTGGGGCAAAGGTCCTTTATCCCCCTACAATTCAGCCAGTGCTTACTAAAGGAATTTCAATTATAATTAAAAACACCTTTGACCCAGAGGCACCTGGCACTCTAATTACCAAGAACAAAAATGGACAAGGTAAAACCGTTCGAGGAATAAGCCATGTAGAAAATATTGCATTATTATCGCTTGAAGGGCCCGGAATGGTAGGGATTACAGGTATCTCCAAACGCTTTTTCGAAGTACTTTCAACTGCAGGTATAAGTGTCGTAATGATTACCCAGGCTTCTTCTGAACATTCCATATGTATAGGAATTGATAATGAGGATGCGGACCATGCGGTACAAGTTATTAATGATGCTTTTGATATTGAAATTTCGCTTGGCAAAATAAAGTCTGTGACTGCCGAAAAGGATCTTGCAATAATTGCATTGGTAGGTGATAACATGAAGAGCCATCAAGGCCTTAGCGGAAAGATGTTCAGCACCCTAGGCAAAAATAACGTTAATATACGGGCAATTGCCCAAGGTGCTTCTGAAAGGAATATTTCGGCAGTAATACTAAAAGAAGATGTAAAAAAGGCCCTCAACACTTTACATGAAGAATTTTTCGAAGAAAATGTAAAGCAATTAAACCTTTTTGTCATGGGGGTAGGCAACGTAGGTGCCAAGTTTTTAAACCAAATACAGTTACAAAAGAAGTATTTGAAGGAAAAACTAAAGCTTAATATAAGGGTAATTGGAATGTCCAATTCCAGGACAATGTTTTTTGATGAAGATGGCATTCCCCTTAAAAACTGGCAGGAACTTTTAAATAATGGCGAAGAAGCCAATCGGGATTTATTTTTTGATAAGATTAAAAAACTTAATTATAGGAATAGCATATTTGTTGACAATACGGCAAGTCATGAAGTTTCGGAAACCTATAATTCCTATTTAAGGAATAGTATATCTGTTGTAACCTGTAATAAAATCGCCTGTTCTTCAGCCTATGACAATTATCAGGAATTAAAGGATTTGGCAAGACAATACAATGCACCTTTTCTATTCGAAACCAATGTAGGAGCAGGCCTACCTATTATAGACACCTTAAAGCACTTAGTGGCTTCTGGGGACAAAATACTTAAAATCCAAGCGGTATTGTCCGGTAGTTTAAATTTTGTATTCAACAATTTTAGCGACACCACCACCTTTCACGATATTGTAAAGGAAGCCCAAGTAGAAGGTTATACCGAACCAGACCCCAAAATAGATTTAAGCGGGGTGGATGTTATGCGTAAAATATTAATTCTAGCCAGGGAAAGTGGAAATGTACTGAACATTGAAGATATCCAAAATAACCCATTTCTACCTAAAGAGAGTTTGGACACCACCAACAACGAAGATTTCTTCAAGACATTGATCAAGCATGAGGCATCATTTCAAGAGATGTACAAGAAGGCTGTTGACGAAGATAGCAAATTGAAATATGTAGCACAGTTCGAAGACGGCAAAGCCAGTGTAGGCTTGCAGCGCATCCCGAAAGGACATGATTTTTATAATCTAGAAGGTAGTGATAATATTGTACTGTTCTACACAGAACGTTATCCAAACCAACCTATGATTATAAAAGGGGCCGGAGCTGGAGCTGATGTTACTGCATCTGGAATATTCGCCGATATTATACGCATCGGTAATTTTTAAGGAAGCTCCGTAACTCTGAAATTATATCGATTTTAAATGAAAACGAACGAAATAAGAATTTTCTGCCCGGCTACCATCGCAAATGTTTCCTGTGGTTTTGACGTATTGGGATTGGCCTTGGATTCCGTTGGCGATGAAATGGTGGTTAGAAAAACCAGTGAAAAAGGCATAAAAATAACCAAACTTATCGGCCAGGACCTTCCTACAGAAACCTTACAAAATGTTGCTGGAGTTGCTGGTTTGGCGCTATTGGCGGAAAGTGATCATGTTGGCGGTTTTGAGATTGAAATCTATAAAAATATTAAAGCAGGTAGCGGAATAGGAAGTAGTGCTGCCAGTTCGGCCGGAGCTGTTTGGGCAATGAACCAATTATTGGATAAGCCTTTTAGCACCTCGGATTTGGTAAAATTTGCCATGGAGGGCGAACGCTTGGCTAGCGGAGTAGCGCATGCCGATAACGTTGCCCCTGCTCTATATGGTGGTTTTACCTTAGTACGCAGTTACCAACCCCTGGATATTGTGAAAATACCGACACCACCAGAGTTATATGCGACAGTTATACACCCGCAAATAGAAGTAAAGACATCGGACTCTAGGCGGATTCTGAAAACATCCATTTCCTTGGAAGACGGTATTAAGCAATGGGGCAATGTTGGTGGATTAATCGCTGGACTTTATACTAACGATTATGAATTGATCGGGAGGTCTTTAGTAGACCATATCGTGGAACCCATAAGATCCATCCTTATTCCAGGATTCGACAAGGTCAAAGAAGACGCCCTAAATGCAGGCGCATTAGGCTGTGGAATTTCTGGCTCTGGGCCTTCTATTTTTGCCCTGAGCAAAGGGAAAGAGAATGCAGTTAAAGTGGGCGAAGCCATGAAAAATGTGTACGAAAAAATAGGTGTTGACTATGACGTCCACGTGTCAAAAATAAATACAGAGGGAATTAAAATAATAGAAAATTGAAAAACAAGTTCTGAAAGAAGTTAGTAAACAGCACTTGAAAAATATATTTCACCTTAATAACAGTTACCAATGAACTTTTATAGCCTAAACAAAAAAGCTCCAAATGTATCTTTCAAAGATGCCGTTATAAAAGGAATTGCCCCAGATCGAGGGCTATATTTCCCAGAGTCCATCACAGCCTTACCTAAAGATTTTTTTGAGCATATAGAGGATTACACCAACCATGAAATTGCCTATTTAGCCATTCAACAATTTGTGGGCGAGGATATTCCAGAACAGGCCTTGAAGGAAATTCTTGCCGATGTATTGGATTTTGATTTCCCAATTGTAGAATTGGAAAACGAGGTGGCCACCTTGGAACTCTTTCATGGCCCTACCCTAGCCTTTAAGGATGTAGGCGCTAGATTTATGGCAAGATGTCTTGGATATTTTTCAACGGAAAACACCAATGATGTAACCGTATTGGTAGCCACTTCCGGAGATACGGGAGGTGCAGTTGCCAATGGATTCCTAGAGGTGGACGGAGTTAAAGTGGTAATTTTATATCCTAGCGGAAAAGTCAGCGATATACAGGAGAAACAGTTGACTACTTTGGGCAAAAACATTAAAGCTATTGAAGTAGACGGCACTTTTGACGACTGCCAAAATATGGTGAAAACAGCTTTTCTGGACGAAGAGTTGATTCAGAACATGCAATTAACCTCTGCCAATAGTATTAATGTTGCTCGTTGGCTTCCACAAATGTTTTATTTTTTGTTTGCCTACAAAGAGATGAAGTCCAAGGGTAAGGAAATTATATTTTCAGTTCCTAGTGGCAATTTTGGAAATATCTGTGCAGGTATCATGGCACAAAGGCTGGGCATGCCATGCAATCATTTTATCGCTTCAACCAATGTAAATGATGTGGTTCCGCGTTTTATGTCAACAGGATCCTATGACCCTAAAGCTTCCTTAGCCACTATATCCAATGCCATGGATGTTGGGGACCCCAGTAACTTTATTAGAATAAGGCATTTATACAAAGATGATTTTAAAGAGTTGTCCAAAAACATATCTTCCTACTCCTTTACTGATATGGAGACCAAGGAAGCCATGTTAAAATTATATAATGATTTTTCTTATGTAGCCGACCCTCACGGTGCCGTTGGGTATTTAGGTTTAAAGAAGTATCAGGAAACCCATCCGGATACCTTTGGTATTTTTCTCGAAACTGCACACCCTGTGAAGTTTTTGGATATTGTAGAAGACACCATTCGAGAAAACATAGACTTACCGGAAAGCATTTTGAAAATTATGGACAAAAAGAAAAAAGCAATTAAAATTGCTCGTTACGATGAACTAAAAGACTTTTTATTGGGGAAATAAGTGAATCGATACTAGTCGAAAATATTTTTACATTTCACCAATGCAGAGGCAATTACCTGATGCATATCGTAGTACTTGTACTCTGCCAACCTACCTCCAAAAATAATATCGTCCTTTCCGGACAATGCCTTGTATTTGGTGTATATTTCATTGTTCCTTACATCATTTATCGGATAGTACGGCTCCTTATTACCAGACCACTCCGTAGGATATTCTTTTGTAATTACTGTCTTTTTCTGATTCCCAAATTCAAAATGTTTATGCTCCAAAATACGGGTATAGGGTATTTCTGAGGCCGTGTAATTAACTACTGCATTACCCTGGTAATTTTCCATATCCAAAGTTTCGTGCTTGAAATCCAAACTCCTGTATTCCAGCTTACCATAGCAGTAATCATAATATTCGTCAATTTTACCTGTGAAAACCAACTGATTTGCCAATGACAACAATTCAGCCTTATCCTTAAAGAAGTCGATCTCCAAACGAGTTTCAACACCTTCCAACAATCCATCGATCAACTTGTTGTACCCCCCAATTGGAATTCCTTGGTATTTGTCATTGAAATAATTATTATCAAACGTAAATCGCAAGGGCAACCTTTTTATAATAAATGCCGGTAGCTCGGTAGCTTTTCTTCCCCATTGTTTCTCCGTATAGCCCTTGATCAACTTTTCATAAATATCCTTCCCGACGAGGGACAAGGCCTGTTCTTCCAAATTCTTTGGATTCTTAACCCCCACTTCCCTAACCTGTTCCGCTATAATGGACTTGGCTTCCTCGGGTGTCTTTACCTTCCACAGCTGATAAAAGGTATTCATGTTAAATGGTAAATTATAAAGCTCATCATGATAATTCGCAACCGGGGAATTGGTATATCTGTTAAATTCCACAAAGCTATTTACATAATCCCAAATTGCTTTGTCATTGGTGTGAAAGATATGGGCCCCATACTTGTGCACATTAATGCCCTCCACTTCTTCACAATAAACATTGCCCCCAAGATGTGTGCGTTTATCGATTACCAAGCATTTTTTTCCTTTCTTCTTAGCCTCATGGGCAAAAACAGCACCAAAAAGTCCAGCTCCCACAATCAGGTAATCGTATTTCATTTTAGGTCAATTAGAGAACTCTATAATTAATAAAAAAGTAAAACTAATGTATATTATAGTGTTTATGAATTGAATTCAAAAAAAAAATTCCCTTTGCAATAACATAACTATATTTGTTATGCTTAAACTATCAACCTGTAATGACCAATTTATTTTACATCTCCAGAAATTACAAGGCCACCAACAGTGCAGCCTCCAAGCCCAAAACAGATTGCGAACGGATCTTGGATAACATCGGTTTCAAAAATTTAGGCTTTAAACAAACTACCTATGCCAGTTCAGCTATTGGAGCGATAGTAAGTTTTCTCGGAATTACAAAAGGCGTTATTCGCTTGCCAAAAAATTCCACTTTGGCCATGCAATACCCTCTCAGCAAATACTATAAATACATTACCACCATAGCCGGAATAAAAAAATGTAAAATAGTGTTGATCATTCACGATGTTAAATATCTTATGGGCAAAAACAAGGATATTGCTCGGGAAATGAAGAAATTTTCTTGTGCCGATGTGATTATAGTTCATAATGACAATATGAAAAAGTGGTTCGAGGAACAAGGGTCCACTGCTAAATTAATACCGCTGTACATGTTCGATTATTTGGACGACAGTAGCAACTATATAGCCCCTGAACTATCCAAGAACGGTATGTTCGATGTAGTTTTCGCTGGAGGGTTGGGAATGGCGAAAAGTGCATTTATTTATAAATTGGATGCCTTAAAAAACAATAGTTTTCATTTAAAATTATACGGTAGTGGTTTTATCAAAGAGGATATAGATGCCGCAAAGTCCATCATCAGTTTTGAGGGCATGTTTTCTCCCGATGACGTAGCAAAACACATAAAAGGTTCTTTTGGATTAGTATGGAACGGTAATTCCATTAATGAATGTGCCGGTCATTTTGGGCAATACCTTTTATATAATAACCCACACAAAACATCCCTGTATTTGCTTTGCGGCCTACCAATTATTATCTGGAACAAAGCTGCAATTGCAGACGTTATAAAAGAACGACACTTGGGAATTTGCATTTCCTCCTTGGAAGAATTGGACGGAAAATTAAAAAACTTGTCCAATCAAGATTACCAAGAAATGGTGAAAAATGTAGCCGAAGTTAGGAAAGAAATCATTTCCGGTGGATTTCTAAAAGCAGCCATGGACAAGGCCCTTGTGGAGCTTTCCTAATTCAATTCGAGACAACCATCTATCAATCCAATTGTGGCAATTTAAAATTATCCAGAGGACTGGGTAGTTTCATTGCCGCCTCTATTGCTTCGGTAGTCCTAGGAGCCATTCCCGATAAATTAACAGGACCATTTTTCGTAATTAGGATATCGTCTTCAATTCTTACCGCTATCCCCCACCACTTTTTATCACAATCACTACCCTTCGGTATATAAATCCCCGGCTCCACCGTGATAACAGTGTTTTCCTTAAAGGGTTGATAAGTACCTTTATCATGAACATCGAGTCCCAAATAATGGGACGTGCCATGCGGAAAATATTTTCTGGCCCCTGCAGGACTGTCAATAATCCCAAGTTCCATTAATCCTTTCGCTACCACCTCATTGGCAGCCTGTCCAGGCGCCTGAAACGTTGCCCCTACCACGCTGGCCTTTATTCCCGCCTCTTGTGCATTATACACGATATCGTATATCTGTTTTTGTTCCTTTGAAAATTTTCCGTTGGCTGGAATTGTTCTGGTAACATCAGCAGTATATCCGTGATATTCGGCTCCCAAATCCATCAACACCAAATCGTTCCCCACTTTAAGTTTATTATTTTCAATATAATGTAAAATACAGCCATTGTTACCTCCTCCAACAATAGAAGGATAACCCTCGTATTCCGCACCGTACTTCTTATAGACAAACTCATGTACCCCTTGTATTTCCATTTCGGACATATTTGGGTGCATGGCCTTCATCACCTCTAATTGGCCCACGGCAGAAATCTCTACGGCCTTCTTTAACAGCACCAATTCTTCCTTGGTCTTAATTTCCCTTAGGGTATTCATTATTTCCTCTAATTTGGCGCTTTCAAGATTATTGGATTTCAACTGTAGGACTACCCTTTCCTTAATTTCTTTACGTGATTTATCATCAATGGCACCGACAAAATCAACTAGTAATGTATCAGATTTTAATTCCTCATAATAGTTCAAGTACCTCCCTAAGGTTTGAGCTACATTTGCACTATTTTCTACTTCAGTAGACCTGATCATACCATAGAGCTGTTGTTTAGTGGCGTTATAATCAGATGGGTAATTGGATTTCTCCTTAAAACTCCTTACTAGATCAAAAATATCCGCAGGGTCATCATTATCTCGAAAATCATTATTGAAATCGAAAAAAAGCACATTTTCAAACTTGGAGAAATCAATATCGGAACTTAAAAACTCTTCGGCATTAAAGGCACGTCCAAAACCCAATTGTTTTTTTACCCCTTCCACTCCTAGTCGTTTTCCGTTCCATTGTTCCGCTTTTTCATCACGCTTTTGGGCGTATAGCACTTCGTCATATTCCATCCCATTATTATCGCTTTGCATTTCTGAATAAATAAGCAAAAGGGAATTGGGCTCTTTATAGCCTGTTAAATAATAAAAATCCGGATCTTGATGATATATATAATCCACATCATTGGCCCTATTCCTTACCGGAGCGGCAAAAAATACAGCAATACTATTTGGAGGCATGGCCCTACGTACTTCCTGACGCCTTCCTTTATGAAAATCCGAAGGCAGAAAATCGTTTGGGACCTCCTGGGCTTGGAAAAAAGAAACACAAAAAAGAAAAAAAGAAAACACTATTAAATTTTTCATAACCATTCATAAAATTTAAGGTTTAAAAATAATCAATTCCAATACCATATCCACTGACCGTTAACACTATTGGAAAAAAATAAACCCTTTCAACAAAAGATGGCATTGCATAATGTACAATTTCAGCAATTGGACCACTCACTAGCTAAACATTTAATTCCCAATTAACAATAAATTGTGCAAAACAAAAGTGTATAAATTTTCACATCTATTAATTTTCGATATTTTTACCCTTTAATAAATTCAAATGAAAAATACAGCACTGACTAAGATTCACGAGGCACTAGGCGCCAAAATGGTGCCTTTTGCAGGATATAATATGCCTGTTTCCTATGAGGGGGTTAACATAGAGCATGAAACAGTCCGCAACGGGGTGGGCGTGTTTGATGTATCCCATATGGGTGAATTTTTAATAGGTGGCCCCAAGGCATTGGACCTAATACAAAAAGTAACCTCAAATGATGCCTCGAAATTAACCATAGGAAAGGCCCAATACAGTTGTTTACCTAACGAAACAGGAGGCATTGTAGATGATCTTATTGTCTATAAAATCAAGGAAGAACAATATCTGTTGGTAGTAAATGCCTCCAATATTGAAAAAGATTGGGACCATATAAGCAGCTACAACACTGACTTTGGAGCAGATATGCGCAATATATCGGAAGGGTATTCCCTTTTGGCCATACAGGGTCCAAAAGCCGTGGAAGCCATGCAAGCCTTGACTGCAATAGACTTAAGCGCAATCAAGTTCTATTCCTTTGAGGTAGCCGACTTTGCAGGAATTGAGCATGTAATTATTTCAGCCACAGGATATACAGGTTCAGGGGGCTTTGAAATATATTGTAAGAATGAAGAAGTAGAACAGATATGGAATAAGGTTTTTGAAGTTGGGGCTCCTTTTAACATAAAGCCCATTGGCCTTGCTGCTAGGGACACCTTACGATTGGAAATGGGTTACTGTTTGTACGGTAATGATATTAACGATTCCACCTCGCCTTTGGAAGCCGGTCTTGGATGGATAACCAAATTCACTAAGGATTTTGTGAATAGCGAAGCCTTGAAGAAACAGAAGGAAGAAGGGGTAGCCAAAAAACTGGTTGCCTTTGAAATTGATGAAAAAGGAATTCCAAGACACGATTATGATATTGTTGATCAAGCAGGCCAGAAAGTAGGGGTCGTAACATCGGGAACCATGTCTCCATCCATGGGAAAAGGAATTGGAATGGGATATGTACCCACTGCCCAGTCTCAAAATGGAGGTAAAATCTTTATTCAAATTAGGAAAAATATAGTTCCTGCTACCATTGTCAAGCCCCCTTTTTATAAGGTATAACAATAGTAACGGTTGAGTTTTGCAAAAGGAGGTGATAGAATGAACAAAATACTCATTTTAGGAGCAAGTGGTTTTATAGGTAATGCCATTTATAAGGAATTACATTCTTATTTTGACACCTATGGCACCTATTATTCGTCAAGAAGGAGCTTCGAGAACAATCAACAGTTCTTCAGGTACGATCTGGAAGAAGATGACGTTTTTGATATCTTGGATAGGGTAAAGCCCGATCTTATTATCTCTGCCTTAAGGGGAAATTTCCAAGCACAGGTAATGGCCCATCAACATATGGTAGAATACATTCAAAATAGGGATTGTAAATTGTATTTTATATCCTCTGCCAATGTTTTTGATGCTTACAGCAAGTATCCATCCTATGAAAATGACAAAACCTTGTCTGAAAGTATCTATGGTCGACTCAAAATTAAAATAGAAAATATGCTTTTGAGGATACCTGTTTCCAAAATGGCAATTCTAAGGGTTCCTATGGTTTTTGGCAATAATTCACCAAGAATCAAAGAAATAAGAAATGCCTTGACCAATAATGAATCTATTGAAGTATTCCCGAATTTGATCATAAATGTCACCAATGACGACAAACTAACACAACAAATACATTACCTTATAAATCATAATAAAACTGGGGTTTTTCATTTGGGAAGCATAGACTTAATTCACCATGAAGATTTTATAAAAGAAATTATAAACCGATTGGGCAATTACAGTCCTATCTACAAGAGGGTCTTTACCACAAATGAAGACCGTTATCTGGCCGTACTACCAAAAACCAACGGCCTATCCAAAGACTTAATATTTAATTATCAGGATATAATTGACCATCATATCTTTAGTGAATAAGCCCATTTGAATTCTACTGTTTTAATTAACTTTATAAAAAATAGCGACATGAAAAAATTATCTGAAGAAGAAATTGAAAAACGATTGAAGGAATTGGATGGATGGGAGTATGTGGATGGTGCCATTGAAACTTCATTTGAATTTAAACATTTCAAGGACGCCTTCTCTGTAATGACCAGAATTGCCTTTGAATGTGAATCTCAAAATCATCACCCAGACTGGAGCAATGTCTATAATTCCCTAAACATACGGCTATCCACCCATGATGCTGAAGGAGTTACCGAAAGGGATTTTAAGTTGGCACACAGTATTGAAGAAATTATTGTAAGCAACTAAGGTTTACACTTGCAACAGGAGTAAAAATTATTAAATTTGTTTCATATTATACTAATAAAACCAAGAAATGGGAAGAGCTTTTGAATTTAGAAAAGCACGTAAAATGAAAAGATGGTCCGCAATGTCAAAGGCCTTTACCAGAATAGGCAAAGACATTGTTATGGCGGTTAAAGAAGGAGGACCAGACCCGGGTTCAAATGCACGCCTAAGGGCAGTAATCCAGAATGCCAAGGCAGTAAACATGCCCAAGGATAATGTGGAAAGAGCCATTAAAAGAGCCTCAGACAAAAGCTTGGGCGACTTTAAAGAAGTACTTTTTGAAGGATATGCACCGCACGGTATTGCCATATTGGTAGAAACGGCTACGGATAACAACACCAGGACTGTGGCGAATGTTAGAAGTTACTTTAACAAATGTAACGGTAGTTTGGGGACTTCAGGATCAGTTGAGTTCATGTTTGACCATACTTGCAACTTTAGAATCCCAGCCGAAGGTATCGACCCAGAAGAATTGGAATTAGAAATGATCGACTTTGGTGCTGAAGAAGTTTTTGCAGATGAGGACGGTATTCTTATTTATGCTCCCTTCGAAAGTTTTGGAGCCATTCAGAAAGAATTGGAAAACAAGGAAATAGAAATTCTCTCTTCCGGCTTTGAGCGTATTCCACAGGTTACCAAAGCCTTGAGCGAAGAAGAAGCTGCCGACGTAGAAAAACTATTAGAAAAAATTGAAGAGGATGATGATGTACAAAATGTATATCACACCATGCAGGAATAATTGTTTCCTTTCATAAAAAAACTAAAAAGAGGCCTTAATAGGCCTCTTTTTAGTTTTTTGGTTCAATGCTTTTTATCCTTTGTATTAATTCTACTATTTGAAGATATCCAAATTTAGTGCAGTTCTTCGTCAGTTTCTATCAGTTCTGATTTGTTCAAGGTAAGAAAAACCGTGCTGTCCTCTTCCGATGGGGAAACCGTTGCAATAAAATTGTTCTGTTGGTTTCCAGATGCTACAATAGGATTACCATACCACATATTGCCGTTGTTTACAAAAATGTTATTCGTTATAGTAGTTTTGGAATCATGTTTAAAACCTCCACCAGTATTAATAATAGTTCCTGTATTTCCTTGAAATACATTCCCATTAAAAAGGGTATTATTAGCCCCTAGGGTATCAACGCCCCACGATGGGGTATCACCTATCTTACTAGAAAAGGTAAACAGCAGACGGCCTGTATTGTTTACAAAGGTCGAGTTTAATACCTGGTAGCGGTTAACCCCTCTAAAACTGGCAATTTGATCGTAATTCCCCCTAAAAGTACAGTTATCTATTTTCACATATCGCTCCGTTGAAAAAATTAAGCCGCGATTGTAACTAAAGGTTGACCCCGTTACCGTAATCCTATTGGTATAATCACTTTCATTTTCAGATGTAAAACTTGGAGTAGACCCCCAATAACTTCTAAATAAGGTAGCAGAATTATTTTTAAAGATGGAATTGGAAATTGTGATGGTTGAATTGTCTCCTTTAGACCAAAACGCAGTATTGGAATCAATACCCGTAACTATTATCTCAGAGGCATTAACCGTTGAACCGGATACAGCGAGAATTGTTCCATTATTATAGTCATTGGCACTATCCGTAAAGGTGAATCCTGAAATATCCAATGTGAACCCAGATTCAATTACAAACATAAGGTATTCACTAACAGCAGAAATAGTAACCTTATCAGCCCCTGACCCCTTAATAACCATGTTACTTGTCACATTCGGCAGGTTCGCGGTTAGGCTAATGGTACCCTTTAATGCTGAATCAAAAATAATTACATTGATTTTTGAATCTGTATTGGCGGTATTTATAGCACGGCGCAGAGTTCCTTCACTATTATCATCGGCCAGGGATGATACTCTTATTTCCCCCTGTGCAATGGATACTGAAAAACAGAAGACGGCAATAAGAAAATATATTATTTGAATTCTTTTCATTCTAGGTGTAATTTATATTATCGCTGCCAGCTTATATAAAGCCTCTACTTGTTATAAATACGCTTGTACATTGTTCCTTCATAACGTATTGAAATCAAAATTAGTATTTCAAACCTATTAAAGGAATTATTCTAGCAGCAAAGATGTATAAGTGTTAAAAAATGTTGTGAAAAGCGCTATTAGTAAAGTCTTGTATTTTTTAGGAGTTACCAATTCCATGCCAAAAGCAGCTATCAGACTATAAATCAAGATTTAGTATTGGTCATTTCTTTAATAGAGTTTTCGCAATTCTTTTAATACAAATTATTCTTTTGCACCTTAAAAATTTGGGAGAAATGCTTCTATTTCCATATCAATATGAATCAAAAAAAGGGCTATTGCATATGCAATAGCCCTTTTCACGCTAGTTTATACTTTGCTGTTTAAAACAAAAATCGCAACAAAAATTCATTGGTATTTTTGGCACTGGCCAACTCGCTTCTAGTACTTACCTCATAGGCATATCCCAATAGCAGTCTTTTTTTAATACTGAAATTTACCAGTCCGGCGAACGCGCCATCGGTCCTATAACTGCCCCCGAACTCAAAGCTGTCGTCAAAGGAAAGCATAGCGTTGAAATCTACAGAGACGGGTGCCCCGCTTACATAACGGCCCATGACCGAAGGTCTCAACATAAGGTTGGAGGCAGGGTCTAACGGAACCTCATACCCGGCCGTAGCGTAGATATGCGGTTTGGCCATGGCGGCCGTTGCTACTCCATTGTCATTATCGGCCCGGTCCGTAGACAGGAGACGTGGTACCGCGAGGGAAGCGTACCACTTGCCGCTCTTCAGTAAAGCCCCCACCCCCACATTGGGATTAAAACGGGATATAGAGGAGATACTGGGATCTGAATTTACATTATAGGTCTCCAGTCCAGAAGTGTTAACGCTGTACGAGTTACCGCCCGCCTTAAGCCCGAGGTAAAGATCGGTCCCTTGGGACAACTGCAACCTATAAGAAAAATCGATGCCGGTAAAGGTCTGGCTCTCTACAAAGGTATTGCTGTTGTAAATGGATATCCCTATCCCCAGATTTTTGCCCAAGGTGGTCCCAAAGGATACCGCCTCTGCACTGGGGGCATCCGGGATGCCCGTCCATTGTTGCCTGAAACTGGCGGTCACCATGGTTTCCCCGTCCACCCCAACATAGGCCGGATTATAGGAATTCATATGGTACATATAATTGGTGACCACCCCTTCCTGTTGGGCAAACAAATTTCCGCTCACCACTAAAAGTGCGCCTAGAATAATCTTATTTAATATCTGCATTTTGTTAATGTCTTTTGTTGTAATTAATGGTTTGGTTAATGTGAAGTGATATAGATCCATCCGTCCTGGTCAACTTTTCCGTCGCCCTCAAAATCGATCTGGAAATAATACGAACCGGCATCGGGAAGTTTGGCTCCAAGATCTTTGTAACGGCCGTCCCAAGTATTCTGGTAGTTTCTGGCCGAGAAGACCTCTTTCCCCCAAGAGTTGAACACCCTCACTAGAGAATTGGGATAGTTCTCAATATTGGAAATCACCCAGGTATCGTTTATTCCGTCCCCATTGGGGGTAAAGGCTTGGGAAGCGTTCAGCTCCACCGTATCGCATACATCACCAAGGCCATCACCGTCCCGATCTTCCTGGCCCGGATTGGCTACCGCTGGGCAATTGTCCAGGGAATCCTGAACTCCATCGCCGTCGGCATCCTTTTGGGAATCCGAACAACCATTGGCATCCGCTACCTCATCCGCAGGGGTATTTGGACATTCGTCCAGATTGTTGTTTACACCATCGTTATCATTGTCTTTTTGACTATCGCTACACCCTTGAGCATCCACGGCCTCATATTCAGGGGAATCCGGGCATTGATCTTCCGCATCGTTAACACCGTCAAAATCACTGTCCTTCTGGGAATCCGAACAACCGTTGGCATCCGCTGTTTCTCCAGCTGGGGTATCGGGACAATCGTCCATATCATTATTAACGCCATCGCCATCTGCATCTTTTTGAGAGGCGGAACAGCCGTTGGCATCCGCAGCTTCCCCTGTGGGAGTATTGTTGCAGGTATCAACATCGTCCATAACACCATCGTTATCACTATCCTTTTGGCTATCTGAACAACCGTTAACATCTACTGTTTCTCCTGTTGCCGTGTTAGCACAAGTATCATCAGCATCTGAAACACCATCATAATCGGCATCTTTCTGACTGTCTGAACATCCATTGACATCTACCGTTTCTCCTGTTGGGGTATCAGCACAGGTATCAATAGCATCGGAGACACCATCGTTATCGGTATCTTTCTGACTGTCCGAACAACCATCGGTATCTGCCGTTTCTCCTGTTGGCGTATTGGCACAGGTATCAATAGCATCTGAAACACCATCGTTATCCCCATCTTTTTGGGTATCTGAACAACCGTTAACATCCACTGTTTCTCCTGTTGCCGTGTTAGCACAAATATCAATAGCGTCTGAAACACCATCATTATCTGCATCCTTTTGACTGTCTGAACAGCCATTGGCATCTGCGGTTTCTCCAGAGGGAGTATTTGCACAAATATCAATAGCGTCTGAAACACCATCGTTATCGGCATCCTTTTGACTGTCTGAACAACCGTTGGCATCTACTGTTTCTCCTGTTGGGGTATCACCACAAATATCAATAGCGTCTGAAACACCATCATTATCGGCATCTTTTTGAGAATCTGAACAACCGTTGGCATCTACTGATTCTCCTGTTGGAGTATCGGCACAGGTATCAATAGCATCGGAGACACTATCGTTATCGGCATCTTTTTGAGAGTCTGAACAACCATTAGCATCTACCGTTTCTCCTTCAGGAGTGCCCAAGCAATTATCCAAACTATCTTTTATTCGATCGCCATCTTCATCTGGACTAGGCGTACTTCTTTCATAACTAAAACCACCACCGATACCATGATCATCCCATGATAAAATTTTAACATCAATATAGATATCATCTGTAATAAGATGAAGTACAAAATCTCTATTTTCAAAACAAGGTGGACACCACTCTATAAACGACATATCATATGCCCAAGGTGAAAAATTAAGTGCTCCAAAATCTGCAGTGGTACCCTGTGCCCATTCAGTATCTATAGGAGATTGGTAATTAAAATCATCGTAACTTGCTTCCTTGGCAATATTGAACAAGCTACCATTATTATCTCTTGTAAATATTACATTATCCGTTAAAAAATCCTGATTCTCCGCCTGAGTCCAATCAGTATTGGATATTTTTTCTACAATGAGTTTTGGCCCATCCCAGATAAAGGGCAATGTGGGTACATTGTTAATTATTGGACTGAAATCACTTTCATTCCCCGCTAAATCATAGGCCGTTAAACTGTAATAGTAAGTAGTATTAGCAGTTAAACCTGTATGGTTAAATTCATAATAGCTAATGTGGGAAAGGTCTGCAATCAAAACCAAGGAGTTTTCATCGGTACCTCCGTATAAATGATATCCTACTGTATCTTCTGTATTGGAATCCCATTCTAGATGAATTTTATATGGACCAGCAGTACTTGTGAATCCAATGGGAGCAAGTGGCTCGGTAATATCTGTACATCCATCTTCTTCCACAATCTCTCCAGCTGGTGTTTCAGGACAAATATCCTCGTAATTGGCAACCCCATCCTCGTCATCATCCAAAAAATTTAAATTGATGGTACCATTATTCTGTGCAATACTTGCTCTATTCACATCTACATCATAAATAGAAATCTCATCAAATGGGGATATAGTTAACTCCTCCGTTCCGTAAATAGTACCCACAATATCTATTCCTAAAACATAGGTATTTCCACTAATAGATATACTAGTCGGTGATGAAGAGCCCAAGGTAGCATTGCCACTAGAAAGTGCAAATTGAAAGTCATTGGCCTCCAATGCACCAGTCCCCAAATCTGAATTAAAAACGGGCCTGCTCATAGTTACCGACACCGTCCCATCATTGGGTGAATGGATAATGGATGTAATAAAATTTGACAAAGAATTTCCAGAAACTACAATGGGATTCCCTGTATAGTTATTTCCATTATTTTCAAAAGTATTATTGGAAATGGTTGTTTTATTGTCATTGTTAGTACTCCAACCAGGATTAATAATGGTTCCCGTATTTCCGGTAAAGGTATTCCCGTCAAAAAGCGTGTTATTGGTTCCTAAGGTACTTGCGCCCCAACCGTTATTTATCGCACTATAAAAAGAAAATAATTGATAGCCTGTATTGTTTGTAAACGTAGAGTTTAAAACCTGATACCTATTAAGTCCTCTAAAGATTCCTATTTGATTGGTATTATCCGTAAAAATACAATCATCTATTTTCACATATCGCTCTGTATAAAATATGATACCGGTATTGGAACTAAAGGTAGATCCCGTTACAGTAATTCTATTGGTATAGTCCGTTTCAATATCGGAGGTTGTACTAGGTGTAGAACCATAGTCACTTCTAAACAAAGTGGCTGAATTGTCACTAAATGTAGAATTGGAAATATTTAATATTGAAGTGCCTTCCCTAGACACAAATGGTGTACTATTGGTTATGCCCGTAAATACTATATCACTTGCATTTACAGTTGACCTAGATACATGGAAAATGTTTCCCGAACTAGAAGGACCACTTGCGCTACTGGTCAACGTAAATCCAGAGATATCCAGAACAAAGCCAGTATTGACAACAAACATTTTAAACTGATTATCTCCCGAAATTGTAATTGCTGAAGGGCCAGGACCTGTAATAACCATATTACTGGACACATTTGGAAGGTTGGAGGTCAATGTAATTGTACCTGTTAACCCAGCATCGAAAATAATCTCATTGATATTGACATCGGTATTGGCGGTAGTCATTGCCCAACGCAAGGTACCTGGAGCACCATCATCGGTAAGCGAAGTTACTGTGGCAGTAGTTTGTGCCCAGGATGCCGTAAAACATAAAAGGGCAATTAAATAAGTTAAAACAGTGTTCTTTTTCATTCTCAATGGTTATTTTAATAATAATTAGTTGGTTTTATTTGTAGTCTATTTCTTTAACATGGATACTCAACACTCCACAGATAAGATTAATTACAATGGGGCCAAAAGTAGTATTATACCGTTATAACAAGTAGTATATCCCAGTCAATGATGTAAAAATGTTAAAATACGTTGTGTACTATACTATTCCTGTAGTCGGAATTATTTGTAGGAAAATTAATCTCGTACCATCCCCCGGATTGTAGCTGATATCATGCATAATCAATGCCTAGATTATGAAATTATATCTATAATTCTGAAAATGAGATGGATAGAATCAAATAGTAGATTTAGGAAACAAAAATGAATCCTATAACAGGGAATAAATAAAATTTAGTTAATTTAAAAACTATTCGCAGGAATCTTGCCTACCACTCCCTTAAAAAAGGCCTTATATGTTGCAAAATCTTCCTCTTGGTTATCTGTAGGATAATGTGCTTTGGATATTTCAATCTGTTTTTTACCAAAGTCGAACGCTACCATTACTATAGGAACTTCGGCCGATTTGGCAATAAAATAAAAACCAGTTCTCCATTCCGTAACTTTTTTTCTGGTGCCTTCAGGGGAAAGCGCCAATCTAAATGTTTTGTTTTGATCAAATATTTTGGTGATGGCACTAACGGTATCCAAATTTTTAGTTCTATCGATAGGCGCACCGCCCATCCAGCGAAAATACCAGCCAAATGGTGGCTGAAATAAGGCCTTCTTTCCTATAAAATGAATATCCTCATTTAATACCCGTCTAATCAATATTCCAAGAAAAAAATCGACCCAACTCGTATGCGGCACTACAATAACAACACATTTGTCCAACTGCGGAAAAGAGCCCAGCAGTGTCCATCCTAAAATTTTAAAATATATAAATTTTGCAAGTGCCCGCATAAACCATCAATTATTTAAAATATTTAAGACTAGTTGTTCAAAAAAGTAAAACTATCTAATTCCTATTGCTATAAGCATAGCGTTAATATCAACAACCAAATTCGCTTTATTGAATAACAATTATATTTTTTTATAAATAGCCTTTAATTTTTCGGGGGTTATAATATTTCGCCATTCACTTCCCAATGCATTTTCCCATAAAGGCACAAGGCTTAATGCTACATTGATCATGGTATCAAAATCGCTATTGGTCAATTCCTTGCAGATGTCCTTTGGAAGTTGGATATGGTGTTTTTCCTTCATTTGATTAAAAAGTTCAACACCTTCCGGGTAAAATTCCTTTAAATGTTGAAAAACCAAACAGTTGCCAATTCCATGTCTAACCCCCAACAAATAAGACAAGCCATAGCTCATGGCATGGGCCACACCAACCTGCGAGTACGCTATACTCATACCTCCATGCCAGGAAGCCATCATTAATTTATTTCTGGCATCATCTTCCGTTAAATCTCCCAAATAAACTTCTTTGCACAATTCCAGTGACTTTTCCCCATAGCTCTGGCTAAAGGCATTTAAAAAAGTACCATTAAGTGATTCTATGCAATGTATATAACAATCCATACCGGTATAAAACCATTGCTCTTTAGAGACTCCATGGGTTAAATCGGGATCTAGCAGCACTTGGTCAAAAGTGGTATAATCGGAGTTAATTCCAAGCTTCTTCTCCGGCCCTAACAGCACGGTTGTTCTGGAAACCTCCGCTCCAGTACCACTAATTGTAGGAACACCCACATGATATATGGATGGTTTTTTTACCAAATCCCAACCTTGATATTCATAAGCATTGCCTTTATTGGTCAACATGATAGCTACTGCCTTTGCCAGATCCAACAGGGTGCCACCCCCTATTCCTATAATTCCGGATGGCAGATCGGTGAAATCATTTGTAATTTTCGCGACCAAAACATCCACCTGTTCCGTTTTTGGCTCTTCATCTGCCGAAATAAAAATTATCTGATCGTTAAATAGCAACGGTATTCTAGAAATTAATGCTGCTCCTTCAAACACATCATCGACCAAAAAAATAAATGGGGCCTCGGAATGTTTCCGTTTGGGCATCAAAATCTCTGCCATTTGTCCAAAACATCCAGCGCCAAAAATGACTCGGGGCACCATTGGAAAGTTCTTATAATTCGTCATCAATCCAGGGTGGCCAATTGTACTATTATTTTTACTCTTTACGTTCATAGACTTATTTAAGATACTTCAATATATCCGAGATAGTACCTAAGGTAAGATGATCATTATTATGATCCTCCTGCTTTACCTCTTCATGTTGCCATGTAGTATGAAATGGGATATGAACAGCTTGGGCCCCAATATTCAAAATAGGCAATACATCCGATTTCAATGAATTTCCGATCATCAAAAATTCTTCAACAGGAATCTCCAAATGTTCAAGTAGGTTCTTATAATTTTCTTCCTTTTTATCACTTAAAACTTCTACGTGGTGAAAATATTTGGACAATCCGGATTTTTCCAATTTTCTTTCTTGGTCCAACAAATCACCCTTGGTCAATACGATCAAGCGATATTTATCCTTTAATTTTTCCAGCACTTCCTCTACACCATCCAATAATTCTACTGGCTGCAACAACATTTCCTTTCCCAGATTCAAAATATCCCAAATCCTTGCTTGAGAAATCCTATTATTGGACAGATCCAGAGCTGATTCTATCATGGAAAGCATAAACCCTTTAATTCCATAACCGTATAATTCCAGGTTCTTTATCTCTGTTTTAAAAAGTTCCTGATCTATTTGATTTTTGGTTTCATAACTATCCAGAAGGCTGGCAAATTTTTCTTCTGCATGCCTAAAATAAGTTTCGTTTACCCAGAGGGTATCATCGGCATCAAAACCAACCACCTTAATTTTCTTAAAATCTATTTCCATACTTTCTTGGCTTTTTCCAAATCTTCGGGAGTGTCAATTTCTATTCCGCTCACATTGGTTTCTACCATCTTTATTTTTTTTCCATATTCCAGGTAGCGAATGGCTTCTATTTTCTCAGTAGCTTCCAAAATAAGCATGGGCAGTCTCTGGAAATCCATGAGCGCACTTTTTCTAAAGGCATAGATTCCCTTATGCTTAAAGTAGGGGATATCCAATTCCCTTGATCTAGGATAAGGTATAGGAGCGCGTGAAAAATAAAGAGCAAAATTCTGATTATCAACAATTACCTTTACCGTATTAGGGTCATTGATTTCCACCCAATCGGAAATTCTTGTCATTAAGGAAGCCAGATCAATCTCCTTTGCTACATCATCTTTAAATACTTCAATTACGCTAACTAGGCTTTCCCTATCGGTAAATGGCTCATCTCCTTGAACATTAACAATAATATCCACATCCATAGACTCCACAGCCTCGGCAATACGATCACTCCCACATTCATGTTGCTTTACACTCATAATGGCTTTGCCACCCAATCTTTTAATAGTGTCATATATAGTGGTACTATCCGTAACTACATACACCTCTTGAAACAAGCCCGTATTTATTGCTGCTTCATATGTTCTTTGTATTACCGGTTTCCCTTGGAGGTCTTGCATAAGCTTACCTGGAAATCTTGAGGCTGCGTAACGCGCCGGTATCATTGCAATGATTTTCATATGTATATATTTATTGCTTTTTAAACGTCATACCTGCCCGACTACGCCATTCAGGCGGGTGTAATACGCATATATTCATTGATTTTGCGACCAGTTTAGGGTCATGCTAATTTCACACGAAATTTATTTAAGATTAATTTGGATTAAGTTTTAGGTCTAAGTTTTCTATATATCCTAAAAATAACGATCATTATTATAATCACCAAGAAGACAGCCAGAATGGGAGCAAAAATTGAGGCAGTAGCCACTACGGCTGCGGTACCTGTTTCAACCAAACCAATAACGGGATTAGCTGTTCCACCAGTGGTGACGGTTGAAGCCAATCTCCCAGTGGCAGAGGCCCCCTTTATGGCAGAAGCCGTTCCACCTCCTGCAATTATAGCCAAGGTCCAGGTTATTATAGGGTCTAAATTGGATGCAGTAGAAACCATAACTGCTGTACCCGCCAACGCGGCCATGGGTATTGCTATACTATCCAATAAATTGTCTAACCAAGGAATAAAATAGGCGAAAATCTCTACCAGAGTAGCAACACCAAGTGTTAAAAGGGCTGTTAAACTACCTATCCATTCCCAATTTTCATTTAATTCCCATACATTAAAATAAGCTGACAAACTTAAAACAAACAAGGGTAAAAAAATTCTAAATCCCACAGAAGCAGCAAGCCCAATACCCAAAAATATGCTTAAAATGGTATCAAAAGTCATATTCCTTAATTATAAGGCAAAATTAGACTATTCCTAATCAACAAAAAAATCGTTCTTAAAGCCAATAAGGTACAATTTATGCTTTGCCCTAGTAACAGCTGTATACAACCAACGAAGATATTCCTTATCGATTCCGTTCGGTAAATAAGGCTGTTCTACAAATACAGTATTCCATTGCCCCCCTTGGGATTTATGACAAGTAATGGCGTATGAAAATTTAACTTGGAGTGCATTAAAAAATTTATTGTTCTTTACTCCCAAAAACTTCTTGTATTTGGATTTTTCATCGGCAAAGTCCTTCATAACTTCTTGATAAAGTCGATTACCCTCTTCATAGGGTAAAGAAGGGGTCTCTGCCATAATAGTATCCAATATAAGTACGGTTTCAAAGGGTTTTTGATTGGGATAATCCACCATTTTCACCTTGACCTCAGCAAATTTAAAACCGTATAATTCCTTTATCGAAAATATCTCCAATACTTCAATGATATCCCCATTAGCAATGAAACCGGCTTCTGAAGTCGGCATTAACCAAAAGTAATTGTTCTTCACGACCATCATGTAATCACCCACGGCCAACTCATTTTCAAGGTATAGGATTCTATTCCTAATATTCTCGTTATATAAATTAGCTCTCTTGTTTGACCGAACAATAATGGCGGTTTCCTCCTTGCCGTTTTGCGAATAGGAATCATCTATGGCCTCTTGAATATCATTCCCGTCTACCAGACGAACAATATCGCTAAACCGACTTACCATAAATTTAAAGTCATCGAAAAATTCACCTTGTAGCTGCTCCCGTAGATTGGTAGCATTCACCAATATTCCGGAATCCTCGGCTTGCCTTACAACCTCATCCAACTCCAACATTATCACTTCTTTATTATAATTCAATGATAATTGATTTTCGTCCAAGGCAGGACTAATATTTAAATGTACCGGTGGAAGCTGCGCCGTATCACCTATTAAGATCAGCTTACAATTATGCCCGGAATAAATGAACATAATAAGGTCATCCAAAAGGGACCCGTTCTCAAACAATTTTGAATCTGCAGGAGTATCGGGAATCATTGATGCCTCATCCACAATAAAAATAGTATTTCTATGCTTGTTGGGCGACAGAACGAACTGTACCCCTCCACCACTCTGCTTTTTTGGAAAATAAATTTTTCTATGAATCGTAAAAGCCTGTGTTCCGGAGTAATTGGACATTACCTTGGCCGCCCGACCAGTGGGAGCCATTAAAACAGCCTTCATGGTGGTCTTCCAAAGATTGGTGACTATAGTACCAACTATAGTAGTCTTTCCAGTACCTGCGAACCCTTTTAACATGAAAACACTATCCTTTTCCTTGGATAAAACAAAACTTGCGAGTTTCTGCAAAGCAACTGACTGCATTGCTGTTGGATCATGCGGGAATTTGTCTTTCAGTAGTTTAAAAAAAGTAGCGTCCGTTATAGAAGTCATAGGTCATCAAAGATAATCAGTATTTTTAAGGTCAAATACTTTTACCATTAAAAAAAAATTGTAGATTTGTGATAACCACTAAATAAAATAACACTTAAGAAATGAAGACCATATTACAAATTTTTCTTTGGATAGTATCTATCGTGTTGGGATATATGATTTATAATTCCGTGAACGGCCCTATTGAATTTAAAAAAATTAAGCAAGAGCGTTATGCTAAAGTAATATCCAATTTAAAGGACATCAGGAATTCTCAAGAAGCCTATAAAACTGTAAATGGTAGATATGCGAAAGATTTTAACGCACTTATTAGTTTTGTAGATACCGGAAAATACACTATTACCCAGCAAAGAGATTCCTCCTATTTGGAATACGATAAGAATTTTGGTATCGATATGTTGCAGGAAGTTAAAATAGTAGATACACTTGGTACTGTTTCTGTTAAGGATTCCTTATTCAAAAAGGACGATCGTTTCAAAACAATGATGAATGTACCCTTTGCCGCTAATGGTGAAAAATTTGAAATGAAGTCTACCATAATTGAAAAAAGCGGATACAAAGCTCCGGTTTTTGAAGCAAAAGTCAGTAAGGCTGTAGTGCTACATGATCAACCCAAAACTTTGTTAGCCAGGGAAAATGTCCAGATCAATGTTGATGAGGTAAATGGTAATATAATCAAGGTTGGATCTTTGACCGAGGTAAGCACCAGCGGAAATTGGCCCTCTATATATGACAAACGAAACGACCAATAAAATTTTAGAAAATTCTAAATCGGAATATCAGAAATTGTCCATTCAAGTTAGCTTGAATGGACTTTCTTTTTGTGTTCTGGACACACTTTCCAACACAATTCTTGCATCTGAAAGGCTGGTATTCGAAAACGAACTAACACCATATGCGGTTCAAAAGGAGATAAAGCAGCTTTTTGAGAAAATCAGGATAAAAGATGTAAAGTTTTCAGAGGTTGTAGTAATACATAGGAACAATCTTTTTAGCTTGGTCCCGCAAGCGCTTTTCAACAAAGAAGAACTCGCCAACTACTTAAAATTTAATGCCAAGATATTAGCCAACGATCATATAGAATATGATGAAGTAAAAAACTTGGACATGGTTAATGTTTATGTTCCTTTTATGAATATAAACAATTACATCTACGATCTTTTTGGCGAGTTTGAATTTATGCATCATGGCACTATCTTGATCCAGACCTTGACAAACAGCCATGGCAACCTTAGTGAACCCATTTGTTATGTTCACCTAATAGAGGGACATATGGACATAGCGGTAATTTCCCATAAAAAGTTGATACTATACAATAACTTTAGTTTCAATACAAAAGAAGATTTTATCTACTACCTATTATTTACTTTAGAACAATTAAAATTAGATACGGAAACTACCAAACTTAAACTTTTTGGATCCATTGAAGAAGGTGATGAATTGTATAATATGTGTCATGAATACGTAAGGGATATTTCCATTTTTATTCCCTCCAACACATCATTTTATCATTTCGGGGAATCGGAAAAGGAAACTATAGACTTCACACTGCTAAACACCCTTTAATGCGAATAATATCTGGAAAAAACAAAGGTCAAAGGCTTACGGCCCCAAAAAAACTCCCTGTTCGCCCTACAACGGATATGGCCAAGGAAGCCTTGTTCAACATCCTTAATAATCAGTACCACTTTAACGAGGTAAGTGTATTGGACCTCTTTGCTGGTACCGGAAATATAAGTTACGAATTTGCATCCAGAGGCTCTGAAAACATAACGGCTGTAGATGCCGACCTAGGATGCATTAAATATATTACCAAGACATCTACAGATCTGGACTTCCCCATTGTTGCACTAAAGAAAGATGTTTTTCATTATTTGGAAACCAATCCCATAAAAGCCCATATTATTTTTGCGGACCCACCTTACGACTTAGCACCTGAAGAATTCGCTGCAATTCCCAAACTAGTTTTTGAAAAACAGCTATTGTTGGAAAATGGAGTTTTAATCATTGAGCATTCCAAACACACCAATCTATCTCAGTTGGAAAATTTCACCAACTCAAGAAGGTATGGCGGTAGTGTATTTAGTTTTTTTGAATGGACCGAGGGCAATTGAAGGTTTATAGCCCAGAGTAATCAACCAATAGAACTTTAATCGACAATTATGATCATATTGCATCATATGCAACTTAGGCTTTGGGGATAAATCCTATTTAGAAGTGAACTCTCTGAAGAGACCTTAAGCGGAAAAAAATTCTCCTCTACTAGCATTAATCAACACGATACCAGTTGACATTATACCGCCTTCGGCGGCATTAATTCGACTACGCATTTACTCCTCCGCCAGCATTAATCAACATGACAACAGTTATCATTATACCGCCTTCGGCAACATTATATTATCTCTATACCGCCTGCGGCGGCATTAATTCGACTACGCATTTGCTGCGCAAATGCTGTCTCATTAAAAAAAGCAGGTCATAAGCCGGATTCTGTTAACCTTGAAAAAATTCAAAATCTCCTTATCATTTATCTAGGCCAAAGGTTGCCCAATGGCTCCAACCGCCTACCCTTCAGCTCGAGCGTGCAGCCCTCAAACACTGATTTACATGGCGTTGCACCGTATAGAGTTTACCTGGTTTCACTACAGCATAACCTGTACATTCTTTCTGTTGCACTTGTCCTCATCTCTCGACGGACGGGCGTTACCCGCTATACTGCACTATGGTGTCCGGACTTTCCTCCCCCCGCAAAATACGTGGAGCGATAAGGCGACCTGCTGCCGCAAAGGTAATTCAATTGTTGATAAATAAAAGACTAAAGAAATTTAAATAGGCGCTTTAATGCTATCGTATTTTTATATTTGTACTTCACCCGTACGCGTATTATTTTTGCGCAGAATTTAAGTTAATAGCCTTGGAACCTTTTATAGTATCCGCCCGAAAATACAGGCCCCAAACATTTAAGGATGTTGTTGGGCAACAGGCTATTACCAATACTTTGACCAATGCCATAGAAAACAATCACCTTGCTCAAGCCTTGTTATTTACAGGTCCAAGAGGTGTAGGGAAAACCACATGTGCACGTATATTGGCCAAACAAATTAACCAAGACGGCAGATCTACTGACGATGAAGACTTTGCTTTTAATATTTTTGAGCTCGATGCTGCATCCAACAATTCCGTTGATGATATTAGAGAGCTTACCAGCCAAGTCCGTATTCCTCCCCAAGTAGGAAAATACAAGGTATATATTATTGATGAGGTCCATATGTTATCCCAGGCGGCCTTTAATGCTTTCTTAAAGACACTAGAGGAACCTCCTGCACATGCCATTTTCATTTTGGCCACCACTGAAAAGCATAAGATAATACCTACTATTCTATCTCGTTGCCAGATATTCGATTTTAAACGAATTACAGTGAAGGATGCCGCGGAATATTTAAAATACATTGCGGAGAACCAAGAAATTGATGCCGAAGATGATGCACTCCATATAATAGCTCAAAAAGCTGATGGGGCCATGCGCGATGCTCTGTCTATTTTTGATAGGGTTGTAAGTTTCTCTGGCAAAAAATTGACCAGAAAATCCGTAACGGAGAATTTGAATGTTTTAGATTATGACACCTATTTCTCTACTACCGATCTTATTCTGAAGCACGATATTCCTAGTTTATTGATTCTTTTTAATGAAACCTTGGCTAGAGGTTTTGAAGGACACCATTTTATAAGTGGCCTGGCTTCACACTTTCGAGATTTAATGGTATGCTTACACCCAGACACCATTGAGCTATTGGAAGTTGGTGAGGACGCTAAAAAGCACTATAACGAACAGTCCAAAAAAACTTCCAGCTCCTTTTTACTGACCGCCATTGACCTGGCCAATGATTGTGATATAAAGTATAAATCCAGTAAAAATCAGCGCCTTCTCGTTGAATTGACCCTAATGAAATTAGCCTCTATCGATTTTGATGGAGAAAAAAAAAATCTAATTCCCTAGGGAATGGTCGCAATAAACCAGATTTTATAATTCCAGCATCATTTTACAAGGTGAACCGTCCCACTGTGTCGGACAAGGGATTAATGCCCAGGAAAACGGAGACAGAAACGATTAATACAACTGCATTAGCTGCTGAAATCCCACTTAAAGAGGAGCAAGCGAATACTCCCCAAACTCCTACCTCCAATAATCCCAATCAACCTCACAATAATGAAGAAGAAGTCAACATTATTAAAGAAACGGTGGAAAAGAATCCAGATCCTACCCCTAGAAACAAGATTAATCTAAAATCGACCGATAGGAGAGTTTCAGGCCTATCGCTCTCTAGTTTAAAGGCAAAAAAAGAACATCAACTGAACAAAAAAGAAGTTGTTATTGATGAAAGCAACCTGCCTAAAACCATTTTCACAGAAGAGGAAATGCAAAAACATTGGGCAGTATTCGTAGACATTATGGACAATGATGGGCGGAAAATTTTGGCATCCAACCTGCATTCCGATGTTCCCAAGTTAACTGAAAACTTCACCATTTGGATAGAATTACCAAATGGCACTATGAAGAAAGAAATAGAGCGGGATAAGTATGATTTAATGGAATACTTAAAACTCAAACTCAACAATCACTTTATTCAACTAAAAATAACCGTTAACGAGGCCACTGCCAAAAAGTTTGCTTTTACCCCTGAAGAAAAATATCAAAAATTAAGGGAGAAAAATCCAGTCATAGATCTTTTGCGCAAGGAGTTCGATTTAGACATTTAAAGTCTTTCCTGGTATTCTAATCCGCCAAGCATAAAACATCATCACAAAGGCGCTTATTAAAAGCCCCAAGGATTCCCTAGCATGTTCTATATTACTTATATTTCCCCCATCAATGGAAACCCCTTCAAAGCGGGAAGGCCAAAATATATAAGCGCCTATAAAATAAGCGAAAGATAGTACTACGGGCACTACCAAAAACAATTTTTCCATTAAAAACAAAAATGACGCTATAGCAGCCAATCCATAAATACAATACCACAGCAAGGCATCGGGATCATTGTATTGGACAAATGCTGCCCAAATAAACAATAAGGTGAAAACTGCGGAAATAATCTTGGATAATAGTCGCATATTAAGAAGTTGTAAGATGGTTTTCAATAATGCCGTATACCTCTGTCGCCAACAAGGTCTCCTTTAATTCGGCACTTTTATTATTGGTAATCAGAATGGGATGATTATTGGAATCCTCTGGAATTCTACCGTGTGAACCTTTCACCAAAGTGGCATCTAAGGGAATAATATCCATTACTATCCTGAAACCTAACTTTTTCTTCAATAATTTCCAAATGACCTTTGGCATTAACAATTTATCTTTCGGATCCGTTAGCATCTCTACGGGATCGTATCCTGGTTTCTTATGTATGTCCACCATTCTGGCATAATCAGGTGCCTTAGTATCATCTAGCCAGAAGTAATAGGTGAACCAAGAATCCTTATCTGCTATTACCACCAAATCCCCGCATCTGTCGTGATCCAATTGTATTTTTTGAATTTCACTTCCAGAAAGTACTTGTTCCACTCCTTTTATTTTCTTCAATATATCTTTAACGGCATCAACATCCTCCTTATCCTTTACATAAACATGTGCCAATTGATGATCTGCAACTGCAAAGGCCTTGCTAGCTCCTGCATCTAATAATTCCAATCCCCTTTCCGTTCGGATATCAAGGTAGCCTTCTTGCCTTAGCTTCCTATTTAAGTGTATTGGATTGCTAACATTGGTTATCCCATATTCCGAAAGCAAAATAATATGGGCAGATTTACTTTCATAATACTCCACCAGTTGTTTTACTACATTATCTATCTCTCTTAGGTCTTTTGCTATTTTACTTAAATCCGTACCAAACCGCTGCATATTATAGTCCAAATGCGGCAGATACACCAAGGTCAAAGTGGGATCATGTAAAACATCCGTCTTCAATGCGGCGTCCGCTATCCACTGACTGGATTTAATTGAGGTTTTTGGGCCCCAAAAATGGAAAAGCGGAAAAGTACCCAAATCACTTTGCAATTGATCGCGAAGTTCCGCTGGATAGGAATACACATCCGGAATTTTCCTGCCATCGGCCAAATAATTTGGCCTTGGAGTAACACTGTAATCCACATTGGAATACATATTATACCACCAAAACATATTGGCGCAGGTAAAATTTTTATCCTGCCTTTTGAGTTTGTCCCAAATTTTTTCCGACTGGATCAAGTTATTGGATTGTCGCCAAAACTTAACCTCTTGTTCTTCTTTAAAATACCAACCATTTCCCACTATTCCGTGTTCGGAAGGGGTTTTTCCGGTTAGGTAGGTTGCTTGTACACTACAAGTTACTCCGGGTAATTGTGGTGTAACTGTTGCCGATGTACCTTTTTCCAGAAAGGACTTTATAAAAGGAGTGTGCTCCCCTATCAATCCCCTAGTTAATCCGACTACGTTAAGTACTACGGTTTTCTTCATACTTTATATGTTGCGCTTTAACCATTCCAATTCACGTACAATAGAATTGGACAGTTCCGTTTTAAGATTTATGGGCAATACGTCCCAGGTATAGGTCTCTATCTCCAATTGATTAGAGAATTGATCCTTTTTAAGATATTCCAACACCTTGATTATTTGGTCTTGAGTTGAAAATAAATGATCGTACTTCTCCAAAAATATAGGAACATGAAAATGGGACCTTAGCTCTGATACCTTCGGGCGTTTCTTCAGAACCTCGGCCAAATCTTTATAAGTTATCACCTTATCACCAACTTTTTCAGTCACTTGATGCAAATAAGTTGGCTCATTAAACTGACCTAAGGAACTCCATATTTCCTCATTTTCCCCGTCTTTAAAAAGTATTTTAAGGGCAGAGCTCACTTGTATTTTACCAACCTTTATACCTGCCTTTCTGAATTTTACCAAGGTATGCTCAGGTTCTTCATAAGCCAAGGAAAAATGGCAAACGTCGTAACAAACCGTTATATGTCCTAAAATTAATTCTCTGGCCGTTTCTTTATCACAGCCCAAAGTGGAAGTCAATTTCTGAGTGGCTATAGGTATTAGATAAGTTTCATAAAAATGGAGGACCTCATCACTATTCTCCATCATACCATCTGGTTCCGGCTCTATGTCCAAATGCAGATGTTTCCCTGTATTCCTTTCAATTTCCACCAACTGTAAAACAATCTTTGACATACTTTCAGCAGCTGTCCTAAATGCAACTTCCAGTGCATCCGACGTAGTATGCCAGTGTCTGTAACTTACCGGCGAGGTAGAAATACCTCCTGAAATACCTTCAGGAATTAAAAAAGCCAATTGATCAAAAAGTCGCTTGGTATAATCCAATCTCTCAGTGGTGGTCCAATCCGGGGCATGCACCATATCCTTTACCCGTTCGTTATGAAAGTTCCCATAAGGGAACCCGTTCATGGTAAATACATAAAATTGATTATCGCCTAGCCAATCCTTAAAATCTTGCAAATTATTACCCTCATTAAGTCCCAAACTCGCAACATTGGACAAACGCAATCCAATTCCAAATGGGGATTCCGGGGAAACTTCCTTTTTAATTTTAGGGAGATATGTTTTTAGGCTATGCAAGGTCTGCTCCCAATCTTCACCAGGATGTATATTGGAACAATAACTAACATGATATTTATCATTTACTAACATATGCTACTGGATACTTGAGGTTTGTACTTTTCTTTTAACCAAACTATCGCTTTGCCCATGGTTGCAATATCAATTTCATGAACATCGTGCTTTACCCCTATTTCAGATATTAATGTTATGGTAAGCTCGCCACCCAAATGCTCTCTAAACTCCTGAATACCATTTAGCAACTCATTCAATTCACTGTCCGTTTTAATTGGAATATATAAATCGAACCCAATTTGTTCCAATACATTTAATATACGAACTAGCGTTTCTTTGTTAATCAACCCTATAAAATGGGCATAGACCAAATCCAAGGCCATACCAATAGCCACGGCCTCTCCGTGCCTTAGCTGGTAATTGGTCATATATTCCAGTTTATGGGCGGCCCAATGCCCAAAATCCAAGGGCCTAGAGGAACCATTTTCAAAAGGATCTCCTCCTTGGGCAATATGCTCCATATGCATCTCCGCGCAACGATAAACCAAGTACTCCATTGATTCCATTTCCCGTGTCTGAAGTCGCGTACTGTTTTCCTCTATAAACTCAAAGAAGGTCTCATCCTTGATCAAGGCCACTTTTACAGCCTCAGCAATTCCTGAAATCCAGTCGCGTTGATGTAGGGTGGTTAAAAAATTATTGTCATTTATTATGGCATATGCCGGGGCAAAAGTCCCCAGAAAATTTTTCTTTCCAAGAATATTAAAACTATTCTTAACGCCTACGGCAGAATCGTTCTGGGACAGTACCGTGGTAGGAATCCTTATCAGTTTCACACCCCTATGGGCTATGGCGGCAGCATATCCCACCATATCTATTACAGCACCGCCTCCAATTGCAACAACAAAAGAATGCCTACAAATGCGATTGTCGTTTATGGCCTTCAATATGCGCTCCACATTGTGGTAGTCCTTCTTACACTGTTCTCCTCCAGCAATCTCCATTTGTTCCGTAAGATTTATCACAGAACTATAAGCCGTACAATAGGTTGTTATTTGTGAGTTTAAATTTGGATGACATTCTTGAACACCACTGTCTATAACAAAAAGCACCTTTACGTTTCCCTTATTATCGTAACCTTCAATGATGTCTTTGAATAAGCTATTATCCGAGCTAAAAACATTTTCAGTAAAATGTAATTTATACTCATAAGATACTTTGAAGGATTGTTCTATTGGCTTATAATGTGACATATTCTAGAAAGTTAGGTAACTGCGAACAGTTTGGATAAAAAAATCGATAAGGGCAATAGCAATAGGGTAATCAACCCTACCCACCAATGGGAAAATCCTACTGCCAAGGTGGCGTCCAAAACAATGATAGATATTACTCCGGCCATCACTGCCTTTTTTATATTTTGTGGTGAATTTTCCTTGTATGCCTTCAATAAAGGCCTAAATACTAAAAAAGCAAACAGTAACAAAAAGGGAATAGATTCCAATAGATTCAAGTTGGAAATAGAAAAAAGAACTATAGTGCCCAAAATAACACTCGTATATAATCCTCCTGCAAAAAGAATATGACTTTTATTGTTTCCATGTACTTCCCCTCTGCTAATAAGTGTAATAGCGGCAATATAAACCACTGGGAAAATGAAATATCCCCAATTGCTAAAATCGCCCAAAATGGAAATTCCGAGCAACAAATTAAGTCCCCTGCAAATGCCCATATTAAGTGGACCAAAGAAGGAATGATGTTTCCCCAATGCATCGTACAAAAGAATAGCAAGCCCTAAAGCAAAAGCTATTATTCCACTTACGGAGCTCACCAGAAATGCACTCAGCACCCCCAAATTCATTAAAACACCTCCAAAGATAGCTGCAGATTTCATCGAAATTAATCCCGAAGGAATGGGTCTTTCCGGCCGCTCTATTTTATCCAACTTATGATCAAAAACGTCATTGAGCACCACTCCTGCCGCATATAGAAATACAGAGGCTAGTATCAACAACAATACATTTACCATGTTAGTTGTTTCCCAAGCGCTATTAAAGGAAGTGCCTAAAAATAAGCCCGAAATAGCTACCCCTGCGAAAATATCGGCAGCCGCGGTTGGTAAATTTGCTGGTCTTGCCAGTCTTAAATATCCTTTAAATACAGGATTCATTATACTATTTTATCTGCATCAACCTTGGGCTCTTGCCCTCGCAAAACACTATTGTCATTAAATAACTTTGTCTGATTGACGCCTTGTGGTTTCAACCAGTCGGATTCTTTCATCTTACCATTCTTTCCAAAAATTTCCAAGGCATTCTGGTAACAGGTTTTAACAACATCCGATTTGGCTATCCCCCTTTTCAACATTAGGGAAGCCGTTTTTGGCACGGCAAGTGGGTCACTAACCCCCCAGTCGGCAGAACTATCTACAATGATGCGATTGCTTCCATAATTTCTTACTACCTCAACCATTCTTTCATTCCCCATTTTCGTTTTAGGATAGATCGTAAATGCAGCCCAAAACCCACGATCCAGCACATCCTTAACTGTTTCTTCATTGTTATGATCAATTACAACCATACTTGGATCTAATCCATGCTCCAAACATACCTCCATACTTTTTAAGGTTCCGGACTTTTTGTCCCTATGTGGTGTATGTATCTGCACGGGTATATTTAATTCTTTGGCCAACTCCAATTGCATTCTAAAATATTTATCCTCTGCCGGAGTCTGGTCGTCATAACCTATTTCACCAATGGCCACAACATTTTCCTTATGTACATATAGTGGCAACAACTCAATTACTTGTTCTGCCAATGCCTCATTATTAGCCTCCTTGGAGTTTAATCCAATTGTACAATAATGATGTATTCCAAATTGGCTAGCTCTAAATGGTTCCCAACCTACAAGGCTGCTGTAATAGTCCTGAAAAGAACCAACCTGAGTACGCGGTTGCCCCAACCAAAAAGAAGGCTCTATAATAGCCACTACACCAGCTGCTGCCATTGCCTCATAATCATCTGTAGTCCTAGATGTCATATGCACATGTGGGTCTATAATCATCATTTTCTCTTCCATAATAATATTGTATACTTTAATTGATAAACGTGTCTTAATTTAAATTGTTTCCCTGCTTCAATTGGACTAAATCATAATCAACCGAAAAACCCATGTTTTTAAAAGCAATTCCAACCGCTAAAGTTAAATAAATAATAGGGTTTAAAGCCTAAAACCATGCTATTTTAAAAGTGTTTTAACAGAATCCCAATTTACAAACCTTAATTTTTACATGAAAAAATTATACTACACTAAACCCATTCCTTTCCTTAATATTTTAATATCATGGAGTTAAAGTTTGCTATAATTTGTTCCTTATCCCCCTTGCCTTTAAACACCAAACATAAAACACCAAATTTAGAAGTTGGCCTTACTGGGACATTATATTTCTTCTTTGCTCCTTTTTCCTTATTAAAATACTTTAAGGTACTTTCCCCAATAAGGCTTCCGGTGGGACTATTCTCCCTTATTTCAATTTCACCTTCGTATGGATAGTCGGCCCCAAAATACATGGATAACTCTATATTTTTTAGCCCTTCCAAACCTATGTCATTAAATTTTAAGTAAGAATTATTTTTAATGGACCCCACAACTTCTTCCCCTTCTACTTCCCAATTACTCAAGCCTCCGCTTTTTTCATCAGCATGCACGCCTTCAAATTTTGGAAATTTAAAAATTATTTGATCTCTTGCCGACAAGGTAGCTTCTGGCTGTTCTTTGCTTCCCTTATCTGAATATGAAGCCATTAAAACATACTTTCCTTGACTTCTTTTAGCTTTATGGGCATTAAAATTAACCACTCCTTCCAATGGTAGAAGGTTTTCTTCTTTCGAGCCCTTTGGGTTTAATGAAAGTATATAGTCCACTATTTTATCTACCTCAGTAACCTTTAACTGAGGGTGTGCGGACATCATACTTTCTCCCCATACTCCAGAGCCACCTTTGATAATTTTATCTATCAGGTAATTTTTGTCTGCTGTCGTATAACGTGATGCAATTTCCTCATAAGATGGCCCATTGACCTTAACATTTATGGCATGACAGGCCTTACAGTCTGTATCGTCCATAATTAATCTACCTTCTGGTATAGTGTTCTGTTGATGACCTATGGTGGCCTTGACCATATCCTCACCTTCAGGAATATAATCAAAGGTAATTTTAACATCTTTGGGGTCAATAGCACCATTCATGGTACTACCATCCTGTTTATCGGTCACAACAACTTTGTAGGCCACTTTTCGACCATCCCAATAGTTTTTGTTCTTGGTGTCCAATTCTATTTTCAACTCGGGAATGTCATTTCCTACCAATATTTTTTGGGTCGATATATTCGTGTTTCCAGCCTCGTCCGTAACCTTTAAACGCACGGTATAGCTCCCTGGCTCCTTAAACGTAAAGCTTGGCTCCATGGAAGTATCCTGGACCTCCTCAGAGTTAAAGAACCATTCATATTTGAGTTGATCCTTATCAAAATCCTCAGAAGAACTACCAGAAAATAGTACTGTAAATGGCTGTGCACCTACCATTTTGTCCGATGTTATTCTAGACACTGGATTGCGGTTTCCGCTGCGATAACCAATCCTATTTAAACGTGCATCCATATTTTGGGAATTCCATTTTTGCCCATATTCAAGAACATAAAGATTTCCATCCGAAGCAAAAAGCATATCCATTGGATGTGAAAACTCATTGCCGGGCATAAATGGATCTGCCTTTATATAATTGTGATTTTCATCTAAAGTCACTACATAGATCCAATCTCTCATCCATTCATACAAAAGAACCTTATTCTCAAAATACGCTGGAAATTCATTGGTAGCACTGGGATAGTTTGAAGAATGATAAATAGGCCCCGCCATAGGATTTACACCTCCTGAACCCAACCAAGGGAATTCTTCAGAAGCACTATAAGAAAACCATATCATTGATTCCTGAGCAGGCGGAAGTTCTCTTATACCTGTATTATTCGGGGAATCATTTATTAATTTGGCAGGATTATATTTTTCCCCAGCCGTTTCGGTAGCAAAGTTATAATCGTTGTAGGGCTGATTATCCCCTCTTGTGTATGGCCATCCCCAATTCCCAGCTTTTCGAGCCTGATTAAATTCTCCCATACCATGTGGTCCACGATTGGGGTCACCCTTACCCGCATCGGGACCAACGTCTCCCCAATAAAGATAACCCGTAGCACTATCAATAGAAAATCTAAAAGGATTTCGACTTCCCATTACATATATTTCAGGTCTTGTTTTTGGAGTGCCTTTAGGAAATAGGTTACCCTCCGGAATAGAATAGGTACCATCATCCTCTGGTTTAATCCGTAATATCTTCCCTCTAAGATCGTTGGCGTTGCCCGCTGATTTTTGCGCATCCCATAAAGCCCTACCTTCCCTTTCATCTATTGGGGCGAACCCAGAAGACTCAAAAGGATTGGTATTATCACCCAAGCCAATATAAAGATTACCATCAGGACCAAATTCCAAAGCCCCTCCAGCATGGCAACATTTACGTATTGTTGGAATGGTCAATAGGTTTTTTTCAGAGGCAAAATCCAATGAATCCCCCGTCAAGGTAAATCTAGATATCCGCTGTTCTGATATTTCACCAGGGGCAGAATAAAACAAATAAATCCAATTATTTTTCTGATAATTGGGGTCCACGGCAATACCCAACAATCCGTCTTCATTGCCATAAAACAAATTCAGCTGGGCTAATTGCCTGGTTTTCTCCTCTTTAAAATCATAAAGTTTTAAAGCCCCTCTTCTTTCTACAAACAAAATTCCCCGACCTGGTAGTTCTTCGAGTTCCATAGGCTCGTTCAGGTTAAAATCGAGCACCTTTCGCACATATCTATTTTCTTCTGGAATCCTTTGCGTTTTTGCCCTACTGTAATCCAAATTTTCATTCCCTATAACATACCTAAGCCCACCCATAACGTGATTTAGAAAATCAGGATTTTCAAATGTGGAATCAGTATGTCCCATTTCCGTATAAAACGACCTACCCCCATCATAGTTATGATACCAAGATATAGGATGATGCGTTCCATTTTCCCCTCCCTCGTAAGTGGTTTCGTCAATTTCGATCAACACCTTAATATCCGGATTAATATCTTTAAAATTATACCATTCGTCTGTCTTCATCCAGGTATCAGCCATAGATTTTGTGGCCGGGTGGTTCTTGTCCAGGATATTCAACCTTGCTTCTTGAACTTTCGGATGCCCCTTAAAATAGGCCCCAACTAATTTATTGTACCATGGCCAAGCGTATTCCGTATCTGTGGCGGCATGAATACCCAAAAATCCTCCCCCGGCTTGAATATATCTTTCAAAATCGGCCTGTTGCACATCATTTAAAATATCTCCAGTGGTATTTAAAAATACAACCGCTGAATATTGTTTTAATATCTCCTCGGTAAAATAGGTTGCATCTTCGGTAGCATCAACGAAAAAACCATTTTGCTCTCCCAACTTTTGAATAGCTAAGACACCTGACTCAATGGAACCATGTCTAAATCCTTCTGTCTTACTGAATACCAATAATTTTTCCTTTTTAGATGTACAAGAGCCTAGAAAACTAGTCAGGATCAGAATTAATATAGTTTTAGAAATGTTACCCATGTTTTTTTTTAATTTGAATATTGTATTACAGAACTCCTACTCTTGGTTTAGCCATCTTATTTAGACCCTAAAATGTGCTATATAAAATAAATATATGCCTAAATTGATACTTTTTTTGCTCAAACCTTATTGTTTGACTCAATAATGCAGCAATTTAAATCATTTGAAAATAATTTTACAATATCTTGACAAAAAATACCAGCTCGCCTACACAATTAGTTTTGTCCAGTCTGTTTCCTTTAAAACCACAATAAATCCCAAATATTAGTAGGCCTAATCTGTACCACTCTTAAACCTGCAAGCCAATCGAGCTCTGCACCCCGATAAAAAAACATAAATCGTCACTAAATGTTAAATTCCGTCCGACTTTATTGTTAAACTCCGATTAATGATACCTTTAGATCCTATTTTTAAAAACCAAGAATATCACAATGAAAATCAAACTATCGATCCTCTTGCTATTATCCGGATTTAGCATGTTGTCCCAGGAACAATTATCGCTGGAAAACCTAAACGATTTTAAGAGTACCTCAAGTAATTGGAAAATAGTAGGTGATGTTGTTGCCGACCGTAACATTACCGTTCACACGCATCAAGACCCAGAACCAGTTAATTTGTCCAATAAGGAAAAACGAAGGCAAAAAAAGTCAAAAGAGACCATACACCCCATTCACATTAAGCAGGGAACGGGTGTTTTGTTCAACGATTATTCCTTTACCCAAAAAGATCATATTTTATCACAGTGGCAACACGGCGATATAAAATTAGAAATGGAGGTCTTAATACCAAATGGCTCAAATTCGGGAATATATTTACAAGGCAGGTATGAATTGCAAATAAAGGATAGCTGGGGTGTATTAAACCCTACATCCTATGATTTTGGTGGTATCCATAGAAATTGGGAAGAAGAGCCTTCGAAGAAATTTCTAGGAATTACTCCGTTGAGCAATCCTGCCAAGGCTCCGGGATTATGGCAAAAAATAGAAATTCACTTCGAGGCACCAAAATTTAACGAATCTGGAGAAAAAGTTGCCAATGCAAAGTTTGTTTCAGTAACATTGAATGGCGTTTTAATCCATAACAATGTAGAAGCACCATTACCAACTGGAGGTCCTATTTCTACAGAAGAAACTGCAATGGGTCCACTTATGATTCAAGGAGATCATGGTCCTATGGCGTTTAGAAATATAAAGTATCAACTGTTAAGGGAATCGGAGGTTACCATAACCGATTTAAGTTATATCACCTATAAAGGCGATATTAAAGCCTTGGAAGAATTGGAAGGTGCAGAGGCATCCGAAAAGAAATCAGGAGAGCTAATAGACATTAACGTTGTACAGGAAGAAGATCGGTACGGCATTACCTATACAGGAAAAATTAATATTCCTGAAGCGGATGATTACCTATTTTCCGTAGGATATACCGGAGGTATAATTTTCACTATTGATGGTAAAACCATTGCCACAAATAATTCCTCTGACTCCCAAGAAGATTTGGAAAAAACGGTTTCATTAAAGGCTGGTGCACATGTATTCACATTGACCAATATAAAAAACGCAGGTTGGAGAGCTCCTAGGCTAGGCCTTTCAATTGCTACGGTCAGCACCAACCCAAAGAACTTCCATGTTTATGACTCCTACCCACCTAATATAACCTCTGTTTCCCCAATTTTAGTAAATGCAGAGGCTACACCGCGTATGTTAAGAGGTTTTGTAAGCTTCGAGGGAAAAGGAGAGCGGCTTTCCCATACTATTGGTTTAGGGACCCCTGAGGGCATTAATTTCATCTATGATATGGGGGCCGAAAATCTTGTGGGCATGTGGCGTGGCGCTTTTGTAGATGCCACCCCAATGTGGCACAGTCGAGGCGACGGATCTTTTAAACCTAACGGATCCGTACAATGGACTTTCTTAAATCAGCCGTTGGCAGAACTTGCGGACTTACAAAGTGCATTTCCAAAAACAGGAACTGCTCCAGATTTTAAACCTGGGGGATATACCATGAACCCCGCCAACGGACTACCAATCTTTAAGTATACCTACAAAGGTGTTGAAGTAGAGAACAGCATTTATCCAAACGACAAAAACACCCATTTGATCAATGAGGTGAGCTTTTCTAAAACGGGAGAACTCAATTGGTATTATAAAATTGCTTCCGGCAAGGCCAATAAATTAGCCGATGGGTCTTTTGATATGAACGATCACCAATTCTACATAAACGTACTTTCCGGACAAGAACCCATTATTAGAGAGGTAAATGATGAAGCGGAAATAATCGTTCCTGTGGATGGTAGTACAATTAAATATGAAATAATTTGGTAAGTGATATGAGAACCATTACAAAAAATACAATTAAAGCCGTGAAATTATTCGGCTTCATAGCATTGATGCTTTCAACGACCATCATATTGGGGCAAAATGCTTCCAATGAGGATGATTATTATAGGTTAACCACGATACCAACACCAGAAGGAATCCAAATGGAGGGCGGAGGTGTTCTATCCCTACCCAATGGCAATCTTGCCGTCTGCACCAGAAGGGGAGATGTATGGATTATTGAAAATCCTTCCATGGCCAATGGGGTATCACCAACTTTTAAAAAATTCGCTTCAGGTTTACACGAGCCTTTGGGACTAGCTTATCACGACCAAGCTCTTTATACCGCACAAAGAGGCGAACTAACCAAACTAATCGATACGAACGGGGATGACATTGCCGATGAATATAAGACTATTTATGCCTGGCCTGTTTCCACACACTATCATGAATATTCCTTTGGACCTGTATTGGCCCCAGACAATACCTTTTTCGTGACCGCCAATGTTGCCTTTGGCGACGAAGAATGGTGGAGAGGAGAAAGCAGGGTGCCATGGAGGGCCTGGACTATGAAGATTACCGAGGACGGGAAAATGGAGCCATGGGCTACCGGGATGCGATCCCCAGCTGGCTATGGCTTGGTGGACGATGAATTATTCTATACGGAGAACCAAGGGGATTGGGTAGGCTCAGGCGCCATTTGGCATCTATCCAAAGGTACATTTGCAGGTCATCCTGCAGGCCTAAGGTGGTCCGGTCATAAGGATTCGCCGATAAAACTTACGGAGGAAGAATTTTACAGCAAGGTAGACAAAAGACAAGTCAAGGTAAATGGACGGTATGTGAAACCTGAAAATATCATGGATGAAGAGAATCCCGATTTTGCATATGAATTAAAGGAATCTTTCCCTGAACTAAAATTACCTGCGGTAGTCTTACCACATGGCATTTTGGGCATATCCAATTCCGAAATAAAGGTCGATAAAACCCAAGGTAAATTTGGACCATTTGATGGCCAATTACTTGTTGGAGACATGGGACAGAGTAAGATTATGAGGGTGGTTCTCGAAAAAATAAAAGGCGAATACCAAGGTGTAGCTTTCGACTTTAGAACGGGTTTTCAATCGGGAGTTATGCGAATGGATTTTGATAGTGAGGGAAGACTTTTTGTTGGTGAAACCAATAGAGGATGGGGTTCTGCAGGTACCACCAATTCTGGTCTGGAATACCTTACTTGGACAGGGCGCACACCCTTTGAAATGAAAACGGTAACGGCCAAGCCAGATGGATTTGAAATTGAATTTACAATGCCCGTGGAAAAAGCTTCTGCGGAAGACCTAGATTCCTATTTTGGCAAGAGTTACATTTACAAATATCACGCAGCCTACGGCAGTCCACAAACCAACATTGAAGAGATTAAAATCAAAGGGGTCAAAGTAAGTGACGACGGTATGAGTGTCCGTGTAGTTATTGATAATCTTCGTCAATATTATGTACATGAAATTATGTTACCAGGTGTAAAGTCCAAAGCGTCCGGTAATACTATTTTACACCCAACACTGTATTACACCTTGAACAATATACCCGAGGGAGCTAAATTACCAACAGCTGGGCTCTCCACCAAGCGCTCCAGCCTATTAAAAAAAGCAGTTAGCGCTAAAAGATCTGTACCTAAAAAATTGACAGTGACAAATAAGGTATTGACGGACACTGAAGTACAGCCATTGTTAATGACCAATACTTGCGTGGCATGCCACCATAAGGACAAAAGGGTTATAGGACCTTCCTTTACCGAAATTTCAAAACGAAATTATGACAATGAGAAAATTGTAGAATTAATTTACAATCCACAACCTAAAAATTGGCCAGAATACGCTACACCCATGGCTCCAATGCCCCATGTACCAAAGGATGAGGCACTTAAAATAGCTGGGTGGATCAACTCATTAAAAAAATAACCAACGAACTAGTCCAACAATAAAAAAGGCGGTTATAAAGTGTTCTTTGCACTTTATAACCGCCTTTTTTATTTATTACATATGTTTATTCTTTGATATTCTCCCAAGTAATATTACCATTTTCAATTCCTTTTGCAAGGTCAGGGAATTCTGCCAACAAAGCCTTAGCTCTGCTAGAATTGGAATAATAACAACACAGGCTGGCAGCTTTTCTCTCGACCAAATTATCACTCAAAAATAATCGCTTCATATCCTTTAGCAATTTTTCTTCTATAAAATTACTCACAGGTCTCCAAAAGCTAGGATCAATTTCCCTAGATGCTGCCCAACGTTCATGTGCATAGTCAGAAATAATTCTTGTAAGTTCCTTATTCGCTCTTTTATCCACTTGTACAATGTCATTGAGGTTTTGTTGCATAAACGCCGCCTTAAGGTACATTTGATTCCACTGCTGTTCATTAAAATAAAGAGCCGGATAGGGATTGTTTAGCGCTATGGCATCAAAAACAGTAGCGATATTGGTTCTAAGTGCTTCCACGGCCTGAACTTTATAATTTTCTGGATTTGGTAGCAACACTAAAAATTTCAAAAAGGTTTCCATTTCCCTCTTATCGGCCACTTCAATAATATTGGCCACTTTTGCCTTAAAAAATTCTTCCTTGCCTTCCAATACCTTATAAAGCAAAAATATTCTACCAATCTGTTGAATATCGGCATTTTGAACCTCCAGATAAGCTCTTAATTCATTATTATCTATTGAAAGTGAAAGATTACTTTCCAACTTAATTTTAGTTGGAACTAGGCTATAGGTCAAATATAGATCCTTAGTTGATTCAGTTTCCACAATGCTTTCTATTTTGGACAATAGCCATTGTTTATTTTCCTTATCCACATTATCCTCTAAAATTTTAAAGAGCTGTGAACCAATATTTTTAAATAACATATAACAAGATACTTTTTTATGTGTTAAACCAAAAGTTCTAATAAGACCAGAGATAAGCAATTTAGGGAATAAATAGATTTCACTTTACTTACCTAGGGGGTTTAAATATAAAACTATATCATCATAAATTACCGCGGTTTATGGTATTCTTTCTATTTTTGAAACAGAAAATCGCATTATGTTAGGTTTAAAATTACCCACTGACCCAAGATGGGTCAATATTGTCGAGAAAAATATAGATGAAATACTTATAGATCACGCCTATTGCGAACAAAAGGCGGCGAGTACAGCTATTTCCTTAATTGTTAGTTTTCCTGAATATACTGAGCTTACCCAAGAAATGATAGCGCTGTCCCGGGAGGAAATGGGACATTTTAAAATGGTCCACGATCGTATCTTGGCGCGTGGAAAAACATTGGGAAGGGATAGAAAAGACGAGTATGTGGTGGCGTTGCTAAAATTCTTTCCAAAAGGAGGTAGCAGAACCACGCAACTGGTACATCGCTTATTATATGCAGCCTTAATTGAAGCTCGCAGCTGTGAACGCTTCAGGCTACTCTCAGAGGAATTAAAAGATAAAGAGTTGGCTGATTTTTATCATAAATTAATGGTCAGTGAAGCTGGCCATTACACCATGTTCCTGAATTTTGCACGGCAGTATGGAGATCGCAAAGAAGTGGACAAGAAATGGGATGAGCTGCTGTCTTATGAGGCATCCATCATGAAAGACCTGGGCAAAAATGAATCGGTTCATGGCTAATTGGCGCGGCAAGTAAAAGCGGTTTACATGCCCAATATTAATTCTATATTTCCTTACTCTTTGGTGTAGTACAGCGTTTTTATAATTCCATCGGACAACCCTATTTTGGGTACATGAATTTTTTTTGCTCCGATCCACTTGGCAGAAGAAACAAAAATTTTCGTTGCAGGAATTATTACATCGGCCCTGTCGGGGTTAAGTCCCAATTCTGACACCCTTTCCTCAAAAGTTAGGCTGGCCAGAAAATGATATTGTGCCCTCAGCCAAATATAAGAAAGGGACTCCCCTATCTTTCTACCCGACATTTTATGTAATTTATTAATGTTGCCCCCAGAACCAATAATGGATAAATTGGGCAGCCCTTTAACATGTTTCTTCAACCAAAGCTCCAGTTCATCCCACATTTCGTCATTTACCATTCCATTTAGGAGTCTAACGGTTCCAATTTTGAAGGACTTGGAAATTTTTATTTTCCCTTCAGAAAAGACGGTGAACTCGGTGCTACCTCCTCCTACATCAATATAGAGATAAGTCTCGTCTTTTCTTATCAAATTCTTAAGATCTGTAGAGGCGATAATTGAAGCCTCCTTTTCCCCATCGATAAGTTGAATACTTACCCCTGAAGCCTCCAAAATAGTATCAATAACAAGCTGACCATTATCCGCCTCTCTCATAGCCGAGGTAGCACATGCCATATATTTTTCTACTCCTTGCACTTCCATTAAAAGCTGGAATGCCTTCATGGCACTTAACAAGCGTTCTTGATTGCGTTTAGAAATAGCACCATTTTTAAAGACATCCTCCCCTAATCTGATAGGCAACCTAACCAAGGCACTTTTTCTAAATAAGGTATCTTTCCCCTCTTCTTCAATTACGTTATGGGTAAGTAAACGAACAGCGTTGGAACCGATATCTATTGCAGCATATTTCCGTACTTTCAAATTAGATTTTTATTTAAGAGTTCAATTTATTCAGGTAATAATCATAGGTTGCGAATTGCGATCGCACTTTTGGGTTATCGTTTATTCTATAGGCATTGTCATGCTTTTCAGAAAACACTCTAGCTTTTACGTTATCCCTCCAAGAGATATCAAAAGTATCCAGGAGTTCCTGTTTAATTTCTTCATCATAAATTGGAACTCCAACCTCTACCCGATAATCCAAATTCCTCGTCATCCAATCCGCAGAAGATATATATACTTTGGAATTACCATTATTTCCAAAAACAAAAATTCTTGGGTGCTCCAAAAACTTATCCACTATACTAATGGCCTCTATATTTTCACTCATTCCTTTAACACCAGGCACTAAACAACAAATACCTCTGATAATAAGTTGAATTTTCACTCCTGCCCTACTAGCTTCATACAGTTTGTCCACCATTTTATAGGAAGTAAAGCTGTTCATTTTTATTTTAATATACGCCTCTTTCCCGGCCTTGGCATTGTGAATTTCCTTATCGATCAATTTCTTGAACACATTTTTAGTGTAATGTGGAGAAACAATGAGATGTTTATATTTGTTAATCTTATAGGTTGTTTCAAAGAAATCGAAAACCTTGTTCAATTCCTTTAATATCCCGTCGTGGGCCGTGAATAGGGTATAATCTGTATAGATACGCGCTGTGGATTCATTAAAATTCCCGGTACTAACAAACCCATAACGTTTAGTCTGTGAGCCTTCTTCCCGCTCCACCAAACATATTTTACTATGCACTTTTAGACCACGCACGCCAAAAATTAGCTTAACCCCTTCTGCCTGTAACTGTTCCGCATATTCTATATTGGCCTGTTCATCAAACCTAGCCTGTAACTCTATCTGTACCGTTACATGTTTTCCATTTTTCACGGCATTGATCAAGGATGCTGCTACTTGAGAATTATCTGCTAGTCTGTAAACTGTAATCTTGATATTTCTAACCTTGGGGTCCAATGCGGCCTCCCTTAAAAATTTAATGATATAGGAAAAGGTTTGGTATGGAGTGTATTGCAAGATGTCCTTTTCTGAAATCTTTTCAAAAAGACTGCCTTCCATCGAAATTCCCTTTACCTGCAGGGGAGTAATTTTCTCATACATTAAATCGTTACGCCCCAAACTTGGAAAGCCCATATAGTCACGTCTATTGTGGTATCTTCCACCAGGAATTACACTATCCGTGTCTTCAATGTCCATTTTTTCTTTTAAAAAATCTAGCGTATCCTTTCCTATGCTTTTGTCGTAAACAAATCGGACCGGATCACTAATTTTGCGATGTTCTACACTCGAGGATATTTTCTCTATAAAACTTTTACTTAGATCGTTATCAATGTCCAACTCGGCATCACGTGTAATTTTGATCATATGTGCCGATATGGACTCGTAATCGAACATATTAAAAATACTCCCCAAGCAATATCGGATAAGATCATCCAAGATCATTATATAATTTTTATCTCCCTCTTTCGGAAGCACCACAAAACGATCTATACCTTTAGGGATTTCGATAAGCGCATAGCGCTTCTCCTTGGTGGTCGATTTATTTTCCGGTTGTTGCTTTAAAATTAATTTTACCGCCAGATAGGCCGCTGTATCCTTTAACAATGGAAAGCTTGCTAAATCGTTCAAAATGATGGTCATTAACACCGGACTTACCTTTTCGATGAAATAATTCTTAATAAACAAACATTGGGTCTCGGTTATTTTTGATTCATTAATCAAAAAAATATTCTGGGTTTCCAATTCCTTTTCAATATCACTGAGTATTTTTAAGCTATTGGTTTGCTGTTCAATAACAATCTCGGTAATTTCTTCTAACAGATCCTTGGCACTTTCTCCGCCCAAAACACTTTTTCCAGACCTACCCGCTTCTACTATTCTTTTGACAGTAGCATACCTAACCTTAAAAAATTCATCCAAATTATTGGAAAATATTCCTAAAAATCGAAGTCGCTCTATTAAAGGAACATTCTTATCAGCACTTTCTTGTAAGACCCTTTCATTAAAACTTAACCAACTAATTTCTCTGTTTATATACTGATTTTTACTCTTAATCATTCTTTTAATTGTTTAGGGAATAAGGTCCGCGCTGTAATACCTTTCGCCACGGCACTCCAATCATTAATGTCAAATTTTAACTGTACCAATCCACTAGTAGGAACGTTGTCAATATACATGTTTCCTAAAGAATTGGCAATATGTGTAAAGGCTTCATTGTGCCCAAAAATAATTACTGTATTCTTATCATTGTTTAACCTCTTGATGAACTGATAAACATCCTCCCCTGAAAAATCATATAGTTCATTGGACAATTCAAAATTGGCAAACGAAAAGTTCAAAGTTCTTAGGAAAATCATAGCCGTATGCATTGCCCTATTGGCGGGACTGGAATAGGCGGCATCAATATGCATCAAATCTGTCTGAAATGCATTTGCCACTTTATTCACATCTTTGATACCTCTTTCCATTAAGGGCCTGTCCCTATCCGAAACATTATATTCCCAAGACGATTTACCGTGCCTTACCAATATTACTGTTTTCATACGTTTAAATCTTTTTAATTTATTGAAAAGAAAATCAAATTGAGATTATAGGTAACCTCTACGCGCTCACATTAAAAATTTATTAATGCTGGTATCATTTATTTACATTTATTTGTCAGCACTTTTCCGCTGCTATACCAATCCAATGTATTGAAGGCATTAGGGTGCCAACCTTTCCAATTTCCAATCGAAATTATCCTGTAAGCTATACCGTATTCTATCATGTAACCTATTGGGCCTTCCCTGCCAGAACTCCATAGATATAGGCTTCACTATAAATCCACCCCAATACTTTGGCCGTTCTATCTCCTTATTTTCATATTCCTTCTCCAAATCCTTTAATTTATTCTCCAAAAACTCTCGACTTGGTATTACCTGACTCTGATTAGATACTATGGCACCCAGTTTACTGCCGTCCGGCCTAGATTCAAAGTAGCCATCGGATAAATTTTCAGCAATTTTTTCGGCCTTTCCCTTTATAATGATCTGTCTTTCCATATTGGGCCAAAAAAATGAAATACAAATATTAGGATTATCTGCTATGGCCCTCCCTTTTTCACTTTCATAATTGGTATAAAAGATAAAACCTTCATAAGTGTACTTTTTTAATAGGACTACCCTACTCTTTGGAAATCCGTCCAAACCTATAGTGGAAACCGTCATAGCATTGGGTTCATCTACCCCTTCCGATGCCTCTACCTCATAAAACCATTTCTGAAATAATTCCATAGGGTTATCTGAAATAACTTCTTCGGTAAGAGCGCTTTTTTCATAGGATTTTCTATAATTTCCTAGGTCTTTTTGCATGGGTAAACTTGGATATTTAAATCGTAATTAGTTACTACACAAAATTGCACAAAACAAACTGAAACACGAAAAGTAAGCCGAGTTTTTTTAGGGTCATTCACTCTAGGAATGGCAAATAAAACATTGCTTATTCAAAGACCTATAATTAGTCGCCCAAAACTGACAAGTGAACAACAATGAAGTTAAGGCCTTTCTTGCAAAACGCACTACCCATCCAATCATGATTATTACTGTTAGCCCTATTTATACTTATAGATCAAACTCCTTGCCGTCGTCGGCAAGTTCCACATTCGCAAATATGGTTTTGGCTTCTTCCTTAAAAAGGTCCAATGATTTATATCTAGTAGAAAAATGACCTAATATCAACAGCCCCACATTAGCTTCCTTTGCTATGGTAGCCGCCTCCTTGGCGGTGGCATGTTTTGTTTTCGGAGCTAATTTTCTTTCGGTCTCCAGAAAGGTGGCTTCATGATACAACACATCCACATTCCTGATCCAAGGAACAATTTTCTCTGAGAAAGCGGTATCGCTACAAAAAGCATAACTCTTGGGAGCAGGTGGGTCAAAAGTTAATAAGGCATTGGATATTATCTTATTGCTCTCCAAAATAATATCCTTTCCGTTCTTGATATTCTGAAAATAGCACTTATCTATTTTGTATTTGGCAACAGCCCTAACATTCAATTTACGTTCCGCCAACTTTTCTTTAAACAAGAACCCATTGGTGTATATCCTATGTTCCAAAGGAATTGTAGTAATGATAACTTTCCCATCTTCATAAATCATTTCTGGTTCTGTAGATGATAACTCGTGGAAAATAAGTGGATAATTCGTCCATGAATCCCCCAATTTCAGAAATAAGGTAATAGCCTCCTTTATTCCTTTGGGTCCGTAAACATGTAATTCATTTTTTCTTCCCAACAATCTAAATGTTGAAATCAACCCAGGCAACCCAAAAAAATGATCTCCATGCAAATGGGATATTAGAATATGATTGATTCGTGAAAATTTAATCTTACTCTTTCGCAATTGCACCTGTGTCCCTTCACCACAATCTATTAAAAACAAATGGTTCTTTATTTCCAGTACTTGGGATGTGGGATTGTTCAAAGATCTTGGCGTTGCGGCATAACAACCCAATATAGTTAGTTTCATAAAAATAAAATATTGAAAACGGAAAACGGAAAACGGAAAATCATACCCTAGCCATTTAGTTTAGAGGATTTTACAATTGACGCCAACAATTTTATAATCTGAGTTAATTCTTCCTTATTCAATTTTAAATCCCTAAAGATCCAAATCCCTTTCGATCTCTTCCATCTCTATAATATCTTTCGCCTCTTGAATTGTGGGCACAACACAAATAGTATCAGGGACCTCATCATAGGATACTTTTTCGGTAACCAAAACGAAGGATTTTTTGATTTTTCGATGTGCATCCGAAAGCTCCAAAAATTCCAAAACATCATTGGAAGTAAGTTTTGCAAAGGAAAAGAGATTAATAATAATATGATCGTTCTTAATTTTAGGATAGATGTCCCCTAAATTGGAAAGAAACTTGTTTAAAGAAATATTCTCCTGGAGAACTGTAGTCACATTTCCTTCTTTATCCAAAATCATAAGCCTTTTATTTAATTTTTGATGCCAATAAATAGATTACAGCCATACGTATGGCCACCCCATTTTCCACCTGATTTAATATAATGGATTGTTTTGAATCCGCTACATCACTGGTTATCTCCACACCTCGATTAATGGGCCCCGGGTGCATAATCACTATTTCTTTATCCAAACTATTCAATAATGCCTTGTTAACCCCAAACTGTTGGGTATACTCCCTTGTGGTAGGAAAATAACTAATATCCAATCGCTCATTCTGAATGCGCAGCATATTAGCAACATCGCACCAGTTTAAAGCCTTACGCAAATTGGTTTCAACAGAAACACCCAAAGATTCTATGTGTTTGGGCAGTAAAGTTTTAGGCCCACAAACCTTTACATTTGCTCCCTGCAATCGAAGTGCGAAAATATTGGACAGGGCCACTCGAGAATGAAGGATATCGCCCACAATGACTACATTTTTTCCAGCTACGTCACCTAATTTTTCCCTTATGGAATATGAATCCAATAAGGCCTGTGTCGGATGCTCATGAGCACCATCACCTGCATTGACTATAGAAGCTTTAACATTCTTGGAAAGGAAAATACCAGCTCCTGGATTAGGATGGCGCATCACCACCATATCTACCTTCATAGATAGAATATTATTTACCGTATCTATCAAGGTTTCCCCCTTCTTCACGGATGACTGTGCAGCAGAAAAATTGATAACGTCTGCAGACAACCTTTTTTCAGCCAATTCAAAGGAAAGCCGGGTACGGGTACTATTTTCAAAAAATACATTCGCTATGGTGATATCACGAAGTGAAGGCACTTTTTTAATTGATCGGTTGATTACCTCTTTAAAATGATCTGCAGTTTCAAAAATGAGCTGAATATCCGATTCTTTCAGATACTTTATCCCTAACAAGTGTTTTACACTTAATTCGCCCATGCCTATGTCTTTACTAAATATATTACATCCTCGCCGTCATTTTCCTCCCACATTACCTTCACTTTTTCTCCATTTATAGCATCAACTTGCCGTCCTCTATAATTGGGCTGTATGGGCAAGTGTCTACTAAAACGACGGTCGATTAAAGCTAGCAACTCAATCTCTAAAGGTCTTCCAAAAGATTGTATAGCCGTTAATGCCGCCCTTATACTTCTTCCCGTATACAGTACGTCATCTACAAATACCACTTTTCTATCCTCCACAAGAAAGTCGATTTTAGTCTTATTGGCTTCCAAGGTCTTTTCCCCTCTTCTAAAGTCATCACGATAAAATGTAATGTCCAAAAAACCTAAATCGATATTTTTAACTCCGTAATCTTCTTTAAGGATCTTGGCCAAGCGTGATGCCAAAAATATGCCTCTAGGCTGTATACCTATTAGGACTGTGTTTTTAAAATCTAGATGATTTTCTAATAATTGACAAGCCAAGCGATGCAGGATAATATTTATTTCTTTGGAAGAAAGTAATACTTTTTGACTCATAGATGATTTGGCCAATGCTTTTGAATTACAAAAATAGGGATTTCTATTTAATATTGGCGTTTTAAAGACAAAAGACAACGTAATAACCTAAGGACGAAATTTGCACTGTGCTACAATTCACTGAGGGCCTTTGAGTTGTATTTTATATTATTACCGAAAATCCTGATCTAAAATTAAATTATACCGGCAGTAAGGTAAAAGGCTAAATATATCATTATCGGATTTATTCCAAATAAAAAGCCCTGACAAATGCCAGGGCTTTCATAAATCAATAATCTAAAAGCTTACTTCTTTTTCTTATCGTTAGCTTCCATTTTATCTTTTAACGCTTGCAAAGCTTCGTTTGCGTCACCTAAAGTAGGTTTAGCTTCATCTGCAGATACTGCAGCCTTTTTAACGGCCGCTTTTACATTGCGTTGTTCTTCCTCTCTAAAGATAGCAGTATGACTGGCTACAACTCTTTTGAATTCTTTGTTGAATTCAATGATCTTAAACTCAGCCTCTTCACCTTTTACCAATTTCTTGCCATCTTCTTTTTCTAAATGACGAGAAGGTACAAAGGCAACGATATCTTCATTAAAATCGATAGTTGCTCCTTTATCCACTATTTCAGCTATACTTCCTTTGTGAACTGTATCCAAAGCAAATTCAGTTTCGTACTTGTCCCAAGGATTATCAGTAGTTTGTTTGTGTCCTAAACTTAATTTACGACCATCAACATCCAATTCCAATACCTCAACTTCCAAAGTGTCACCTACAGTAACAAACTCGGATGGATGTTTAATTTTCTTGGTCCAAGAAAGATCGGAGATATAGATCAATCCGTCTATTCCTTCTTCCAATTCAACAAACACACCAAAATTAGTGAAGTTACGTACAATACCTTTGTGCTTAGATCCAACAGGATATTTAGTAGTGATATCAGTCCATGGGTCTGGAGTTAATTGCTTAATTCCAAGAGACATTTTACGGTCTTCCCTATCCAAAGTCAATACTACAGCTTCAACCTGATCACCAACTTTTACGAAATCCTGAGCGGAACGTAAATGTGTAGACCAAGACATTTCAGAAACGTGAATCAATCCTTCAACACCTTCTGCAACTTCGATAAATGCACCGTAGTCTGCAATAACAACTACCTTACCTTTAACTTTGTCTCCAATTTTAATGTCTTCGCTAAGAGCATCCCAAGGATGTTTCTCCAATTGCTTAAGACCTAATTGGATTCTAGACTTGTTCTCATCAAAGTCAAGAATTACAACATTCAATTTCTGATCTAATTCCACCACTTCATTTGGATGGTTGATTCTGCTCCAAGATAGATCGGTAATATGCACCAATCCGTCTACACCACCAAGATCAATAAAGACACCATAAGAAGTAATGTTTTTAACAACACCTTCCAATACTTGTCCTTTTTCCAATTGACCAATGATCTCTTTTTTCTGCTCTTCAATATCAGCCTCGATCAACGCTTTATGAGAAACTACTACGTTTTTAAATTCGTGGTTTATCTTAACCACTTTAAATTCCATAGTCTTGTTTACATATTGGTCGTAATCACGGATAGGCTTAACATCGATCTGAGAACCTGGCAAGAATGCCTCAATTCCAAAAACATCGACAATCATACCTCCTTTAGTTCTGCACTTAACAAAACCACTAACAATCTCTTCTTTGTCATGGGCAGCATTTACGCGATCCCAAGCCATGATAGTTCTTGCCTTTCTGTGTGAGAGTACCAATTGTCCACTTTTATCCTCACGGATATCGATCAACACCTCTACCTTATCACCAACTTTTAGGTCAGGATTGTAACGGAATTCGTTAAGTGAAATAACACCTTCAGATTTGGCATTTATATCAATAATTGCCTCACGCTCCGTTAGGTATACTACTGTTCCCTCTACTACTTCCGCATCGGCAGTATCTACAAAGTTTTCAGCCACTAATTCTTCAAATTCCTTTAATTTGGAGTCATCAACGCGCTCAATTCCTTGTTCGTACTTGTCCCAATCAAAACTAGCCAAAAATTCTTTTGGATCCTGTACAGGGGCCTCTACTTTTGTTTCTTGTGTAGTTGCGGCAGTTTCATCTACCTCAACTGTTGTTTTTTCTTCAGCCATTTGCTGATTATAATTTTGTATTCCATGGAGTTACAAGAGTTAACAATTACCACAGAAGAAGTTATATTGATTTTCTTTTCGTTCCTTTTTTCTCTTGATACTTTGCTAAAAAAAGGAGTGCAAAAATACAACTAAAAAATGGCATTACAAACCTAAAAATGAGATGAGTGTCAATTACTTAACTATTTTGCGCAATTTGATGCAAAACATACCAAGAATCCTTATATTCGATTATTAAATATTAACCGTTAAATAAATACGATTATGAGTGTTAAAGCAAAGTATCAAGCTGTATTAAACCTTGGAGAAGAACTAAAAATAAAAGATGGGGATATAACCGAGGAGGCAGGTATTCTAAAAATAAAAGGTCAGGCTGCAACCCAGTATGAGAAAAACCTTTTGTGGGATAAAATCAAAGAATTAGGTGGAGAAAATCCTTCTGATATCAAAGCAAATATTAGCGTTGCCGACGAAAGTGTTTACCACAGGCACACTGTAAAAGGCGGAGAGTCTCTTAGCAAGATTGCAAAAAAATACTATGGTGATCCTATGAAGTACAAGAAAATTTTCGAAGCCAACACCAATATCCTAAAAAATCCGGATGTTATTCATCCAGATCAAGTGTTGGTCATCCCTAATTAAATTAGAGGCTGAATTATTTCATTTTGGGCGGAGTCCGGAAATAGGCCGAATCGGCAATTACTTTCCTTACTGCGCCCAAATTGATTTTCACAGGATTTAAGAAACATTATTCCTCAATTTTACGGAGCGCAAAATTATAAATACGTTCCAATTGTTCCTTTAAACCCATATCACTATTATCAAATTCAATGGCATCATCCGCTTTTCTCAAAGGTGAAAATTCACGATGTGAATCTATATAATCCCGGGTTTGAACATTCTTAAGCACCTCCTCATAAGTTACCTTCTCCCCTTTATCCAAAAGCTCCTTATATCTTCTAAAGGCTCTGGTTTCAGGCGATGCGGTCATAAAAATTTTGAATTCAGCATCTGGAAAAACTACTGTACCAATATCCCTACCATCCATCACAACACCTTTACTCTTACCCATATCTTGCTGCATAGCTACCAACTTCAATCGCACTTTCTCTATGGTAGCAATCTTACTCACTTGCTGCGAAACAGGCAGAGTCCTGATTTCTTTCTCTACATTTTCCGCATTCAAATACATTTCCGAAAATCCAAGGGATTTATTATAGACAAACCTAAGGTCTATATTGGAAAGTGAATTTACCAACCCTTCCAAATCATCAGTTTTACCCCCGACAAAACCTTCCCGCATAGCAAATAGTGTTACCGCCCTATACATGGCCCCGGTATCCACATAAACATAATCCAGTGCTTTCGCTAACTGCTTTGCTATAGTGCTCTTTCCTGTAGATGAAAATCCATCGATTGCAATAGTAATCTTTCCCATGGGTCTAAAAATAATAAGAATTGCCCAATTCCATAGTATGGATAATTCCAAGGTTCACAATATAACATCAAGGAGACAGCACAAGTAGACTGTTAAGAATAGCTTATCACCCTTTCTTACAGGAATTCCCCGCTTATATGATGCTTTAAAAACAAAAGTACCTACCATTTACACAATAGGTACTTTTATCCTATTTAAATTTTAAAAATTCCTTATAGTTGCTTCGGATTTTTTACAGAATCATCTGTGATAGCAATATCTATTACCTCCTGCATATCTGTCACATAATGAAAAGTAAGCCCTTTTAAATAGTCTTTCTTTATTTCCAATATATCCTTCCTATTATCCTCACAAAGTATTATCTCCTTAATTCTTGCACGCTTGGCAGCCAATATCTTTTCCTTTATACCTCCCACTGGCAGCACTTTGCCTCGTAAGGTAATTTCCCCCGTCATAGCCAAACTCTTTTTGATCTTTTTCTGGGTAAACAGCGACACCAGAGAGGTAAGCATAGTAATTCCCGCACTTGGCCCATCTTTTGGGGTCGCTCCTTCAGGAACGTGAATATGCACATTGTACTTATCGAAAATCTCAGGATCCAAACCATACCTGTCCGAATTGGATTTAATATATTCCATGGCTATAGTGGCTGATTCTTTCATCACCGTTCCCAGATTACCAGTAATATTTAAAGTCCCTTTCCCCTTGGACAAAATGGACTCAATAAAAAGAATATCACCACCAACACTGGTCCAAGCCAAACCTGTAACCACACCTGCAACATCATTATTCTCATATTTGTCTCTTTCCATACGCGCCGGGCCCAAAATCCTTTCAATATCCTCAGAGGAAATCTTAAGGTTATACTCCTCCTCCATTGCTATGGATTTGGCAGCATAACGAACCATCTTGGCAATTTGTTTTTCCAATGACCTAACTCCAGATTCCCTGGTATAGCCTTCAACAATTTTTTCCAATTGAGGCTTGCCAATTTTTAAATGGTTCGTTGTTAAACCATGTTCTTTTAATTGCTTGGGCAATAAATGCTTTCTAGCAATTTCTACCTTTTCCTCTATGGTATATCCCGTCACGTGAATTATTTCCATTCTATCCCGAAGGGCAGGCTGAATTTCACCTAAACTATTGGCCGTTGCAATAAACATAACCTTGGACAGATCATAACCCATTTCCAAGAAATTGTCATGGAACTCATTGTTCTGTTCCGGATCCAAAACCTCCAACATAGCCGAGGAAGGATCGCCCTGATGGCTATTGGACAGTTTATCAATTTCATCCAAAATAAAAACAGGGTTGGATTTACCCGCCTTTTTTAAACTTTGAACAATACGGCCGGGCATGGCCCCTATATATGTTTTACGATGGCCACGTATCTCTGCCTCATCCCTAAGTCCTCCAAGTGATATCCTCACATACTCCCTACCCAAAGCTTCGGCAACAGATTTACCTAAAGAAGTTTTACCAACGCCAGGAGGTCCGTACAAACATAGAATAGGCGATTTCATATCGTTACGAAGTTTTAAGACTGCCAAATATTCAATAATTCGCCTCTTTACATCTTCCAAACCGTAATGATCCCTATCTAATATTTTTTGAGCTCTTTTTAAATCGAATTTATCCTTGGAGTATTCGTTCCAAGGCAACTCAATAAACAAATCCAAATAATTACGTTGAATAGAATACTCGGCAACCTGTGGGTTCATTCTTTGCAATTTTGCCAATTCCTTGTCAAAATGTTCCCCCACTTCCTTGCTCCACTTTTTCTTTTTGGCCTTTGCACGCATCTCATCCACTTCTTCATCATACGAAATACCGCCCAATTCCTCTTGGATTGTCTTCATTTGTTGATGAAGATAGTATTCCCTTTGCTGCTGATCCATATCGGTTCTTACCTTGGACTGAATGTCATTTTTCAGTTCCAACTTCTGAAGCTCTATGTTCATATATTTAAGGGTGGCCAATGCCCGATCTTGCAGACTTCCTATTTCTAAAAGCTCTTGCTTATCCTTTACACTTAAATTGAGATTGGAAGAAACAAAATTGATTAAAAACGAATCGCTCTGAATATTCTTTATCGCAAAGGAAGCCTCACTGGGGATATTGGGGTTATCCCTAATAATCTGCAGGGAAAGTTCTTTAATAGAATCTATAATCGCCCTAAATTCCTTGTTATCACTTTCAGGTCTTACTTCCGTTGTCTCCCTTACCGTAGCAGTAATATATGGCTTTTCTGTAAGTACTTCGGCTACTTCAAAACGCTTCTTACCCTGAATGATTACCGTAGTATTTCCATCGGGCATCTGAAGCACCCTCAGGATTCTGGCTACCGTGCCTAAGGTATTGATATCCTTCACCCCTGGATTTTCAGTTTCCTCATCTTTTTGGGAAACTACACCAATTACCTTTGAACCGTTATTGGCATCCTTTATTAATTTAATAGATTTATCCCTACCGGCCGTAATGGGAATTACCACGCCAGGAAACAGTACAGTATTTCGCAACGGCAATATAGGTAAGGTTTCGGGTAACTTTTCATTGTTAATCTCCTCCTCATCCTCCGGGGTCATCAATGGTATTAATTCCGAATCCTCATCGATGCTATGTAATGACATAGTGTCAAATTGTATATTTTTTGTTTTAGCCATATTGTTATATCGGTCATTCTGTCATTAAATGACAGAAAAATAATTTACATTCAATCCTATATCCACCTTCATTCCTTTAAAAATAAGGAGGTTATGGATTCTGTTATTTGCTTTTAATTCTAATTGGGCAATTCTTATGCCAACAAGTCAAATCTTTTTATAAATAAACTGTAACATTCCCTAAATTACTTCATCTATTAAGCAAACCAATTCCTTTTTGAGCCTAGAAAAGAAACATATTGATGAACTATTACCATTGTGCCTAAGTAATAACCGTAACGCACAAATGGAAATTTACAATCGCTATTACAAGGGAATGTACAATGTTTCCTATAGAATCGTAAAGGATAGTGTTATTGCTGAGGATGTTATGCAGGAATCGCTTTTAAGCGCACTAACCAAACTGGACACCTTTAAAGGCGAAGTAACTTTTGGGGCCTGGCTAAAGCGAATAGTTGTAAACAATAGTATTCATCAATATAGAAAACGATTAAAACGCCAGGAAGTTGATCTTGGCAATGTACTGTACAAGGTCGAAGACAATGATGGATATGTCCCAGATAATGGTGTGATAGAACTAAAGGCTCAAAAAGTGATTGAAACCATGAAACTGCTAAAAGACAATTACAGAGTTTCTTTGACCTTACATTTAATTGAAGGCTATGATTATGAAGAAATAAGCGAAATAATGAATTTGAGCTATGCCAATTGCAGGACAATGATTTCTAGGGCCAAGGTAAGCCTACGACAAAAATTAAATACGATATACGATGGAAAATAACCATTTTGAAAACCTATTTAGGGAATTAAAAGACTCCTTCGACATTGTAGAGCCCAATGATGGACATCGTCAAAGATTTTTAGCAAAATTAGAGACCCCATCGGGGGTGATAACGAAAACAAAAAAAACTAGCATAAGATGGAAGGCCTTATCCATAGCAGCTGCCTTGCTTTTATTTTGCGCATTAGGATTTAATTTCTTTAAACCGGCCTTGAGCGTGCAGCAACAAGTTTCCAATATTTCACCAGAAATCACTAACACCGAATACTACTTCGCAAGTTTAATTGAGGAACAAATAAAAAAAATGCAAAGTGAAACTTCTCCTGTAACACAGAAATTGATTACAGATACCATGGGACAACTTAGAACTCTGGATACCGATTACAAGAAAATGGAACAGGATTTATTAAATGGCGGAAATAGCAAACTGATATTAAGCGCCATGATTACCAATTTTCAAACCAGAATAGATCTAATAAACGAGGTGTTAGAACAAATAGAAGAAATTAAAATTTTAAAAAACTACAAAAATGAAAATATTACAACTTAGATATATACTTGTCATTTTATTGATCACCCCTTTAATTTCAGTATCCAACAACGATATACCTAGAGGCAAGTATACCAAGGAAAAAACCATTAAAAAAGAGTATAACGTAAATTCGGACGCCATATTGAAAATCTCCAATAGCTATGGTAGTTTAAATATAAGCTCCTGGAACCAAGACAGGGTTACAATTGAAGTACATATTAAAACCACCGGGGACAATGAAGAAAAAGTGCAGCGTAAGTTAGACGGAATAGCGGTGGATTTTGAGGCCAACAGCAATATGGTTTCAGCCACAACAATCTTTAACAAGGACAAGAATAGTTGGGGTTGGAATTGGGGCAATTCCAACAACGTAAATATGCAAGTGAATTATACGGTTAAAGTCCCTATAAAAAACAGTGTTAACCTAAGCAACGATTACGGAAGCATAATTTTAGATAGAATTGACGGACATGCAAAAATTAATTGCGATTACGGCAGATTGGAAATTGGGGAATTGCGTGGACGAAGTAACCAATTATCCTTTGACTATACCTCCAAATCTACCATAGGCTATATAAACAGTGGCAAAATCAACGCCGACTATTCCGGATTTACCATTGAAAAAGCAGGAGACCTAGATATCGTTGCAGACTATACCAATGCAACGGTCCAAACAATGAAAAACCTGACCTATGTGTGCGATTATGGCAATTTGGAAATCGGGGAAGCCAAAAATGTTCAGGGCAATGGCGATTATATAAATGTAAAATTAGGGATAATCCACGGTAATGTGGATATAAAATCGAGCTATGGGTCTGTAAGAATTGATATGATGGCGCCCGATGCTAAAAACTTGCAAATCAGTACCGACTATACAGGTATTAAAATAGGATATTCCCCTGAATATCATTTCGATTTTGAAATCGAAACGGAATATGCAGGCGTAAGCGGAAAAGAAGATTTCGAAATAAACATAAGCCGGGAAAAATCGAACGCAAATTATTACAAAGGCTATCAAGGAAGTCAAAACAGTGGCAACCTCATGAGTATTAACAGTGAATACGGGGGAATAGCGTTTCACAAAAAATAGCACTAAGGTTATGAAAATAAAACAACTATCCTATTGGCCTTATTGGTCCTAGGCGCATTAAACGCTCAGAAAAACAAATCAATAAGCGGTAATGGCAATATGACTACTCTAGTAAGAACCACAGCGGACTACGAACATATTGCTATTTCTGGTTCCTTTGATATTGAATTGGTAGATGGCCATGAAGGTAAAATAACCCTTAAAGGGGATGAAAACATATTGGATCATATTATTACGGAAGTCAGCAACAACAAATTAGTAATCAAGGTGGAAAAAGGTTACAACCTCAATTCATCAATTTGGAAGAAAGGGGTATTTATTACCATTCCAGTGGAGAGTATTGCCAGTCTAACTTTATCTGGATCAGGAAATATTATAGGAAAAAAAACTATAAAATCAGATTATTTTGAAACTTCAATGTCTGGCTCTGGAGACGTTACATTAAGTCTGGATACCCAGTCTGTAAAGGCCAGTATGTCCGGATCTGGGGATATGGCCTTAAGCGGGAATACGTCAAATTTTGAAGTTAACATTTCTGGATCTGGAGACATTAACGCTTATGACCTTATTGCTGATAATGTAAATGTGGCAGTTTCCGGTTCGGCAAATGTTGAGGTTACCGCCAATCAAAGAATAGATGCAAAAGTATCTGGGTCCGGTAACATAGATTACAGAGGGAATCCCGAAAAAGTAAACAGTAAAGTTTCAGGGTCAGGGGATATTACCAAACATTAATGAACCATCGCATTCTCTAAAATTCAGACCATTGTAGGCGTGGTTATCTACTCAAAAACCATTGAAAACATAGTTATACCCTATAATTTACCGACTTTATTCACTCTGGTCAAAAGAAATGCCCCCACTAAAAAAAACAATCCCAATAGAATAATGGCATATCGCATACTACCAGAATATTGTGCTGCAAAACCATATAGAAAGGTTCCGATTACTATTCCTATCTTTTCAGCAACATCATAAAAACTAAAAAATGATGCCGTGTCTATGGTTTTCGGAATAAATTTAGAATACGTTGATCTGGAAAGTGCCTGAATCCCACCCATGACGATTCCAACACAGCCTGCAGCAATATAAAAATCGATAGGTGTAGTTAAAAAATAAGCATAGACACATATCATTACCCACATCACATTCACGACAATTAGCGTCCTAATATTGCCGAAAGCTCTGGAAGCCATAGCTGTTACGGTAGCCCCAATAATGGCCACTAGCTGAATAAGCAGGATACTAACAATTAATCCTGTTGTTCGTTCGGAATCCGAATCCCATAGAATCTCTTCCTCCCCAAAATAAGTCGCAATCAGCATAACGGTCTGCACCGCCATACTATAAACAAAAAATGCGCCCAAATATCGTTTTAATTGTTTTTGGGTCCCAAGCTGATGCCACACCCCCTTTAACTCCTTAAAACCGTTTAGAATGATATGATCTCTCTTTCCTTCTTTTTTAAATCCTTTCGGCAGAAAATAAAAGGTGTACTGTGCAAATACTATCCACCAAATGCCCACTGATAAAAACGAATATCTCATTGCCTTTATTTCGGCAATACCATCTGCATCCGTTTCAATTCCAAATAAATTGGGCTTCATGACCATTGCCAAATTAAACAATAGCAAAATAACGCTGCCGATATAACCCAATGAAAAACCTTTTGCACTAATATCATCCTGTTGTTCCGGAAAGGCTACATCTGGCAAGTAGGAGTTATTAAATGCGAAACTCACCCAAAACCCCACCAATCCAAAAAAATAACAAACGAGACTGAAATAAATATGATCCAAGGAAAACCAATATAATCCAATACAAGAAAATGCGCCCAGGTAACAGAATAATTTCATGAAAAGCCTTTTATTCCCCAAATAATCGGCAATACCAGATAAAATTGGTGTAATGATGGCTATAAACAAAAATGCTGCCGAGGTGACATAACTTATCAAAGGGGCCCTAGCTATTTCTCCCCCAAATAACACTACTTTCTCAATTTCGGCCACCCGAAACAAGGCTCCATAAAAAATGGGAAATATGGCTGAAGAAATTACCAGGCTATAAACAGAATTTGCCCAATCATAAAAGGCCCAAGCATTCAACAATTTTTTACTGCCCTTTATTGGAAAAGTTCTAGCCATATATAAAAAAAGCTGTTCTCTATAAGAACAGCTTTGTTATTGAAATTAATTTATGATTCTTATCATTAAAACCACTATTGAAAAGAGGTAACCCCAAATTTGGCTGCTTCTTGTTTAGCCAAAGGTGCCCATTGCGAAAGGTTGGCAATCCTAGTGTCATTAGAGGGGTGTGTACTTAAAAACTCCGGCGGCGCACCATCTCCACTGTTGGCCTTCATTCTTTTCCAGAGTTCCGCCGCCTCATCAGGGTTATAACCAGCTATGGCCATAATTTGCAAGCCAATTCTATCGGCCTCTGTTTCATGACCTCGGCTAAAAGGAAGCATAATCCCAACTTGGGACCCTATACCATAAGCTTGGTTAAATATATTCCTCTTTTGCTCATCTTGTATTACAACATTACCTGCCACGGCTCCTAGTTGTTGTATGGCTCCTGCACTCATACGTTGTGCGCCATGATCGGCAAGAGCATGGGCAACTTCATGCCCCATTACAACAGCAACTCCTGTTTCTCCTTTACAAATGGGGAGTATTCCTGTGTAAAAAACAATTTTTCCACCAGGCATACACCAAGCATTTACAGTCTCATCATTTACCAAATTGTATTCCCACTTATAATCCTTTAAATAACCGGGATAACCATTGGCAGTCAACCATCGTTCGGCAGCTGCAGCAATTCGCTGGCCAGTTTTGGTAATCATTTTAGCATCATCAGTACCGGTAATTACCTTGTTATCACCAAGAAATTGGTCGTATTGGGCAAAAGCCGTTGGAAAAATCTGACTATTGGGATAAAAGTTCAAAACCTTTTGTCCTGTAAATGGGTTGGTCTTACAGGCCGCAACCCCTAAAAAGACCATTATTATTAAAACAACTTTTTTCATTTTAGAATTATGTATTTATTCAACGAAAATTACAAAAAAATTACGCGCCAATAATGTGCAATACAGTAAAATCTTTGCTTATATGAATATTATTATTATTTCCGTTTAGCTTAACGTCCTTTAAATCAACATACTCATTATCTACCTGAATCTGCTTTATTTTAAAAGGAAGTCCATGTAAATTTATTTTAAAGGTTTTATAAGAAGTTATAAAACTACCATCTTTAAATTGTTGGATAACCAGCTCTTTCTCCTTACCCTTAAAATTAAAATTTCTAAGGCTGTACCTTCCTTTTTTGTAATCATATCCATCTTGTCCGTCCTCGTAAACTGTTGAGGTTTCCACCCCGTTTTTGTAATACACATCCAGAACCAATTCCTTTATTTCCAGTTCACCAACATATTGCTGAACGGGATATTTGGGAATCATAGCACCTTCCTTAATGAAGATTGGAATCTTATCCAATCCGGCAACTACCCATTTCTCCATTCCACCAACTACAGCTTCATTGGTCCAATAATTATACCAAATACCCCTAGGTATATACATCCTTCGTCCTTGCGCATTAGGTTCCTGTACCGGGCATATTAAAATTTGCTCCCCAAAAATAAATTCATCCGTTCTAAAATGGGTTTGATGGTCCTCTTGGTCAAAATGGACCAATGGCTTTAACATAGGCACTCCCTCTTTGGAGTATCTATAAAACATGGTATACAAATAGGGCAACAATTGATATCGTAATTCAATAAACTTACGTACTATATTGGTTACTTCATCGTCAAATGACCAAGGCTCTTGATCACCGTGATCTCCACTGGAATGTACTCTACAAAAAGGATGGAATACCCCCAATTGAATCCATCTCGCAAAAAGTTCCCCGTTCGGCTGTTCGGCAAATCCACCAATATCCGAACCGACGAACGAATATCCGCTCATACACATTCTTTGGGCCTGTACATTTGCAATCCATAGATGTTCCCATGTGGCCACATTATCGCCGGTCCATGTAGAGGAAAACCTTTGGGTTCCAGCAAATGCCGCCCTGGTAATTACAAATGGTCTCTTTGGGTAAACGTATTTCTTAATTCCCTCATAGGTTGCGCGAACCATCTGCATCCCATAAACATTGTGGGCTTTCCTGTGCGAACAGGGATGCCCGTCATAATCATGGCGAGTATCCAAAGGTGCGGTCTTGGTCGGCACCTCCATAACTGCAGGTTCGTTCATATCGTTCCAAACGGCATGCACACCAATTTCGGTCATCATTTCCTTATAAAGCTCGGCCCACCATTCCCTTACCTTAGGGTTGGTGAAATCTGGAAAATTGCATTCCCCGGGCCATACCTTTCCTTTCATAAAAGCACCATCGGCCCTTTTACAGAAATAGTCATTCTCCACAGCCTCCTGATAGACCCAATAATCCTTATCTATCTTAATTCCCGGATCGATCATTACTACCGTCTTAAATCCTTTCTCCTCTAAATCGGAAATCATTTTTTTCGGATTTGGAAAACGGGATTTGTCCCAAGTAAAACATCTAAATCCGTCCATATAATCTATGTCCAAATAAATTGCATCACATGGGATTCTCAATTTTCTAAAATTTTTGGCAAGTGACCTAACGTTGCTTTCCGGGTAGTAGCTCCATTTGGATTGATGGTAGCCCATGGCCCACATGGGAGGCAATTCTGGCGTCCCCGTTAAATTGGTATATGCCTTGACCACTTGGCTCATTTGGGGTCCATAGATAAAATAATAGTTCATCTCTCCCCCATCGGCCCAAAAACTGGTTACATTTCTTCGCTCGTGCGCAAAATCGAAATTGGTTTTAAAGGTATTGTCAAAGAAAATACCGTAGGATTTATTACTATGTAAGCCAATAAAAAAAGGAATTGCCTTATATAACGGATCTTGATCTTTACCATAGGCATATTGATCGGTTACCCAATTGCTAACCCGCTTGCCTTTGAGGTTGGAGTGTGTGGCTTTATCGCCCAGACCATAAAAACTTTCGGCATTTTGAGTAATCTTACTCATTTTCACCGAATTACCCCCAAACTCATAATTTTCTTCCCAATGAAAACCAAGCTCATCCTCATTAATAATATTGCCCTCCAAATCCGATATCTGTATCCTTAAGGTTTTTTTATCTACAAGCACCCTAAGTTTGGCCGTAATTACCAGATACTCTGTTGCCGTCTCTTCTACCTTAAGGTGATTAAAGCCTAAGCTAACATCTTCACTGATAGAATAAGAGAAATCGGGTTCAAAAATATTTTCGGTAGCATATCTAAATCTAATTATACTATCACGCAAAACCGTTATCTCTAAAATAACTCCATTTGAAGTTGTGAAATACAATTTATCCGTATCCCGGTGATAATCAACAATTGTATTGGGATATAAATTGCCCTTGTATTCAAGTTCAGTATTGGTAATCATGGCTAGTCATTTTTGCGAATACAAAAAAAGAACATTCATACGAATTAACGAAATGATATGCTTTGCAATTATACTCCGTACCGTTATAATACTTCATAATCATTTAAAAACGACCACACCCAGTGGTGGAATAGTGATTTCCACGGACTTATCAAATCCATGCCATGGGGTTTTACTAATTTTCAATGTGCCATTTTTCATGCCGGTACCGCCGTATTTTTGGTCATCGCTATTGAAAATCTCCTTTAATTGCCCGGATTTGGAAATGCCCATTCTGTATTTCTCCCGTGGAATTGGTGTGAAATTACAAGCTATGTAGATATTTTTCTTAGGATCGATGCCCTTTCTTATGTAAGTCAAGACCGAATTTGCATGGTCTCCATAATCTATCCATTGAAAGCCTTCAGGGCTAAATTGTTGCTCATGAAGCGCCGGATACTCTTGATAAAGTTTGTTTAAGTCCTTTATCACATTTTGGATACCAATGTGAAAATCATATTGCAACAAGTGCCAATCCAAACTTGTTTGAAAATTCCATTCGGAAGATTGACCGAATTCGCCACCCATGAAAATTAAATTGGTACCTGGATGGGTATACATGTATCCAAAAAGTAATCTTAAGTTAGCAAATTGTTGCCATTCATCACCAGGCATCCTATACAACAGGGATTTTTTCCCATAAACCACCTCATCATGTGAAAATGGAAGCATAAAATTCTCAGTAAACGCATAAGTAGCGCTAAAAGTTAAATCGTTTTGATGGTGCTTCCTATAAATTGGTTCCTTTTTAAAATATTCCAGAGTATCGTGCATCCAACCCATCATCCATTTCATGCCAAAACCTAGGCCTCCCATGCTTACTGGCTTGGATACCATTGAAAAAGAGGTAGATTCCTCTGCAATCATTTGTATTCCCTCGAAATTGGAATAAACGGTTTCATTTAGTTCCCTTATAAATGAAATGGCCTCCAAATTCTCATTATTCCCATAAATATTGGGTTCCCATTCACCTTCTTCCCGCGAATAATCCAAATATATCATAGAAGCTACGGCATCTACCCTTAAGGCATCTGCATGGAATTGATCTAACCAGAACATAGCATTACTGATCAAAAAGGCCCTAACCTCATTTCTACCATAATTAAATATCAAACTTTTCCAATCTGGGTGATATCCTCTTCTACTATCCGGGTGCTCATAAAGGTGGGATCCGTCAAAAAATCCTAAGCCATGTGCATCTTCTGGAAAATGGGAAGGCACCCAATCCAAAATAACCCCAATTCCATTTTGGTGCAAAGTATCCACTAATAATTTAAACCCTTCAGGTTTTCCAAATCTAGAAGTGGGAGCAAAATAGCCAGTTAGCTGATATCCCCAAGACGGATCATACGGGTACTCCATGATCGGCATAAACTCCACATGGGTAAAATTCATCTCCTTAACATATTCCACAAGATCTACTGCCAGTTCCGAATAGGTTAGATAATCATTATTCGATTTTCGCTTCCAGGAGCCCAAATGCACTTCATAAACGGCATAGGGTTTATCCAAGGCATTTTTTTCCTTTCTGGTTTTCATCCAAGTCTCATCTTTCCAATCGTGTTTGGCATCCCAAACAATTGAAGCTGTCATTGGAGGGTGTTCACAACTTTTGGCAAAGGGGTCAGCCTTTTCCGTAACTACCCCGTGATTGGAAGAATGAACAATGTATTTATATAAAGTACCCTGTCCCAATTCTGGAACAAATCCTTCCCAGATGCCACTTCCGTCCCAACGAACATTAAGTTGATGATCCGCTTCATACCAATTATTAAAGTCGCCAACCACCGAAACAGACCGCGCAGACGGAGCCCAAACTGCAAAATAAGTACCTTTAACCCCATTGACCTCTATGAGATGAGATCCCAACTTTTCATATAATTTGAAATGCTTACCACTCTTGAATAGGTCGATATCAAAATCTGTAAATAAACTATGGGATACTACTTTGGTCATGATTACGTTATTTAGTACAAAATTAGACAACTTTGGTCCGTACTTACGGTATACGAACAGTAAGTTTTAACTAAAACCTAACTTTGCAAGTATAGATATAAAATTTGGAACGCTTTTTGAAACTACTATAAAAATACAATAACAATTATACAATTCGAAAAAACGCTAAAATAAATATTATGAAAAAAGTTACCTTATTACTCGGCGCATTTATTGCTTTATTTTTTATCTCTTGTGAAGGGCCTGCAGGACCTCCTGGCTATGACGGTTTTGATGGACTGGACGGACAAAATGGACAAAATGGAGAGGATGGTATCCAAGGGCAGGTATTTGAAGTAGACAATGTCAACTTCAATTATGATGCAGGTGGTGATATTTATTCTTACATTATTACTTTTTCAGATTTCACTAGTTTCGAAGTTTTTGAATCCGACGCTGTTTTGGTTTATAGATTTGATGGAACTGTTGATTATCAAGATACTAGTGCAGATGCCTGGAGCTTAATTCCACAAAATTTCTTTTTAACGGAAGGAACTATTCAATATACGAATGCCCATACCTTTATAGACGTAGAAATATTTATTGACGGAAATTTTAATATGGCCAATTTAGATACAGCCTTTACGGATAACCAATTGTTCAGAATTGTCATTTTACCTAGCCAATATGCCGAATCAAAATTGGATAAATCAAATATTAATGCCGTAATGAGAACAATTGGCGTTGAAGAAAAAGATGTAAAGCGATTTAAGTTGAATTAAAAGTCGCTCTAAAATTTTCCTAGCCCTTATTTCCTATTGGATTTAAGGGCTATTTTTATATATTAAAACCATAACTCTAAAATTCACGTACATAAATACTGCAAGGTAGCTTCAATCATTTCGTCTAAACCATAAAAAAGAAAAGCCTTATGAAAAAAATAATATTTGCACTATGCGTTGTGTTTATTGGATGCAAGGGAACTTCTCAAGAAAAGGAAGTATCCAAAACAGATTCTAAAAAAAAGGAGCAGTTTAAAATTACCAAGACTGAAGCCGAGTGGCAAAAACAGTTGACGGATATGCAATTTTATGTGCTGCGCAAAGCAGGTACAGAAAATCCGGGCTCAAGTGAATTGCTCAACAATAAACAAAAAGGGGTATATACTTGTGCCGCTTGTGGCACTGAGCTTTTTAAAAGCGACCACAAATTCGATTCAGGAACTGGATGGCCCAGTTTTGACAGGGAGATAAAAGGAAATGTTGCATTTGATGTGGATTACGATTTGGGCTATGCCAGGAAAGAAGAACACTGTTCAACCTGTGGTGGGCACTTAGGCCACGTTTTTAACGATGGTCCTAAAAAAACAACTGGCGAGAGACATTGCATTAATGGGGCAGCCTTAAACTTTGTGCCGGAAAAATAAGTGTCGTCAATAGTTTTAAAAAATCACTTACTGTATTAGGCTGGCCATTTTTTTCCATTGGGCCAGCCTTATTTATTCCAATTAATTTAAAATGGCATCCGTGTGAATTCAGTATGGTTTTGTAACTTTGCAACTTCATAATTTATTTATCAAAAAAAATATAAATGAGCAATTTCGATATTATTGTATTAGGTAGTGGTCCTGGAGGTTATGTAGCCGCAATCAGAGCCTCTCAATTGGGATTTAAGACTGCCATTATAGAAAAAGAAAGTCTTGGTGGCGTTTGTTTAAATTGGGGATGTATCCCTACCAAAGCATTATTGAAATCCGCTCAGGTTTTCGAATATTTGCTACATGCAGCCGATTATGGACTAAAGGCTGAAGGTGTGGACAAGGACTTTGACGCTGTGGTCAAAAGAAGTCGCAATGTTGCCGATGGCATGAGTAAAGGCGTTCAATTTTTGATGAAAAAAAACAAAATTGAAGTCATCAAAGGTTTCGGAACCTTAAAACCTGGCAAAAAGGTGAGCGTTAAGTCGGATGATGGTAAGGAAACCGAGTACTCGGCCAATAACATCATTATTGCTACCGGGGCTAGAAGCCGCGAACTACCAAACCTACCACAGGATGGCAAAAAAATTATAGGCTACCGTGAGGCAATGACCTTGGATAAACAACCAAAGAAAATGCTAGTTGTAGGTAGTGGTGCCATAGGAATAGAATTTGCCTATTTCTATAATGCCATGGGTACTGACGTAACCGTAGTGGAGTTTTTGCCCAATGTGGTACCAGTAGAGGACGAAGAGATTTCAAAACAATTGGAACGCAGTCTTAAAAAGACAGGAATAAAAATTATGACTTCCTCAGAAGTAACAAAGGTAGATACCTCTGGTGAAGGAGTTAAAGCAACCATAAAGACCAGCAAAGGCGAAGAAATTCTTGAAGCCGATATAGTTTTATCCGCCGTGGGTATTAAAACCAATATCGAAAATATTGGTCTAGAAAATGTTGGAATTGCAACGGATAGGGATAAAATCTTAGTAAACGATTATTACCAAACCAATATTCCGGGATATTTTGCCATCGGTGATGTTACACCGGGACAAGCCTTAGCCCACGTTGCCTCGGCAGAAGGTATTCTTTGTGTTGAAAAGATAGCTGATTTGCATGTGGAGCCATTAGATTATGGCAATATTCCAGGATGCACCTACTGCTCACCTGAAATTGCATCTGTTGGACTGACCGAAAAACAGGCCATTGAAAAAGGATACGAGATAAAAGTGGGCAAATTTCCTTTCTCCGCAAGTGGAAAAGCTAGTGCTTCTGGTAACAAAGACGGATTTGTAAAGGTGATTTTCGACGCTAAATATGGTGAATGGCTTGGATGTCATATGATCGGTGCAGGTGTTACGGACATGATAGCCGAAGCAGTAGTAGCCCGTAAATTAGAAACCACTGGCCATGAGATCATAAAAGCAGTACACCCTCATCCTACCATGAGCGAAGCGGTAATGGAGGCCGTTGCACATGCATATGGAGAAGTAATACACATATAAATAAAAGCTTAGTTCTTTTAAAAATTTAGACCCGTTAGGTTATCAAAACTTGACGGGTCTAAAAAAATAATAAAATCACGAACAACACCGAAAAAGATATGTTGAAGTTATTTAGTTTGACCGCTATTCTCGAAGGAATATCCTATTTATTACTTTTTGGCATTGGAATGCCTTTAAAATATTTGGCCCAAATACCGGAACCCAATATCTACATTGGATATGCACATGGCTTTCTATTCATGGCCTATGTGGTCTTGGCCATACTGGTATGTGTTGAAAAGAAATGGGACTTAAAAATGTTCGTTATCCTTTTTATAGCTTCCCTTGTCCCTTTTGGCACTTTCTATATAGACAAGAAATACCTAAAGCCACAGATGGCGTAAAAAGTGAACAGTCTTCAATAAACAGTTTTATCCGTCCCCTGTTATTGTTTAATTACCGTTTTCAACTTAGATAGCTATTAATTTTTAAGGCAATCCGCAACCTTAGTCTTTATTCAAAAAACTTTGAATGGCCAGGTCGTAACTTTTTAGTCCGAAACCCAATACCACACCCTTGGCAACAGGGGAAATATAAGAGGTATGTCTAAATTCTTCACGTCCAAAAGTATTGCTAATATGAACCTCGACCACGGGTGTGGTTATTCCTTTTATGGCGTCGCCAATACCAATGGAAGTATGGGTATAGGCACCTGCATTTAAAATTATGCCCTCATATCCTTCAAAACCACAATCGTGCAATTTATTAATGATTTCCCCTTCTATGTTGGATTGATAATATTCCAATTGCACTTCCTTAAACTTAAATTGTAGGGTAACAAAATACTCCTCGAAAGTTGTTTTTCCGTAAACCTCCGGCTCACGTTTACCCAAAAGATTAAGATTAGGTCCGTTGATAATTATGATTTTCATAGGCTAAATGTAAGAAATTGTAATTCATAAAAAAAGAGGGCTAAAAAATACTTTTTAGCCGCCTTACAAATAAGGATAAACAATCATTTCTCAAGCTACTCTTAAATAACACATTAGTAAGTTTAGCATGTAATGATTTGCAACAAACCTATTTAGTTAACACAATACGCCATATTTAATAAATAGAAAATGTAGAATTTAGCCACTGTAATGGAGTTATGGCACAACAATACTATTGCAACCCAAAAAAGTACTTTATATTTAACCCATGAATTGGAAACAGGCCCTTCATGATTTTCAACATTATCTAAATTTGGAAAGAGGATTATCCAAAAATTCCATTAGCAACTACGTTTTGGATGTTGAGAAATTAGTTTTGTTTCTGGAAAGCCATCAACTCAAGGAATCACCAATACACATTGACAAAAACACCATACAACAATTTATATACGAACTAGCGAATCATGTAAATCCCAGGTCACAATCTAGAATTATATCCGGGTTAAAGAGCTTTTTCAATTACCTGGTCTTTGAAGATTATCGCAAAGACAACCCCATGGAATTAATAGAATCTCCAAAGATTGGCCGTAAACTCCCCGATACGCTATCTGAAGAAGAGATTAATGACCTAATTAACGCCATTGACCTTTCCAAACCCGAAGGAGAGCGCAATAGGGCCATATTGGAAACACTATATGGATGCGGACTTAGGGTTTCGGAACTTATAGGTCTAAGACTTTCCGATCTTTATTTTGAGGAAGACTTTATTAAGGTTACCGGAAAAGGAGACAAACAACGCTTTGTTCCCATTAGCGAAATCAACAAGAAATACATAAATATCTATAGAAAGGAGATACGCGTACATATGGCAATCAAAAAAGGTTTTGAAGACATATTATTTTTAAACCGCAGGGGAAGGCAGTTAACGCGCGCCATGATATTTACCATTATAAAACAGCTTGCTTTGACAATAGGGCTTCAAAAAAGCATAAGCCCGCATACATTTCGGCATTCTTTTGCCACACACTTATTACAAAATGGGGCCGATCTTCGGGCCATTCAACAAATGCTGGGCCATGAAAGTATAACCACTACTGAAGTATACATGCATGTTGATCGCACACATTTGGCAGAAGTAATGAACAAGTACCATCCTAGGAAGCGGGATTAACCTCAATAAATATTTCTATTGGCCCCAGACCTGTCTAATCCTTAAAAGCACTGTAATCTCTATTGAAGGGTCTAATGATTAAGCGGGCTTCCCTATCGAATCGAATATAGTTATACACCCAATTTACAAAGACAACCATTCTATTTCTAAACCCAATAAGAAAGAAAAGGTGTACGAACATCCAAACAAACCAAGCAAAAACCCCTTGAAATCTTATGTTTTTCATATCCACCACTGCCTTGTTCCTACCAATAGTCGCCATACTTCCCTTATCCTTGTACACAAATGGCTCCATAGGTTTGTTATCCAACAATCTCACTAGATTCTCTCCCAAATTTCTCCCCTGTTGTATGGCCGGTTGGGCCATCATAGAATGCCCTCTAGGCACTTCTTTGGTCTGCATGCAAGCTACATCGCCAACGGCGAAAATGTTGTGGTAGGCAACAACCTGATTATATTCATTCACCGGTATCCTACTCCCTCCTACCAATAATTCTTTTGCATTTAAACCTTTAATCTCCACCCCTTTAACACCTGCAGCCCAAACCAAGGTTGCCGTTTCAAAATTAGCCCCTGAATCTGTGGTTACTGTTTTTCCATTATAACCCGTTACCCTGGTGTTTTTCCATATTTGCACCCCAAGACGGTCCAAAAAATCCTCTGCTTTTTCAGAAGCCTTATCGCTCATTTCCTTAAGAATACGATCGCCAGATTGTATAAGGTGTATTTGTACCCTTCTTGTATCCAAATCAGGATAGTCCTTTGGTAAAATCCCCTTTTTTATTTCAGCTAAGGCACCCGCCAATTCAACTCCGGTTGGTCCTGCCCCCACAATAACAAAATTCATTAGGGCATCCCTTTCGTGATATTGATCGGTAAGCAATGCCTGCTCAAAATTTTCCAATATCAGACTTCGAAGATTTAAGGATTCGGGTATGGTTTTCATGGCCATACTGTTTATTTCAATCTCCCTATTCCCATAGTAATTTGTTTCAGAACCCGTGGCAATCACCAAATAATCATAATCCAAATTACCTATATTGGTCACAATAGTATTTTCCTCCGTTTTTATTTCTTCAACATTTGCCAGCCTAAAGAAAAAATTTGTGAAGCCCTTTAAAACTTTGCGTATAGGATACGCTATTGAATCGGGTTCCAGTCCCCCAGTGGATACTTGATACAGTAGTGGTTGAAAATTATGGTAATTATGTTTATCCAGAAGAACTACTTGTACTTCCTTATTTTTCAATCTTCTGGCTATGGAAATACCAGCAAAACCACCACCTATAATAACAATTCTTGGAAAACTAGTCTTAGGAATATTCATACTCGTAAATATGGTTAAAATTAAACATTCGTCAACTAATCCAGAAGAAGAATATTGGTTTTCAGTATATTTAATCCCCTTATTTTATGATTTAAGATGCATCTACATTAATATTAGCTGCAAAACACCCGCAATTGAACAGGCTAAATGCATTGATTCTCAATATTGTACCTGCTTCAAAGAAAAATACTTTTGTCTTAATATTTAAATTCTGCATTTCTGTTGTAACAAAACTTAATTAATGGCTACTAATCATCAACTAACTACTAGAACCGAGTGACCAAAGATTTGGAACATCAATTCGTAACAGAATTAGAGTGCAATCAGAATATTGTACATAAGGTCTGCACATTGTACACCAATGATAGGGATTCGCATAATGATTTATTTCAGGAAATAACAATACAATTATGGAAAGCGTATCCCAAGTTTAGGGGCGAATCCAAATTTAGTACGTGGATGTACCGGGTTGCGCTGAATACAGCAATAACACTATATAGAAAATCAAAAAAAAGTGTACCTACCCAGGATTATGAGTCGGTCATTTTTAAAATTACAGCGGATGAATATGACCCCAGCGAGGAACAACAACTTAAATTGATGTACAATGCCGTAAAGCAATTGGGGGATATTGATAAAGCGTTGGTCTTTCTCTATCTGGAAGATAAGAACTATACAGAAATATCAGAAACTCTGGGTATTACCGAGGTAAATGCTAGAGTAAAAATGAACCGAATAAAGAACAAGCTAAAAACCATTTTAAATCCCTAGATATATGGATGAATTGGAACTATTAAAAAGGGATTGGCAAAAAAAGGACAAACAATTGCCACAAGTCTCTTTTGATGAAATTTATAAAATGATATGGAAGAAATCCTCCTCTATTGTTAAATGGATTTTCTTCATAAGTATTATTGAATTTGCATTGCCCCATTTATTATACTTTCTGCCCTCTATGTCCAAAAGTCTGGCTATTTGGAAAGATTTAGGCTTGGGTAATTTTTTATTGTTTTCGAATGTCGTGCAATATTCCGTGGTATTGTTTTTCATCTTTCAATTTTACAAAAGATACAAGGAAATATCTTCATTGGACAGCGCTAAACAACTATTGTCCAACATTTTAAAAACTAGAAAGACCGTAAAATACTATGTTATTTTTTGTTTATCCTTGATATTTGCGTCCTTTATGGTAATGGCAACCGGAATATATTTAAACGAGGACCCTATGACAGCCATGGGTTACAGCTATAGGCCTGAGAATATTTCTCCCGAAAAATTAAAAACTACTTTGATTGCTACTGTAGTTGTTTTAGGGGTCGTTGTTACCCTAGTGATGGGATGCATCTATTTTTTACTTTATGGAATACTCCTCAAGAAACTTAAGAAGAATTACAGGGAACTTAGAGATATGGATATTTAAACCTTGAATTTTCGTTTTTTATTTTCCTCTTCGTAAGCCATTAATTCACTTTTAGGAATAACCTTTAAGAAAGAAGGGTGTTGCTCAATGGCATACTCCAATTTTTCAATAATGGAGTCAAAAGATTCATTCTCATAGTCAATCTCCAATGGCTCCTTAATTACCATAGATTGTAGGATTCCTTTCTTCTTTATACGTAACCCCTTTTTATCAAATGAACGACGAAAACCATCTATAACCACAGGAACCACAATAGGTTTGTATTTTTTTATAATATGTGATGTTCCTTTCCTCAAAGGTTTCCACGGTGTTGTAGTACCCTGCGGAAAGGTAATTACCCAACCGTCCTCAAGGGCCGTACCAATATTGGATATATCGCTAAATTTAACCTTCCGGTTAACATCCTTTCCTTCAGACCGCCAGGTACGTTCTACACTTATAGACCCCGCATACGCCAAAATCTTGGTCAACAGGCTCTTTTTCATGGTTTCCGCTGCGGCCACATAATACATGTTTAATTTGGGCTGCCAGATATATCCTAAGTTTTTTATGGAATCCTCACGGCCACTTAAACTAGCATTAAAAACATGGAACATTGCCACTACATCCGCAAAATAGGTTTGATGGTTACTAACGAAAAGTACATTCTGTGGTGGTAGTTTTCGAATAATATCCGATCCCTCAATTTCAATTGTATTAAATCCCCTATATCTTTTGTGGGTGATAACGGCCAGTAGACGTATAAGCCACTTCTTTATAAATAAATTATGTCCGAACGGATTCTTCTTAAACAAGACCATATTTTTTTTGGTTAACGTTCAAAATTACAAAATAAGTGCCTTATAACACTTGTTTAAACAATTCCTTAATTTCGTTCAACATCATTGCCGTTGCTCCCCAAACCGTATAACCATTTAGTTTAAAGGCAGGTACCTCTACATTCTGTGCATATGAAGTATTCAAAACTTGATGAAATATTTTCCTGTCGTCCATAAAATCCTGTAATGGAACCTCAACTATGGCCGCTACCTCATCAGTTTGCATTAAAAATGGCTCCTCCTTTTTATAAAGCCCCAAATAAGGTGTGACTTCAAAATTGCTCGGCGGAATATAGATTTCACTCAAGGAACGGATGACCGTAATTTTATCCCGAATGACCCCCACTTCTTCATGAGTTTCACGCAAAGCAGTTTCCAAAAGGTTTTGGTCCTTTTTCTCTACCTTACCACCAGGAAAGGCTATTTGGTTACTGTGAATACCTTTATAGGTATTTCTTAATATAAGCAGAAGATTAGTCTGGTAAACTACATTTGGGTAAAAAAGGGCCATAACTGCAGCACGCTTGGGGTTTTTCTTTATAATCTTACCCGATTCCAACTCTTCAACCCTAAACTGGGGAGCCATTTTATAATGCGATGCACTCCCTGGAAGTTCTAGATTTTCTATTTTTGATATTCTATTGGAAAATTCGTCAAAATTCACAAATCCTATTTTTTGTATTTTTCAGCAAATTAATTAAAAACAACCTCCCCTAAATGGGATAATTATCATTTAACACACTAATTTAAAATAATAAAAAGTACATGGCACTTAAAGAGATTACACTTTTTGGTATATTGTTTTTGTTTTTTTTAGGGAGCTGTAAAGATCAGCCGACCCAAAAAGAAGATGTCCTTCCCCAAAACAAGGCAAAAAAAGACAGCATAATTCCAGAAGAGCCACTTTTAGTAAAGGAGGAGGAAGAAGAAAAGGTATTTGAGCTCAATGAGGATAATGCCATTAAATTTTTCTTTGATTACAACAAAACCTTAAAAGAAGACAAGGTAAAACTAACCACTAGTATGGGGAGCATCACTATACAATTATTTAACAACGTCCCCTATCATAAAGCCAACTTTATCTACCTTACTAAAAAGGGGTATTTTAACAACACCTACTTCCATAGGGTGGTGAAAAATTTCATAATCCAAGGAGGTAATGCCGATAACGTAGAAACCGCAGAAAAAAGATCTAAAATAGGACGTTATCTATTGCCCCCAGATACCAGGAAGGGCCATAAACACCATAGGGGAATCGTATCCATGCCTAGCAGTGACATAAACAACCCACACAAGTTAGCGTCACCATATGAATTCTTTATAGTGGTGACCAAGCCTGGCTCCTATCATCTAGACGGTGGATATACTGCTTTTGGAAAAGTCATAGAAGGGATGGACGTGGTGGACGAAATCAACAGCCAACCCGTGGATAACGGGGATTGGCCTTCACAAAACATATATATACTAAAAGCTGAAGCGTTTTAATAATAGTGAAATAAATTTGGAACCGGACCGCAATGGTTTCTAAATGCTTATTTAATTTCAGGTCAATGTTTTCTCAATTGTCAATTATTTAAGTCATCACTTACTACTGCGGTATATATTGGGGAGCGATATCTTAAATCTTACAGCAAGTAATCGGATTCCTATAACAATAAATATGGTAGCTACAAAAGCATAAGCATCATCATAGGGCAATTTACGGAGCAGGAAGAAGCTAACACCTCCCATTATACAGGCAGTGGCATAAATTTCCTTTCTAAATATCACAGGTATTTCATTACATAATATATCCCGTATTACGCCTCCAAAACAAGCGGTTATCGTCCCGAGGGCAATACACATAACAGGAAGTAGGCCTGATTTAAGTCCATGTGAAATACCAACCATGGTATACAGTCCAATGCCAATGGTATCAAAAAGAAACAGAGATTTCCGCACATATTTTAATTGGCTCCTGAATGTTATGGCAAAAACAACGGTTCCGGCAATAACGTAGACATAGATAGGTTCCTGCATCCACAAAACCGGTGTATTTCCTATAAGTAAGTCCCTTAATGTACCACCTCCAATAGCTGTAACAAAGGCAATGATAAAGACGCCGAATAAATCCAACTTCTTATCCATGGCTACCAAAACTCCGGAAATGGCAAAAGCAATTATTCCTAATATATCAGCTACAAAATAGAACATGGGTTATGATTTTTGGGTATAAAAATTATAATCTTTTAATACGGTATCTAAATATTGCACATCATATAAATCGGAATTTGAGTTCAAGAGGCTTTCCACCTTGTCGCGCAAGGTTTTCATAGTTTTAAAATCATGACTTTTCCTGGCAATATAATACGTTTCCTTTATAAGGCGCACATCTTTATCTGTCAATAAAGTAACATTAACAAAATTGGGGACGTAAGCTTCCTCTACTTCTTCCAAAATAGTATGTGATATTTTCACTTTATTTTTTGTGCTTATAACTACCGTGCCTGCAGCTGCATCCCCCAAACGTTGTTTCTTATCCGTGAACAAAATGGTCAACAATCCAACAGAACCAACAAAAAGCCAAATATCTACAAATCGCAGCATCCATCTTACCAATAAATTGGACCAATGCACCGGTGAACCATCCAATCTCACTACCTTTATTTTTAAAATCATCTTTCCCACTGTTTGCCCATTGAACAAACTGTGCATTATTAAACTATAAAACATGGCCGGCAGAAAGATAAGACTCACCAATCCTATTTGCGTCCAACTGTCATCAAACACATATCCTATGGTACTTCCTATAAGTTGTACAAGTACCGCATAGAGGTATAATAAAAATCCATCTATCAAAAAGGCCAAGATCCTTTCACCAATACCAACTATTTTATAATCTAGGTTAACATTTTGCGTTGTATTGATTTGAAGTTTGGACATATTAGTACTATTTTTATTTTTTAAAAGGATTACCCCTGTATGCGTGAGGCAGCTTTTGTGAAGCAAAATAAAGAAAAATGGATAGCATTTGAAAAGGCTATCAGTAATAATACCCACATTAACCCAAACGAACTTGCAAATGGCTATATTCAATTGACCAATGATTTGGCCTACGCACAAACCTATTACGCTGAAAGCAAGACTTTATTGTATTTAAATTCCCTAGCATCACAGGCTCATCAAAAAATATATAAAAACAAAAAAGAGAGTCGGAATAGAATTTTAGATTTCTGGAAAACCGAATTTCCCCTTTTCTTTAGACAATATCACAAGACGTTGGGCATTGCATTTCTGATTTTTATCATTGCCTCAGCAATTGGGTGTATTTCCGTTCTTAATGATGATACCTTTGTAAGATTAATTTTGGGGGATGCCTATGTTAATGAGACCCTCAACAATATTGCCAATGGCGATCCAACTGCTATTTACAAAGGCGGTAGTGAAATAGGTTCTTTTTTAGGAATTACCATCAACAATATTAAAGTAGCCTTTATGGCATTTTCCTTTGGTGTAATCACTAGTATTGGTACCGCATATATTCTCTTCAGCAATGGGGTAATGCTGGGAGCATTCATAACTTTTTTTTATACCCAAGACGTCTTTTATCAGGCCAACAAGCAGATTTGGCTACACGGCACAATAGAAATATCGGTAATCATTATTGCAGGGTGCGCCGGATTGATAATGGGCAATAGTATCCTATTCCCTAAAACCTATTCCAGACGTGTCTCTTTTATGAAAGGTGCCAAGGATGGGTTAAAAGTTGTAGTCAGCACCATACCCTTTTTTATAATTGCCGGTTTTATTGAAGGATTTATTACCCGCTATTCCAATATGCCCGCTTGGCTGGCGTTTTTAATTATAGGCAGCTCTTTATTACTAATACTATTTTATTATATCCTTTATCCCATATTGTTAAATAATTCTTATGCAAACCAAAGACCAGGAAAAATATATTGAACTAAGGGTAGATAGGGACTTTGGTGATATCATCAGTACCTACTTCGACTTTTTTAAACAAAACCTTAAAAAATTTACCAATGTTTTTTTAAGCTACAATGGTATTTTCCTAATAGGGCTATTGATTGTTAGTTACTTACTAGTCTCGGGGGTGATCGGTCTAATTACCAACAACCAAAATTCAGTTTTAGAGACCTTGGAATCAAGTAGTGAAGCCTATATAATGTATTTTGTATTTGGTGGAATTTTGTTCTTTGTTATTTTCTTAATGGTGGCTGTATTAAATTATGGCTTAAGCACTTCCTATATGATAAAATACGAAGAACACCGAGGACAGAATTTTGATAAATCCGACGTTTTTGGAGAAGTTAAAAACAACTTGGGAAGCATTATTGTTTTTACTTTAATATTGATACTGCTCTTTTTAGGCGTTATGATCGCCGCCGTAATTTTGACCTTTATACCATTGGTAGGAATGTTAGCGCAATATGTAATTCAGTACTTTGTAATGGCCTGGGTAGGTGTGTCTTTTTTTGTTTTGTTGAAAGAGAAAAGAGGCGTTACCGATGCTCTTGGAGAAGGTTGGAATTTGGTGACCAAAAATTTTTGGAGAGCAATAGGGGTGAATTTTATTTTGGGATTCTTAATTGGTATTTTATTTATGGTAGTAATAATGATACCAGGGATTCTCATTGGAATCTATACCTTTCATGTGGTTCAAAATGATGTTGACCTAGGGGCGTCGATAGTACCGACCATTATTTATACCTTGGGTACTTGTTTATTTCTAATTATAGGGGTTTATTCCCAATGTTTATCCCAATTCGTAAACGGTCTTTTATACTTTTCACTGCACGAAAAAACGTATAATTTAAATTCGAGAAGCAAAATAGATCAAATAGGACTTGAAGACCAGTGATAAAATTACATTATACCCTTTACTGTTTTTTATTCATATTCTCTGGAGCCGCCCAAGGGGAAAAAGATTCCATTGCCTTAAAGGAAGATAAAATTGGTAGTCTTGTACTGCGTTCATTGGACGAAAACCTTGCGCAGAAATACCAAGGAAAGGAATTCAACTACGACATTAAGGACGGGGAATCACAAAATTTATTGGCGCGTGTTCTCAACTGGTTAATGAACGGACTTAAGGATGTTTTTGGCATAGACCTTCCTCCTGGAGTTACCCAAATATTGGAGTATATCATTTACTTCCTTATGGGAGCATTGGCCATATATCTACTCATAAAATTCTTGACCGGAGAATCTGCCTCTGCCATTTTTAGAAAAAAAGCTCCTTCATTTATAAACATTAACCTAGCAGAGGAACATATTGAGAGCCTCGATTTGGATAATTTGATTACTGATGCCATAAATCAAAAAAATTACCGCTTGGCCATACGTTACCAATACCTAAAAGTATTAAAAACGCTATCCCAACAACAGATTATTGAATGGCATTATGAAAAAACCAATCAGGATTACACAAAAGAAATAAAAGCCCCAGGAACAAAGTTACTTTTTAAAGACGTATCCTATCTGTACGACCATATTTGGTACGGGGAACAGGAGATAGACGAGCATAAATACTTGGCCGCCCAGATGAAATTTGTCAATCTAAACCATATGGGATCCAATGGATAAGCGTTCTAAAATAATCCTTGGGATATTTATTGTGGTACTTATGGGCATCGTAGTAACCGAAATTGTACGCCCCAAACCCTTGAATTGGAAACCGTCCTATACTTCTTCGGACAAAATACCATTTGGGTGTTATGTATTGTTCAAAGAACTTCCCAATCTCTTCCCTGAACAGGAAATTAAATCATCAAACGAAAGTTTATACAATGTTTTAATAGATAGGGACACCTCCAAAACCTCCAATTATTTATTGATCAATGATTTCTTGGATTTGGATAAGCAGGAAGCACATCAATTACTCCAATATGTACATAAAGGCAATGATACCTTTATAGCAGCCTCAAGCTTTGGCACCATCTTATCGGACACTTTAAATATTGAGGTGGAAACTCAATACTCGATAAAGGAAGATACCGTTCTACTTCGTCTTACGAACAATACCTTTTCTAAAAAAAATTATTCCTTGACAAGGGGAATTTACAATACACATTTCACTTCTTTTGACACCATAAATACTACTATTCTGGGCTACGTTTCATTTTCCCCTGAAACAGGGCTTATAGATACGTCTTCCAAAGAAAAGACTGTAAGCCCTAATTTTTTAAGAATCAAATTCGGAAAAGGGAATTTTTACCTTAATACTACCCCCCAGACATTTACCAACTATTATATGCTCAAAGATAATGCGGACTATGTGGCCAATACCCTTTCCTATTTAAAAGACAAGGATCTATATTGGGACAACTATAAGAAATCTGGCCGTATCGTTATAGACTCGCCCATGCGGTTCGTACTTAACCAAGAATCCTTAAGATGGGCTTATTATCTTAGTCTTACCGGCCTATTAATTTTTATAATATTTAAGGCCAAGCGGGAACAACGCATTATTCCGGTCATTAATCCCTTGGAGAATTCATCGATTGAATTTGCCAAAACGGTAGGTGGACTTTATTACGAACACAAGGATTATACTGATTTAATTTCTAAAAAAATCAACATTTTCCTAGAACATATCAGAAGTCATTACTATCTGAACACCGAAACTATAAACGAAAAAACAGCGACAGATCTATCCGCCAAATCGGGCAAACCCCTGTCTGAAGCCCAAGACATTATAGATCTGATAGTACATCTTAAAAGTAAAATACATCACAACGAACAGGATGTAATTGCACTGAACAAAAAATTGAATCAATTTAAAAAATAAGGTATGGAAGAAATTCAGAACGAGGAAGACAACAATCCGTTGGAATTTGAAAATAGAATAGACCTAGGTCAGCTACAAACCTCTGTATCACAGATAAAATCAGAATTGGGGAAAGTGATCATTGGGCAACAAGACATGATCGAATTGCTAATTATATCTATCCTTGCCAACGGGCACTCCCTAATAGAAGGAGTTCCAGGAGTAGCCAAAACAGTTACAGCAAAACTTTTGGCAAAGACCATGGATGTTGGCTTTAGTAGGATACAGTTTACCCCAGACCTTATGCCGAGCGACATTTTGGGTACCTCTATTTTTAATGTTAAGACCTCCGAATTTGAGTTTAAAAAAGGACCTCTTTTTTCCAATATTATTTTAATCGATGAAATAAACCGTGCCCCTGCAAAAACGCAAGCGGCCCTTTTTGAAGCTATGGCAGAACGACAAATTACTATGGATGGCCTGACCTATGTAATGGAACCACCATTTTTGGTGTTCGCTACCCAAAATCCTATAGAACAAGAAGGTACTTATAGACTTCCCGAAGCACAATTGGATAGATTCCTATTTAAAATTAAAGTAAACTATCCATCCTTGGAAGAGGAGATACAAATATTGGAAAGCAAACATCGTCAAAAAAACAAAAACACTGAATCCCTAATAACTTCCGTACTTACAGCAAGGCAAATAGCCAGTTACCAAGATACTATAAAGGAAATAATAATAGAGGATAATTTAATGAAGTACATTGCTGGTATAGTCAACAATACACGTAACAATGCCAATCTATATCTCGGCGCCTCCCCTAGAGCCTCTATAGCTATAATGGACGCGTCCAAAGCACTGGCAGCCATTAGCGGACGTGATTTTGTGACCCCGGACGATATTAAAAAAGTAGCCACACCTATTTTAGGACACAGGGTCCTATTGACTCCGGAAAGGGAAATGGAAGGCCTTACCCCTGATAAAGTGATAAAACAAATTTTGGAGACCATCGAAATTCCTAGATAATTGGTCTATTTTTAATTTGACCATGTGTAAAGGAGAGTATCAAATGCAGTTAACAATGAGTTGATGCGTAGTATAAAAAATACATGAAAAAAATTTTCAAAAACGTTTATCTGGAAAAGCGATTTTTTATCGTGCTAGCAAGCCTGGTAATAGGTTTTTTGGTGTCTTTTATTGTTCCTAATATCCTGGGAGCTCTAAAATTATTGTATTATATTTTTCTCTTAATTTTTTTGGTTGATATTATTTTGACCTTTACCTCCAAAGGCGGAATAAATGCTGAACGTATAGTTCCAGAAAAACTCTCCAATGGTGACGAAAATGAAATTGAAATAAGCGTAATCAATTCATATTTGTTTCCGGTCGGTTTGAAAATTTTGGATGAAATTCCCCATCAATTTCAAAAGCGCGATTTTAGTATAATAACAAACCTTGGGAAAGGAAAGGAAAAAATATTCCGATATAACCTAAGGCCTACGGAAAGAGGGGTTTATTCTTTTGGAAATTTAAATCTCTTTGCCCGGTCCCCAATTGGATTGATTTCTAAGAAATACACTTTTGGCAACGCACGGGAGGTTCCGGTATACCCTTCATTTTTACAATTAAGGAAATACGATTTAATGGCCTTTACCAATAGATTGTTCGAATATGGTCTGAAGAAAATCCGGCGCATTGGCCATACCATGGAATTTGAACAAATTAAGGATTATGTTCAAGGGGATGATATTAGGAACATTAACTGGAAAGCTACCGCTAAAAAGAGCCAGTTAATGGTAAACCAGTATCAAGATGAAAAATCGCAACCCATATATTCTGTAATCGATAAAGGCAGGGTTATGAAAATGCCCTTTGATGGTCTCAGGCTTCTAGATTACGCCATCAACTCCACTCTGGTACTATCCAATATTGCCCTTAAAAAACAGGATAAGGCCGGAATGTTCGCCTTTAGTAAGAAGATTGAAAATCGGGTGGTCGCAGAAAGGCGTAGTTCCCAAATGAACCTTATTCTAGAAACCCTCTACAATTTAGATACTGATTTTGCAGAAAGTGACTTCAATCGCTTATATGCCGATATTAAGCGCACAATTAACCATAGAAGTCTATTATTACTCTATACCAATTTTGAGACCTTGGATGCCCTGCAGAGGCAACTTCCCTACCTACAAGCCATTGCCAAGCAACATTTATTAGTGGTTATTTTCTTTGAAAACACCGAACTGACCAAGTTTGTAGATGAAAAAGCCGAGACTATCCATCAAATATTTGAAAAAACTATTGCTGAGAAGTTTGTTTATGAAAAGAAGCTTATCGTGAACGAATTAAGGAAATACGGTATTCAGACTATCCTGACGAAGCCGGAGAATCTTACTTTAAACACCATCAACAAATATTTGGAAATAAAAGCACGGGGATTGATCTAAAACATTGTAGGCCTAACTGTTCAGGCTATTGCAGGTATTTCTATAATCATTGCTCCCTATATACCGCCTTCCTATTAGATAAGCTAAACAACAACTCCTTGTTTCTTCTATGTTTTCTCTCTGAAAAAATATCAATGGTAATGCCAACAGTTACCCCACCCATTATTGTGGCAGTAAGGTCTCTATTGTCCCAGCCATTATAAATATGCTCATCATAGGCTTCTTTGGCCAAACCCGCCATTAAACTTGATGCTAATGCTCCTGCAATTCTCCAATACCGGTTTCCACCAGAGATACGATCCGCTATATCGGCACCAATAGCCCCGCTCATGGCACCAGCTGCAAAATGTTTCACCTTATCCTCCTGCAGTTGTGCACGAATTGGTAAGGCTGAAAAAGAAATGAGAATACTTAGAATTATTCCTTTCATGGAGCGCAAAGATACTAAGGCCATTATGATTACCTTTAATTTATAGGCTTAAAGAATTAATGTATCTTTCTGCATATCATTAATAGCTAAGCCTATGAATTCCAATTACACCAAGATATTTTCCGGCAATTTTATAGTATCACAAACAATTGTAAATCAACTTAGGGAAATTGGTATAATACCCGTGATCAAGGACGAATCGGAATCCGGACGATTGGCAGGTTTTGGTTCGCCCATGCAGGGAGATCAGGAGATATATGTCAATATTGATGAGTTGGAAAAAGCACAGGGTATAGTGCAAAAAGTTATTGGAGCATAAAAGGAAGCCGGCCATTAGATTACCTTTAACAATTCAAAAACAATTGACAATAAATAATATTAAACCCCTCCTTTGTCTAAAAACACCATACAAACTATTTTTACGCTAGCATAACTCCCTAGGATTCACTACTTTTAGATGTATTAAAAATCCGTTTTTCTTCCCCCACAATTGGCGTTTATAAATTCTCCCGTTGCAATTTAGCTGTTTACTATTGAGAATCTTAGCAATTCTATATTCCAACATAGGTAAACTTCACTAACACACTTAATATTTCAAATAAAGGATTAAACATCAATATAAAAATTCGACCTCATGAAAACAAAATTGAGTCTCTTGATAATAGCTCTAGCGCTATTGCCTCTTGTTTATTACTGGACACCCGAACCTACACCAGAGGTTTTGGAAGTAACACAGGAAGCTAGTTTTTACTCCATGAAATGTACCGTTGCCAAATTCCTATTGAGCAATGTAGATACCACCCAACAAATTGCACCACTGTTTGAGAACCTTGGAAATTTACATTTCGGTATAAGCACCAAAGACCAAAAGGCCCAAACTTATTTTGATCAGGGCTTAAAGCTTACTTATGCCTTTAACCATGCCGAAGCTCATCGCTCATTTATGGAGGCCTCCAGACTTGACCCCAAGGCTGCAATGGCCTTTTGGGGACAGGCATATGCCTTAGGCCCCAACATTAATGACCCCATGCCAGATGATGAGCGTAGGACAAAATCTTACGAAGCACTTAACAAGGCCAGAAATAAGGCCCAAAATGCTACTCCAAAAGAAAAGGCTTTAATAGAAGCATTATCCCATAGATATAGTGATGACTTAACTAAGGATATACCTACATTAAATATGGCCTACATGAATGCCATGGAAAAGGTAGTGAGTAAATTCCCGGAGGATGCAGATGTACAAACCTTATATGCGGCATCTGTAATGAACACTATGCCCTGGAAATATTGGGACAATATCGGTAACCCAGCTCCCAATACGCTAAAGGGAAAAGCCGCCTTGGAGCGTGCCATGGTCCTGAATCCTGACCATCCAGGTGCACATCATTATTATATCCATATGGTGGAACTTCCTAAACCGGACCTCGCCATTCCCAGTGCGGATAAACTTGGGTCCCTAATGCCCGCAGCAGGCCATATTGTACATATGCCATCACATATTTATATTAGGGTTGGCAGGTATGATGATGCCGTAAAGGCAAATCAGGCCGCTATTTTGGCTGATGAGGATTATATTTCCCAATGTTATTCACAGGGTATGTACCCATTAGGGTATTATCCTCATAATTTACACTTTCTATGGTCTGCCGCTACGCTTTTGGGGAATAGTGATATTGCCATTGACGCGGCCAAAAAAACCGCAGAAAAAGTCCCTATTGGCGAGATGATAACTATGCCATTTCTACAAGATTTCGCCTCCACACCACTTTTGGCCTATACACGGTTTGGAAAATGGAATGAAATTTTGACGATACCTTATCCTGGCGATGATTATAGACACCTAAAACTTATATGGCACTATGCAAGAGGCATTGCCTTTATAAGAAAAAATAACATAAAAGAAGCCAAGGAAGAGCTAGAAGCCCTTACCTTAATGAAGAACGACCCAGAATTGGAAACTGTAGCTGCCAATTATACCAATCCAACGTCAGTTATTGCTCAGATTGCCCATTCCGTTGTTTCAGGTGAGATTGCCGCCGCCGAAGGCAACTTAGCAAAAGCCGTGGAGCACCTTTCAAAGGCCATTTACCTGGAAGACCATTTAATTTACAGCGAGCCTACTGCATGGCATATACCAGTAAGACAGACATTGGGTGCCGTCTTAGTTAAAGCCGAAAAATTTTCAGAGGCGGAAAAATTATATAAGGAGGACCTGGAGGTACTCCGTCAGAACGGCTGGTCTTTAATGGGTTTACACCAAAGCCTAATGGGGCAAGGTAAATTGGAGGAAGCTAAAATGATCAAACAAGAATTTGATACCGCATGGAAACATGCGGATATAAAGATATCAACCTCTATTTTATAACAGTATATATAAGAAGTATAATACTAATAGGAGGAACACTTCAAACCAAATGTGTATTCCAAAGGCTTTTCCCTATGGAGTTTTGGGACCTGAATTTAATGAAATTCATTATTTGGCATCAATTTTACAAACGCCCCACTTCAGCCTTTGCCTCTGTAAATTCCTTCATTAGATCGGAAACAATTTGGGCAGCAGGTTTAATATCATGGATAATTGCGGCAACTTGGCCTATTTCCAATTCCCCTTCCTCCAAATCACCCTCGAACATACCTCTTTTGGCACGGGCGCGGCCTAATAGGGTTTTAAGTTCTTCCACAGTAGCACAAGCGGCATAGGCTTGCTCTATGTCCTTATAGAATTTGTTTTTTATTAAACGTACCGGAGCCAATTCCTTCAACGTCAATTGGGTTGCCCCTTCCCCAGCCTCTACCACTCTTTGTTTAAATAAGGTATGGGATGACGCTTCTTTACTGGCTACAAAACGACTGCCGACCTGAACCCCATCGGCCCCCAAAACCATAACGGCCAACATTGCCCTCCCAGTAGCAATACCGCCGGCTGCTATTAAAGGAATACTTATTTTTTCTTTTACCGCAGGAATTAATGTCAATGTAGTAGTTTCATCCCTTCCATTATGTCCGCCTGCCTCAAAACCTTCAGCTACAATGGCATCCACCCCAGCCTCCTCAGCTTTATGGGCAAATTTCACACTACTCACCACGTGAACTACAATAATCCCTTTTTCTTTTAAAAAGGCCGTCCAGGTTTTTGGATTGCCTGCCGAAGTAAAAACTATCTTCACATCCAATTCCACAATAATATCCATTAGTTTCTCTATATCCGGATAGAGCATTGGCACATTTACCGCAAAGGGCCTCTTAGTGGCCAACTTACACTTCTCTATATGTTCACGTAGCACCTCAGGATACATGGAACCTGCTCCTATAATACCCAAGCCTCCTGCATTTGAAACGGCTGAAGCAAGGCGCCATCCACTGGCCCAAACCATTCCAGCTTGAATTATTGGATATTCAATTCCAAAAAGATCGGTAATTCTATTTTGCATAAATACCATATCTATTTCCGGACGTTCTAAAATTTAATGACAGTCCAGAAATGTTCGTTTGTTGGTTATTACCAGGTATCAAACTTTACCTAATTGATGCATCAAGTTTATATAAGCTCACTGCTGTTATGAGATCACCCCTGAACCCACCAATTCTTCTCCAATGTACCAGGCCACAAATTGACCTTCTGTAATGGCCGATTGCATTTCTTCAAAATCGACATACAAACCGGCATCTACTCTATATAAGGTTGCTTTCTGCAAAGGTTGCCTATACCTTATCCTGGCCATGACACCCAAACTCTGGTCCACTTCCAAGGCCAAATCGGTACGTACCCAATGTAGTTCGTCATTATTTACAAATAAGGTCCTCCTATAAAGTCCTGGGTGACTTTTGCCTTGACCAGTGTAAATTACATTTTGGTCCACATCGGTCTCTATAACGAACAAGGGTTCTTTGGTACCACCAACATCCAATCCTTTACGTTGTCCTTTAGTAAAGTAATGGGCTCCTTGATGTTCCCCTACCACCTTACCATCCGTTAGGTTATAATGTGGCTTTTCTGCAAAAAAGGCCAATTCCTCCAATTTGGAATTAAATTCCGGAACATAATGAGCGTATTGCTCCAATATGGCGGGCACCTCAACGATAACACCCTTTTTTGGTTTAAGCTTTTGTTGTAAAAATTCTGGCAAGCGAACTTTTCCTATAAAACAAAGACCTTGGGAGTCTTTTTTATCAGCAGTGATCAAATCATTTTCCGCGGCTATCTTTCGCACTTCAGGTTTTAACAATTCTCCAATAGGGAATAAGGTTTTGGAAAGCTGCTCCTGGGAAAGCTGACATAAAAAATAGGACTGGTCCTTATTTCCATCAGCACCGGCCAACAATTGATAGGTTTCCGTCCCATCTTCATTTTTGATAATACCTTTTCTACAGTAATGTCCAGTAGCCACGTAGTCCGCCCCGAGCTGCATGGCTATTTTCATAAACACGTCAAACTTAATTTCGCGATTGCAAAGCACATCGGGATTGGGAGTCCTACCTTTTTCATACTCCCTAAACATATAATCCACAATACGTTCCTTATACTGGGCACTTAAATCCACAGTCTGAAAAGGTATTCCTAACTTCTCAGCAACAATAAGGGCATCATTACTATCTTCCAACCATGGACATTCTTTAGAAATGGTAACGGAATCGTCATGCCAGTTCTTCATAAACAAGCCTATAACCTCATATCCCTGCTCCTTTAATAGATATGCCGTAACACTGGAATCCACACCGCCGGAAAGTCCGACAACCACCTTTTTCATACGTTTAAATCTTCTTTTATTTACTGTATCCCCTTGGTCGTCTTTCACCAAGAACGACTTACAAATAGTATGCAAAAATACAAAATTGGAATTTGGTTACTTTAAAAATATAACTCAATAAGAACCAAGCAAAGATTCCAGTTTTCAGCTACTCATAAAATTATTCTTTTTAGGATATGGTTAAAAACTCAACTTGACATCGGATATCCTTTAAGGGCTACAAGCTGTTAAATAGAGCATATACTCAGTCCTAAAAAAGCAAGAATTCGATTGATTAAAATCGCTAAACAACAAAAGCAGCTACTTTAGCATACTAAAAAGACTCCTTTACAACTATTAGTTTTATACAGTTTAAAAAAATACAATCTTTGGAGACCCAAAACTTACCAAACTAAACCAAATCAATGCTAAAAACCCCGACCAAATGGCCGGGGTTTTTGTTTTTAAACTTTCCCTACAGCTATCAATCCTAGATTAGGATAAATTATTCTATTTATAGGTAGTCAACTATATTAAATTAGTGATACTTGAATAATTCATATGCCCATTTAAAAATTCAACCTTTATCCAAATATTCTTTCCTATTAATAGGATTTAGGATTATACATATCCTAGACTTAGGATAAAAAAAGTTAAAGCACAGATTGGTCGGACAATTAAATTTAAGAACACAACTATTTTTCCTGAGAACCAATGTAGACCCGCAAATATCCTCCAAAAAAAAAGTGCTTGAAAAAATTCAAGCACTTTAATTATTCGGAAGGCAAGTTTTGATTTATTTTTTACCTATTTTTTTTTGTTCCTCTGCCTGTTCCATCATCTCCCTCATCTTCTTCTGAAACTTGTTTTCCTTTTTAGGCTTTTTCTTATTCTCTTGGATCTGAGCATGGATCTTGTCCTCGTCCAATATAAATTTCTTAATGGCCAACATAATAAAAATGGTAATCAAGTTAGATACAAAATAGTATAAACTAAGTCCACTGGCATAGTTATTAAAGAAAACCAACATCATTAAAGGAGACAAGTACATGATAAATTTCATATTTGGCATACCTGGCTGCGTCTGCATATTTTGACCAGTGGTCATCATCATATAAAAGAAAATGGCGACGGACGCTAAGATGGGAAACAAACTAACATGATCTCCATAAAATGGAATATTAAATGGCAATTGTGCGATAGCATCATAGGAAGAAAGGTCATCTGCCCATAAGAACGGTTTTTGCCTTAATGCAAAGGAAGTCGGAAAAAACATAAACAAGGCATAGAAAATTGGCATCTGCAGCACTGCAGGCACACAACCACTCATGGGGCTAACGCCAGCCTTGTTATACAATTTCATGGTTTCCTGTTGCTTTTTCATAGCATTGTCCTTAAACTTCTCGTTAAGCTCAGTAATTTCAGGCTTCAACACCTTCATTTTGGCTTGGGACAAATAGGACTTGTAGGTTGCAGGTGACATTATTAACCTTACCAAAATAGTCATGACCACAATTGCAATTCCGAAAGGCAAGAATGAACTTAGGAAAGTGTATACTGGAGTAAATATGTACCTATTGATCCATCCAAAAATCCCCCAACCAAAAGGAATGGAATCATCCAGACCTAATTCCTTGTATTGCGCTAAAACCTTGACATCTGTTGGGCCGTAGTACCAATTAAAATTATAGGCCAACTCCCCACCTTCCAATTTCAAAGGCACTTCTGAGGCAAACTCCTTGGTAAATTGTTGGGTATGACTTTCCTCTTCAACCAAATTAATGGAGTTCAACTTGGCAGTTTCAAATTTATTGGCATAGGTAAGAATAGAACTAAAGAAATGTTGTCTGTAGGATATCCATTTTATATCTACTTCCGTTTCCTCATCTTCACTACCTTCTGAAAGCTTACTAATTTTATCATCCTCGTGATTGTAAGTAACCCTAGTATATCTATTTTCATACTGAATACTTTTGGAGTGTCGAATTGTCTTCAATTTCCAATCCAAATCAACAGGCTTAGAACTATTAAGTATTCCGTTTAAACCTTGGGAGCGCACTGTAAAACCAATTAGGTATTGATTGGGTTTCACTTCATATCTATACTCCAAGAATTTATCCGAGGCCACTTTTGCCTTCATGGAAAGCACCTGATTTTCCCCAGATTTCGTAAGTGACGGCTCAAAATAAAGGTCATTCGTATTTAGAACGCGATTGTCCGAAGTGCTAAAATTAAGTGCAAAATTGGCATTGCCATCCTTAATTAGATAAACCGGAACAGAATCATAAGTAACATAACCCTTCATTCTTGCCTCAACAATCTGACCTCCTTTGTTGCTTATTTCCAAATAAACCACATCATTTTCCAAAACTGTAGTCCCTTCGGTAGGAGCTGTATAGCCAAATGCGCCAATTGCACTTTTATAACTTGCAACAGCCGTTGAATCTTGCAGATCGATAGCCTTGGGTTGAGTAACTTCTTGTTTAACCGCATTGGCCTTTTGCATTTCTGCAGCCTCTACCTGTTCTTGTTTCGCTTTCTGCGCTTCCAGCTCTTCTGGTGTTGGCTGGTTCTGCCAAAACATAAAAATAAGAATACCAAAAATCAGTACAAAGCCGATTATGGTATTAATATCCAATTTCTTTTCCTCCATCTAAAGTTTAATTTAAAAATATTCTCGGCAGGGATTCAATCAATTTCTTCGTTCCCAACAGATTAAAAACAGCATGCAAATATATGCCCAATCAGGCTATTCCTGTCAAACTGGCACTAATTTATTGCTTTCCTTCCTTTTGGTGTTTTAATGCTGCTTTTACAAATCCTACAAATAACGGATGCGGATTGTCTACCGTACTCTTATATTCAGGGTGATATTGCACACCTATAAACCACGGGTGTGAAGGAATCTCTACTATTTCTACCAATCCTGTTTCCTTATTTACACCAGAAGCTACTAGACCAGCTTCCTCCAGTTGTTTTTTATAGCTGTTGTTAAACTCATAACGGTGACGGTGGCGCTCTGAAATTTCGGAAGCCCCATGATAGATTTTTTGCACCAAACTCCCCTTTTTTAAATCACAGGCCCATGCACCTAATCGCATAGTTCCTCCCTTATTTATGATGTTTTTCTGTTCCTCCATAATACTGATGACAGGATCAGGGGTGTTTTCATCCATCTCTGTGGAATTGGCATTTTTTAAACCAAGTACATTTCTGGAATATTCTATTACAGCCATTTGCATTCCCAAACATATACCCAAAAATGGAATTTCATTTTCACGGGCAAATTGGACCGCTTTAATCTTTCCTTCTATACCTCTCTCCCCAAACCCGGGTGCTACAAGAATACCATCCAAACCTTGCATCTTTTTTTCCACATTCTTGGCCGTAAGATGTTCGGAATGAATCGATTTAACTTTTACTTTCACATGGTTTACAGAACCCGCATGGATAAAAGATTCCAAAATGGATTTATAGGAATCCTGCAATTCCACATACTTGCCTATAAGTCCTACGGTTACTTCATTTTTAGGATTTTTGTGCCATTGCAAAAATTGATTCCATTTCGTAAGATCAGGAACCACATCATCCGGTAGCGCTAATTTTTTTAAGGTTACAGTATCCAGACCTTCTTCTTGCATTAAGATGGGCACATCATATATGGTGGATGCATCTATGGATTGTATCACCGCTTCCCTTTTTACATTGCAAAAAAGAGCGAGTTTATCTTTTAATTCATCTGGAATTTCATGCTCGGTCCTACAGACCAAAATATCTGCCTTTATGCCACTTTCCATTAAGGTCTTAACAGAATGTTGGGTCGGTTTTGTCTTTAATTCGCCCGCAGCTGAAAGATAGGGCACCAAGGTTAAATGAATTACAATTCCATTATTATCGCCCAACTCCCATAGCAACTGGCGCACAGCTTCTATATATGGCAATGATTCTATATCACCTACTGTACCACCAATTTCGGTAATTACAATGTCGTAATCCCCACTTTTTCCCAATAATTGGATACGTTCTTTTATTTCATTTGTAATATGGGGTACCACTTGAACCGTTTTTCCTAAAAATTCACCTCTACGTTCCTTTTCAATAACACTTTGGTAAATTCTTCCTGTGGTAACATTATTTGCCTGTGACGTCCTAACATTTAAAAAACGTTCGTAATGCCCCAAGTCCAAATCGGTTTCCGCACCATCATCGGTTACATAACATTCACCATGCTCATAGGGATTTAATGTTCCCGGATCAACATTGATATAAGGGTCTAATTTTTGGATAGTAGTTCTATAACCTCGAGCCTGTAATAATTTGGCAAGAGAGGCTGCTATAATCCCCTTTCCTAGGGATGAAGTAACCCCACCGGTTACAAAAATATATTTAGTCTGTGACATGAAGCGTTAGGTTGAATTCGTAACGCGAGCAAAAATACGAATTGCTATAACAATTAACTGCTAATATTGAGGAAAATCTTTTTGAATCTTTCTAATTAACCCCTCTAGTCCGTTAATTTTAATTTCCAACATGGATCTTAACAAATTTCCGAGTTTTCCCTCTGGAAATCCACTTTGTTGAAACCAAATCAGGTATGGTTCGGGAAGTTCCACCAAATACCTTCCCTTAAACTTCCCAAATGGCATTCTATAATGTGCCAATTCTATTAATTGCCTTTTATCCGGAACTACATTCATATTCAAGAATCTATCCAAATATACCATCTTCGGGTCGGCTTCCCAATTATTTGACCAAAATCTACTCCCCCATTTAAACCTTAATGTTTTGAACATTCTATTTCTAAATTGCGTAATTTTAATTGAAATCACTTATCTTTATACATGTACTTTTTACACTTATAACCAAACAACCCGAAATATGCCTTATTATTAGAATTAGGGCTATAAAATTTAATCTACCCTACAACCTTGACAATATGACCAAAAGGGGTAGCGGAAAACAGCTCATAACTTTGAACACATACAATTAAACCAATGAAAAGAAGAACATTTATAGGAACATCAGCGGCCGCATCTGTGGGCTTGCTGGCTTGCAAAAATGGAAATGCAATGGAATCAAATAAAGAAAAAGTGGCAAAGCTACAAAATAACATTAATCACAGCGTTTGCTATTGGTGTTATGGTAGCATCCCTCTTGAAGATTTTCTAAAATCATTAAATGACTTGGGAATACAAAGTATAGATCTTATTGGCCCTAAAGACTGGCCGTTACTTAAAAAGTACAATATTAACTCTTCCATGTGCAACGGGGCAGAAATTAGCCTTACGGAAGGCTGGAGCGACCCTAAGTACCATGAAACCTTGATCAAAAATTACACAGATATGATTCCCAAAGTGGCAGAAGCTGGCTACACCAATCTTATCTGCTTTAGTGGCAATCGGAGGGGAATGGATGATGCTGTTGGTCTGCAAAATTGTGTAGACGGATTAAAACAGATTATGCCCTTGGCTGAAAAACACGGGGTAGTAATACAAATGGAGTTGCTTAATTCTAAAGTGAACCATGAAGATTATATGTGCGACCACACTGAATGGGGTGTGGAATTGTGCAAAAAATTGGGGTCCAATAATTTTAAATTATTATATGATATCTACCATATGCAAATAATGGAAGGTGATATTATTAGGAACATTCAAGATTTCAATGAGTATTTTGGACACTACCACACTGGCGGAAACCCTGGACGCAATGAAATTAATGAAACTCAGGAACTATATTACCCTGCTATCATGAAGGCTATTTTGGCTACTGGATATAAAGGACATGTGGCACAAGAATTTATACCTACTTGGGACGATAAAATTGCAGCCCTACAAGAAGGGGTTACCATTTGTGACGTATAACAGAATGTCAATCTAGAATCTTAAAGAAGATATTGATCTAAAAGGAGACTTTTTAAAAAGTCTCCTTTTAATTGTTTAAGGCTTTTTTGATTCTTTTATTCCAAATTAATTGCTGAACCGTATCCCTTGAATAATTGGTTTCCGAATCGTATTTATTTTGAAAATCATTTAATTCCTTAAGGACATTTCTATATATCACTTTCACCTGTGATTTTGCATTTTTATTGAATTTGGCCTTTGCCAATTCTTGCCTCATTTTACGGGCGTAAACTTCGGTGATATCAAAATGCAATTGTTCATGACTTAAAACAGTTGAATTGGTAAGTTTGTGTTTATACCAAGATTTGTTGGGATAAAAATGACAGCTTACCGTGAAATCGAGTTCCATTTTATCCGCGGTTCCTTGAGCAGAAAAACTGTAGGTAATTCCACTTGCCGTAATGGCAGCGGCATTGGAAATATTGGATGGCTTGCCCTTAAAATCGGCCCAAGTCAATTTTTTACCGGGTTGCCATTCAATAATCTCCTCCTCTTGACCAAACCCCAAGTTGAGCATGAGGCCTATAGCAAAAACAAGTATTGTCTTTAAAGTTCCCATTGAAAAGTGATATTTTTTACTATATCCGGGTGCAAGCTGTAATGTACCGGACAGGAACGTGCAGAATGCTCTAAAATTTTCCTATGTTTATCGGAGATGATTTGGGGCATTTGGAATTTAACATCGATCCTAGAAATACGTCTCGGTTCAGTCTCCATATACTTGGTGACCTCTGCAGTAGAATTCTCGAGATTTAATTCCAAATTCCTAGCCTTTATTCCCATAACAGAGAACATGCAACTAGCCAAGCCGGTAGCTACGGTGTCCGTTGGGGAAAATGCTTCCCCCAGTCCATGATTGTCCAATGGAGCATCGGTAATAAATGCATTGCCCGATCTAATATGTTCACAATTGGTTCTAAGTCCGCCAATATAGGTCACTTTAGAGGTCATCGGCTTCAATCCTTAAGCTCTACCATTCTCATATTCTCATAGCCTAATATATAAGAAGCTCTATTAAAATATCCGGAGGAGATGTCTTTGTTAAAGTTAAACTTGTTACCAATATATTCCGTTTCCCCAATAAGCTTGGAAGCAATCACCAAATCGTTTTTATAAGCCAATTTTAAAAGCATGTCCATTGTAAGGTCAAAGCCGCGAATTGCATAGGCATCAGGATCCGATCCATATTTTTTTCTATATGAATTTAAGAAACCATTATCTTCGGCCTCTCGCGATGCGGAAGGATAGGTGAATCTTAAATTAGAAAGGTGTGAATATGAAACAACCTCACTATCAAAAGCCTTGTTTTTGTCAGTAGTGAAAAGTCGGATGCTAACTTCCTTGTTTATTAAAGAGTTGAGCAAGGACCCTACATGATACACCACATTAGCCTGATCCGTTTCCAAAAACACCCAATTTTCATTCTCAAGCGACATAATCTTTGAGATTTTATCAATGTCCACAGAGCGATCTTCCTTTAAAGCGACGATTTTAGCTCCTGGGAATTTCATCATCAAAGCGGATTCTGTAGGCTTATTCTTTTGATCGGCAATTATAATAATATTCTCTTTGGTCCGTAAGCCTTCCACATAGGTCATCATATGATCCTCCAAAACCTTTTCAGAAGGAAGGGCAAAAAACACATTGTTTAAACTTAAATCGCTTTTTTCGGTCAATGGAGCTACAACTGGAACTCCGTATTCTGCAGCCTGCATTGCCACCTCTTTTAGGGATTGGGGTTCTAAAGGACCAAAAATTGCAGAGACGCCTATCAAATTTTCCTTTTGCAATATACCCTTGGTTCGGTTCAGATCCAATTGCGTATCATAAGTTTTTACATCTACGGAGATTCCCAATTTGGCTATTGAATCCAAAGCCACCATTGCACCAGAATATAGACCTAAGCTATATTTCACATCTTTTCTATTTTCTATGGCATTCTTAGTGGCTGCATTGTCCTTTAAGTCCAACCTATCCAACCTAAAGGGTAAAAGAAATAATATTCTTGGATGGTTTAGCCTATTGATACTGTCCCTTAAATTAATCTTATCTAAGATCAGCGCATTTTTCACATCAAAATTACCCGTCTGTGCCTTGGGTAATTTCAAAACCATTCCAGCCTTTAGCCCTTCTTTTAATTCTGGATTAAGATCCAATAATTCTTTATAGGTTACCCCAAATTTCCGGGTAAGCGAAAACTCAGTCTGCTTAGGTTTGACCTCATAAAAATTGTAATTATCAATATTTACCACGCCGGTCTCTATCTTTTGTACTGGAATTCTCAACACCATTCCTTCCTTTAAGCCACCTCTTTCCTTTATTTCGGGATTCAAGGCTATAATTTCATTGGCCGATAAGCCAAACTTTTTTTCCAAACTATAAAAAGTTTGTTTGGGTGGAACAGTATAAGAATTGTACAATTGGGTTTCTTGATCTTTAATAGAACTGCCCAATAATTTCGGCAACAACAGCTCCTGACCAGAGGATAAATAATCTGTTATTTTGGATAACTTGGGGTTCAGCACCAATAAACTATCTATAGTAATCCCATACTTATTGGCAATACTCCAACGAGTCTCCTTGGGCTGTACCGTATAGATCTCATAATTTTCTTCATTGAATTCCAAGTCAGAAGGGTCAACCCTTTTGTATTTGGGTATTTTAAGAATCATACCCTTTTTCAATTGTACGGAATACAACTCCTTATTGTAGCGCTTAATATCATCCTCAGAAATAGCATACTTCTTGGAGATCCCGAACAAAGTTTCCTTTCTTTTGGTTCTGTGCGAAATATAGCCTACAGGTTGCTGCTGTTGTAGATCGGATTCATTTCCTTGTAGCGCTTGCAACAAGGTAGAAACCCCATTTACACTATCTTTTTTTACCACCCCACCGTTTGCTGACGGAATTACCAAGATGGTATTGGCCCTCAAGGCCTGCCCCCTTTTTATCTCCTTGTTATAATTTAATATCCCTTGCTCGGATACATTGTACCGTTTTGAGATACTTTCCAAGGTTTCACCAGCTTTAACGGAATGGGTAGTGAATTTTTGAGCTATTGCATTAATACTCAATAACAATAAAAAAAATGTTGTAAATATTACTTTTCTATATATTTTCACAAGTATAGATTTTATTTATTCTATTAATAATAAGCCAAGTACAAAATTGAGAACGAAAACAAACGTCATAATGTTATACTAACAATTAAATATTAAGGTTACACTTGGAAATTTAGAATTCGCTATACAAACCAGCCAATTATTCCCACTCAATAGTTGCAGGTGGTTTGGAACTAATATCATATACCACCCTATTTACACCTCTTACCTTATTTATAATGTCGTTGGAAGTTTTCTGTAAAAACTCATAGGGTAAATTAACCCAATCCGCTGTCATTCCGTCGGTACTTTCCACGGCTCTTAAAGCTACACATTTTTCATAAGTCCTTTCATCGCCCATGACACCAACACTATTAACAGGCAATAGCATTGCTCCCGCTTGCCATACCTTGTCATAAAGGCCCCATTCCTTTAAACCGTTAATAAAAATGGCATCTACCTCTTGCAAAATAGCCACTTTCTCACGAGTTATGTCTCCCAAGATTCGAATCGCCAATCCTGGCCCTGGAAAAGGATGCCTGCCCAACAATTCCTTATCGATACCCAAACTGGCACCTACGCGTCTAACTTCGTCCTTAAACAACATTCGCAATGGCTCCACTACTTTCAATTTCATATAGTCTGGCAGACCACCTACATTATGATGACTTTTAATCGTTGCCGACGGACCGCCTGTGGCTGAAACGGATTCAATAACATCTGGATAAATGGTACCCTGCGCCAACCATTTTGCATCTTCCACCAAGTGCGATTCATCATCAAAGACTTCTATAAAAACCCTACCTATGGCTTTTCTTTTCTTTTCTGGGTCACTTTCTCCTTCCAAGTTATCCAAAAAACGTGCCGAAGCGTCCACTCCCTTAACATTTAACCCCATTCCTTCATATTGATCCAAAACTGATTGGAATTCATTTTTACGAAGTAGTCCATTATTTACGAAAATACAATGCAAATGTTTCCCAATAGCTTTGTGCAATAAAACTGCCGCAACAGTTGAATCTACTCCCCCAGAAAGTCCTAGAATAACCTTTTCATTCCCAATTTTAGCCTTTAATTCGGCCACTGTGGTTTCCACAAAGGAATCCGGGGTCCACGTCTGCGCTACCCCAGCTATATGCACCAAAAAGTTTTCCAATAATCTTTTTCCATCGGTAGTATGATACACTTCAGGGTGAAATTGAATGGCGTAAGTCTCTTCATCCTTTAGCTTATAGGCTGCATTCTCCACATCATGGGTACTGGCCAATTTAATTGCTCCAGCAGGCAATTCCTTTATCGTATCACTATGGCTCATCCAAACTTGGCTACCTTCAGAAATTCCTTCGAAAAAGGATTCACTATGATCAATAAAAGACAATTTTGCCCTTCCGTATTCACGGGTATCCGAAGGCGCTACCTTGCCACCATTAAAGTGAGCTAAATATTGGGCACCATAGCAAACAGCCAATAAGGGCATTTTACCTTTAATTTGGGATAAATCAGGATGTGGAGCATCATCGGCCCTTACAGAAAAAGGTGACCCTGAAAGGATTACAGCCTTGTATTCCGATAAATCTTTAGGCAAATGGTTGTACGGTTTTATTTCGCAGAATATATTGAGTTCCCTGACCCTTCTAGCGATGAGCTGCGTATATTGGGAACCAAAATCTAATATTAGGACGTTATTTTGCATGGGCAAAAATAGTAATTTGAAATTTTTGTAAAAGTATCTTTGTGGTTTAATAATCACAAAACTTATAAACAGCATAAGTTTACGCACCAATATTTGCTGAATAGCCCTTAGAACAAAGGGATTCTTTCTTTATAAAGTAAATTAAATTATTCTTGGACCGTGCCTTAATTTGGGGTTAGAATACGTTTAAAATGCGCTTGTTTGGTATAGTGTTAGCATATTAGCACAAAAATAAAGCCCGGTAACCAACCGGGCTTTCTAATCAAAATCAACCTAAACCAATTAACTCTTACTAACTACTCGCAATTTAATTCGAAATTATTTTCAAATTCATAGCAATTTATATCTAGAACAACTGAGAAAAGAAATACCCTACTCCAACATTTATTTTTATCTTTAATAAAACATAAAAAACAATATCATGGCCACCATTTATTTACAAGAAATAAGGGAAGAGCTGCAGAAGGGGCCCACAGAAAAAGACCATCCTTTTAAATTTTTCACCTTCTCCACCGTGGGCCTAGATCAGGTAGCGCGTCTGCGTACCGTGGTATTAAGGGAAGTTTCCAAAGATTTAAAACTAACTTTTTACACCGATAAACGTTCTAAAAAAATTACCCATATTAAAGAAAACAAAAAGGTAAGCCTGCTCCTTTACCATCCATCCAAATTGATACAAATAAAGATTGAAGGTACGGCAGCCTTTAAAGATGATAATGACACCAAAGAAAAATATTGGAGCAAGCTGGATACACTGGCAAAAAAACAATACACTACCACTAGATCGCCAGGCAGTAATTTAATTAATCCCCAGAATTTGGAATATCTTAGTGAAGAAAATCATTTCTGTCTAGTGGAGATTACCCCTTATAAAATTGAATATCTAAAATTAAGTCAACCCAATCATATCAGGGTCCGATTCTCTAAAGTTGGCAATCTGTGGGAAAGTGAGTATTTGGTACCTTAAATAGATCCCCAATTTTTCCGCTTCAGCTTAAGCCATGGAATCCAATATCATAGAGATATCCTTCTCAGTAGTATCAGGGTTAATAAAGCAAAATCGCGCCACTGTTTCATAAATACCCTTTTGCTTATACTTGGTAGGTGTTACCAATGCAAACCCTTCCCTGTGATTTTTATAGGTCCAATTGGTGTAATCCTGGGGTAACCATCCTTTTCTTCGAAATAACACACATGAAAGACTAGGTTCCCTGACCAATTCAACCAAGGGGTGCTCACGAATAAGTTCCCCAGCTAAGTTAGCCAACTCAATACCTTGATCCACTGCCCACGTATACTTATCCGTTCCATGCATGGCCAATGAAAACCAAAGCGGCAATCCCCTTACCCGGCGCGTTAGCTGTATTTGATAATCCGAGGGATTAAAACCATGTGCACCTTCATCCTTGAATATTTCCAAATAAGAACCCTCTTGGGAATGCGCTTCCTTGGCCAATTCTGGATTTTTATAAATTATGGCGCCACAATCATACGGTGAGAAAAGCCATTTATGTGGATCAATGGTAATACTATCTGCTTGTTCAATACCATGAAAAAGGGGGCGAACCGTTTTGGAAGCCAAGGCCCCGCCACCATAGGCAGCGTCTACATGAAACCACAGATTTTCCGTATTGCAAACTTCGGCAATTCCAGACAGATCATCAATGATACCGGCATTGGTAGTACCTCCAGTACCAACAACCGCAAACAACCTATCTCTTTGTTGGGCATCGAGGGAATCGACTTTCTTTCTTAAGGCCTCAAAGGTCATTTGTTCCTCGGTTTCCACCAAAATAACATCACAGTCAATTACCTTGGCCATAGATTTTACGGATGAATGGGCCCCAGAGGAAGTGATTATTAAACCTTTTTTATTGGTATTATTAAGATTCTTGCGCCAATTTTCCCTAGCGGTAACCATGGCCGATAAGTTCGCGGCAGTACCTCCGCTAGTAAACACCCCAAAGGAACCCTTGGGCAAACCTGTTAGGGAAACCAACCACTTCATAGCCTCGTTCTCACAAAATATTCCGCCAGCCCCTTCCATCCAATAAGCCCCGTGAATACTGGATGCCGAGGTTACCAGGTCAAACATCACCGCTGCGCGCGTTGGTGCGGCCGGTACAAACGCTAAATGTCTGGGATGATCAATGGGCACCGTAGCTTTAATTAGCACTTCTTTGAATAATTGAAACGCTCTTTCTCCTCCTATACCCTCAGGAGTTACGGTTTCTCCTACTAAAGCTTTTAGCTCTTCTTCTTTTTTCGGCTTGCCCAATTCCGGCGCAGGATGGGTAATGCGTCCAATGGCGTATTTCATGACATCCAAGGTCATTTCCACCATTTCAAAATCTACTTTGTGCATGGACATAGTCTGTTTTTAACAAATATAACCATTTGATTGTTCACTAACTTTCCACGCACTCCGATAAAATAGGATATATATTATTCCATTTCAATAATGGAAAAATCTCCAGATAAAGGCCTGAGTGCCTTCATTAATTTTGGAATTAATCGCTCGCCATACTCTAGATAAAGCTCGGAGAAATTAAGATTTCGCTCTTGGAGCGATTTATTGGGAAAAAGCTGATTCTGAATCTCGGTCATACGCATCACATGATCCTCCAACTTTCGCTTTTGCGCTTTCAGCAACCTTTTCTCCAAATGGTCCAATCCCTGCAATTGCTTTACCTCTTGAGCTTTTACGGCACCTAGAAAAGATGCATCGGTTTGTGAAGCCAGCTCGTACAATCCTTTAAACTGCTCCTCCAAATATTTTTTCTGTGGGGTAAAATCTATATCAATATTAGAAATCTCCCTAATCTTCTTATTGATAAGACTACTTTGCTTTAGAAATATATCCGTTAAGGAAATATTCATCCGTTGTAATTTCTCCATCTGTTTCCCTGTAATTACCAATGCCGAATTACGAAGTAATAAGACAGGGAACGGCACTTTCATTTCTTCAAACATGGCTTTCAACTGCAACCAATACGCCAATTCCCCTCCGCCACCTATATAACAGAGGTTGGGCAAAATAACTTCTTGGTACAGAGGTCGGGCAATTACATTGGGTGAAAAACGTTCGGGGTAGTTCTCCAGTTCGGCCAATATTTCCGCCTGACTAAATTCGATTTTAGTGTCATTTACATAAAATTTGCCATCGCGCTCTACTATCCTTTCACGGACACCATCGATCAAATAAAAATAATTTATCTCCCTTGGATTAACCTGAATACCATAACTTTCTGGTAAGGCCTGAAGCTCATCTATAGTTGCAATTACTTTTTTATACGAAGTATTTTCCAACAAATCCCGTTTTACATAGGGTTGTAATAAACGTTTTAATTCGGCATTATTTCCATCCAAAATTACCAGCCCGTGTTCGCCAAAAAGCTCATTGGCCAAAAAGCGTGTGGCATCCGTAAGGTTATCGTGTTCCAAATAGGCCTTGGAAAACCATTCCTTTAGCCTATTGCCATTGATGCTATTCCCCATTTCATTGGAAAAAGCCTCTAAAATAGCTTCCAACCCATCTGTTTCCATTGGTCCTACCGCACCGGAGGCCTTTTTATTCCATTGTAATTTCTTTCCTTTAAAATTGAAATAATTAATTTCATCAAAGTCGTGATCCTCAGTGGCCATCCAATAGATAGGCACAAAATTACATTCGGGATTGGAGAGTTTTAGCTCCTTGGTTAGATTAATGGTAGAAATAATCTTATAAAGAAAATACAGGGGGCCTGTAAACAAATTTAATTGATGTCCGGTAACAACCGTAAAAGTAGAGGCCTCTTTTAAGAGCGAAATATTTACTTTGGTATCCTCGGATATGCTAACACTATTATATTGTTCTTTAAGTACCGAATGTAAAACCTTCCGATGGGCCTGCGGGAAATTTTGTTTGGCTTTTATCTGTTCCTTAAATTGATTTATTTGGGGAGGTTTGCCATAAAAAGGCGACAAGGTCTCTTTGCCATCCAGATAGTCGCAAATTAATTCAGAAAAATAACCAGTTTTTTTAAAGGGTATGCCTTCGACTTCCATAGAAATATTGGTAATAGCTGGTAAAGATAAAATTATCCCTTTTTTCAGTTCCTAAAAATACGTTAAGAAGTTTAATTTTCAATTTTAAAATAGCTTTTAGGGCATTGCCTTGGTAAACCCAAACATGGCACCCACCAATAGAATTGAATTAATATCACTAATAATCCTTAGATTTGACTTGAAGCATATTAATGTATTTTGATGAAAAAACTTCTATTTACCTTTATTCTACTTACTACAACCTTAGGCATTTCCCAGACTTTACAATCTCCTTCAGAATTTCTGGGGTACGGCTTGGGATCGGAATTCACACGGCACCATCAAGTGGTGGATTACTATAAATACTTGGCTGACAATGCTCCCGATCGAGTGAAATTGGTAGAATACGGAAAAACCAACGAACGAAGACCCTTGTACGTAGCCTATGTTTCTACTGCCGAAAACATTCTTGACCTGGAGTCTATTAGAGCAGAGCACCTAAAGAACACCATAGGCGAAGGCTCACCAACAAAAGCCATAGTATGGTTAAGTTACAATGTCCATGGAAATGAAAGTGCAAGCACCGAAGCCTCCATGCAGACCATTTATGAGCTATTGACGGTTAAAGCTTCCTACCTCAAAAACACTGTAGTAATTATAGATCCCTGCATTAATCCAGATGGACGGGATCGCTATGTTAACTGGTACAATCAGTTTAAAAATACGCCCAATAATATAGATCCTAATAGCAAGGAACACCATGAGGGCTGGTTGAACGGGCGGTCTAACCACTATATGTTCGACCTAAATCGAGATTGGGCATGGCTCACCCAAATAGAAAGTCAACAACGCCTTAAGGTATTTAACCAATGGCTGCCCCATGTACATGTAGATTTTCATGAACAAGGAGTTAATAACCCCTATTATTTTGCCCCGGCCGCAGAACCCTTTCATGAAGTTGTAACTAATTTTCAGCGCGATTTTCAGGTAACAATAGGTAAGAATCACGCTAAATACTTTGATGCCAATGGCTGGTTTTATTTCACAAAAGAAGTTTTCGACCTTTTATATCCTAGTTATGGTGACACCTATCCCACTTATAATGGAGGCATCGGAATGACCTATGAACAGGGTGGCAGTGGACATGCCGGATTGGGAATAAAAACACTTATTGGGGATACGCTTACGCTTCAAGACCGTATAGCCCATCATCTTACTACAGGCCTTTCTACAGTAGAAGTAGCCTCCAAGAATGTAGAAAAATTAAATAAGGAGTTCAAGAAGTTCTATCAGAAAAAGAATTTCAAATATATGAGTTATGTAATGAACGGTGATCCCGATAAAATTGATGCCCTTACAAAACTACTTGAATCCCATGAGATTAAATACGGCTGGGCCAAGGAAGGTACCGTTAAAGGCTACTTGTACAATTCTGGAAAGTTGGGGACATTAAAAACGACCCCAACTAGTTTAGTAGTCTCTACTAATCAAGCTAAAGGCACCTTGGCGCAAGTACTTATGGAACCCAATACCAAACTCAGCGATTCGCTCACCTATGACATTACAGCATGGTCCTTACCCTATGCCTATGGATTGGAGGCTATTGCTTCCCTAACATTGGTCGATTCGAACACGCCTGCCAATTGGACTGTTTCCCCACCGAAAGGAGACTATATCCCCGAGGATAATTATGCCTATATAAGCGACTGGTCCAGTATGAAGGATGCCCGTTTTTTAACAGCTTTAATGAAGGAAAATATCAGAGTTCGGTTTGCCAAAAATCCATTTCATTTGGAAGGTAAAGAATTTGACCGGGGAAGCTTAATCATCACCAAAGGTGACAACAAAAATTACAATGTCTTCGTAGAGACATTAAGAAGGGTGGCCAAAAACAATAAAACCTTATTAACACCGACAAATACCGGATTTGTGGAAAAAGGAAATGATTTTGGCTCCAGCTACGTACCTATGATTACGGACACCAAAATAGCCATGCTATCCGGTGAACCTACAAGCACCCTTGAGTTTGGGGAAATTTGGCACTTTTTTGAGCAACAGCTCCACTTTCCGCTGACCATTTTGGATACTGAATATTATGATGAAATGGATATATCCGAATACGATGTCCTTATTCTACCAAACGGATGGTATACTAAGTTCTTCAATGAGAGTAGACTTGAGGAGTTAAAGGATTTTGTGAGAAATGGAGGAAAATTAATAGCTATGGAAGGTGCCATAAAAGGTATAAATGGAGAACACGGTTTTAAAATAAAAGAAAAGGAAGTCAAAAAAGATAGTACTGAAGTTATACTGCCTTACGAAGAGGCTGAGCGCGAAGACATCAAAAACTCGATTACAGGAGCAATTTTCAACACCAAAGTAGACCCAACACACCCTTTGGCCTATGGTTACGGTGATCAATATTTTACACTTAAATTAACTGATGACGCCTATGAAAATTTGGATTCGGGCACTGTCGCTTATTTAGAGAAAAACACAACTCCCATTTCTGGTTTCGCTGGAAGCGAAGCAAAGAAAAAAATTGCGAACACATTAGTGTTCGGAGTAGAAAAACTTGGCAAGGGACAGGTAGTTTACATGGTAGACAACCCCCTTTTTCGCGGTTTTTGGGAAAATGGAAAACTCTTTTTCGTCAATGCTCTTTTTATGGTAAAATAAGTTAGATTATGCTATTTGTGCACATTGCAATCACGATTTAATTTAAGTAATAATAACTGTAGAATTTCCCAGCAAATAGAGTATCGACCAACTGGATAAATAAAAAATAACAATAAAGAAAAATGGAGAATATTTTCAACAAAGAGATTGTGGATAATGTTATTAGCCGCATAAATGAATTAGACCCAAAAAGCATCGGCTTATGGGGTAAAATGAATGTTGCACAGATGCTGGCCCATTGTAATGTCTCCTATGAAATGGTTTATACGGAAAAACACCCCAAACCTAACGGCATAATGAAACTTATGCTCAAACTTTTTGTTAAACAGCCCGTAGTTAATGAAAAACCGTACAAAAAAAATAGTAGGACCGCTCCTGCTTTTCTAATTGTAGACGAAAGGGACTTTGAAATTGAAAAAAAGCGATTGATAGAACACCTAAGTAAAACACAGGAACTTGGTGAGGGTTACTTCCATAATAAAGAATCACATTCTTTTGGCCCTCTTACCAAAATGGAATGGAACAATTTGTTCTACAAACATCTCAACCACCATTTGGAACAATTTGGAGTTTAAATAGTTAATTACAATAAAAGATAAATCTACTGTGACTTACCGAGAAAATCTTTATTGCCTATTATCCAAAAAGATTTCATATTTGAATCTTATTCAATATTTTTACCAATTAATCAACATTTAAAGTAGCTATCCAAAAATATCAACTACCAATTAAAAGTCATATGAATAAAATAACAGGCATCTATCTTCTAACAATATCTATCTTACTTTTCTCCTGCAGTCAAAAGGAGAACAAATTGGGTGACTTTAAAGTACTGCCCCAACCTCAAGAATTTGTAGTAACCGGCTCTAGTTCCATATCCTTCGACCAAACCTTAAATGTTGTTGCCTTAAACAGTGAAGCATTACCCATAATTAACAAGGATATTATGATCCTTGACAATAATATAGGTAAGACTATTTTAAACTACGAAATAGATGCCAAATTAGATACCCCTGCGGAAGGGTACACCTTAGCCATTTCCGACCAACAAATTCATATAACCGGAAAGGATGAGGCTGGCTTGTTCTATGGTTTTAAAACATTGGAACAGTTATTCGTGGATTCCAAGGATCAAAAGGTAAACTTACCTTTGTGTCAAATAAAGGATTACCCTCTTTTGGCTTATCGTTCAATACAGTTGGACGTAAAGCATCATATGGAAAAGACGGAATACTATTATCAATTGCTGGATAAGTTTGCCAGCTACAAGATCAACGGCATCATATTGGAAATTGAGGACAAATTAAAATATAAACGTCAACCAATTGTTGCCTCAGAAGATGCTTTAAGTATCGAGGAGTGGAAAAAAATAAGCGAATATGCCAAAGCCCGTCATATAGAAATCAGTCCTCTGGTACAGGGATTGGGCCATGCGTCCTTTGTCCTAAAACATCCAGAATATATGGAACTTAGGGATAATCACGAAAGTGATTGGGCCTTTAATCCCCTGAATCCAAAAACTTACGAAGTCCAATTTGACCTCTATTTAGATGCTATGGAAGCTTTTCCATATGGCAAATATCTGCATGTGGGAGGTGACGAAGTACATACTACAGGAAGAGGAAGTAAGGAATCGCCGCTGAAATTGCAATTAATGTGGTTGGACAAAGTGGCCAAGTTTGCAGAGGAACACGGAAAAACGCCAATTTTTTGGGACGACATGCCCCTTAAGCAAGCAGATGTTTATGATCCTATGTTTAAAATGGAAATGACCCAGGCCGAGGTAGATCAAGTCTGGTTGGAGAATGAACATAAATTATTGGAATTCCTGGATATTTTCCCTAAGAATTGCATCTATATGCGATGGAACTACAGTTCTCCACAGGCACTAGGGAATGTTAAAGCCATGCAATGGTTTACGGATCACGGCCTTCAAGTAATGGGTGCTACTGCCGGTCAAACCAGATGGGTTTTAATGCCTCAGGAAGAAAGTAATATGGAAAATATCAGATCTTTCGCAGTAAGCTCCATAAATAGTGGTCTTAAGGGCCTATTATTAACTCTGTGGGATGATGATTCACCACATTTTGAATTGTATATGAGAGGCATTTTGGCTTTTGCAGAATATTCCTGGATCGGAGATAAGCGCAACAAAGAAGAAATTAAGGCTGCCTTTAGACAAAGAGAATACGGATATCCCCTTGCCGATGCAAACAGTACTTTTATTACTGAACTTGAAACACCCGTGGCATTCTGGAAAAACGCTTTGCTCAAGGGCAACAAGCGCAATTATCTTCCTTCCATGGATAATGCTATGGAAAAAGGGGTAATCGACTTTCCCAATAAAGAAAATGTAGGAGCATGGAGCCTGACCAACGAAGATCGGATAAAAACGGCGGCCGAAACACTATTACTGACCGACAGTATTGCCAAAAAAATAGAAAATGCCCGATCAATCGCACTGCGTAATGACCATAACCTACAAGTTTATGAGCAAGTGAACAAATTGGCCCAGTTCAGCCCAAAAATGCTACTGGCCCTAAGGGATTACGACATGGCAGAAAGTAGAGATGATATAATTGCTACGGCTTCCAAGCTAAAGGAGCTAGAGTCTGAATTTAGCTCTCTAAGAAATGATTTGGAAAAAGTCTACAGTAAAACACGAATTTTAACCAAACCGACTAATTATATTCTGGATCAGGACCATCACGCACATTTGGCCAACCAATCCATAAATTTCGATTGGCAATTCTATGCTGAAATATTGTTCTTTAAAAAATTGAACAATGAACTGGAAAAGGAAATTTATATGGAAAATGCAGATCCTTTAAAAAAATAGTCATTTACAAGAGTTCACCTGGATATAAATAGGAGCAAAAAAGAAAAGGTATAATATCTTGTGGCCGTGTTAACAAAAATGAAGGTTTAATTAAGTATATTTCGCCCATAAATCCGATTTAAAAAATCGGGATTAAGGAGTGTTTATGAAAGAGAAGGAAGCAACCCGAATAAACAAGTTTTTAAGTGAAATGGGCTATTGCTCCAGACGCGCTGCGGACAAACTTATTGATCAGGGTAGGGTCACCATTAATGGAAAAGTTCCGGAAATGGGAACAAAAATTACCGACATTGACGAAGTTCGCGTAGATGGCGAGCTTATCTCCGAACCCCAGGAAAAGCCGGTTTATATTGCTTTTAACAAACCCATTGGTATTGTGTGCACTACGGATACCAGGGTAGAAAAAGACAATATTATCGACTTTATTAATTATCCTAGCAGAATATTCCCTATTGGCAGATTGGACAAACCCAGTGAGGGACTAATTCTTTTGACCAATGACGGCGATATTGTAAATAAGATTTTACGAGCCAGAAATAAACATCAGAAAGAATATATAGTTACTGTAGATAGGCCCATCACTAAAGCTTTCCTTGAAAAAATGGCCAATGGTGTTCCCATCCTAGATCGGGTAACCCGAAAATGTGAAATCGAGGAAATCAACAAATTTCAATTTAGAATTGTACTAACACAAGGCCTTAACCGCCAGATAAGAAGAATGTGCGAGTATTTGGGTTACAATGTTACCGCCCTTAAGCGAATAAGAATCATGAATATTCAATTGGATGTTCCCGTTGGCAAATGGCGATATTTATCCGAAGTGGAGCTAAATGATATAAACGAGATGATTTCTGATTCAACAAAGACCCATCACAAGTAAAAGCAATTTATTTAACCCCTTATTAATTTTAAGCGTACGGCCATGAAGATGGAAGATATAGAAAATATTGAATTGGTATATTTAAGCCTAGATGATTATCAAGAGCTAAAATCGGCTATGATAGAATCGTATACCACAATGCCCGATGCCTACTGGAGAGAAAATCAGATAAACAATCTGATATCTAGATTTCCCGAAGGGCAAGTGGTAATTAAGGTCAATAACCAGATTGCAGGCTGTGCCCTATCGCTTATCCTAAATTATGATGAGTTCGAAGACAAACACACCTACCAACAAATTACTGGAAATTACACCTTCAACACCCACTCTCCCGATGGGGATATACTTTATGGCATCGATGTCTTTATAAAACCGGAATATAGGGGAATGAGGTTAGGCCGAAGGCTTTACGACTATAGAAAAGACCTTTGTGAACGTTTAAACCTCAAAGGGGTTGCCTTTGGTGGCAGAATCCCCAACTATCATAAATATATGGATACCCTGTCGCCTAAGGCGTATATAGAAAAGGTAAAGCGGAAGGAAATAAATGATCCTGTGCTTAATTTTCAGATATCCAATGATTTTCACCCCACCAAAATTTTGAAAAATTATTTGGACGGCGATTCAGCCTCAAATGATTATGCAGTGCTATTGGAGTGGGATAATATCTATTACGAAAAGAAAAATAAAAAGGCTAGTGTAATTAAAAAAGTGGTGCGGTTGGGGCTTATCCAGTGGCAAATGCGTTCCTATAAGAGTTTGGATGATGTACTTCAACAAGCAGAGTATTTTGTAGATGCGGTTTCCGGTTATCGCTCAGATTTTGCTTTGTTCCCCGAATTTTTTAACGCTCCCTTGATGGCGGAGAACAATCATTTGTCCGAGTCTGCTGCCATACGGGAATTGGCCAAACATACGGCCACCATTGTTCAGCGTTTCTCCGAATTGGCTATTTCCTATAACATCAATATTATTACAGGTAGTATGCCAGAAATAAAAGATGAAAGGTTGTACAATGTGGGGTATATCTGCAAAAGGGATGGTAGTAAGGAACGATATGAGAAATTACATGTAACTCCAGATGAAGCAAAGGTATGGGGCATGCAGGGAGGCACTGAATTAAAAGCTTTTGACACTGATTGTGGAAAAATAGGTGTGCTGATCTGTTACGATTCCGAATTTCCGGAATTAAGTAGACTATTGGCAGATGAAGGAATGGATATTTTATTTGTTCCCTTCCTAACAGATACCCAAAACGGATATTCCAGGGTACGATATTGCGCACAGGCCAGAGCCATTGAAAATGAATGCTACGTAGCGATCGCAGGCAGTGTAGGCAACTTGCCAAAGGTCCACAATATGGATATACAGTATGCCCAATCCATGGTTTTTACACCCTGTGATTTTGCCTTTCCTGCCAATGGCATAAAAGCAGAAGCAACACCCAATACCGAAATGATCTTAATCGTTGACCTGGATATAGATTTATTGAGAGAACTTAACCAATTTGGAAGTGTCAGAAATCTAAAAGATAGAAGATCCGATATTTTTGAGGTGCGCAGAAAGAAATAAACAAACTGGCAAACTTTCTACATCCTACTTAATGCTATTTCCGGCATACAAGTCAAATATGCTGCGTCCAGACATGAGCAAATCTATTTTCGACGAATCACTGGAGCACAAGCTTTTATATGTTTAATTCTTGATTCAATTGTAACTACTTCGCTAAATGTGCACGCAGAATAACCTGCGAATCATTCACGCTGTAGTTCACCGCACATAATAAATTAAAATAAGGCTCTTTATCTGGTCCGACAAAAATCAGACTCAATTAGCCAGGCCAATTCTTCAAATACCCTCTTAAAATTTTGTTTAAATTTTAAGAGGGTATTTCGTTAAAAATCATTAACTTAGGAAGACAGTCATTGGTTGATATATGCAATAGACGCTTAGCTTGAATCCATCTTTTACCAACCTTCACCAACAACATTTAAATTTATTGCTAATACCTCAATCAATACAACAGTGACATAATGTCTTTAAATTGTCTTAAATTAGTGTCATTTTGACATACACATAGGCGCGGTACAACATTTGCTCATTATTTTATTAGAATCTTAAGTTTAATTCAAAATATAAAAGTCATGTAGGTGATATAAAAAAAGAAAGCCATGAAACTCAAAAAAAATCCCTTTAAAAAAACCTCCCTTATAGCTACAATATTTATTTTGTTGTTCTTAGGGGTAACGCCCACCTTTTCGGCGGCAGTGCTGTACCAAGATGTGCAGGAACAGGAAAGTTCTTTTAACCAATATCAAGGTAAAATTATTGATAGCGAAACCAATAACCCATTGGTCTTTGCAAGCCTTACGATCGAAAACACCAATATAAGTACCGTTAGTAATACTGAGGGTTACTTCTCCTTAAAAGTTCCCAAAGAAATTAGTGAGGGGCAAATCATTGTGTCGTTTTTAGGCTATAGGACAAAAACAATCCCTTTAAGCCAACTTAAGGAAAATAAAAATGAAATTGCACTGGAGGTAAGCTTTACGGAATTATCCGAGGTAAGCCTTGCTGTTCCAAAAGATGCTAAAGCTCTTGTAAAGGAAACCTTGCAGAGAAAAGGTGATAATTATTTTGACGACCCTACCCTAATGACAGCTTTTTATAGGGAAACCATTAAAAAAAGAAGGAAAAACGTATCCTTGTCCGAGGCAGTTGTCAATATTTACAAATCTCCCTACAATTCGGATCGCAAGGATGCATTACAGCTTTATAAGGCGAGGAAAAGCACAGACTACAGCAGATTGGACACCTTGGCCATTAAACTGCAAGGTGGGCCATTTAACACCCTCTTTGTAGACATGATAAAATATCCACAATATATTTTTACGGAAGAAACATTTGATGATTATACCTTTAGTTTTGAAAACTCCACTATGGTAAACGACAAACTGATTTTTGTAATCAATTTTAAACAAAAAGAAGCAATATTAGACCCGCTTTACCAAGGAAAGCTGTACATAGATGCGGAGAACAAAATTCTGACCAGTGCCATTTATTCTCTAAACATCACAGATAGGGATGTGGCCTCTAAAATGTTCGTTCGTAGAAAACCCGCCCATGCCAACGTCTGGCCAACGGATATTGCCTACCGGGTAGACTATAGGGAAAAGGATGGAAAATGGTACTATGGTTATAGCAATGTCCTATTGGAATTCAAAATTAATTGGGACGACCGACTTTTCAATTCGATCTATAGTATGACCTGTGAAATGGCTATCACTGATTGGGAAAAGAACACCACTGGTGAGACTCCTAAATATAGGGACCGAATTAAGTCTTCCATAATTCTGGAGGATGAGGCTGTTGGATTCTCAGATCCTGATTTTTGGGGAGAGTATAATATCATTGAACCCGAAAAATCTATAGAATCCGCCATAAAGAAAATACAACGACAATTAAAAAGGGCTAAATCCAAAGAAGACTCATCATCCCTGGGCATGTAGTATTTATAACGTTATTTAGTGAAGTCTGCCATGGGAGTGGTGGACTTTTTTTTTGCAAATTTTCATATATTTAGGTGGCACATAATAACATACATGAAGAAAAGGAGACAGTTCTTTAAAACAGCACTAGGGGTAGGAATGGCAACTCTAATTCCGACTAGAATTTTGGCCAATTCCCAACCAACTCAATCGATTATTAAAATCATTAACCCTAAAGCTTTAAAAAAAGGGGATACCATTGGACTCATTGCCCCAGGTTATGCCATTAAACCAGAGATTTTGTTAGAAGCCAAAGAAACTTTGGAAAAAATGGGGTTTATACCTTTCCATACCCATCGCATACTTGGCAACCACGGGTACTTTAGCAATAGTGATACTGAAAGGGCAGCTGACTTAAACGAAATGTTTGCCAATAAAAATGTAGATGGAATACTTTGTGCCAGGGGAGGATACGGGTGTACTAGAATTATGCATATGATAGATTATGGCCTAATAAAGAAAAATCCAAAGGCAATAATTGGTTTTAGCGATATAACGGCTATTTTAAATGGCATTCATCAAGAAACCGGACTAATTACCTTTCACGGGCCAGTTGGGAGCACTATCAACGATGCATATAGTATTGAGCAGCTGCTCAATGTGGTAATGCAAACCAATGAATTGCCCATTATCAAAAATGTTGAAATAACAAAGCAGGAGGAATACCGCAAGGCAGAATACAATAGGTATTGCATTAACCCTGGTGTAGTACATGGAAAATTGGTAGGCGGTAGTTTAACACTGGTAAATGCCCTGATAGGAACACCACATGAAATTGATTTTACCGATGCCATAGTCTTTTTGGAAGATATTGAAGAAGCCCCCTATCGCATTGATAGAATGTTGACCCAATTAATTCAGGGTAAAACTTTTAATAAAGCTGCCGGATTTGTTTTTGGAGTTTTTAAAGGATGTGACAGTATCCCGAACACAAAATCGTTTACGCTCAAGGAGGTTATTATGGATAGGATCAAACCACTAGGTTTACCTGCAGTGTATGGCATGACATTTGGCCATATTGAAAACAATTTCACCTTGCCAATAGGTATAAACGCCAAATTAGACACTGATAAAATGACATTGCATTTATTGGAAAAAGCAGTCCAATAAAGATTTGGCACATAGCATAACACTATGGGCCTCAACTGCCAGAAGCTAGAAACTAGGGTTAATGTGCGAAGTTGGACCCTCCTAGTTAAATGTCCAAATCAACAATGCGACAGCCTTTAGTTGGCTACCTCACTTATAAACTTTAATCTATACAATCTTAGTTCTTCGTCTTCATAATCACCATCAAACTCCTTCAACGCCACTTCTAGGTCATCGGTCTGGGCCTCCAAGAAATAATCATGAATCTCTTCTTGTTGATCTTCATCCAAAATATCATCGATCCAATAGGCAATATTCAATTTGGTACCGCTAAAGACAATTTGTTCCATTTCCTTTATCAACTCTTTCAACTCCAACCCCTTAGCCGAAGCAATATCGTCCAATGGCAATTTTCTATCCACGTTTTGAATGATATATAGCTTCAAGGATGAATTGGCACCTGTACTTTTTACGATCAGATCATCTGGTCTTAATATGTTGTTATCCTCAACATAAGCAGCGATTTGATCCACAAATGGCTTACCGTACTTTTTCGCCTTACCTTCTCCAACTCCATAGATATTTACCAATTCATCTAAGGATATTGGGTATTTAAGGGCCATATCCTCTAAGGAGGGATCTTGAAATACTACAAAGGGCGGCACACCCAATTTATGGGCCTCTCTTTTTCTTAAGTCCTTTAAAATTTTCAGTAAATTGTTATCGGCCACACCACCAGACGCTTTAGCGGCGCTTACAATGGCATCATCAGCTTCCTTATTGTATACATGATCCATCGTCATCATAAATGATGTTGGATTCTTTACATATTCCTTACCTGCAGGAGTTACGTGCAGTATACCATATTGCTCAATTTCTTTTTTAAGCATTCCGGCAACAAGTGTTTGACGTATCAAGGCCATCCAATAGCCTTTATCTTTGTCCTTTCCACTTCCGAAGAATTCCTTTTCGTCTGTCCTATGTGATGAGATCAAGGCGTTTACCTTTCCCGTTAATGCCCTAACTATTTCTTTGGACTTAAATTTTTCACTGGTACCAGATACCACATTTATCAACTTTACCACATCCTCTGTCGCCTCTTGCTTTTCCTTGGGATTTCTGGTATTATCATCCATTTCAGCACCATCCCCATTAATTTCATCGAATTCCTCCCCAAAATAATGAAGTATGAATTTTCGGCGAGACATTGAGGTTTCAGCGTAACCCACAATTTCCTGAAGCAGTGCATTTCCGATTTCCTGTTCGGCTACCGGCTTTCCTGACATGAATTTTTCCAGTTTCTCCACATCCTTATAGGAGTAAAAGGCAAGACAATGTCCCTCTCCGCCGTCTCTTCCAGCCCTTCCGGTCTCCTGATAATAGCTTTCTATACTTTTGGGTATATCGTGATGAATAACAAAGCGTACATCTGGTTTATCAATACCCATTCCAAAAGCAATGGTTGCAACCACCACATCTACATCCTCCATTAAAAACATATCCTGATGCCTGGATCTAGTTTTACCATCCAATCCTGCATGATAAGGTACGGCACTAACACCGTTGACCTGCAGTACCTGGGCCAACTCCTCTACCCGCTTCCTGCTAAGACAATAAATAATACCGGACTTGCCAGAATTTTGCTTAACAAAACGAATAATATCCCCGTCAACATTTTGAGTCTTTGGCCTTATCTCATAATAAAGGTTAGGCCGGTTAAAACTGGCCTTAAATACCTTGGCATCTGTTATACCCAGATTCTTAATAATATCTTCCTGAACTTTAGGGGTCGCTGTGGCGGTAAGGGCAATCAAGGGAATATTGTCTCCCAACCTACCAACAATAGATTTAAGATTGCGGTATTCTGGCCTAAAATCGTGCCCCCATTCCGATATACAATGCGCCTCATCCACAGCAACAAAGGAAATTTTCTCCCCTTGTAAAAAGGCAACATATTCGTCCTTTGTCAATGATTCTGGCGCCACATATAAAAGTTTGGTCACCCCACTGCTTACATCCTGTTTCACTTGCTTGATCTCTGTCTTTGTTAAGGAGGAGTTCAAAACATGGGCCACCCCTATTTCACTGGACACGTCCCTAATAGCATCTACCTGATTTTTCATCAGGGCGATCAAAGGGGACACCACTATTGCAGTACCCTCCTGCATCAGCGCCGGCAATTGATAACACAGAGATTTCCCACCACCAGTGGGCATTATTACAAAGGTATTTTTACCCTGTACAATATTCTTTATAACATTTTCCTGTAAACCTTTGAATTCGGAGAATCCAAAATACTTTTTTAGAGAGGCATGTAAATCAATCTCACTTATACCCATACCGTACTTCACCATTTTGATTAATATATATTGGCACCAACACCAAAAAGAAATTCCTTAAGTTAAGGAATTTTTGTCTTTTTAATAAGTATTTATTATAAATAAATTTGTTCAAATTTAAAATTTACTATAAACTTAAGTTTATGTAATTTTGTATTATAAATATAAGACTTTCTTTTAGGAAAATCATCACATAATTTTAAATTACTTTGAGCAATACCAAAGCTATATTGGCCATAGCAAAGAAAACCATTGAAACTGAGGCCGAAGCAATATTCCATTTAGGATCTCTCCTAAACGAAGACTTTTCGAAAGCGGTGGAATGCATTAGACAATCCAAAGGAAGGGTTATAATATCGGGCATTGGAAAAAGCGCCCTAATTGCCTCTAAAATTGTTGCTACCCTAAATTCTACAGGCACTCCGTCTATTTTTATGCATGCTGCGGATGCAATCCATGGTGATCTTGGTACCGTTCAGAAAAACGATGTGGTTATTTGTATTTCCAAAAGTGGAAATACCGCAGAAATTAAAATGTTGGTACCCTTGATCAAAAGTGGCCATAACAAATTAATAGGAATGACCGGCAACCTAGATTCTTTTTTGGCCGTACAGGCCGACTATGTTTTGAATACCTATGTAGAAAAGGAGGCCTGCCCCAATAATTTAGCACCAACTACAAGCACAACCGCCCAATTGGTTATAGGTGATGCTTTGGCTATCTGCCTATTGGAACTAAAAGGTTTCAGCAGCAAGGACTTTGCAAAATACCACCCTGGTGGTGCCTTGGGCAAGAAGCTCTATTTAAGGGTAGGCGATATCTCTAGTAACAATCAGATACCCCAAGTGAATACCAACAGTGATGTAAAATCCGTAATTGTAGAAATCTCTGAAAAAATGTTGGGAGCTACCGCAGTATTGGAAAATAATAAAATAGTAGGCATAATTACCGATGGGGATATTAGGCGAATGCTCAATAAATATGATAATATCTATGGATTAACTGCCAAAGATATTATGAGCGCAACACCCAAAACCATTGCTACGGACGTGCTTGCCGTGAAAGCATTGGAATTAATGCAAGCCAAAAACATCTCACAATTATTGGTTGTTGAGGGGGAAAATTACAAAGGAATAGTACATTTACACAATTTAATTAAAGAAGGCATATTATAATGACAAAACAGATTAAGACCCCGAATGAAATGTCGTTCCTAGATCATTTGGAAGAACTAAGGTGGCATCTAATAAGATCAACTTTGGCCATAGTTATTATTGGAGGAGTAGCTTTTTTAATGAAAAGTTTTATTTTTGATACGGTCATTTTTGGGCCTATGATGCCAGATTTCCCGACTTACCACGTATTCTGCGACTTTTCCAAAATGTTGGGTTTTAGTGAAGCCTTTTGTAATAGTGAACCCGAGTTTACGGTACAGAGTAGACAAATGTCAGAACAATTTTCGGCCCACATTTGGACTTCTATTTGGGCTGGTTTTATCATTGGATTTCCCTATGTTTTATACGAATTGTGGAAATTTATTGCCCCAGGTCTACACGATAACGAGCGCCAGAATGCAAGAGGCTTTATTTTTATAGCTTCCGCACTTTTCTTTACTGGTGTATTGTTCGGTTATTATGTAGTAGCCCCTTTATCAATAAATTTCCTAGGAAGTTACTCTATAAGTGACTCCGTGGTAAGGGAAATAGACCTTCTCTCGTACATCGCCACCGTAAGGGCTTCGGTCATTGCTTGCGGTTTAATTTTTGAATTACCTATAATCATATATTTCTTGACAAAAATAGGTCTCGTTACTCCTGAAATACTGCGTAAATACAGAAAAATTGCCCTTGTAGTAGTACTTATTCTATCTGCTGTAATTACACCTCCTGATGTAGCTAGTCAAATTATTGTGGCTGTTCCTATATTAGTTCTCTACCAAGTAAGTATTTACATTTCCAAGGTGGTTTTGAGAAGAGATGCTAAGAGAGAAAAGAAAAGAGCGAAAGCGAGCTAAGAATTTAATTCCTGCTCTATTTTAAGAAAAATAAAAACCTTGGGCCGGTATCCAAAGAGATAATCCTTTTTAATAAGAGGTGATTTTAATTCTGGTTAACGAGACCCTTTTATAAACCAGCATTTAAAAATCCCTTGTTCATTTAGGGTGAAGATGGATTAAAAAGAAGGTTAAAAAAACTACAATATCTTTTCCTAAACTAATATAAGGCTTAGTTTTGGAGAATAGCAAAGGTACTATGAAGCTAAGAGCAGATAATATAATGAAGTCCTACCGAGGGCGACAAGTAGTTAAAGGAATTTCATTGGAAGTAAACCAAGGAGAAATTGTTGGTTTACTTGGTCCCAATGGTGCTGGAAAAACCACCTCTTTCTACATGATCGTAGGTTTGATCAAACCAAATGGAGGTAACATTTTTCTGGATAAAATGGAAATTACCCGCTTTCCCATGTACAAAAGAGCGCAAAATGGTATTGGATATTTGGCACAGGAAGCCTCTGTATTTAGGAAATTGAGCATCGAAAAGAATATACTAAGTGTACTGCAATTGACCAAGTTGAGCAAAAAAGAGCAGTTAATGAAGATGGAATCGCTCATAGAGGAATTTGGACTAGGCCATATTCGAAAAAACCGGGGCGATCTTTTATCCGGTGGAGAAAGAAGGAGAACAGAGATTGCCAGGGCATTGGCCACCGACCCTAAATTTATTTTATTAGATGAACCATTTGCTGGAGTTGACCCTGTTGCCGTTGAGGATATACAAAGAATTGTTGCCCAGCTTAAAAATAAAAATATAGGCATTTTAATTACCGATCATAACGTACAGGAAACATTGGCAATTACAGAACGTTCTTATTTAATGTTCGAGGGAGGTATCCTTAAATCTGGGATACCCGAAGATTTGGCTGCCGATGAGATGGTACGTAAGGTATATTTGGGACAGAATTTTGAACTTCGTAAAAAGAAACTGGATTTTTAGTTTTTTTTGAAACAACTTCCAAATCAAAAATAGTTATTGCCCTTATATTTCCCTAAGCCTATACCGGCGCTTTACCCATCTTTCTAAAAGTTACTGAAATCAATGGCTCCAAAGGGAAGATTACAACCCTTAAACTGTTTGCGGGCTATTCATATGATCCACTAAGGAACTAACAACATAGAAGGCAATTATGGCCGGAATAGCTATAAATTTCATGGTAAGTATCAGCACAAAACTTACTACAATAAATATATACCGCAGTGCATTATCCTTAAAGCCCCAATTATTAAACTTCAAGGCAAAAAGACTAATACGGGCATTCAATAAATAAGAACTCAAAAGTGTTGTACCTATCAAAAACCATTTATTTAGGATAATGGTATTTAATAAATCATTGTTGTGATAAAGTAATATTAGTGGGAAAGAAAGTATCAGCAGGGCATTAGCCGGGGTAGGTAGACCCACAAAGGAGGAAACCTGATTTTCATCCAAGTTAAATTTAGCCAAACGATAGGCCGAAGCAAGGGTAATCAGAAACCCAAAGAAAGGTAGCAAGGGAATATCAAATGCCGCCCACCTCATAGTCTCTGCCGAATCCAGTTGCAGTCCAATGTTCCATCCACCATTGTAAGACATACTCAATAGTTGAAACATCACGATACCAGGCACCAATCCGCTAGTAATCATATCGGCAAGGGAATCCAATTGCAATCCCAATTCACTTTTTACATCCAAAACACGAGCTGCCAATCCATCAAAAAAATCAAAAAAAATGCCTAAGAAAACAAAAACCGCCGCCATCTCCAACTTGTTCAGAACGGCAAACACAGTGGCTACACAACCGCAAAAAACATTTAGCAGGGTTATAATATTTGGAATATGGCGTTTCATAGAACTGGTTTTAAATAATTTAGAACCTAAATCTGCATCTTACAGTTTTGGTATCGTCGTGTAAAAATACCATTTATATAAAAATGCTGTTAAAATATATCTTGTTTTTTATAATACACTAGGCTATGCCCCACAATTCCTTTAAATTATTCGATATTTGCGTTGATATTTTCAAAAAATAGTGGATTTCAACAGTATATGCGGATACAGATTCTTATTTATACATTTCTTTTAGGCCTAATATCCTTCGGCTATGCGCAGGTTCGGGAACTAACCCCCGAGGCCCAAATAAGCGTTTTAACATGTGGTACTGGAAGTGACCTATACACCACATTTGGCCATAGTGCCTTTAGGATACAGGATCCTGCACAAGGAGTGGACTGGGTATACAACTACGGGACTTTTAATTTTGACCCACCAATGTTCTATGTAGAGTTCGCTACGGGTAAATTGTTCTATTCTCTGAGCAAGCAGAACATGCCCAATTTCTTATACGCATACGAATTGGAGAACAGATGGGTAAAGGAACAACTCTTAAAGCTTACTCCCATTCAAAAAAATGAATTGTTCCAATTTTTGGAAAACAACTATCGCCCTGAAAACAGAGATTATAAATACGATTTCTTTTTTAACAATTGCGCCACTAAAATAGGCGATGTATTACAAGAAGCCTTAGGTGAAAAGTTACTTTTCAAAGATGATCATTTAGAAAAAGAGTACACCTTCAGACAACTTATCCACCAAAACCTAATCACCAATTCTTGGTCTAGCTTCGGAATTGATTTGGCCTTAGGGGCCGTAATCGACAGGACAGCCACTGTAAAAGAACATATGTTCTTACCTATATATGTAATGCAACAATTGGACAATACCACCTTGGCCGACCATGAGCTTGTACTTAGGGAAAGAACCATATTAGAGTCCGTAAAAAAGAAGGGAAAGGGGTACTTTTTGGCTTCCCCCCTATTCTGGATCTTGGCAATGCTAGTGTTGGTACTGGCCATAACTTATATTGATTATAAAAACCAAATTAGAAGCAGGGTGATCGATTCCCTGTTATTTTTCGTGACCGGTCTGGCCGGTGTCCTATTAATTTTCCTTTGGTTTTTTACGGACCACAGCGCTACAGCCAACAACTTTAATATTTTATGGGTATTCCCTTTAAATTTAATTGTTGGTTTCGTTATTATAAAAAAGAAGAATACCCCTAATTGGCTGCCCAATTACCTATTATTTCTATTGGGCTTATTGGGCTTGACCCTAATATTAGCAATATTTAAGATACAGGTGTTCTCCCCCCTAACCATACCACTTTGGATCATGCTGGGCGTAAGATATCTTTTTTTATGGAAGTATTTCCAGCAACAAATCAGTATAAAATAATACCTTAGATGAACCTACTTACCGTAGAAAACATATCCAAGTCATTTGGCGAGTTATCACTTTTTTCAAATATTTCTTTTGGCATCAATAAGGATCAAAAGATTGCACTTATTGCTAAAAATGGTAGTGGAAAAACTTCCATCCTTAATATACTATCCGGCAAAGATGCTTCGGATACGGGTCAAATCAATAGCCGAAAAGGCATTCGAATTTCATTTTTGGAACAAGAACCTGATTTAGACCCTCTATTAACCGTAGAGGAAACCATATTCGCATCGGACAACGATGTTTTGAAAGTTCTTCGAAACTACGAACATGCACTACTGAATCCGGAAGACGAAAATGCCTATCAAAAGGCTTTTGAAGCCATGGAACGCTATGATGCTTGGGATTTTGAAACCCAATACAAGCAGATACTTTTCAAATTAAAACTGGAAGATCTTGATGTTAAAGTAGGACTACTTTCCGGAGGACAAAAGAAGCGATTAGCCCTGGCCAATGCCCTTATCAACAGGCCCGAATTGCTAATACTGGATGAACCTACCAACCATTTGGATCTTGAAATGATCGAGTGGCTGGAACAGTATTTTGCCAAGGAAAATATGACCTTGTTTATGGTTACCCATGATCGATATTTCCTGGAACGCGTTTGCAATGAAATCATTGAGTTGGACAACGGGCAACTGTATTCCTACAAGGGAAATTATTCCTATTATTTGGAAAAAAGAGAGGCACGGATAGAACAGGAGGTGGTAGAACAGCACAAGTCCAAAATTTTATTTAAAAAAGAATTGGATTGGATGCGCAAACAACCAAAAGCACGAACTACAAAATCGAAATCAAGAATCGATGATTTTCACACCATAAAGGAAAAGGCGAGTCAACGTAGAAAAGAGCACGAGGTACAGCTGGAGATTAATATGGAACGCATGGGGAGCAAAATTGTAGAGCTACATAAAATATCCAAATCCTTTCCCAATAAACCCATTCTGGATAAATTTGAATATAATTTCCTCAAAGGAGAGCGAATCGGCATAATTGGAAAAAATGGTACCGGAAAATCTACCTTTTTAAATTTAATAAGTGGTACGGAACAACCTGATAGTGGCAAGGTCATTACAGGGGAAACCATTAAGTTTGGCTATTACACCCAAAAGGGGATTACCATTAAAGAAGGTCAAAAGGTTATTGATGTTATTCGCGAATTTGGGGATTACATTCCCTTAATGAAAGGAAAGCAAATTTCTGCCCAACAATTATTGGAACGTTTTCTATTCGACCGTAAAAAGCAATATGATTTTGTTGAAAAATTAAGTGGCGGTGAGCGCAAGCGTTTATATTTATGTACCGTATTGATACAAAATCCGAACTTTCTAATCTTGGATGAACCTACAAACGATTTAGACATAGTTACCCTAAACGTATTGGAAAGCTTTCTACTTGATTTCCCTGGATGCCTTCTGGTAGTTTCCCATGACCGTTATTTTATGGACAAGATTGTAGACCACCTTTTTGTTTTTAGGGGGGATACCGAAATTGAGGACTTCCCGGGCAATTATTCAGATTTCAGATCCTATGAAGATAGTAACGTACAGGAAAGCAAGGCTATTAAGGAAAAGGCGGTCGAAGTAAAAAACTCCAAAACCACCTGGAAATCGGAAGAAACAGAAAAGAAACTTTCCTTTTTGGAACAAAAGGAATACAAACAATTGGAAAAGGAAATACAAAAACTGGAATCCAAAAAGGAAGTAATCCAGAATAAATTTACAGACAACACATTGTCAGGTGATGATATTTCCAAATTATCCATACAATTAAAAGAAATTACCGATACCATAGAAGAAAAAACGGAACGCTGGTTCAAACTTTCAATGTCCATGGACGCATAGTCCTTTAAAAAAGCGTCTAAGATGTTTTATCGCCTTTTCTCTTTTTTAAAATTTTGGATGGCTTCGAGCAACCAACACGGGGTACACTCCCCTTTTGTGTACCACTATGTTACACAGTGCCTTTATGCAGCCCCTAATTTCAATGGCAACAGGTCCCATAACATACTGCTTAAAACAGTAAACTATTTTAAAATAACCAAAATACAATTGACTCCCAATAGTATCGATTTAGAGAGGAAATTAACCAAAAACCTAAAGGGAGTAACTAGTGTAAATAGTTCCGGTGAATTAATCTTTTTAGGTACGCTGGACAGTGAAGCCATAGAACAAAATATTGTTCAAAACGTTCACCTTTCCCACGATACTATTGTTTATGTAGATAACATATACAAAACAGCGAATACTAATAAACTGTGGAGAAGTATAAAGGAATTAGAGCAGGTAAGGGTAACCATAGACCTATTTTACGGTGGATTGGTATTTTTCCGCACAGGACAGGTAAAGGAGCATTTTAAGATTCGGATTTAAACCCGTATTTTTATAAGTCATTAAAGAAAATCCAAAAATTTGACCAATGGACTACATCATTTACATAGTGCTCGCCGTTCTTGGTCTTATTTTCTTAGTAACAAAAGGACTTACCAAGAGAAAGTCTAAGGATAGGAAATCGAGAAAATTTATGGAAGATTACAGCAGAGGAGATAGAAACAAGCCAAAAGACTAACTTTTTTACTGTACTAGCATTGCCCAATAAATACCTTACTGTTGAATGCCAACAATGACGGCCGAAGAACTAAAGAATAAACCTTTCAAACTAATATGCACCCATCTACATGAAAATATATACCAAAACAGGGGATGATGGCACAACGGGGCTGTTTGGAGGCACCCGCGTACCCAAACATCACATCCGAATAGAAAGTTACGGCACATTGGACGAGCTTAATTCGTGGGTTGGATTGATCAGGGACCAAGATATAGCGGAGGATTCCAAGGAAATTTTGATAAAAATACAAGAGAAATTATTTACGGTAGGAGCCTTATTGGCCATTGACCCTAAAAAGGAAAAACTTAAAAGCGGGAAAGACCGATTAAATATTCCAAAAATCAATATTGAGGATTTAAATATGTTGGAGCAAGAAATAGACAAAATGGAATTGAATTTGCCGCCTATGACCCATTTCATCCTTCCTGGCGGACACACAACGGTGTCATATTGTCATATAACTAGGACCATATGCCGTAGGGCGGAGCGTTTGGTCTCCCACTTAAACGATTTTGAACCGGTAGATTCTTTTATATTGTCCTATATAAACAGACTTTCAGATTTCCTCTTTGTATTGGCACGGAAATTGACCCATGATAAACAAGCAGAGGAAATAAAGTGGATTCCAGAGAAACAAGACTAATAAATTCGTTAAATCTTCGTTATCAAAATATTAAAGCGATAACATTCGATATTAAATAAATGAATTTTATGCAAAAAAACTTGGTAGTCTCAGTTTAAAAATTACTTTTGCAAAATATTAAAAATAAATAATTACGATGTATTGGACATTAGAATTAGCATCTTACTTAAGTGATGCACCCTGGCCCGCAACAAAAGACGAATTGATAGATTACTCAATTAGAACCGGTGCTCCGTTGGAGGTTGTAGAAAACCTACAATCGATGGAGGAAGAAGGAGGGGAAATTTATGAATCAATTGAGGAGATTTGGCCAGACTACCCTACAGAAGAAGACTATCTTTGGAACGAGGACGAGTATTAAAATATTAACGGAATTACAACAAAAAAGTCTCATATGAGGCTTTTTTTTTACGTAATTTTGATATTGGAAAATCTTATTTCCAAAAGATAGCATTACACGTGCCAACTAAAAAAATGTGCATACACATGGGAAATGGCTGTAACGACGCCTTTCATTAATAACAGAAAACATTATGAGTTTTTTAAATTCGGTATTAAAGGTATTTGTAGGGGATAAATCAAAGAAGGATGTCAAAGACCTACAACCTTTAGTTAATCACATAAAATCTTTCGAAGCCTCGTTGGAAATATTAAGCCACGATGAACTTCGGGAAAAGACAACTTTTTTCAAAAATAGGATAAAGGAAGACTGTAAAGATCTCAACGACCAAATAGACAAGCTACTAGACGAGGTCAAGGCTTCTGCAGATATAGATAAGAACGAAGATATATACGCGGACATAGACAAACTTAAGGAAGAGATTTATACCATTTCAGAAATTGCCTTAACGGATATGTTGCCAGAAGCATTTGCAGTTGTAAAAGAAACAGCAAAACGCTTCGCCAATAATGAAACGCTCACAGTTAAGGCCTCGGAGTTCGATAGATTACTTTCAGGTTCAAAGGATTATGTTACCCTTAATGGCGATGATGCAACTTGGAGAAATTCTTGGGATGCAGCAGGAAAGCAGGTTACTTGGGATATGGTCCATTACGATGTGCAATTAATTGGAGGTATTGCCCTGCATCAAGGTAAGATTGCCGAAATGCATACTGGAGAAGGTAAAACCTTGGTAGCTACCCTCCCTTTGTATTTAAATGCACTTACTGGTAAGGGGTCGCATTTAGTAACAGTGAATGACTACTTGGCCAAAAGGGATAGTGCTTGGATGGCTCCAATCTTTGAATTCCACGGACTTTCAGTGGACTGTATAGATAAACACCAACCCAATTCTGACGGACGAAGGGCTGCCTATAACTCCGATATTACTTATGGCACCAATAACGAGTTTGGCTTTGATTATCTTAGGGATAATATGGCCCATACGCCTAGCGATTTGGTTCAAAGACCACACAATTATGCCATAGTGGATGAGGTGGATTCGGTACTTGTAGATGATGCCCGTACCCCATTAATTATTTCAGGCCCAGTACCTGAAGGTGACCGTCACGAATTTAATGAGCTAAAACCAAAAGTAGGTGATATCGTTAATAAACAACGTGCCTATTTAACAGGTGTATTGGCAGAGGCGAAAAAATTAATTACCGAGGGAGAAACCAAAGAGGGTGGTTTCCTATTGCTGAGAGTTTATAGAGGCCTTCCAAAGAACAAAGCCCTGATCAAATTCTTAAGTGAAGAAGGGGTTAAACAATTGCTGCAAAAGACCGAGAACTTCTATATGCAGGACAACAATCGTGAAATGCCTAAGGTAGACGCAGAACTTTGGTTTGTTATCGATGAAAAAAATAATCAGATAGAACTTACCGAAAAGGGAGTGGAATATATTTCGGGAGATGGTGAAAGGGACTTTTTTGTAATGCCGGATATTGGCAATGAAATAGCCAAAATTGAAAATCAAGAACTTGAAATTAACAAGGAAGCCGAATTAAAGGAAGAATTGTTCAAGGATTTTGCTATAAAAAGCGAACGTATCCATACCATGAACCAGCTTTTAAAAGCATATACACTTTTTGAAAAAGATGTGGAGTATGTAGTAATGGAAAACAAGGTAATGATCGTGGATGAACAAACGGGCCGTATTATGGATGGTCGTCGTTATTCAGATGGTTTGCACCAAGCCATAGAAGCTAAGGAAAATGTGAAGATCGAGGCAATGACACAGACCTTTGCCACGGTAACCCTGCAAAACTACTTTAGAATGTACAGCAAACTGTCTGGGATGACAGGTACAGCGGTTACAGAAGCAGGGGAGTTTTGGGAAATATACAAGTTGGATGTTATGGAAATACCTACCAACAGGCCTATTGCTCGAGACGATAGACAGGACTTAATCTACAAGACCAAACGCGAGAAGTACAATGCCATAATAGATGAGGTAACCAAAATTTCACAGTCCGGCAGACCGGTACTTATAGGTACAACATCCGTAGAGATCTCGGAATTGCTTTCCCGTATGTTGACCATTAGGAAAGTACCACACAACGTACTTAACGCAAAATTGCATAAAAAGGAAGCGGATATCGTAGCTGAAGCCGGAAATGCCGGCATAGTAACCATTGCCACCAACATGGCAGGTCGTGGTACGGATATTAAACTAAGTACAGACGTAAAAAAAGCAGGAGGTTTGGCTATTGTAGGTACTGAACGTCATGATTCCAGAAGGGTAGACAGACAGCTCAGAGGGCGATCAGGACGCCAGGGAGACCCAGGAAGCTCTCAATTCTACGTTTCCTTGGAAGACAACCTTATGAGGTTATTTGGTTCGGACAGGGTTGCTAAAATGATGGACAAAATGGGACTGGAAGAAGGCGAGGTTATTCAGCATTCCATGATGACCAAATCTATAGAGAGGGCACAGAAAAAAGTAGAGGAAAACAATTTTGGTGTACGTAAAAGATTGTTGGAATATGACGATGTTATGAATGCCCAAAGGGAGGTAGTCTATAAAAGAAGACGCCATGCCTTACAAGGAGAGCGTTTAAAAGTAGACATTGCCAATATGATCTATGACACCTGTGAGGTAATTTCGGATACCAATAAGGCAGCCAGTGACTATAAAAATTTTGAGTTCGAGCTTATAAAATATCTCTCCATTACCTCTCCCGTTAGCGAAAACGAATTTGACAAAATGGGAGTACAGGAAATAGCGAACGTTATTTATAAAACAGCCTATGCACAGTACAAGGACAAAATGGAGCGCAATGCCGCCACAGCCTTCCCTGTAATCAAAAATGTGTTTGAGGACAATGCCAATAAGTTTGAAAGGATTGTGGTGCCATTTACAGATGGTATTAAATCTCTGAATGTAGTAACTAATCTGCATGACGCTTATGAGAGCAATGGCAAACAATTGATAACTGATTTTGAAAAGAACATTTCCCTTGCCATTATAGATGATTCATGGAAAACACATCTTCGAAAAATGGACGAGTTAAAACAATCCGTTCAATTGGCAGTGCATGAACAAAAGGATCCTTTGCTGATTTACAAATTTGAGGCCTTTGAACTTTTCAAAGGAATGATCGAAAAGGTAAACAAAGAGATCGTTTCCTTTTTATTCAAAGGGGAACTACCCAATCAAAGTCCCGAAATTCAAGAAGCCAGAAATATTCGCAAACCCAAGGAAAATTTAAAGACCTCTAAGGAAGAAATTCCGAACAGTGATGAAATGTCCGCCCAAAGTAGGGCCGTTGGCCAAAACCAAGGTGGAAGACCACAGGTAACGGAAACCATTGTAAGGGAAAAAGCTAAAATAGGTAGAAACGAAAGGATTACCATTAAAAATGTAATGTCCGGGGAAAGTAAAACGGTAAAGTATAAACAGGCCGAGCCGTTATTGGACAAAGGAGATTGGGTAATTATAGAAGAATAACAAAAACCCCCTTTCCTTTACAAAAGCTTATTAATGCAAAATAAAAAAGCGACAGGTGTATACGCCTGTCGCTTTTTTATTGTCCAAATTTTAATATATTTATGACAAAACTAAAGCTTTTTCCTACAGTAAAGGAAATAATTAAATTGCATAAAAAAAATTAGCCGTATATTGATATATCAGAAATACAACTTACTTTTTGGGTGTGTACGTCATTAATATATTGTTTTAACCTTAAAATTCATTACGCTTTAATTCAAACGATTATCTTTACTGCAGAATACAACCATTAACCATTTTTTAATGCAAATACCCATTCAGGATCAGTACCGACTGCAGGACAAAGTCCGTTTAACGTTAAGGGTTAACTATATCTCCTCTGTCCTTTCAATTGTTTTCGGTATTGTATGCATCTATTTCCTTAAAATCACACAGATAATCCCAGCTATTTTCATTGCATTTGGCGTCCTTAACCTGGCCAACACCCTTTTGTTTCACAAACATAAAACACTAGCCTTAACATATAATTTTACGTCGATAATGGCCTTGGCCGCTTCTGTTATTATTACCATATACAGTGGCGGAATTAACAGTCCCTTTATTTTTGTACTGGCACTGGTGGTTTTTGCCGGATATATGAGCACAAAGGTGTATGGGAGGGTTTACTTAAATTTGAACCTACTTATTATTATCCTTATTTATTCCCAAAATGTAGCGGAATTTAGTTTTACAGAGAACATGGTGCCTGCTCAAAGTAAAAATATGTTTGCCCTTTTTAGTATTCTCTTTTCTGTATACCTATTAGGGGGTGTCATTGGAAAAAACCTCCTTAAGGCCCATAACGAATTACACAAGATCAGGAACGAAAATGAAGCACGTATCAAAGAAAAGGATACTCTTTTAAAGGAAATACACCACAGGGTAAAGAACAATCTTCAAACGGTATCCAGCCTACTAAGTCTGCAGTCCAGAAGTATTGATGAGCCCAAGATTAAAACTTTGATAAAAAGCAGTCAAAATAGGGTGATTTCAATGGCCATGGTTCATGAGATGTTGTATATGCGACATGATTTATCCAAAATTGAATACAAGTCTTATGTAGAGGAATTAAGTGATTATTTATTAAGATCCTTTAAAGGCTCAGACAACAATATAAGCTTAAACATCATTATACCAGATATTAAATTGGGGATAGATACAGCAATACCATTAGGTCTATTGATCAATGAGGTTATTACCAATGCCCTCAAATATGGGATAAAGGACAACGAAGAAGGTGAGATACATATAGAACTTTTAAAATCCAATGATAAGGATTACGTACTTTATATTGGAGATAATGGCGAAGGCTTTCCAGAAAACATAAGCCATAAGAATACCAAGTCCTTGGGCCTAAAACTTATCCATAATCTGGCCCGACAGTTAAAGGGGTCTATAAATAGGGATATGTCAAAAAAGGGTACAAACTACATTGTGAAATTTTCAGATATACAGCAGACATTTAAGACTTAAGCCTTCCACTGGAAACCTTCCAAATTCTTAATAGAGTCCTATTTTTAATCACCGGCATTTTAGGTTCGAAATTAATCGACTTTAATTCGGTAATGACACAAAGATGCCTTATTTCCTTTCCTGTTTCACTGGCACTTTTAATGGACGAAGAACACCCTTTGTTTTTGGAAAAACAATGATATAACTAAGACAAAGTGCGATGGTAACTAAAATTGCAAATAACATCATAGGGGTCAAATTTAGTACTACATTTCTGTAGTAGTCGGTTAATAATTGCTAATTAAGCCAATTTAGCTTTGTTTAATTTGGTAGTGAAAGCCAATTCCTTTGTTACCCTAGAGTTTTTGAACATATACAAACGGGCAACGCTGTTTTCGTTTTTCACAGCAACTTTTGTAACGATAGGCATGGCAACATTCTCAACTTTTACCTCGCTACTACCGTTTTGAGCATGAGCAGCTAAACCGATAAAAAAAATAAAGATTAAAGTTAAAATGGTTTTCATGACTTGCGTTTTGTTATATATATAACTTGGGCAAGTGTATTTTTATAAGTATGATTCGTTGAAAAACAGGGTTTTTCGTTGATCTGAAAAATGTCTGTTGAATTGCAAAAAACTACCGATAAAAGCAACTGGACCTCTTATCCCTTTAGCGGTAAAAGAAGAATTTAATCGTCACTCATTCACTACTTAGACTAATAATTAAATGTTCCTGAGCCTATTCAAATTAAATAAATGTTAAAATATTTTTTATATCTAACTGATTGTTTAGTTTTGTCCTGTTGTTAGGAATTATGGCAAGAAAAAAACAATATATAGAAGAAGAGGTTATAGATAAAGCCATGCATTTGTTCTGGCGTAACGGCTATGAATCAACCTCTATGCAAATGCTTGAAAAGGAAATGGGCATTAACAAATTTTCTATATATTCTAGTTTTGGAAGTAAGCGTGGTGTTTTTTTGGAAAGCCTAAGAAGTTATAAAAAGAAGGTTAATTGCATCTTCGATAAATTTAAAAACTCCACTAAAGGTGTTGAAGACATTAAAGATTTTTTTTATGATTCAGTAAACATTAGTTATCAAGAAGGAAACCATAAGGGCTGTTTATTAACCAATACGTATAATGAGTTTTCGGAAACTGAAGATGACTTGGTAAAAGGTGAGATGACTTCTTACATGGATAATCTTAAAACACTATTGATGGCTAAATTGAGAATGGATGGTACTAAAGACGAAGAAACAATAACAAAACAAGCCAATTTCTTATTATTAGCCAAGCATGGCTTAGCCGCAGCAACCAGAGTTAACAGTCAAAAAGAAATTGAAGACTATATTGAAATGACATTTAAAAACATTTAAACATTTTTTTTATCATAAAACTAAACGAACGTTTAGAATTAAAGTTGAATTACAAATAGAATAATACAGAAATTATGACAACATTAAAAGTACACAACATTGAAACTGCTCCTGAAGCTAGTAAACCATTATTAGAAAAATCGCAAAAAGCATACGGCATGATACCTGGCCTACATGGTGTCTTAGCTGGAGCTCCCGAAATACTGGATGCTTACCAAAAAATCCATGAGCTATTTGTAAACACATCTTTTAACGAAGAAGAATTAACCGTAGTATGGCAAACTATTAACGTAGAGCATGAATGTCATTATTGCGTACCAGCACATACAGGTATTGCAAATATGATGAAAGTAGACCCTGCATTAAGTGAGGCTTTGAGAAACAGAGAAACAATGCCAACAGAAAAACTCCAGGTCTTACACGATTTTACTTTAAAAATTGTACGCAATCGTGGACATGTAACAATAGAAGATTTAAATACATTTTATGCCGCAGGTTATGAGGAAAGACAAGTCTTGGAAATCATTCTAGGGCTATCTCAAAAAGTAATAAGTAATTACACCAATCATATTGCCAATACACCTATAGATGCTCCATTTCAAAAATTTGCTTGGAAAAAAGAGAGTGTGCAAATATAAAATCACAGATTTATAGCTTTTGACCTTCCGTTTATTCGGAAGGTTAATAAATTAATATTTAAAAAACAGAATTATGGGTATTGCAATTAAAAATAAAGTCGCTTTAGTAACAGGCGCGAATAGGGGAATTGGCAAATCCATTGTGGAATCTTTCTTAAATCATGGAGCCAAAAAAGTATATATGGCAGTTCGTAATATAGAAAGCACTAAAGATTTGGAAGAAAAATACGGAGATAAGGTAATTACTGTTAAAGCAGACGTATCGGATACGGATTCTATAAATGCATTGGCCAAAGTGGCACATGACGTAGATATCGTAGTGAACAATGCCGGTGTTGGTACCTCCTACCCTACCCTTGGCAATGATGTGGAAAAAGATTTCGCCTTTCAATTGGAGGTCAATGCATTTGGATTGTTAAGAGTTGCCAATGCCTTTGCTGAAACATTGGAAAAGAATAAAGGAGCTTTGGTTCAATTAAATTCAATAGCATCCATAAAAAACTTCCCACAACTTTCAACGTACTCTGCCTCAAAAGCGGCCTCCTATTCCTTAACACAAGGTTTAAGGTCAGATTTTAAAGCAAAGGGAGTGAGTGTACTTAGTGTCCATCCCGGTCCCATTGCAACCGATATGGGAGCCGCTGCCGGTTTTAACGACGCTGCTGCTGCAACTGTTGTCTCTGAGGGTATTGTGCATGCACTTAAGATAGGGGATTTTCATTTATTTCCAGATGCAATGGCCAAACAATTTGAAGGCGCCTATCAAGGTTTTTCAGATAATGTGGTAATGGCTGATTTATCAGAATAAAATATTCAAAGCAAAAGAAGTGGTAACTTATGTTTTAATAATTTAAATTAAAATCTATAAAAATGAAAAAAATAGCAATAAACGGAATGGGTCGTATCGGAAGAGCTTCCTTAAAAGTTATTTTAGACACACCACAATTGGAATTGGTTGCTGTGAACGACATAGTATCCATTGAAAACATAGCTTACCTTCTTAAGTATGATTCAGTTTATGGTAAATTCGAAAAAGAAGTAACATTTGACGAAAACAACTTGATTGTTGATGGAATAAAAATCCAATACAACTCTGAAAGAAACCCGGAAGATTTGCCTTGGAAAGAAAATGATATTGATGTAGTTATTGAAAGTACAGGTTTTTTCACCAAAAGTGAAGATGCAAAGAAACACATTAAAGCAGGAGCCAAATCTGTAATTATTTCTGCACCAACAAAAAGTGAAGATATTCCAACGGTTGTTCATGGTGTAAACACTAAGGACGGTAAAACAAATATATTTTCATGTGCCAGTTGTACAACCAACAATATTAGTCCTGTAGTTGAAGTATTAGGACGTAGAATTGGAATTAAGAAAGCCATAATGACCACGGTACACGCCTATACAGCTTCACAGGCAATTGTAGATGCCCCATCAGGGAAGAATTTTAGAATGGGTCGTGCCGGTGCAGCAAATATAGTTCCAACTTCAACGGGGGCAGCAATTGCTACAACAAAAGCATTACCCGAATTTGCAGGTAAATTTGACGGGGTAGCGCTTCGTGTTCCAATTCCAGTAGGATCTATGTCAGATTTAACATTTGTTATGGAACGAAATGTATCTCCTGAAGAAGTAAATGCAATTTTTGTAGAAGAGGCTGAAACGGATCGATACAAAAATGTATTGTCAACTACTAGTGAACCATTAGTGTCTTCAGATATTGTTAAAAACCCACACGCATCTACAGTTGATTTAGGTATGACAAGAGTTGTAGATGGAGATTTATTGAAAGTAATGACCTGGTACGATAATGAATGGGGATTCACCAATCAAATGATTCGTCAAATTCTAGCTGAAATATAAATTCAAAAATAAAGGTGGTCTTTATAAATAAACGACTGCCAATAAACAATTTAAAAAAGAATACAACATGATAAAATTAACCGTAATGTATCCTAATAGTGCAGATTTAAAGTTCGATAAGGACTACTATGTTAATCAACATGGCCAATTATTAAGAGATCTTTTGGGTGATACCATCTTATCATCCGACATTAATTTCGGTATTGCAGGTGCAAGTCCAGAACAACCTGCTCCTTATGCGGTAATTGCCAACCTTACTTTTGAATCCTTAGAATCGTTTCACAAGTCTTTTGGTACAAATGCCGAAAAGATCCTCGCCGATCTACCCAATTTCACCAATGTTAGTCCCGAAGTTCAAATTAGTGAAGTATTATAAATTTACTGGCGTATGCAATACTGATTAAGTCAACATGGAAATACAGCATATTAACACCAAAAAAATAGCGCAGTATTGTATTAACAATGTATTTAGAACAAATACTGATGAGCCTGGCTTTATTCATTTTGACTTTGGAAAAAATATCACGCCTTATCAACTTAGGTCTATTATGGTTGATCTAAAGAAAGAATTGTCAAAGTTAACATCAGTTCACTTTGACAAAAAACTAAGCTATCATTGGCTTGTACGTTTTGATCAACAAGTGAATACACCATTTCACGTAGATAATGCAGAAAATCAGTCTTTTTTAATGCTGGGTTACGAACCAAGTGAGATAGAAAGTGAGTTACACATAGCAGATTATTATAGTTATGCAAAGGAAAGCCAGGCTGCGCCAAAGGATTATCTGAAAAACTTCACTCCCATATTTAAGGATGACGAATCATTACTAGCTCCTTATACCACAAAAGTAAAATCCTTTAATAAAGACTCTTATAAAATTGTTTTAATCAACAATAGCAACCCGAAGTCATCACCAGAAACATTAGGGGTGTTCCATAAGGCGCTAATCGTTAAATCTGATTTAGAAAAAAGTAGAATAGTAAATTCAATGGTTCTTAATATGTTACCAAAAGGTAAAATAGATCATGATCAACTGAATGAAGAAAAATTTCTAAATACGGATGTTATAAGTAAATAGCTGATAACTTTGCACAGTTAAATGAAAAAGACAATTGACAAAAAAGTTCAATAAAATCTAAAATTGGAAAACATGATTAATAAATTAAAAATAGATATCGTTTCCGATGTAGTCTGCCCTTGGTGCACCATAGGTTATAAACGATTGGAAAAAGCAATTTCCGAGTTAGGAATAAAGGACAAAGTTGAAATTGAGTGGCAACCTTTTGAGTTAAATCCACAAATGCCTGCTGAAGGCCAAAACGTACAGGAGCATATTGCAGAAAAGTATGGCTCTAGTATTGAACAGCAAAAAGAATCACAACAACGTATGGCAGAAGCTGGTGCCGAACTTGGTTTTACTTTCGATTATTTTGATGAAATGCGCATGGCAAATACGTTTGAAGCACATATTTTATTGGAATATGCCAAAGCATATGGAAAGCAAACCGAATTAAAAATGCGATTGACCAAAGCGTTTTTTAGCGATAGAAAAGACGTATCTAAAAGAGACGTTTTAAAACAAGCTTTATTGGATGTTGGTTTAAATGCTGAAGATGCTTTAGCCAAATTAGAGAATGATGACGCACGTTACGAGCTTAGAAGTAAACAGGAATATTGGAAAAATTTAGGGGTTAATTCTGTGCCAACTATAGTTTTTAACGGAAAAAGTGCCGTAACAGGTGCACAACCTGTAGATGTATTTAAACAGATACTTACTGAAGTTCTTGAACAATAAAGATTACAAGGGCTAATACCAATAGGGACCAAAGTGCATGGAAACCGGCATTAACGGCTCCAGTTAAGAAATATAACGTATGAAAAGAGTAGTAATTACAGGATTGGGAGCCTTAACTCCAATTGGAAATTCGGTTGATGAATTTTGGGAAAGTGCCAAAAATGGCAAAAATGGATTCTCAAGAATTACCAAGTTCGATCCTTCCTTGTTCAAAACAACCTTTGCGGGTGAATTAAAAGATTTCGCCCCCGAAAAATACCTTGATCGCAACGAAATAAAAAGGAGTGATCCCTTCACCCAGTATGCGCTCTGTTCCGTAATAGAAGCTTTTGGTGATAGCGGTTTAAATTTGGACACCATTTCTCCTTTTGATATCGGAGTAATTTGGGGAACAGGCCAGGGTGGTATGAAAACTTTTGAGGAGGAAGTGAAGAATTATACTCAAGGAGGCATGAACCCTCGATTTAATCCATTTTTTATCCCCAAACTACTTGCAAACATGGCCTCGGGAATGATTGCTATGAAATTTGGATTGATGGGCATCAACTATACCGCGGTATCAGCCTGTGCCTCATCGAGCACTGCTATAATGGATGCCTTTAATTATATCCGTTTAAACAAGGCCAAAGTAATGGTAACGGGGGGATCGGAAGCTCCCATAACCGAGGCCTCTATCGGTGGTTTTAGCTCCATGAAAGCTTTGTCGACCAGAAATGACGATCCACAAGGGGCATCAAGACCATTTGACGAAGATCGGGATGGATTTGTAATGGGTGAAGGCGCGGGAGCCTTAATCCTTGAAGAGTACGAACATGCAAAAAAACGTGGAGCCAAGATCTATGCGGAAATAGTAGGAGCTGCCATGACCGATGATGCTTACCACATTTCTGCCACCCACCCAGACGGTATTGGTGCCATAAAAGCTATGCAATTGGCTATGGAAGAAGCAAAACTAAACCCAGGGGAGATCAACTATCTAAACACCCACTCTACCTCTACCCCTGTTGGGGATTTGAGCGAGATAAAGGCGGTGGAAAAAACGTTCAACAACGACTACAAAAACTTAAAAATAAGCGCTACAAAATCAATGACCGGACATTTATTGGGAGCGGCAGGTGCAGTAGAGGCCATATTATCTATAAAGTCAATTCAAACCAATATAATCCCGCCAACCATTAACACCACAAAAATCGATTCCAATATTCCCGCTTCTATGCCCATAGTAATTAAGGAAGCCATTGATCATTCTGTAAATGTAGCCATGAGCAACACTTTTGGTTTTGGAGGACACAATGCCACAACAATTTTTAAAAAAATATAAAACCTGATGTTGCACAATAATTCTGATTTAACATAAGACCGATTAATATAAAGAAATACAAATCCATATGAAACCACCCAAGGTGCTATTTTTTGACGTAAATGAATCCCTATTAGATTTAGGGAATATGAAAAATAGTATAGGGAAGGCCTTAGGGGGGCGAGAAGACCTCTTGCCTCTTTGGTTCACTACCATGCTGCAATACTCCCTTGTATCGACCGCTGGTAAGCAATATGTAGATTTTGGCACCATAGGCGCCGCCACCTTGAGAATGGTCGCTGCAAATCATGGAATTCAATTATCGGAGAAGAATGCCAAGGAGGCACTAACCCCATTGAGCTCCTTACCCCCTCACCCAGAAGTAAAGGTTGCCCTGGAAAATATTAGAAACGCCGGTTATAAAATGGTCTCATTGACCAACTCCTCCAATAAAGGAGTGGAGATGCAATTTAAGAATGCAGGACTGACGGACTATTTCGATGAACGATTAAGTGTAGAGGATCTTGGAAAATACAAACCCGACAGCGACGTCTATAATTGGGCCGCCAGGAAAATGGGAGTAAAACCAAATGAATGTATAATGATTGCTGCCCACGGATGGGATATTGCCGGTGCCATGTGGGCCGGTTGGAGGGGTGCATTTATTGCCCGTCCCGGACAACAACTTTACCCTTTGGCTCCACGGCCCGAAATAATTGAACCAGATCTACTCAAAATTTCTGAAAAACTCATCGCTCTAAAAAACTAGTAAATAGGACATGCCCTCATCATCGCCACTCTGCTGGTGGCACTTTATCTAAATTTCCATTCCAACGTAGCTGCAGCGGTATTGCCTTTTGAGAGTAAACCTCCTTACTTATCGGTATTCTACCAAATATTGACTTTTATTAATCTATACCTATTTAGAGAAACACAGATTAACAGGAACCTGTAATATCAAAAGGGCTCGATATTCCCAATATTAGTTTGAGTCTTTTTCATTAACTTGTAACCGCAGCCTACAATTTAGTTAAAACTTAGTGTTGACAGGAACCATTTCCGAGTCAGTGGTCTACTGGATAAACCTATCTTAAGAAAACGATCGATATGAAAACAATGACATGTAAACAATTGGGAGGTGCCTGTGACATGCAATTTCACGCCAACACCTTTGAAGAAATGGCAGAACAAAGCAAAAAGCATGGTATGCAAATGTTTAAGTCAGGTGACAAAGAGCACCTGGAGGCCATGAATAAAATGAGTGAACTTATTCAATCGCCAGACGCAATGGCCGAATGGTTTGAAAACAAAAAAAAGGAATTTGAAACGCTACCTGATAGCAAATAATAATTCTTTATTCAATACATGTTACGCTAACGGGGAGTCTGGAATTACTTATCCTGATTAACCCTCTTTTTCAAATTGCTTGAATTATCCGTTGGTTCAGGAAAAACAACCATATAATTAAGACAGACGCAAATGGGGACTAAAAGTGCAAATAATATCACAGGGTTATTTTTTATTACGTATTAAGCCAATTTGGCTTTATTCAATTTAGTAGAGAAAGACAACGCTTTAGTTACCTTAGAATTTTTGAACATATACAAGCGGGCAACAGCGTTGTTATTTTTAACAGCAACTTCTTGTTTTGCTGTAGCAGTTACAATACTCATGGTAACAGTTTCAACCTTAACTTCAGCAGCACCATTTTGAGCTTGTGCAGCTACTCCAATAAAAAGAACAAAGATTAAAGTTAAAATGGTTTTCATGACTTGCGTTTTGTTATATATATAACTTCGGCAAGTGTATTTTTCAAGGTTCTGTTTCGACGAAAAGCACTGTTTCTCGTTAAGCGGAAAAAATCCAGATAAAGTGCAAAAATATCCCGACGAACGTAACGGGCTCTAAAATCACTTCAGCGATAAAAATATGCATTTCATCGATGCGCGTAAGTGTTTACTTACGTAGCGAAGGGCTTACCTTTTTGATTTTCTCCTTTAGAATTAAGAAATTACTAATATCCCCCACTCCGAGATTTGAAGAATATTTCCCATCTTTATGTTAGTTAACCGAAATTAAATAACAAAATCCGCAATTGGACCGCTATAAGGAAACATTCGAGACTTGGAACAAAATAGCTTCCCTATATCAAGACAAGTTTATGGACCTGGACTTATATAATAATAGCTATAATCTTATTTGTAAATCGATATCTACAAAAAATGCCAAAATTTTGGAAATAGGCTGTGGTCCGGGAAATATTTCCAAATACCTCCTATCCAAAAGGCCCGACTTTAAAATCCTTGGAATAGACTTTGCCCCAAATATGATAGCACTAGCCGAAAAGAACAACCCAACCGCTACGTTTAAAGTTTTAGACTGCCGACAGATCAGTACACTTAACACCCTATACGATGGAATAGTTTGTGGTTTTTGCTTGCCCTTTCTTTCACCTGCAGATTGTGTTCAATTAATTGCCGATTTCCACAGATTGTTATCGAACAACGGATTGCTCTATTTAAGTTTTGTGGAGGGTGATCCAAATAAATCGGACTTCAAAGCGGGTAGCAATGGAAATAGGGTTTATTTCCATTACCATAAATTGGATACGCTAAAAACCCTTCTAACACTAAATTCATTTGAACAACCTGAGGTTTACCATATAGATTACCAGAATACGGAAAGCCAAATAGAAAAACACACGCTCATAATAAGTAGAAAAAATCAACACTAAGGAGATTAATTCAAAAAAATAAAGTAAAAAATTGGTCAAAATAAATATTAATCGTAATATTGCGATATACAAATACCAAATAGTATGGGCTTAGCTAAAACAGAAATGTTTTCGGATCAACAAAACGAAATTGCTATTTTTGCCAAAGCTTTTGGGCATCCGGCCCGAGTGGCAATTCTGCAACATCTTTTTAAAATAAATACCTGCGTATGTGGTGATTTGGTGAACCAAATTGGATTGGCACAACCAACTATATCGCAACATTTAAAAGAATTGAAACTTCTGGGACTCATTAAAGGCAGTGTTGAAGGAACAAGCGTATGCTATTGTATAAATACCGAAAAATGGATTGAAATGAAGGGAATTTTAAATCAATTCCTCGATCAAGACATATCCAAACAAGGGGATTGTTGCTAAAAAAAATTTAATATCGTTAATCGTATAATCGCAATAAACAAATACAAAATGAAACTATCTGAAGCAAAATCAATTTTGGGGCAATTGGAAACCATTGCCTTTCAATTACCGAATGGTACATTGGTACCCAATCATTTTCATGTTACCGAAGTAGGCAAAGTCACAAAACATTTCATAGACTGTGGTGGAACGGTTCGCAGGGAAGAGGTTGTAAATTTTCAGTTGTGGAATGCCAATGATTACGACCACCGACTCCATCCAGAGAAATTGGTCCACATTATAGAACTTTCGGAAAAGATATTGGAAATTGGGGATTTGGAAATTGAAGTGGAATATCAAGCTGATACCATAGGAAAATTTGGATTGGATTTTGACGGAACCAATTTTATCTTAGCCACCAAACACACAGATTGCTTGGCCAAAGACCAATGCGGAGTTCCTGCAGAAAAACAGAAAATACAATTATCAGAACTACAGGAAACGACAACTAATTCTTGCGGCCCAGGCTCTGGATGCTGCTAAACAAACAAACCCATATGGCACTGGTAAAAACGAAGCTTTTTGCTAATATTGAGAATGTTATCTCAAATTTAAGCGTTGAAAATATAAGCGACGAACGTAAAAAAATATTACAACCTCTCGTTGAATATATACAGCTCAAAACAAACACTCAGGATCCCATAAGGATCAATTTCATCTGTACCCATAATTCAAGAAGGAGTCACTTATCACAGGTCTGGGCACAAACAATGGCTTTCTGTTTTAACGTAAGGAATGTGCATTGTTATTCGGGAGGAACGGAGGCTACCGCCTTATTCCCAATGGCAGCCGAAACCCTAATTAATTCAGGATTTCACGTAGAATCCTTGTCGCAGGGTGAAAACCCAATTTACAGTATAAAATTTGCCGACAATGAACCAGCAGTGATTGGGTTTTCAAAAAAGTTCGATGATGCTTTTAATCCCACATCCCAGTTTGCAGCCATTATGACCTGCTCTCAAGCGGATATTGGCTGTCCATATATAACTGGTGCGGAAAAACGCATTCCAATAACTTTTGAAGACCCAAAAGCATATGACAATACCCCACAGCAGGTCGAAAAATATAGGGAGAGAAGCCTTCAAATTGCAACTGAATTACTATATGTCTTTGCTCAAATAAAATCTTAACAAATGGCATTGCATAGAAAATTAAGTTTTTTGGACAGCTATCTCACTTTATGGATCTTTTTAGCAATGGCATTGGGGATAGGCATAGGCTATTTTGCCCCTACCCTTCCTGAAATTATCAACACCTTCAATAGAGGAACAACCAATATACCAATCGCTGTAGGCCTGATCTTAATAATGTACCCGCCCTTGGCGAAGGTTAATTACTCCCTTTTGCCCAAGGTTTTCCAAAACACTAAAATCCTATCTATTTCATTGATCCTGAATTGGATTATTGGACCAGTTTTAATGTTTATTTTGGCCATTACTTTTTTAAGGGACTACCCGGAATATATGGTGGGATTGATCCTTATCGGATTGGCACGATGCATTGCTATGGTTCTTGTTTGGAACGACCTAGCGGAAGGAAGCAGTGAGTACGGTGCTGGTTTGGTAGCCCTAAACAGCATTTTTCAAGTATTTGCTTATAGTTTTTATGCCTGGATCTTTATAACCGTACTTCCACCCTATTTCGGATTTGACGGTGCCATCGTGGATATTTCTATTGCTACCATTGCCGAAAGCGTAGCCATTTATTTAGGAATACCGTTTGCATTGGGTTTTCTAAGTAGAATAATTTTAGTAAAACTAAAAGGCGAGGAATGGTATTCAACGATATTTATCCCGACCATATCACCAATAACCTTGATTGCCCTATTGTTTACTATAGTAGTAATGTTTTCCCTGAAAGGTGAATTAATTGTTGAAATACCTATGGACGTTTTAATTATAGCAGTTCCATTGTTAATCTATTTTATACTAATGTTTATCATCGGTTTTTTCCTTACCAAAGCCATGGGAGCGGAATACGACAAAACAGCTTCCGTTGCTTTTACAGCGGCCGGTAATAATTTTGAATTGGCCATTGCCGTAGCCATTGCCGTCTTTGGTTTAAACTCAGGACAGGCATTCGCAGGAGTTATTGGTCCCTTAGTGGAAGTTCCTGCCTTAATTCTATTGGTACGTGTAGCCTTCTGGCTCCGAAAAAGGTATTATCCATTGAGCAAAGCTTGACAAGGGTACTAGTGGCAGTGTGGGTAACTTATGTGATGGGCATGATGAACTGGCCTAAGATTAAGCCAATTTTGCTTTATTCAATTTAGTGGAGAAGGACAATTCTTTAGTTACCTTAGAATTTTTGTTCATGTACAAACGAGCAACAGCGTTTTCATTTTTTACGGAAACTTCTTGTTTTGCAGTAGCAGTTGCAATACTCATGGTAACAGTTTCAACCTTAACTTCAGCAGCACCATTTTGAGCTTGTGCAGCTACTCCAATAAAAAGAACAAAGATTAAAGTTAAAATGGTTTTCATGACTTGCGTTTTGTTATATATATAACTTGGGCAAGCGTACTTATCTAGGTTCTGATTCGACTAAAAGCACTGTTTCTCGTTAAGCGGAAAAATCTCGGATTAAGTGCAAAAAAACCTCGGTAAACGGGAAAGGCACAAAAATCACTTTAGCGATAAAAAATTGCGTTTCATCGATGACAGTAGGTTTTTACTTACAATTTGGGTGCTTAAATTTTAGAGTCCAAGGATTATAAACACTAGAATCGAGGAATTACACTAATCAAATAGTGTATGAATTCCAATACTATTTATTCCTTCTTACTTTTGTTATATGAAAAAAGCCTTGGATCGTTTTTCCGTCCAATCAAGAACTTACAAAGAATTCCGACCTACTTACCCAGAGGCATTGTATAAATATATATATGCTAATTGCATTTCCAAGGTAACATGCTGGGACTGTGGCACTGGTAATGGTCAGGTGGCGGCTGTGCTATCCGATACCTTTGATCAGGTTTTTGCCACAGACATAAGTGAACAACAAATTAAACATGCCGTTCCTAAACCAAACATAAAATACAGTGTACAAAGAGCTGAGATAACCTGTTTTCCAAATCAGTACTTTGATTTGATTACGGTAGCCCAAGCGTTACATTGGTTCGACCTTCCCGCCTTTAACAAAGAAGTCAACAGACTTTTAAAGCCCAATGGTCTTATTGCTATTTGGGGTTATGGCCTTTTAACAATAGATCTTGAAATAGATGTCATAGTGAATCATTTTTACCAACATATTATAGGAGGGTATTGGGATAAGGAAAGGGCCTATATAGATTTAAATTACAGCAATATTCCATTCCATTTTGATGAAATTGACATTCAGGAGAGTTTTAATATTGAAACCCAATGGACAATTGACCAGTTGCGGGGGTATTTTAATTCTTGGTCCAGTGTCCAAAATTATAAGGATAACAATAATGGACATAATCCCGTAGATGAATTGATCAACAAGATTGCACCCATTTGGACTTCAAAAGTAAAAAAGATAGTTTTCCCCATCTTCATACGCGCCGGGCACCCTAATAAATAACCAAATTTGAATATTCATTTTATTTAATTGCCGGTTTTATGCAGACATGATAACAATGTAGACCAATCCATGCCCGATTACTAGGCAGAAGCCAAAACCATCCTATTTCTCATCAACATAAAAATACCCAATGAAATACATCCACAAACAGAAAACCCAACAAAAAGTGGAAGTGTTGTCCCATGAATAAAACTACCCACATAGGTTGCAATGGGTATGGCGAGCATGGTGGATATAAATCCAGTAATAGCAGCCCCAATACCTGCTATGTGCCCAATAGGCTCCATTGCTATGGCCCTTAGGTTGCCAAATAAGAAACCGATCGTGAAAAATTGCATAGCCAAAAAGGCAATCAACACAGGCAAACTCGGATTTGGGGCGTTCCAGTACAAGCTTACATAGGCAATTGAATTTGCACAAAACAATGTCAAAGCTATCCAAGCCAATCTTCTCATTCCCAATTGTACTACTAAAGTACCATTTAGCAAGGTGGACAATCCAACAGAAATAGCCAGTCCAGCAAAAATATAGGGGAAATTGTCAGCCAAGCCATACTGTACCTCAAATATCTCTTGTGCCGCACTCAGATAAACCATAAAAGCCCCGGTAATTAATCCTGATACAATAGTAAAGGCCATGGTTTCCTTGTGCTGGACCAATTCTTTAAATCCATCCATGAACACGTGACTTGAAAATTTAATTTTATATTCAGGTTTTAATGTTTCCGGTTGCCTTCTCCAAAACCAGATTCCTACCATTAGGGTAGCTACTAATTGCATATAAAAAATAGCTTCCCAACCGTAATGATCTAAGAAAAATTTTCCCAAAGCGGGAGCCACAATGGGTACCAAAATAAAAAATGCTGTAACGAAGGACATGATTTTTGCCATATAATCCCCCTTATACAAATCCCTTATCATAGATATACTTATGGTCCTTGGGGCGGAGAGTCCTATTCCTTGAAGTATTCTCCCAAATATCATCCACTCCAAAGTGGGAGCAAAAACACAAATAATACTGGCGATACTAAATACTATAAAACCTATATAAACAATTGGTTTCCTCCCAAAGCTATCCGATAAAGGTCCAAAAACCAATTGTCCCAAACCCAGTCCCAAAAAAATCATAGTAATAAACTTCTGATTTTCAGTAGGATCCAGGCTATTTATATCTATTCCAATGGTCGACATTGCAGGCAAAAGAGCATCAATGGACAATGCTACAATAGACATTAAGGACGCCATAATGGCAACAAATTCGAATTGGGGTCTCTGCTGATTTTTTTGCATTTGGCAAAATTAATCATATGGAATAAGATTAGCGCACTTATTATAGGAAATAACAAAACCATAACATATTATAAAATTATACAAAGCATTGATCCTTTGTTGATTACAAAAATCATTAACCGTATTTCAAGAACTAATCCGATAATATATTTACTATTAAGGAAAAATTATTTCCATGGTAACCTTCCTAAAGTTTAATTCGTATACTTTTGAAGGTATAACCGCTAATTATTTATTTATGAAAATTTATTTAATCATTGCTCTAGTATTTTTGTCAACCTTATTTTGTTTCGGTCAAAAGTTAAAAGTAAAACAGGGAGATTTTAATTTTATCAAGGGTCAGAAGGAAATAAACGTAGAATTCGTCTATGACAATATGAAATTTTTGAAAAAGAATCTCTCAAATGATGAATACGTAAAAGAGCATTCCGCAGAATTGGAAGAAAAAACACGGGGAAAAGGTACATCTTGGGAAAAAAGCTGGTACGCAAGTAGGGAGCTGATCTATGCCCCAAAATTTTTGGAATTAATGAATAGATATCTATATGAGGACCACAATGTTTTCTTTAGTGAGAATTTAGCTGAGGCCAAATACACCCTTATAGTAGAAACAATATGGGTTTATCCAGGATGGGATGCCGGGGTCATGAAGCAACCTGCAAAAGTAAGTACCTTGTTAAAGTTTGTAGAGACTAATAACAGGGATAATATATTGTTGGAAGTTACTAGTGAAAATGCCCCTGGAGATCAATGGGGAAGCTCCTTTAGCAATGAAGATCGTTTAGGAGAAGGTTATGCCAAAACTGGAAAATCCTTTGCCAAGTTAATTTTGAAAAAGGGATTCTAAGACAAAGGTTAATGGCGCTACAAAAAAGTGAATGACAACATCATTCACTTTTTTTCTTTTCAAGATTAATGAAGTGTGCTACCGTCCTTATAAGTCTATTATGCTTTGTCACAAAGGGATTGGTCTTATCCCAAACATAACCCGCTAAAACCGAACAAATTTGCCGTTTTACCTCAGGATTTTCTGGTTGGTGGAAAAATAAGGTCTGTAGATTACCAGAATACCATTCCTTTACATAAGAAGAAAATACCTTTACCCCTTCCTTTATATAATCTGAATATTCCTTTGCCCAATCAACAGGTTCATTATTAAGTTCCCTGCTAATCAATTTTGCCCCCAACAAGGCGGATTCCGTGGCAAATGTAACTCCAGAAGAAAATACTGGATCTAAAAATTCGGCACTATTGCCGGTTAGGACAAATCCCTTTCCGTAAAGTTGTTTTACCGATTTAGAATAATTCTTAATTAAAACAGGTTCGAACAAGTATTTCAAGCCTTTAAAACGTTCATAATAATAATCGGACAACTGCAACAATTGGGTCAATTTATCTGCATTATTTCCTTCAAAAGATTCCAAGAATTTTGTGGGACCTACATAGCCAATACTGGTTCTGCCATCAGAAAATGGTATGACCCATAACCAAACCTCGGTCTCAACCACGTCAAAAGTAATTAAAGTGCCTTCCCTCCCCTGCGGTCGATTTGTGTCCTCAACATGAGTGAAAATTGAAGAATGATTAGGTAAAACAGAGGGTTTATCCAAGTTCAACAATCTAGGTAAAACTCTGCCATATCCACTTGAATCTATAATATACTTGGCTTGAATTTGGTATGGTTTCCCATTTTCATCTTTAATGGTAGTTATGGAAACACCAATTTGGTTAATGGTCACGTCTACAACTTCATGCCCAAAGGAAACTTCAACTCCTTTTTTAATTAGTTCGTCCACAAGAACCTTATCAAAATCAGCTCGCGGCACCTGCCAGGTCCAATCCCATCCGTTGGTATGCTTTTTACTAAAATCAAATTCACAGATTTTGTCTCCTTTAATAAATCGGGCGCCAAACTTTTTTTCAAAACCAAAGGCATTCAAACCATCCAATAGTCCCACTTCTTCAAAATGATCCATACATCTTGGCAAGAGGCTTTCGCCAATAACAAATCTAGGGAAAACACTTTTTTCTATTACCTGGACCTTGACTCCTTGACCATGTAAATAAGCCGCAGAAACGCAACCAGCCGGCCCTGCGCCAATTATCAAGACCTCGACAAAACGTTGATTCATTATTTTTAAAATATTGATTAGCTAAATATCATACATTTGCAATCCAAAATAACTATTTTTATTAATTGTTATTCAATTTACTTTTTAAATATTGAATTTATATACATGTTGACTCTTAAAGGAAAGTTGAGAATAGAAGATTTCTATCAAATAATTTTTAAAGAAGAATCTATTCTAATAAATAAAGACGTTTTAGCAACCGTTGAAAAAAGTTTTAAATTTTTAACCCAATTCTCTCAAAACAAAATTATTTACGGCGTAAATACGGGTTTTGGACCAATGGCACAGTACAAGATAAAAGATTCCGACCGGATTCAATTACAGTACAATCTAATAAGGAGCCACGCTTCCGGGACAGGGAATTTAATCCCTACAAAATATGTTAAGGCCGCCATGTTGGCGAGATTAAACACTTTAAGCCTGGGACATTCTGGAGTTCATATTTCGGTAATCGAATTAATGACCTCTCTCATCAATAAGAATATTACTCCAATAATTTTTGAGCACGGTGGTGTTGGAGCCAGCGGGGATTTAGTCCAATTGGCTCATATTGCCCTAGTTCTTATTGGGGAGGGTGAAGTTTTTTATGAAGGAGAGAGAAGACCAACGGAAGAAGTTTTTAAAATAGAAAACCTAAAACCGATTACCGTTTCCTTAAGAGAGGGCTTGGCGCTCATCAATGGAACTTCTGTAATGACTGGAATTGGCTTGATCAACACTATAAACACCAGGAAATTACTGGATTGGATGATATGCTGTTCTTCTGCTATCAACGAAATTGTTGAGGCCTATGATGATCATTTATCTATGGAGCTTAATCAATCTAAAAAACATAAAGGTCAACAAGAGATTGCCAAATCCATGAGAAATCATTTAAAGGATAGTACACTTACCCGAAAAAGGGAGCACCATTTGTACAATGGCAACAATGAAGTGTCTATTTTTGAAGAAAAAGTGCAGGAATACTATTCCTTGAGATGCGTGCCTCAAATATTGGGTCCAGTCCTTGACACTTTGAACAACGTGGAAAAAATCCTTATCGAAGAGGTTAATTCAGCAAACGATAATCCCATTGTGGATGTTGAAAAAGAACATGTTTATCACGGCGGCAATTTTCATGGGGATTACGTTTCCCTTGAAATGGACAAGCTAAAATTAATTGTGACCAAAATGAGCATGCTCGCTGAAAGACAATTAAATTACCTATTAAATCCGAATCTAAATAATATACTTCCCCCTTTTGTAAACCTCGGAAAACTTGGTTTAAATTTTGGAATGCAGGGCGTACAGTTTACCGCTACCTCCACCACTGCTGAAAACCAAATGTTGTCCAACCCCATGTACGTGCACAGTATCCCGAACAACAACGACAATCAGGATATTGTAAGTATGGGTACCAATGCTGCCAACATTACCAAAAAAGTCATAGAAAATACTTTTGAAGTCCTTGCCATTGAGACTATAACCATTGTACAGGCAATTGAGTATCTTAAAGTACAGGACAAAGTATCATCAAGAACAAGAAAAATGTATGATGATATTAGAAATATAGTCCCCATCATCTCCGACAAAGACGTTCCCATGTATCCTTATGTGAATAATGTTAAAAGCTTTATTCAGAATGTTGAAGTAGAAGCTTACGCTTGTAAGCAACTTAATTAAAATTTTGAGTTAGAGCGGTAATATATGTAAAATAATCCCTAATTTAATAGTGGTATAGGATTATAAACATACACCAAGTCCTAGCTTGGCAATTATTGATATTGAACGTATAATTTTAAAAAAATCTCAGATGAAAACAAAAATTACATTTTCAGTTGCACTTTTTTTAATATTCGCCAATTTTCATGCCCAGGAATACGCCCTGGTAAGGGAAAATGGCCTGTTTGGCTATATTAACACCTCCGGGGAATACGCGATAAAGCCACAATTCAAGAAAGCGGACAACTTCACTAACGAGCGCGCTGCAGCTTCAATGGGTGACAAATGGGGATACATAAATACTGCTGGCGAATGGGCAATTCAACCCGAATACGAACATGTAAAGGAATTTAATTCCGGACTGGCCTTGGTAAACAATGGCGATCAATGGAACTATATCAATGTTTCGGGCGAGGTATTGGAAACACCTGTTTCGGAAAAATATTACGATTTTGACAATGGGGTAGCCTTTTTTAAAAGAGGCGATAAAATAGGCCTTTTGGGTACCGCCGGAAAATTGATCGCGGAACCGGATTTTGATGAAATAAAACCCTTTATAGATGGATATGCCAAGGCAAGAAAAGGTGAACTTTGGGGAATGATCAACCAAAAGGGTGAGATTTATATCCCTATTGAGAACCAAGAAATTGGTGATTATAACAGTAAAGGGGTCTGGGTAAAAAAACAGGAATCTTTTGGTATTGTTTCCAATGGCAACTTTAAACCGGTCAAAAATGCCGATAAGATTTGGGAATTCACAGACAAATCTACTTTAACATACGCTAGGAGTAATAAATTAATGGGCTTCATCAACAATCAGGGAGAGTGGGTCATTGCTCCTACTTATGAAAAAGCAAGGGATTTTAGCCAAGGATTGGCGCCGGTATTTATGGATAAAAAATGGGGATACATCAACGAAAAAGGAGAAAAGGTCATTGATTTCAGTTTTAAGGATGCCGAAGTATTCTCCGCCAATGGTCTAGCTCCTGCTAAAGATAAGAAGTGGGGCTTTATAGATAAGAGTGGAAAATGGGTAATTCAGCCCGATTATGATATCACCGCCGGTCTATCTTTTGACATCTTTAAAAAGAATTTACAAAAAGGGTTTATTAACGGCCTAGCCAGAGTTAAATCTGGTAAAGAATGGGGATTTTTGAAAGCTGATGGAAAAGTTTTGGGCAATAAGTGGTACCAGAATGCGGAGGTATTTGATAACGTAAAGGAGTAAATCACACTAATTTTATAAATGAGCGAAAAAAAGAAATTTGCACTGGTAACAGGAGGATCAAGAGGAATTGGAAAAGCCATATGCCTACAGCTTGCAAGAGATACCGAGTATAAGATTCTTATTAATTATCGGTCCAATGAATCCGCAGCACAGGAAACCTTAAATGAAATAGAAAAAATTGGTGGGAGCGCGGAACTTATACGATTTAATGTTGGCAAGGCGGAAGAAGTACAAAGTAAATTGGATAGTTGGCATGAGGGCAATAAGGAAGCAATTATAGAAGTAATAGTAAACAATGCCGGTATTACCAAAGACGGTCTGTTCATGTGGATGAAACCTGAGGATTGGAACAGTGTAATTAACACAAGTTTAAATGGTTTTTTTAATGTTACCAATCATCTAATCCAAAAATTACTGGTGCATAAATACGGGAGAATCATTAATATGGTTTCCGTATCGGGACTTAAAGGGACACCAGGGCAAACCAACTATTCCGCCGCTAAGGGTGGAATAATTGCTGCCACAAAAGCCTTGGCCCAGGAAATAGCAAAAAGAAATATCACCGTCAACGCTGTGGCACCAGGTTTTATAAGAACAGATATGACGGGCGAATTGGATGAAAAGGAGCTTAAAAAAATGATTCCTCTTAACCGCTTCGGGGAAGCAGAGGAAGTGGCCCATTTAGTTTCGTTTTTGGCATCCAGAAAGGCATCGTATATTACAGGAGAGGTCATAAATATTAACGGAGGAATTTATTCTTAAAATAGCAGAAGGAAAGATGAGCAGGGTGGTTATTACAGGTATGGGAATATATTCTTGTTTGGGCAAAAACTTGGATGAAGTCAAAAAATCTCTTTACAACGGAACTTCAGGTATTGTGTTTGATGAAAAGAGAAAGGAATTTGGATTTCGTTCCTGTTTAACGGGAATGGTGGAAGAACCAGACCTAAAAGACTTATTGTCCAGAAGGCAACGGTTAAGTATGGGAGAAGAAGGAGCTTATGCATATGTAGCTACCTTGGAGGCTCTTAAAAATGCAGGCTTAAGTCAGGAATATATAGACCAAAATGAAGTAGGTGTGCTATATGGCAACGATAGTACTGCCAAATCCGTGATAGAGTCCATAGATAAATTAAGGGAGAAAAAGGATACAACTTTGGTTGGTTCTGGCGCTATTTTTAAGGCCATGAACTCGTCAGTAACCATGAACCTTTCCACCATCTTCAAATTAAGAGGAATCAATTTTACCATTAGCGCAGCCTGCGCAAGCGGATCGCATGCTATAGGCATAGCGTATCAATTGATCAAGAGTGGACTTCAAGATTGTATTATATGTGGCGGTACCCAAGAAATCAATGAATTGGCAATGGGTAGTTTTGATGGCCTTGGCGTATTTTCTGTCAACGATGTTAAACCAGAGACCGCTTCGCGCCCCTTTGATCAAAGTAGGGACGGACTTGTCCCAAGTGGCGGTGCGGCATCACTTATTGTTGAAAGCTATGAATCCGCTAAAAAAAGAAATGCTCCCATTTTAGGTGAAATTATAGGATACGGTTTTTCCTCCAATGGAGACCATATCTCTACTCCCAATGTAGATGGCCCAACAATAGCTATGAAAAAAGCCATTGACCAAGCCAATATTAAACCCAGTGAAATAGATTATGTAAATGCCCATGCAACTTCTACCCCAGTGGGGGATTCCAATGAAGCTAAGGCCATATTTGCCGTTTTCGGAAAAGATGGTCCCTGTGTTAGTTCCACAAAATCCATGACAGGCCACGAATGTTGGATGGCTGGTGCCAGTGAGATTGTCTATTCTATGCTAATGATGGAGCATTCCTTTGTTGCGCCCAATATAAATCTTGAAAACCCTGACGAGGATGCCGCCAAATTAAATCTGGTAAGAAAAACACTGGATAAAAAAATTGATGTATTTTTGTCGAATTCTTTTGGATTTGGAGGTACGAATTCAGCATTGCTAATAAAAAAAGTGAAAGATTAAAAATGAATAAAGAAGTAATTATTGATAAAATAAACAACTTTCTTATAGATGAATTTGAAGTTGATGCAGATGATATTTCCCCAATGGCCAATTTAAAGAAAACACTTGAATTGGACAGCTTGGATTTTGTTGATTTAGTAGTGGCCATCGAATCTAACTTTAGTGTAAAATTGATGGGAGAAGATTTCATAAATGTAATTACATTACAAGATTTTTACGACCTTATTGAGCAAAAATTAAACTAATATTTAGTCGCAAAACTGGTATAGTCCTTTAAAACCTTGCGTATTGGATAAGCAAATATCAAATCAATGGAAAGGAAAGTCCAGGGGTTCTGTTTTAGGATATAAGATTTTTGTATTTTGTATTAAAAGGCTAGGGTTGAGATCTGCCTATTTTATACTGTATTTTGTTGCGTTCTATTTTTGCTTTTTCGCGGCCTCAAGTACCAGGGCAAGTTATTATTACTTCAATAAAAGACTCAAATACAATACTCTAAAAAGTATTGTAGCCATATATAAAAGCTACTATGTATTTGGGCAGACCATTTTGGACAAGGTGGCCATTTCGTCGGGACTTAGAAATAAGTTTACCTATCATTTTGATGGAATAGAACATTTAAACCAAACTTTGGCAAATAAAAAGGGTGGGATATTGATCAGTGCCCATTTGGGAAATTTCGAAATAGCTGAATTTTTCCTGGACGAATTGGAAGGGAATGCCACTATTAATCTGTTGACCACAGATGTGGAGCACAAGGCCATAAAGGAATACCTTGATCAGTATATTAAAAAATCCAAAACCAAATTTATTATCATTAAGGAAGATCTATCCCATATCTTTGAAATGAATGCCGCTTTGTCCAAAAATGAAATTATTTGCATGACCGGGGATAGATATGCTACAACGGCCAAGTTAATGACGGCAACAATTTTAGGCAAAAAGGCTCAATTTCCTTCAGGTCCCTTTTTATTGGGGTCTAGATTAAATGTGCCGGTCCTATTTGTATATGTAATGAAGGAGACCAATAAGCACTATCATCTTTACGCGAGAAAGGCAGACTTTAAGAAGAGGGATGCCCAAGGATTATTGGCCAATTATATTGAAAGCATAGACGGGATCATAAAACAATATCCATACCAGTGGTTTAACTATTTTGATTTTTGGGATTCTAAAAACTAAAGTAATTTAGCCTGAAATTTTAGGTCCAATCTCTAGATTTGAATTAAGAACCGGACTAAGGAATTAAAAACAAAATATAGTTTATATTCAAAGTCCAGGAAAAAGCCTTTGGCAATTGTTTAAGTGGCAATCTTGGCGGCATTAATAAAAAGAGTAATAGATTACCCATGAAAGAAGTTCTTATAATTTATTATTCCCAATCCGGGCAGTTATTAGATATTGTTCAAAATTTAGCATCTTCACTAGATAGCGAAAAGGTTAACATCACCTATTACAGGATACAACCCGAAAACGATTATAAATTTCCTTGGAAACAGGATGAGTTCTATGATGCATTTCCAGAATCCTTTTTGCAGATTCCATGTAAACTACATCCTCCAAAGGCAGATATTCTTGAAAAGAAATATGACCTCGTAATACTAGGTTACCAGGTCTGGTATTTAACTCCTTCCATACCAATAAACTCTTTTCTAAAATCAGATTTTGCAAAAAAAATCCTTCACAAAACACCTGTAGTAACGGTAATAGCCTGCAGAAATATGTGGTTAATGGCACAGGAAAAAATGAAAGGCCTACTAATTTCATGTAACGCGCAACTGATGGGCAATATAGCTTTAGTGGACCGCCATATAAATCATATCAGCGTAATAACCATAGTGCATTGGATGTTAGGAGGAAAAAAAACCAAGTATTTGGGCATTTTTCCAAAGCCGGGGGTGTCCGACGAGGATATTAAATCCTCTAAAAAATTTGGAATTCCAATCAACCAATCATTATTAAGCAATGATTATACCAACTTACAGAATAATTTATTAAAATTGGATGCAGTTAAGGTAAAACCCTTATTGATCCAGACCGATATACGGGGAAATGTATTATTTACCAAATGGGCCAACCTCATAATTAAGAAAGGACCTACAGGTAATCCGAAACGGAAAAAATTACTGGTATTGTTCAAATATTATTTGTTATTTGCAATCTGGGCTATAGCTCCAATAGTTTTTATTGTATTTTTAGCGACTTACATTCCCCTGTACAGTAAAATTAAAAGGGATAAAGCATACTATTCATCCGTTAGTTTAAAGAATAATTAATGAAAGACGTTTATATTACCAGAATAGCCAAGTTCTTACCAAATAATCCAATTGACAATGAGCAAATGGAGGAAAAATTGGGCATTATTAATGGTAAGAACTCTAAAGCTAGACGAATAGTCTTACGCAACAATCAAATTAAGACCAGGTATTACGCCATAGACGATAATGGAAACATTACCCATAATAATGCCCAACTAACCAAGGAGGCCATTGAGCTTTTATGTGATGACACTTTTACCACCAAAGACATTGAACTTCTTTCTTGTGGCACTAGTAGTCCTGACCAAATATTGCCCTCCCACGCCTCTATGGTGCACGGCTTTTTAAAAAATGTAAATTTAGAGGTGAATTCCCCCTCAGGAGCCTGTTGTTCGGGAATGAATGCCTTAAAATACGGCTTCTTGGCCATTAAGGCCGGGCAAGTATCCAATGCCGTATGCACCGGATCGGAAAGAACCTCAACTTGGATGAAATCCGATATTTTTGAAAATGAGGTGGAACACCTGAAAGAGCTGGAAGACAACCCTATATTGGCCTTTAACAAGGAGTTTCTGCGATGGATGCTTTCCGATGGCTCTGGAGCCGTATTGCTGGAAAGCGAACCAAAGGGAGCGGCCCTCAAAATTGAATGGATGGAAGGATATTCCTATGCACATGAAATGGAAACTTGCATGTATGCCGGTGCCGATAAATTGGAAAATGGCCATTTAAAACCCTGGAGCGAATATCCTGCCTCAGAATGGGCAAAAAAATCTCTTTTCGCCATGAAACAGGACGTTAAATTATTGGGTGAAAACATATTGGGCAAAGGTGTCGATAGTTTAAAAATGGCGATGGAAAAACACAATATTACTACAGCCGATTTTGACTATTATTTACCACATATCTCTTCTTATTATTTTAAGGAAAATTTATACGAGGAATTAAAACGACAAGGAGTAGAAGTACCTTGGGAGAAATGGTTTATGAATTTGACTAAAGTGGGCAATGTTGGTGCGGCCTCAATTTTTGTAATGCTTGAGGAATTGGTAGGTTCCGGAAAACTAAAAAAAGGCGATAAAATATTGTTGCACGTACCGGAAAGTGCTAGGTTTTCCTACGCATATGCATACCTAACGGTCTGTTAAATGAATTTATTAAAACAAACAATAAACGATAAAGGGTTAATTGAAAATCTAATCCCCCAAAAAGCACCCTTTATTATGGTAGACAAGCTGTTGCACTTTTCCGAGGAAAAAGTGATTACTGGTTTTACGCCACCCAGCACAAATTTGTTTGTGGACAATAATAAATTTATGGCTGCCGGACTTATTGAACACATGGCACAGTCTGTTGCCCTTCATACAGGATACCAATATTTTCTAAAAAATGAGCCGGCCCCAAAGGGTTATATAGGAGCCATTAAATTGGCTGAAATACTGGAATTGCCTAACCAGGATCAGGAACTTATTACAACAGTCACAATTCTACATGAAATTATGGGTGTTACCTTAGTTCAGATCCAAGTAACCTGCAATGACAAAATTATAGCAAACAGTGAAATGAAAACCGTATTGGCAAACTAATTGAATACTACACCTTCACATATAGATATACATAAGTTTTTGCCCCACAGAGCACCAATGCTCATGGTCACAAAAATAATTTACCTTGACCAGGAAACGGTGACTACCGAATTTAAAGTAACTGAAGATTGTATCTTTGTAAAGAACTATAGGTTTACCGAATCGGGGATTATTGAAAATGCGGCCCAATCATGTTCGGCCATAGTTGGCCAAGATTTTTTTGCTGCTGATGATTTTGAAGGTGAAGGCAATAGTGTTATTGGTTTTATTAGCAGTATTAAGAGGGCAAACATTCTTTTTTTACCCAAGATAGGAGATACCTTAATAACCAAAGCTAAACTTGTATCCAATTACAGTTCGGGAAATTTTAGCATATGCACCATGGATTGCAAAATTTATACAGACGAAGTATTAGTGGCAGATTGCATATTAAATTTTCTAATACAGGAAGTTTAAGTTGATAGAGTGATCGAATAGAAAATTGAAAGAATTACTCTATAAGCCTGCTATTTAAGGCCTATAAACTATAAAGACCTAGGGGATGAAAAAAAATGAGGTGCCACAGGATAAGAGCAATCTAGAGTCGGCCAATTTCAAGGAACTGTGTTATGCCATTGATGAAAATGGGGAATACACTACTGAATTAAGTACCGGGTGGGACCCAAAGACCATTGCGCTGAACAATGCTATTGAAGCTATAAATGAACGCATTTCCGATGCAAAACAGCGGGTAAAAAATCATAAAGCAAGCCCCTTGGAATACTATATGGAACTCCATAAAATGGACCTCCCAATCCTAGCTAGTTATGTTGGGACCTGGAAGTGGAGGGTTAAAAGACATTTTCGACCTGCCATATTTAAAAAACTTAATAATAAGATATTACAAAAATATGCCAATGTCTTCGATATTACGATCGAAGAGCTACAACGTACCGACCTCTAAACAATGGAAATAGATTTTAAACACAAGCAAGCCGCACATTGCGAAAATGGTGTAGTAGCCAACCTAATGACATATAATGGGTTTACCGTAAGCGAGCCCATGGTTTTTGGAATAGGATCTGGGCTGTTGTTCAGCTATATCCCTTTTTTAAAAGTGAACCACGCACCAGTAGTGTCATACAGGGCATTGCCCGGAATTATATTCAAAAGATTCGCCAAACGTGTAGGAATTAAAATTAAGCGAGAAAAATTTCGGAATACCCAAACAGCTAAGGCAAGATTGGATGAAAACTTGGAAAGGAACAACCCGGTAGGACTGCAGGTAGGCGTTTATAATCTACCATATTTTCCTGATGAATATCGCTTTCATTTCAACGCCCACAACATGGTCGTCTATGGTAAAAAGGATGGTAGATATTTAATAAGTGACCCTGTAATGGAAACCGTTACCTCCCTTACCGAAAAAGAACTGGAAAAAGTAAGATTTGCAAAAGGAGCCTTTGCCCCTAAGGGACACATATACTATCCTACCGCCTTCCCTAAAAATCTACAGCTTGAAAAAGCAATTATTAAAGGGATTAAACACACCTGCAGGGATATGTTGGCCCCGGTTCCGATTGTTGGAGTAAAAGGAATACGGAAAATTGCAAAACTAATTCGTAAATGGCCAAAGTCCAAAGGAATTAAAACTGCCAATCATTATTTGGGTCAAATTGTACGTATGCAGGAAGAAATAGGCACCGGAGGTGGCGGATTTCGATATATTTATGCCGCATTTTTGCAAGAAGCTGGGAAATTACTGGAAAACAATAAACTTTTGGAACTTTCCAAAGAAATGACCTTGATTGGTGACCAATGGCGCGATTTTGCGGTGGAGGCATCACGTATATACAAAAACAGGAGCAATTCCGAAGCGGTTGACCAATACGATCATGTGGCTACACTTCTGGAAGAGCTTGCCAACAAAGAGGAAGTTTTTTTTAAACAACTAAAAAAGGCAATATAAAGTAACAGATGATCCAAATTTTCCAACTCTCCAAAAAATATAAAAATGCCGAAGAATATTCGGTAATGGACCTAGACCTTAATATTAACGAGGGTGAAATTTTTGGACTATTAGGACCTAACGGAGCAGGGAAAACAACACTAATTTCCATGTTGAGCTCATTAATAAAACCCACATCGGGCAATTTTTCCATCAATGGATTAACTTTTCAAAAGAACAGAAATCAACTCAGACAACTAATTGGCATTGTACCACAGGAATATGCCCTCTACCCTACCCTAACCGCATATGAAAATTTACATTACCTAGGTAGCATGTATGGTCTAAAAGGAAGGCAGTTAAAGGAAAAGATTAATTTTCATTTGGAAGTTTTAGGCCTGGAAAAATATTCCCACAAAAAATTGGATACCTTTTCTGGCGGTATGAAACGCCGTGTAAACCTAATTGCCAGTATCCTACACGATCCCAAGGTTTTATTCTTGGACGAACCAACAGTTGGCGTGGACGTGCAATCCAAAAATGTAATTATAGATCATTTAAAAAAATTAAATACCCTTGGTGCCACTATTGTTTATACATCCCATCATTTGAACGAAGCAGAACAATTTTGCACCAGAGTGGCTATTATAGATCACGGAAAGATTATCGTGGAAGGCGCTCCTAAAAATCTAATTTTCCAGTACCCCGAATCACATAATCTTGAAGATGTATTTTTAACCTTAACCGGAAAAGCCCTAAGAGATCATGCATAAATTATGGGCCTCCACATATAAGGAATTACTACTCCTGTCCAGGGATATCGGGGGGTTGGCCATCCTATTTGTAATGCCATTGGTTTTGGTAGTTACTATTACCTTAATTCAAGATAGCACCTTTAGATCCATCAATGACAACAAAATACCTATCCTTTGGGTGGACTATGATAAAGGGGAGGTTTCCAAAAATATTTACGATGGTCTGGCAGAGTCCAAATCCTTTAATATAATTGAGAAAGAATCGGACAAAGAAGCCAAAGAACTTGTGTTCAAAGGGAAGTACCAATTGGCTATTGTAATTCCAACCAACCTTAGTTCAGAACTAGAAAAAAAAGTGAATTTAAATGTGGAAGGGTTGTTGTCCAAATTTGGTTTGGACGAAGAAATTCCAATACCACAAGAACAAGGTGTAAAGAAAAAGGAGGTAATATTATATTTTGACCCCGCAACACAAATGGCCTTTAAAAATTCCATAAAGAATGGGATAGACAAGATGATCTTTAAAATAGAGACCCAGACCATTTACAAGGCATTCCAGTCCCAAATAACTGATGATGAAACCGAAGCAATATTTGATACCGAAAGTTTTATCACCTTTAAAGAAATAACTCCTAGTATTGGCGAAAATGAAATAATTCCAAATTCTGTGCAACACAACGTACCCGCCTGGTCTTTATTTGCCATATTTTTTATCATTGTCCCCTTGTCCATCAATATGGTCAAGGAAAAAACCCAGGGTACCTTTGTTCGTCTAAGGACTAATCCTGTATCTTATTTGACCGTATTGGGAGGAAAAACTTTGGTATACCTGTCCGTTTGCCTTATTCAATTTGGACTTATGTTGGGGATAGGGGTTTATCTTTTCCCTATCTTAGGGCTTCCAAGCCTTGATGTTTCAGGAAAAATTCCACAATTGTTCCTAGTTGCTATTTTTGCAGGACTTGCGGCCATTGGTCTAGGTTTACTATTGGGAACAGTGGCAAAGACCCAGGAGCAATCCGCTCCCTTCGGAGCCACTTTCGTGGTTATATTGGCAGCTTTGGGCGGTGTGTGGGTACCTGTCTTTATTATGCCTAAGTTTATGCAGACACTATCAAATTTATCTCCAATGAATTGGGGCTTAAATGCCTTTTATGATGTTTTTTTGAGAGATGTTGGCATTATTGATCTTGTTCCTGAATTAGCCTTATTATTATTATTTTTTATCATAACCACCACAATTTCTATTGTGTATAATGAAAGAAAAAATGCCGTCTAAAAACAAGTCAGAGATTAGCTATACCAGTGAAATTAGGGTTCGCTTTGCGGAAACTGACCCTTTGGGCATTGTATGGCATGGAAATTATATCCAGTATTTTGAAGACGGTAGGGAGGCCTTTGGTCGACAACATGGGATTGCCTATCTGGATCATAAGGCAGCTGGGTACACCACTCCGATCGTTAAATCCGTTTGCGAGCACAAACTTCCTTTGCGCTATGGGGATATAGCTACGGTTAAAACAATTTTTGTAGATTCACCTGCGGCAAAAATGATTTTTAGATACGAAATCTATAATCCGCAAAACAAATTGGTATGCACAGGGGAAACGGTTCAGGTTTTTGTAGAAGATGAAGGAACTTTATCCTTGACCATGCCTACATTTTTTTTGGAATGGAAACTTAAAGTTGGGTTATTAAATGAATAAGACCTATCTCTCATATAACAATATTGTTTCGTCAATAGGTTTTGATAGTCCTACCGTGGTCCAAAATATCCGTAAGGGAGTATCGGGGATAACACTAATTGAGGATGAAAACTTATTTCCTACTCCCTTTTACGCCTCAGTTATCGATTCCAATTCACTATCAGAGGCCTTTGAACTATTGGGATCCAATGATGATTATACGCGCTTGGAGCAAATGATGATTATTTCCTTGGGCAAAACCATTAAAGAATCCGGGGTGAAATTAACGGATAGGGTTGGATTAATACTATCTACTACCAAAGGAAATATAGATACCTTGGACCCAAAGCACCCAATGCCCCCAGAAAGAGCCTATTTGGGAACTTTAGGACATATTATCAAAAACTATTTTGAATTTACCAAAGAACCTATTGTTCTTTCCAATGCCTGTGTTTCTGGAGTATTGGCCATTTCAATTGCTAAGCGATTTATTTCACAGGGGACGTTTGATCAAGTTTTTATTGTAGGTGGTGATATTGTTTCCAACTTTATTCTTTCCGGTTTTAATTCATTCCAAGCAATGAGTTCACTACCCTGCAAACCCTATTGCAAGCAAAGGTCAGGAATTAATATAGGGGAAGTGGCCGCCAGTGTACTAGTGACCAAGGACCAACACAATTTAGTCCCTGAGGCCGTAGAGGTAATGGGTGAAGCCTCCTGTAATGATGCCAATCATATTTCCGGCCCATCTAGAACCGGGGAAGGCCTATATCGCAGTATTCAATCAGCCTTTAAAGAAGCCAAGTTAGGACCTCAGGATATAGATTATATATCCGCCCATGGCACTGCAACCACTTTCAATGATGAAATGGAGGCAATTGCCCTAAACAGATTGGGTCTAGGCAGGGTTCCCTTGAATAGCCTAAAAGGTTATTTTGGGCATACATTGGGAGGATCTGGCCTTTTGGAAACTATTATTGGCATGCATTCCCTTTACCATAATACCTTATATTCCTCCATGGGGTTTACTGAGTTGGGCGTATCCCAACCCATCAACGTAATTACTGAAATCACCTCTAAGAACTTAGATTACTTTTTAAAGACCGCCTCCGGTTTTGGGGGATGCAATACAGCTGCCGTATTTAAAAAGGTAAAATCATGAAGGATGAACCCCTTAAAATAAGGTCATATTGTAGCATATTCAACAATAAGGTGATGTTGAACGATCAGTTGCTCTTTGAAAGCCCGGAAACCGATTTTTCTACCTTTATAAAGTTGGCCTATAAAAAGATGGATACCAACTATCCTAAGTTTTTTAAAATGGACAACCTGAGTAAACTTGGGTTTTTGGCCGCCGATATTTTACTTACCCAACTGTCCAAAGATTTTGGAAACCTTAATAATATTGCCTTGGCATTTTCCAATAGTGCGTCTAGTCTGGACACAGATAGGAAACACCAAAATTCTATTATGGACAAAGAAAACTATTTTCCTAGTCCCGCTATTTTTGTCTATACCTTACCCAACATATGCCTTGGAGAGATTAGTATTAGACATAAGCTATATTCTGAAAATAGTTTTTTTATCTTTAACCACTTTAATGCGGGATATCTATTCGACTATGCAACGAGTTTAATTAAAACTGGAAAAGCTGACGAAGTGTTGTGCGGATGGATAAACTGTGACGCAGAAGACTACGAAGCATTTTTATACTTAGTTTCTAAGGAAGGAAGCATTGCACATAACAAAGAAGAAATAATAAAATTGTACACGACCAAATGAGCGATTTAAAACAAGAACTAAAGGAAAAAATTATATCTCAATTAAACTTGGAGGACATTGCAATCGATGAAATTGCAGATAACGATCCTCTGTTTGGTGATGGCCTGGGACTGGACTCCATTGATGCATTGGAACTCATCGTTATGTTGGATAAGGATTATGGCATTAAACTTACCGACCCCAAAGAGGGCAAAAAAATATTTGAGTCCATTGAAGTAATGGCAAATTATATTGCAGAACATCGCACAAAATAATCCGGGTACTTCTAAAATAACCAAGGCTTTGCGTTTATTCACTTTAAAAAAGAATTGGTTACCTCTAAGAAAATCCAAACCTTAAAATATAAAAAGTTACATGTCCAAAGGAGTAGCTATAACGGGAATGGGTATAATATCTGCCATTGGAAACAATGTTGCTGAGAATTACCGCTCACTTTTAGAGGGAAGAACTGGTATTTCCAAAATTTCCAAAATAGATACGCTACACAAGGATAGCATAATGGTGGGTGAAATTAACTTCACCAATGAGGAATTAGAAGTAAAATTGGGTTTATGCTCCAATAATAATTACTCAAGAACTGCTTTATTGGGGGCCTTAGCCGCCAAAGAGGCCATTGAAAATGCCCAAATAACCGATATAAAAGCCTATAGGACCGGTCTTATTTCTGCCACAAGTGTTGGAGGTATGGATATGACCGAAAAATATTATTACGATTACTTGGAAAGTGAAGAGAATAGGAAATATATAAAAGGTCACCATGCGGGTGACTCTACACAAAAAATAGCGGAACAATTGGGAATTGATCAAAGTTTGGTTACAACCATTAGTACCGCTTGTTCCTCCGCTGCAAATGCCATAATGTTTGGTGCCAGGTTAATAAAAACAGGGAAATTGGATAGGGTCATTGTTGGTGGGGCCGATTGTTTATCCAAATTCACGATTAATGGTTTTAAAACCCTAATGATCTTGTCCGATACCTATAATACCCCTTTTGACGAAAATCGAAAAGGGCTTAATTTAGGGGAAGCTGCGGCCTATTTAGTATTAGAATCGGACATGGTAGTAAAAAGAGAAAACAAAACAGTATTGGGATATGTAGCCGGATATGGTAATGCCAATGATGCTTTTCATCAAACCGCCTCCTCAGAAAATGGAGATGGAGCTACCTTATCCATGGAGAAAGCATTAAAAATTGCAGGACTGGAACCTACGGACATTGATTACATAAATGCCCATGGGACCGCCACTGGCAACAACGACTTATCCGAAGGGCGGGCCATTATCCGCGTTTTTGGGGAAGAAGTGCCAGAATTCAGTTCAACAAAAGCTTATACCGGACACACTCTGGCTGCAGCAGGGGCCATAGAAGCAGTATATGCTATACTATCACTTCAAAACAACATCATTTATCCAAATTTGAATTTTAAGACCCCGATGAAAGAGTTTACCCTAATTCCTCTAACGACCTTAAAAGAAAAAATATTAAACACCGTTCTATCCAATTCACTTGGATTTGGGGGAAATTGTTCCACACTTATTTTTTCAAAACAGCCCTAAGAGGGAATTGTTATATTTACATAATGACCATTTAATCTTATATTATAAATCGGTATTTTCAACGAGTAATGGAAAAAGTTTATATTAACAGTATCGGTTCCATATCTGCCCAAAAAACATTCGATAACAAGGAATTTTTGGAGGAAATTACTATCTATGAAGAGAATGTTATTCCTGCAATAGAACCCAACTACAAGGATTTTATTCCACCAGCGGCCGCTAGAAGAATGGCAAAGGGAATAAAAATGGGGGTAGTTGCTGCCAAAATAGCCATGGAGGAAGCCAATCTAACGAATGTAGATGCTATTATTACCGGAACGGGAATGGGATGTGTTCGGGATTCCGAAAAATTTGTTGCCGCCATTTTGGACAATAATGAACAGTTCCTTACCCCCACCTCCTTTATACAGTCTACCCACAATACGGTAGCGGGCCAAATAGCGTTGGGAATTGGGTGTAAAGGTTATAATTTCACCTATGTCCATAGCAGTATTTCTTTTGAGTCCGCGCTCTTGGACGCTTTACTGCAATTGCAGGCGAAGGAAGCAGAATACATTCTAGTAGGAGGAGTTGATGAATCAGGTGAATACACCAATGCCTTTCATAAACTAGTACATCATATTAAACCAGAAAAAGTAAATTCTAACAAGCTTCTGCATTCCAACTCCGAAGGAGCTGTTTTTGGGGAAGGTGCCAATTTCTTTGTTTTGTCCAACCACAAACAAAAATCCAGCTATGCCCAGTTAATGGACGTAAAAACCTTTAATACCCTACCCCAATCCAAGCTAATAGTCCATCTTGAAGAATATCTAAAGGACAATAATCTTTCCATAGACGATATTGATCTGTTGATCTGTGGAAATAATGGGGACGTGAACTTTGACGGTTATTACCTAGCCCTTACAGATGGACCATTTAAAAACACCCAACAGGTATATTACAAACATCTAAGTGGGGAATTTAATACAGCATCCGCCTTTGGATTTTGGTTGGGAGCCAAAATTCTTAAGACCCAGCATATACCCAGCGAGATTACCCTAAATACTATTAAAACTAAAGGGTATGGTATTGTATTGCTTTACAACCAGTACAGAGGGGAGAACCACAGCTTTACCCTACTTTGCCAATGTTGAAATTTCCTGTTATAAATCGCCTTTTTATTTTGGCGTTTGCCACTACACTTGTATTGGATTATTTTATTGATATCCATTGGTGGGTATATGTACCACTAGGTATCCTATGGGCCACTTATACCATTATTGGCTCATTTCATATCCGTTGGAATTATCATCTTCCAGCACTGCATTTTAATAAAAAAATTAAACACAATTGGGTTGCTATAACCTTTGATGACGGTCCCCATCCAGATTTTACTCCCAAAGTTTTAAAACTACTGGAAAAGTATAATGCCAAAGCATCCTTTTTTTGTGTGGGACAACAAGTAATACAATTTGGTGCAATTACCAAGGATATCGTTGAGGGTGGGCATACCATTGGGAATCACACCTATAGCCATTCCAACGCCTTTGGATTCCTAGGCACCCAAAAGGTATTGGTAGAACTCCAAAAAACCAATAAAACTATTAAGGACATTACAGGCCTACATGCAAAATTGTACAGGCCGGCTTATGGGGTAACAAACCCCAATATAAACAGAGCAGTAAAAAAAATGAAACTTCAAACAATTGGCTGGAGCATTCGATCTTTGGACACCACCAAAAGATCAAAAAAGGCCATTTTGGAACGTATTACCAGTAGAATAAAGAAAGGCGACATCATCCTCCTTCATGACAGTAGTGAAAAAACAGTCGAAGTATTGGAACAGTTATTGCTATTTTTACAGCAGAACAAAATGCAATCGGTTTCTGTAGACCAATTGCTAGATATTGAAGCCTATGCGTAACGTACTATTTCTAATTGTCCTATTTAGCCAAGTTTCCATTTTGATAGCCCAGGAAAGCAACATGGACAATGCGGAAATTGTAAGGTTTAAGTCCATGATCAATGAAACATCAAAGGCAACGATCACTATCCAAAGTAATTTTACACAATATAAGCACTTGGATTTTTTATCCAATGATATTATAACACAGGGAAAAATGGTATTTAAGGCTCCCAACATGGTAAAATGGGAGTATGTTAAGCCCTTCGAATACAGTGTTATTTTTAAGGACGATAAATTATCAATAAACGATTCTGGATCTAAAAGCAATGTAGACCTGGGAAGTAGCGCCCTTTTCAAAAAACTAAATGAACTAATCATTAACAGTGTAAAAGGCAACTTGTTCCAAGATGCTGATTTTAGTATGGATTACTTCAAAAGCCCAAATTATTATAAGGTCATCTTTATCCCAAAGGACGAGAAAATAAAAAGTTATATCGCCTCTTTTATATTATTTTTCGATAAGGAAGACGCCAACGTTCTAGAGGTTAAAATGGTAGAACCTTCAAAGGATTTCACTAGAATTGTATTTACTGACCGACTGATCAACAAACCATTGGACAATGAAGTATTTACTAACTAGCTTAATAGCATTGTTATTGGCTTGTTCTTCCTATCCAAAAAAGAATAATTTAGAAAGGAAAATTGGGGTTACCTCAACTATATCCAATCATTACTTTTCCGATATGGCCAAGGATTATGTCTATAAGGCCAAAATAAATTTCGCCACGAAATCCTTTGGCGGAATATTCGTAGTGAAAAAACTGGGGAAAGAGCACCATAGGGTGGTCTTTACAACAGAAATGGGAAATAAAATATTTGATTTTTCGTTTATCAAAAACGAATTCAAAATTAATTTTATTCTAGAAGAAATGAATAAAAAGATTATCATTACCCTTCTAAAGCGGGACTTTTTTGTTTTGACCAATGAAAATCCCAAAATTTTGAACCACTACGAAAAACCTGGAGATACCATATTCTTGGAGACCCAGATAGAGCATAAAACTTACTTTTATCTTACAGCAAACCAGCAACTGCATCAAATACTGGAAACACGAGGGGGCAAAGAAAAATCGGACTATATTTTTACACAAGTTGAAAACAATCATGCCAGGGAAATTAACATAAGGCATAAAAACATTAAGTTAACTATTGATTTAAAAGCGATTTAAAGATGAAAAATCTACTGTTATTAAGCCTTTTCTTCATTATTTCTTCCAACGTATTTGCCCAAAGTAAATCCCAATTAGGCATAAGGTTGGGTGCAAACAGTGCAAGGGTACTGAATTCGGAACTAGACACCAAAACGGGAATATATGCAGGGTTATTTTTAGCAGTCCGTTTCACAGATAGTTATACAATGCAACCAGAAATCTCATATTCCAATCAGGGAGGCAATGCCAGCTTCAGAAACGGGGAAGACTTAAATATTAATTATGTATCCATTGGCCTGGCCAATAAGTTTTTTGTAAATAGGAATCAGGGTTTCCACTTTACCTTGGGTCCGAGTATAGACATTAATTTTGATGATAATTTCATTAACCTAATTAACGATAATGGAGATAATCTAGAAATTACTCCGATAGACATAGCTGTGTTTGGAGGAATTGGATATGAGTTTGATTTTGGATTGGCATTGGAATTGAGATATAAGCAAGGATTGATCGATCTGGATTTTAATGATTCTGGGGAATATGGTGGCAATACAGAGGAAAATCAATTAAACAGGGTGATCCAAATTGGACTTGCCTATAAATTTAATATGTGAGACAAATGTTAATACAAGGACTATATACAACCGAAGCTTTTAATAAGAATGAAGAAGGCCTATCCGCCCAAATCAAGTTAAATCCCAAACACGAAATATTTAAAGGCCATTTCCCAGGAAAACCAATAATGCCGGGTGTTTGTATGATTCAAATTATAAAGGAGCTTACGGAAAGGAGTCTTGGAAAGGATTTGTTTCTATCCATTGCCTCCAATGTGAAATTTATGGCAATTATAAATCCTGAAACCGACCCAACACTTATTATAGACATCAACCTTACTGAATTGGACGGATTGGTGAAAATTAAAAGTACTACCACGTTTGGGGAAACAGTTGCCCTTAAACTTAGTGCAACCTTTAAAAGTATGGCCTAAATGAAACTTTTCTGTTTTATCTTATTATTGATTTCCCCCTCGCTTTTCACTCCTGATCTAGCTCAGATCCGAAAAGATTTTAAATTGGCTACCAACAACCGTGAATCAGCCTTGGCCTTGAGGGATAAATTAGAGCCTATAACTAAGGAGGACAATAAACTACTGGTAGCCTACAAAGGTGCGGTTATGGCGTTATCGGCAAAATATACCAAGGAAAATGTAGAAAGAAAAAACCTTTTTAAAAACGGAATATCATTATTGGAGTACGCGGTATCGCAAAAACCTGACAATATAGAAATAAGGTGTCTTAGATTAAGTATTCAGGAAAATTCTCCCAAGTTTTTGAAATATAAATCCAATATACAAGAGGACAAGACATATATTTTAAACCACTACGAAAAGACCAATTCAGAAGTGGTCAAGGATTTTGTGAAATCATTTATATTACAATCAACAGAATTTAATACTGAAGAAAAGCAACGGTTTTAACTTTAGTAATTCCTATTTTTGCGAACCATATCCTGTTTTTTCCTGCAAGGAAGAACAACCAAATTGCAAAAAACCGTGTCACAACAAACCACATCCACAACTGAAGCTATGGGTCAGCTTAAATGCTGTGTGGTCATACCTACATACAATAATCACAAAACCCTAAAAAAAGTCATTGATGGGGTGTTGCTATACACCAATGATATTATAGTCGTAAATGATGGGTCAACGGATACCACTTCCCATATTTTGACCAAATTCCTCCATATCCACACTATTTCCCTCCCACATAATAAAGGCAAAGGATATGCCTTAAGAAAAGGTTTTGAATTGGCATTGGAACTAGGTTTCCACTTTGCAATCACCATTGATTCCGATGGCCAACACTTTCCAGATGACATCCCCATACTTATTGACAGTTTAAATAAAGAAACGTCCAAAAACGTACTTTATATAGGGGCAAGAAATATGGGACAAAAAGACGTTCCTAAAAAAAGCAGTTTTGGCAACAAATTTTCCAATTTTTGGTTTTGGGTAGAAACTGGGATAAGACTACAGGACACCCAATCTGGTTATAGACTATACCCCTTACAGGCCTTAAAGGATATCACGTTCTTTACAAGAAAATTTGAGTTTGAAATTGAGGCCATTGTCAAGGCGGCTTGGAACGGAATACAAGTGAAGAATATTCCCGTAAAAGTAACTTATGATGTAACGGAACGGGTATCCCATTTTAGGCCTTTTATAGATTTTTCTCGAATTAGCCTGTTAAACACCTATTTGGTAATACTCACATTTCTTTATATTTTCCCCCGCGATATAATCCAAAAGATAAAAAAAAAAGGAATCAAAAGGTTCCTACATGAGGACTTTTTAGGCAGCAATGATTCCCATGAAAAAAAAGCGCTTTCCATAGCCTTGGGAGTGTTTATTGGCCTATCCCCCCTGTGGGGATTCCAAACCTTGACGGTTATTTTCTTGGCAGTTCTGTTTAAACTGAACAAGACCATAGCTTTTGCCTTTTCCAACATTAGCTTCCCTCCTTTTATACCTTTTGTGTTATTTATCAGCCTTAAAATAGGGCACTTGGTCTTAGGAACCGAGTTTGATTTTACCTTTGAGGAAGCTGGAGAAAATTTCGAGGTGATAAAACATTTAAAATCCTATATCATTGGGAGCATAACCTTTTCCACTATAGGAGCTTTAACAATGGGATTCTGTGGGTATATTATTTTGAATATTTTTGACAGAAAAAAAATTGCACTAAAAAATGGTTAGTTTTTTATATAGGTTCTATCTATATGTTGCCAATAGAAGGCTACCAAGCATCTTTGGCCTCATAGTTCTTTTTTTAATCCTTATATTTTTTGCTTCCAAAATTGAATTCGAAGAGGACATTACCAAGCTCATACCCAATAATAGCAAGACTGAAGAAATTCAAAAAGTATTAAAATCAGTAAATTTCTCAGATAAGATCGTCGTTAATATTGTTCGACAACCAGGGGCAACCATTGACGAACTAACTGGGTACGCGACTGTTTTTCTTGATAGTTTATCCAAAAAATCCTCTCCACATATAAAGAAAATCCAAGGCAAGGTAGATGATGAAGACCTAGGTAATACCATGAGTTTTGTCTATGAAAATGCTCCCCTATTCTTGGATAGGGAAGACTACAATATTATTTCAAAAAGACTCGACAAGGACAGTATTTCCAAAATCACAGAAAAAAATTACAGAACATTAATTTCCCCATCTGGAATTGTTGCCAAGGAAATGATTCTGAAAGACCCCCTAGGAATTTCCTTTATTGCCCTAAAAAAATTAAGGCAACTAGGTATAGGAGAGCAATTTACCATTAAAGACGGCTTTCTCCTGAGTAAGGACCTACAAAATATATTACTTTTTATTACTCCTGTCCGCCCTTCAAGTGAAACCGTGGAAAACACCAAATTTGTAGCAGATTTATATGAAACCCAAGAACAGCTGGACCATTTGTTTCAGGACAAAGTAAAAAGTGAATATTTTGGTGCCACTTTAATAGCGGTAGCCAACGCAAAACAAATAAAAAATGATATTCAATTAACGGTCAGTATAGCGCTAACCATCTTAATTGGTATCCTGATTCTATTTTATAGAAAAATAACTATTCCCATCATTCTCTTTACCCCTACCCTTTTCGGAGCAACACTATCCGTTGCTGTACTTTATTTGACCAGAGGGAAGATTTCTGCCATTTCCTTGGGCATAGGCTCCGTACTACTTGGCGTTACCTTGGACTATTCCTTACATATCCTAACTCAAATAAGAAATAACCCGTCTATAAAGACATTATATTCCGATGTCGCCCAGCCCGTTATTATGAGCAGCATTACCACTGCACTAGCCTTTTTATGTCTACTTTTTCTGGACTCACAAGCACTACAGGACCTTGGTATTTTTGCCGCCGTTAGCGTAATTGGCTCCTGTATTTTCGCCCTCCTTTTTATACCCCACGTTTATCGGAATAATGATAAAATTAAAATTAAGGACACCCTTTTAGATAAAATAGCTTCCTACAATTTTCATAAAAACAAATGGGGCATTGTTGTTCTTGTAGGCTTATTGATTGCCAGTATTTTTTTTCACGATAAAGTAATTTTCAATAAGGATATTTCCAAACTCAACTATGAACCTACAGCCCTGTTGCAAGCTAGGGAAAGACTGGATGCACTTACCAATATGTCCTCCAAATCTATTTATTTGGCCATATATGGGGAAGATAGCGAACTGGCGTTTCAAACCAACGATACCATTTACCAAGAATTGACCCGCTTAAAGAACAACGGAGAGATTCTTAGTTTTGGATCTATTGGCGCCTTAGTTCTTTCCCAACAAAAACAGCAAGAAAAAATTGCCCTTTGGAAGAATTTTTGGAACGATAAAACTATTGCAAATACAAAAGAAAATCTTGTTGAAACCGGTGCAAAATTAGGATTTAAGCCAAACTCCTTCGATAAATTCTATTCCTTTCTCGACAAAGATTTCAACTTGCTGAACATTTTGGATTACAGCAGCGCAGCTGCTCTTCCTATTGACGACTACGTTACTACCGATAATGATTTCACGACTATTACATCACTGATCAAATTAAAGAAGGGAAATGGAGAAAAGGTAAAGCAAATTTTTAAAGGATACCCCAATACCCTGGTAATAGATAGGCAAGAAATGAATGAGATGTTTTTAGGCAATCTCAAAAATGATTTCAATAAGCTAATTGGTTACTCCCTAGGAATAGTAGTCTTGATCCTGTTCCTTTTTTTTAGGAGCTTTTCCCTCGTTTTGGTAACCAGCATTCCTATTTTATTGACTTGGTGGTTGACCATTGGTATTATGGGTATGTTCAATATAGAATTCAACATCTTTAACATCATTATCTCCACCTTCATCTTTGGATTGGGAATAGATTACAGTATATTCATAACCACAGGACTACTTAAGGAATATGGTAAAGGAGAAAAATTACTGACTACACATAGAACCTCTATCCTACTTTCCGCCATAACGACAATCTTGGGTATTGGCGTGCTTATTTTTGCAAAGCACCCAGCTTTACATTCCATTAGTCTGGTTTCACTAATAGGCATCCTATCGGCTGTTTTTGTTGCTTTTACCATACAACCATTATTATTCTTGCTCTTTATTGGAAGTAAGGAAAAACGCCCCATTAGCCTTCGATTACTGATTCATTCCGTCCTTTCATTTGGTTATTACGGTTCCGGTGGACTATTGTTGTCCATATGGAGCGTTACGATTATGAAAATTCTGCCTTTTAACAAAAAAATTAAAATGAAATGGTTTCATAGAACGATTTCAAAATTCATGAAATCGGTTCTGTACACCAATCCCTTTGTACGTAAAAAAGTAATTAATTTATCAGGGGAAGACTTTAGCAAACCTGCTATAATTATTGCAAATCACACCTCATTTTTAGATATTTTGGCTGTTGGAATGTTACATCCAAAGATTATTTATTTGGTAAACGATTGGGTGTACAAATCTCCAATTTTTGGGAAAGCCGTTCAATTGGCTGGATTTTATCCAGTATCCCAAGGAATTGACAATGGCTTGGAACATTTAAAAAACAAGGTAGCTCAAGGATACTCATTAATGGCATTCCCAGAAGGCACAAGGTCCAGAACCAATAAAATAAGGCGATTCCACCAAGGAGCCTTTTATTTGGCAGAACAGTTCAACATGGATATTGTTCCAGTATTAATACATGGAAATTCAGAAGTGCTCCCTAAAGGAAGTTTTGTGATAAAAAACGGCAGTATAACGGTAAAGATTTTAGATAGAATTTCATCGGAAGACGTTGACTACGGCAAAACTTACCACGAGCGCAATAAAAATATTGCAACCCATTTCAGGTCTGAATTTCAGAAACTAAGAAATGAAGTGGAAGGAGATACTTATTTTTTAAGGACCATTCTTGAGGATTATAGGTACAAGGGGGATTCCATTTACCATGCGGTAAGCAAAGATTTAAAAAATAACTCCAATATATATTCCGAAATCTCTAAACACATTGGAACTTCGGATTCCATAATTCATCTTTCAAACGAATACGGGCAACTGGATTTTCTATTATCTTTAAATGCTGTTGATCGCAAAATTTTCACCTATCTTAAGAATGTAGAGGTAAGACCTATTGTAAAAAACAGTTTTATTGCTCAGCAAATAGCCAAATTAACCTTGGTAGAATCAATTGATGAGGCCGTGGAACATCCAGCGGATATAATGATTATTGATTTAGAAATAAAAGATCTAAAAACGCTTGAACATATAATAAAAAACAATATTCGATTACTTATTTTAATAAAGGACGGTGTAAAATTGCCTTTAAAAATTATTAAGGCAACTAGTTTTAAAAATATTTTGGAATATGAAAACCTTATTATCTTTGAAAGAATAAAGGCCCAACATAACGCTTAGGGATAGGTATCCAAAAATATCCCTGCATCTCAACAGGGAAGGATAATAATTATAAGACAGTTAGGCAACACCTACCAAAACACCTTATTGAGAATTGGTTTTGGAAATTGTAAAGAATTCAGCATATGAAAGAACATTACGACATTGTAATTGTTGGAAGCGGATTAGGGGGATTGGTTTCTGCCTTGATAATGGCCAAAGAAGGTTATAGTGTCTGTGTTTTGGAAAAAAACAATCAATTTGGTGGCAACTTACAAACCTTTGTCCGGGATAAAACCATTTTTGATACTGGTGTACATTATATTGGCGGACTTTCAGAAGGCCAAAACCTGAACCAATATTTCACATATTTGGGTATAATGGACCAATTAAAACTCAAAAAATTAGATGAAAATGGCTTTGATATCGTAACGTTTGACGACGATCCAATAGAGTACAAACACGCCCAAGGGTATGATCGGTTTGAAAACAGTTTGATAGCCCAATTTCCAGAAGAGGAAAAAGCCATAAAAATTTATAGCGAAAAGCTAAAGGATACTTGTTCCAAGTTTCCATTGTACAATTTAAACAAAGGCAAGCCTTCCTATGGGAGTGATGCAGTGTTTAAATTAAATGCCAAAACTTATATCAATTCCCTTACAGATAATAAAAAGCTTCAGGCAGTTTTTGCGGGCACCAATTTTCTTTATGCCGGAGATGGGGAACGCTCACCTTTCTATGTTCATGCTCTTTCCGTTAATTCTTATATAGAAAGTGCCTACCGATGCGTAAATGGGGGAAGTCAGATTACAAAAGTACTTATCAGACAAATAAAAAAATATGCCGGTGAGACTTACAAACATCATGAGGTATCCAAATTCAATGTTAAAAATGGGGAAATTACTTCGGTTGCAACAAAAAATGGAAAGCAAATAAATGGCAATATCTTCATATCCAATGTAGAACCTAAGCTTACCCTAAAAATGGTTGGTGAGGAAAACTTTAGAAAAGCCTTTACCAATAGAATCAATAAGATTGAAAGTATTATTTCGTCCTTTAGTCTATACATTGTTTTAAAACCTAATTCTTTTAAATATCACAATAAGAATTTTTATCATTTTAAATATGGAGATCGCGTTTGGGATGCCCAAAATTACACTCAAGAAAGTTGGCCTGAAGGATATATGGTCTCCATGGGCGTTAATAAAAAAGATGATGGTTGGGGAGATAGTTTAATAGCTATGACCTATATGAATTTTAATGAGGTTAAACACTGGCAAAATACATATAACACAGTTGCCTCTAAAAATGATAGAGGACAAACTTATGAGGAGTTTAAGAATTATAAGACAGAAATTTTTATTACGGAATTGGAGAAAAAGTTCCCAAACCTACGAGATTGCATTCAAACCGTTTATGCCTCAACGCCACTATCCTATCGGGATTACATAGGGTCACATAATGGATCCATGTATGGCTATGTTAAGGACGTAAACAATCCTCTACATTCCTTTGTCTCTCCTAGAACAAAAATCAAAAACCTTTTATTTACCGGTCAAAGTTTAAATATGCACGGAATCTTAGGAGTAACAATAGGAGCAATCATCACCTGTTCCGAGTTGCTTGGAAAAGACTATTTACTGGAAAAAATTTTGGAAGTCAATAAAACTCAAGAGGTGTAATAATTTTAATATGGGACAGATCAAAACGATTCCGATTACCAGGGTAAGCAATATTAGTAAGGAGGATTTTATTAATAAATTTTATAAAACCCAACGTCCCGTTTTAATTGAAAACCTCACTAATGATTGGCCAGCCCGTAAATATTGGAATATAGAGTACATACAGGAACGCGCTGGAGACCAGATTGTTCCATTGTACAATAATGAACCTACCAAAGGGAAACAAAACTCTGCTGCTCCTGCAATGGAAATGAAACTGTACGACTACCTTGAAATCCTTAAAAACCAACCTACGGACCTTCGTATATTTTTTTATAATATTCTGGATAAAATGCCGGAATTAATTGAGGATATCAGGTATCCTGATATAGGATTAAAATTTTTCAAACGCTTACCGGTCATGTTTTTCGGAGGCAAAGGCTCAGTAGTGTTACCCCACTATGACATGGATTTATCCGACCTACTTCACTTTCATTTTCACGGTCACAAAAGTGTTCTTTTGTTTCCACCAGAACAGACCAAATACTTGTACAAGGTGCCCTTTTCAGTGCACAATTTGGAATCCATAAACATGGACGAACCAGATTTTGACACCTATCCCGCCTTAAAAAAGGCAGAAGGACTGTATATAGAAATGAAGCACGGTGATGCCCTATATATGCCAAGCGGATACTGGCACTATATTAAATATATGGATGGCGGCTTTTCTATTACACTAAGGGCATTACCAAATCGTCCAAAATTATTGTCCAAAATGTTTGGGAATCTATTCTTTATGAGGCCATTTGAAAATACAATGCGGAAACTTTGGGGACAAAAATGGGTAGCCCATAAGGAGGAACGGATGCTGAGAAAGACCAATAAAAAATTTGGCAAACAATAAATAAGACAACTAATATGAACCGGATAAAATGGATTTTATGTCTTTCTGTCTTATTTGCCCTATTAGGCTCATGCGGAATTTCTAAATCCCTCAAGGATAGGCCCAATATAAGTGCCTACAAGCCCCAAATTCCAGAAATAATAAAAACATCGGATTCTTCCTTTGTTTATTCCAATAATTCCCTGACCAAAAACAAACAGGGACTTTGGGAACTCTATGTATCAGGAGACCCCTTGCAAAGGGGCCTAATCACAGGTGCCCTTACTGAAGATCTATTTCATTATCAGGAGGCGATATTTTTATCCAAGGTAAAACAATTGGTACCCTCCAAAACTAAACGATACTTCTTGAAAAAATTCTTGGCCTGGTACAATAGAAAAATGTATAAGAACATTCCAGAGGAAAATAAATTAGAAATTTGGGGGCTTTCCCGATACGCATCAAACAACTTTGACGACATAGCGTCACCATATTCTAGAGTACTTTACCTTCATGGCGCACATGATATTGGCCATGCAGTAAAAGATTTGGCCCTTGTGGGATGTTCTTCCTTTGCCGTCTGGGGCGATAAATCCGAAGACGGGAGCTTGATCATTGGTCGAAATTTTGACTTTTACGCAGGGGATGATTTTGCCAAAAACAAAATAATTTCCTTTGTAGACCCTACCGAAGGTCATAAATTTATGTCTGTGACATGGGGCGGGATGATGGGAGTGGTCTCCGGAATGAACGAGCATGGCCTAACGGTTACCATCAATGCGGGAAAATCTAAAATCCCAGTGGTGGCAAAAACACCAATAGGTATCCTAACTAGGGAAATTTTGCAATATGCAGCTACCCTGGAAGAAGCTATAAACATTGCTAAAAAACGCCAAGTATTTGTCTCGGAATCTATTTTGGTAGGCAGCGCCAGTGATAAAAAAGCACTGATAATCGAAGTCTCTCCCAATAATTTTGGGGTATACGAAGTTCCCAATTCCAACCAATTGATTTGCTCAAACCACTTTCAAAGTGATGCATACAGCGAAGACAAGAACAACAAAAAACAAATTTTAGAAAGTCATTCCATGTACAGATATGAGCGTATGGAAGAACTTTTGGGGGACTATAAAAAAATAACACCAAATATTGCAGTAGACATCCTTAGAAACAAGCAAGGCCTTAAGGATACCAATATCGGCTACGGCAATGAAAAGGCATTAAACCAGTTATTGGCCCATCACGGAATTGTATTTAAACCGGAGCAAGGTTTGGTTTGGGTTTCTTCCAATCCTTACCAATTGGGAGAATTTGTAGCCTATGACCTAAACAAAATTTTTAAGGACAGTTTAAATCATAGGACCAAAACAACCCTTTCCATCCCTAATAAAAACATTAAAAAAGATAGTTTTTTGTTTACCCAAGCATATCAAAACTACGAAACGTATAGGGCTCTGAACAACCAAATAAAGCAGGCAGTGGCAGATAATAAACACTTAACTCCTGAATTCTTAGATAAATTTAAAACACTAAATCCAGAATATTGGGAAACCCACTATTGGGTAGGTCGCTATTATTACAATAGAAAATATTACTTAGCTGCCTTGAATGCTTTTAAGGAGGCAAGTACAAAAGAAATCACTACGGTTCCCGAGGAAGCTTTGGTACATTCGTATATTCGAAGATTAAAACGTAAATTAAAATAATGATCCCCGATATTGAAAAAGCAACCGAGAAAGAAATACAACTGTTACAAGAACAGCGTTTACGGGAACTTATTTACTATACTACCCAAAACTCGGCCTATTATAAAAGAATTTTTAGAGAAAATAATTTACAGGCCAGCGATATAAATACCTTGGCAGACCTGACCAAAATACCCACAACATCCAAAGAAGACCTTCAAAGATATAATGATGATTTTTTGTGTGTAGATAGAAACAAGATTATAGACTACGTAACTACTTCGGGCACATTGGGCGAACCTGTTACCTTTGCCTTAACAGACAACGACCTGAACCGATTGGCCTATAACGAGGCCATATCTTTTGACTGTGCCGGTGTTACAGCAGACGATATTCTGCAATTAACAACCACTATAGACAGACGATTTATGGCTGGTTTGGCTTATTTTCTGGGAGCTAGGGAGCTGGGAGCGGGAATTATTCGAGTAGGCGCCGGTATTCCTGAACTTCAATGGGATTCTATCATTAAATTTAAACCAACCTACCTCATTGTTGTTCCGTCATTTTTATTGAAACTAATAGAATATGCGCATCAACATGGAATAGATCCGAACAAGGCCGGCGTAAAAGGCGCCATTTGTATTGGGGAATCGCTAAGAAACGATGATTTTTCTTTGAACACCCTCGCTGCCAAAATAAAGAAAGATTGGAACATCACCCTTTATTCTACCTATGCCTCCACAGAAATGAGCACTGCCTTTACTGAATGCAAGGCCCAACAAGGTGGCCATCATCATCCGGAATTGATCATTATTGAAATTTTGGATGACGAAGAAAAACCTGTTCCAGTTGGTATGCCCGGAGAACTTACCATTACTACTTTAGGTGTCGAAGGCATGCCTTTACTGAGGTTTAAAACTGGTGATATTGTTAAAGCACATACTTCCAAATGTTCCTGCGAAAGGAATACTCAACGCCTAGGACCAGTTATTGGAAGAAAAAAACAAATGATAAAGTACAAGGGTACTACACTATATCCCCCAGCGATGTACAACGTACTCAATTATTTTAATGAAATAGAAGCCTTTGTAATCGAAATTGACCATAACGCTATAGGAACTGATGAAATTTGTATTAAAATAGCTGCTCTGAATCCCACAGACACTCTATTGCAAACAATTAAGGATCATTTTAGGGCAAAGTTAAGGGTACTCCCTAAAATTGAGTTCCACGATTTTAAAACCCTTCAGGAATTACGATTTCCCAAAATGAGCAGGAAACCAGTTATTGTAATAGATCATCGACTTTAATTTGGGAGCTTAGGCTTGGTACTTCCAAAACATTATATTTGTTACTCTTCCTTTAAATCCCTAAATTATAGAGCTATACCAGCAATATTCGGTTCCTGTCACCATTTCCAACCTTTGTACATAGTTTTTTTGGGGTTTAGCCAACGAAACTAATAGTCAAAAATATATTTGCATTAAAATTGGTATTACATTTGATTAATCATTGGCAATTCCAGTGTATCACTATGAAAAAACAAATATTTATCTGCATTCTATTATTTTGTATACCCTTTATGGGCATTGGACAAAAATTAGGCAATCAGGAAATAAAGGATTTAATCGATTCCTATAAGAAGGACATCCGCGGACCCTACAAGGAAATTCGTTGGTTCTGTACAGATGGCAGTATACGTCAACCCAAAGACCCATGTCCAGATAATATTGGCCCAGGGGTTCAGCACGCCACATATAAGAGCTCGATAACCGATCTTAGTAAGAACAACCACCTCTATTTGGGACAAATTTTGGCCTTTACGGCCAAAGAGGAATTTTGGGACTCGAAAAATAATAACTCCCGCCTTAAGCAGTATCAATTGGACAAGTATTTAAGAACTGTAGATAATGGTTGGATCCTACAAAAGGGTCAGTTCTATAGAGGATCCCTACAGGCCGAGGACGAAGAGGCCTGGGGAGTCGAATTTTACAAATGGTTATTATCCAGCAGTGAAAATGTAAGTAAAAACTTTTATCTCATTAGACAGTCCTTAAAGGACATTCCACATAATGGCGATGATAATCTAGCCCAAATTATAAGGAGCGATTCAAAGGTAATATCAGATCTAGTTCCTGAATTTATGGACTTAAGAGTTAAAATCCATAGTCAACCCGATGCTGGGGATATTAGTAAAGTAACCAACTTTAAAGTTAAAAACAGTAATAAATTGTCTTCTGAAACTAAAGCCAAGATTGATGCTTTAGTGATAACCATGACCAATTTCTACAAACCAATAGATATTACACAGATACAAAAAAACACTCCGCTTGTTAAGGATAGCCCCATCGGGGCTTCCATAAAAACCTTTGCTACCAGCTATAGTGGAGAAAAAAATGCCGCAGTGCTCATTCCGGCAACGGCCGAATTGCTTTTAGATATAAGATTGGCCGTCCTAAAAGAAGAAAATGCGGCAGCCCGCTTGCAGTTATTGGATGCCTCCTTAAAATTGGAAGAAATAATATTTAAGAATTCACCCCTATGGCAGCCGGAAGATTTAAACGGATTATTGGACAAGGTATGTTATCTGGGCATGGCGAATGCCGGGGCTGGATATATAGAATTGGGAGAATGGGAACAACTTAATTTATCTAGTAAGGGATCCAGCACCAGTGCCATGTCCCTTGACCAACTAACCACTGTATTGGAAAATGCACGTAGGGAAGTGGAATGGAGTTCTTCCATGGTTAAGGCCAACTACCAAGAAATAGTAGATATTTATACCGGTTTTGAACCTATGGCATATGGCTTTATAGACGATAAAATAAGGGGGTCCATTGCGCTATATCTAGGGCAGTCCGTTGGAGAATTGGGCGATATAATCGCTGAGGAATCCGCTTTGACCAATAAGGTCATGGACATAGACAATCAAAGTGGCCTACATGGTCTAAATCCGGGGTATGCTCTTGGTGAATTGGTAGTGGTAAGTGGCTCTCCCGATGAGATTGAGGTATCTTCTGAAAAAATTTATGTTTTTCAACGCCCTCCGTCCGATCTTAAACCAATTGCAGGAATTGCCACTGTATCAGAGGGCAATATGGTATCTCATGTGCAGTTATTGGCCCGAAATATGGGCATCCCCAATACCGCCCTAGGCGATGACAATTTAAAAAGTCTTCAAAAATATAATGGAGAAAAGGTATTCTATGCCGTTTCCAACAAGGGCAATGTTATTATGAAGTTGGAAAAGGATATGTCAGAAGAGGAGCGAAACTTGTTTGTAAAGATAGAACGTAAGGAGGATAGGATTGAAGTGCCCATTGAGAATATCCGGTTAGACGAAACTGCAATATTAAACCTAAGATCGGTAGATGCAGAGGATTCAGGAAAACTATGCGGTCCAAAGGCCGCCAATTTAGGACAGTTAAAAAAGATGTTCCCGGAAAAGGTCGTCGAGGGATTGGTAATTCCCTTTGGAATATTCAGGGACCATATGGACCAACCCATGCCAGAGCAGGAAGGTAGTTATTGGGAGTTTCTAAACGCCACCTTTAAACAGGCCGAGAACATGCGTTCAGAGGGCATTCCTGAAGGAGAGGTAGAAAATTATCAATTACGACAATTGGAAAGATTGAGGGAGGCCATAAAGATAATGCCTATGAAAACCGAATTCATTTCCCAACTGGAACATGACTTCAAAGAAGTGCTTGGAAAGGCTATTGGTGAAGTTCCAGTTTTCCTGAGAAGCGACACCAATATGGAGGATTTGAAGAATTTTACAGGAGCGGGCTTAAACCTCACCATTTTCAATGTTGTGGCAAGGGAAAAAATAATTACGGGAATTAAGGACGTATGGGCTTCCCCATATTCTGAGCGCAGTTTTAAATGGCGACAAAAATACCTGCTAAACCCAGAAAATGTGTTTCCATCCATTTTGGTCATCCCTAGTGTGGACGTAGATTATTCCGGTGTATTGATTACCAAGGGAATCAGTTCAGGCAACCCGGATGACCTAACCATTGCCTTTAGCAGGGGAGCTGGTGGTGCCGTCGACGGCCAATCGGCAGAAACCTATTTAATAAAGGCAAGCGGTGGCACTCAAATGTTGGCTCCCGCTCGGGAAATGTACCATAATCGTCTCCCAATAACAGGAGGAACGGAAAAAAGAATGTCCAATTTTGAAAATTTCATTTTAAGCCACGATAATATTGAGGAGATAAGGGATTTTGCCAAGACGATTCGCGTCACAATGCCAAGGGAAACAAAATCGGATTATGATGGAGCCTATGATGTGGAGTTAGGATTTCAAAACAATAAGCTCTGGTTATTTCAAATTAGGCCTTTTGTAGAAAATAAAAAGGCATTAAGTTCCAATTATTTGGAATCTATCACCCCAAAAATAGATTTGAACAAAAGTATTCCACTTTCAAAAAAAATATAAGATGCATAAGAATATCAAATATATTGTTCTACTAATAATCTGTACGGCCTTTACGACCGTAAGCTATTACCCTATTGATGGTTATTTGCACACAGGCATCAAGCGGTTAAAATATTTGGAACTCGTTAAAAGTGGGGAATTAAAGTCTACCACTGTAATTCCTCCCGGGGCTCAAAAGGCTTATATGGATATTGAACTGAACTTAATTTCTACAAAGGAAGACAGTGTGGAAAGCTTTCTAACGGTTGATGAACAATTTCAAAAGGACATCAATGTACTTTTTAGGGGCCTGGACAAAAGTTACTCCATTGCTGTTTTGGATATTTCCGATATAGACAATATTAGATTCGCAAAGCGAAACGAAACTGCCGGATATCAACCTGGTAGTGTGGGCAAATTGGCCGTTTTGGCTGCCTTGTTTACCCAATTAAAGAAAATATATCCAGATTCTTTCGAAAAGCGCTTGGAGCTATTGCGTGCAAAATCCGTAAAATCGGGCGTTTGGGGCTTGACAGACGAGCATACAGTTCCCATTTTTAATTTGGAAACAAATAAACTTCTAAAAAGACAGGTAATCGCCAGCGATGTTTTTACCTTGTTTGAATGGGCAGACCATATGCTTTCTGTTAGCAACAACGGAGCAGCCAGTATAGTATGGCGTGAAGCCTTATTGATGGCCGCCTTCGGTGAGGCCTATCCCTCCCTGACCCAGGAACAAGCGGATACATACTTTACCACTACACCAAAAAAGGAATTGACAGATTTGGCCAATGACGTGGTAAACCTACCTTTAAGGGAATTAGGAATTACCACGGATGAGTGGCGCTTAGGGAGCTTTTTTACTTCTGGCCCCAATCGCTATGTGGGAGATAAAGGGGGCAGTATTGGTTCTCCTCTCGGGTTGATGAAGTTTTTGATCCAATTGGAACAGGGCAAAGTAGTGGACCAAGAATCCAGCTTGGAAATGAAACGCCTGATGTATATGACCGACCGAAGAATTAGATATGCACAGTCCCCTGCTTTGAAGCCTGCTGCCGTATATTTTAAATCGGGCAGTCTTTACAAATGTGACAGAAGTACAGGTGAAGCCTGTGGAAAATATATGGGCAATGTAACCAATTATATGAATTCTGTAGCCATTATAGAACATCCGGACAACTGCAAATATATGGTGGTACTAATGACCAACGTATTGCGAAAAAATTCTGCTACAGACCATATGACCCTGGCCAGTAGCATCGATAAAATTATTAAACGATAATCTTTTTAAAGGCAGTCAAAATCTCGGCTGCCTTTTTACTTGCCTTTTCATTGGTATCCTCCAAAACCATCTCCAAGAGTGGAATAAATTTAGGGTCCCCCGTTTTTTCAATTAGGTAGAGTACCGCTAATTTTAGCTTTATATCCTTTCGCTTTAAAAGTGCTAAATAGCTCTCGGATTCGCTAAGGACCTTTATATTGAGGTTCTTTAAATTTTCCTCGGAAATTGCACCTGCCTGTATGATGGACTCCGCCACCGGTATCAATTCCTTTTTAAGCTGTATATCCAAGATATTGTCCAAAAACTCAATGGCATGTATACGCTGCTCCTCCTTACCTTTTAAGATGGCGTTTAAAATAGGGTCTACATCCTGGGGAGGATATTTTATACCCAAAAATTGAAATATTCGTTGTAATTGCCTGTCCAAACGCAGTTCCAACAAATGAATAAGCCCATTCCTGGCTTCATTTTCTTCCTTGGACTCCGGTTTTTCGGGGTTCTTTTTATACTGTAATACTATTTGAGTGTGGATTACAGAAAGTGTACTTTGGTAGACATGGCACTCGTCTAAAATCTTATCCACTATAAAACGGTCCTTTATTTTAAGATGGGGATACTTCCATTTTAGGTGTTTTAAAGCTTCAATAGCCTCAATTTTTACCGTATGTTCCATATCTCCTGTAAGTTTTATCAAGGTATTAATGGCCTTTTGAGAAGCGAACTTCCCTATAACCATGACCACGTAAGCCGCATCGTCTGGATCAATGGCCTCCCTTCTTAATCCTTCAAACAAAATATCGATGATGGGGTCCCCATAAAAGTAGAGGCTCTCTATAGCCGATTTCCTGGTTTCCTTACCCGATAATCTAGAGATAATGACAGCTATAAACTGCTTATCCAAGGTTTTGGCAGCGGCAAGGATAGCCATATTGACCGTCTGATTATCCTCGGCATTAAGATGGGCATGTAATACGTCATAAAATTTTTCAACTTTGGCATTGCCTATCGCCTCTAGGATGGCCTGAATCTTATAAGTCTTGTCCAAATCCGAATTCATTTGGGAAAGTTGCGACAAAGCATAGTCTATTCGCTGTTCCAAACTAAATCTGCCCTGCAATACCCTATTGTTTCGTAACTCCAAGGACAAACCTATTAGTGCCGCATTGGCAATAGTATTGTCCTCTACCGAAAGATATTTATCAAAAAGACTAACCGGGTCTTGTGGAAAATGTTTTAATAGATATCTAAAAGCCGCAGTAGTCAGCTGTTGATCCTTGTCCATTACCATGGTTTCTATGGACCCACACAAATTTTCGGTATTTAAAAAATAAAGGTTTTCAATCGCCAAAGCCCTCACTTTGGCAGATGGATTATTTAATAGGCTTTTAATGGCAAAAAAGAAACGTTCATCCTTAACTTCCAATGTTTTATGCAACATATGTAATATCTGATTCTCCGTCCCAGTTTCAAACACTCTGATTACCGTTTCAATAATGGATGTAACTTTTATTTCCGACTTGTTTGCCTTCTCCTTTTTAAGAGGGTTATATTCCAACAAACTCTTAAAAGAGGTTATATATTCATTCCTTAAGTGATAAATAAAATACAACCAGATTAGAATCAGTCCAATAATAATAACACTGATATAAGTAGAGGAAATTTCCAATCCGTTTATAAAAAAGATAAGTATAAAGCCCGCCATCCCTGTAGCTATACTATCTACAACAACATCTGTAAATGTTTTGGTCTTCTTTTTAATTTCTATGGGAATGGGAATTGAGAGCAATTCTGTTGCGGCTTTATTAACCGACTGTTTTAAGCTTCCGTCCACAATTTTAATAAACACAACTACCCAAAGCTGGGGCACAACCAATAACAGAAATGAGCCCAGCAATATTCCCGAAGGCAACCACAGTAAAGATTTACCTACGCCAAAAGTCCCTACAATACGCTTGGTAAGGAATAACTGTATTAAAAGGGAAATAACGCTCAAGGTAGAAAACCAAAATCCAAAAAAGGCGGTTAATTCATCTTGGTCCTGAATAAATCTGGAAGCATAATCACTGTATTGATAATCTACCAACTTCGCTACTAGAACGCTTAGTCCTATGACAACCGCAATTAGGCTTAGTAATTTAGATTGCTTAATAAGTTTAAAAGGGGATTCGGCCTTGGGATTGGACCGACTGGATACCTGAAAAGGATTTAGTTTTAAAACTTCGTTTTTCCAGATATACCGTGTTATAGGCAAACAGCACATTAACAGGGCGGCGGCAACAAACAATAAATCCTCCGTATTGATAATATTGGTCAATAGAGAGGTTAAATACCCTCCAAATATTCCCCCTGCAATAGCACCGGCACCAATAAAGCCGAATACTCGTTTGGCCTCACGAACATTATATACCAAATTGGCCATTACCCAAAACTGGGATGCAGTCAATAGTCCAAAAATAGCCACCCATACATAAGGGATATACAAGATCAGTCCGTCTCCTAAATTAAAATTTAGGGCTAGGGCGAATATCACTAAAGAAATAACAGAGCCGATTAAAGTCCTATCTACAATTATGTTTAACGAGTACTTTTCCAACGCCCTATCATAAAAAAAAGACCCCAAGACAGCCATGATAGCTGTTAAAACATAGCCCAATGGCAGTGCCTCTGAAGTAAGTTCGGATAGGAAAAGAGAATTAATAGTAGGTTTTACTATTAATAAAACCGTAATGATGAGGAATATATTTAATTGAAGTAGAAGTGTTTTGGTCAGTTCCTCTTCTTTTAAATCAAATGCCTTTAGAATATAGGTTTTAAACGTTTTAACAATTGCAATTAGGTAGTTCAATTTTTATGCGTTTTAAAAAATTCAACAGTGCTCCTATCTAAAACCAATCCATAGAAGATTGAAGCCAAAATTACTTTATTGGACGTCATTATGCGAATAAATGAAAGGAATTATAGTAATAGATTTAGTTAACAGCCAAATGTACCCGTTCTGCCTTCAATACTTTTTCGACAGGCCTAACCAGGTCCCTAATGATTTGTTCACCTCCTGCATCATCTATTAAGGCTACTAAAATATAACGGCGATTTGGATTATTTCCCCAAACCAGTATAGAATCTGAATGAAATGTTCTCCACGATCCAGACTTTCTATATAGCCTGGCATCCGGAGCTATATTGTCCAGTGTATTTACAAATTTATGATGCAATTCAGGGTCTCCCATGATATCCAACATTTGTTTGGAACGGCCCTTACTAACCAATTTACCATTGGCCAATAGATAATAATACCTACAAACTTGGTCCACAGTTGCCGCATGAGACAAATTCTTTAAGGGTTCTCTATTGGTATCACCCCCACTTCCATATCTTTTACCTACCCATAGTCCACCTCCATGATTTTCATCATAGAACATATATTTTGGATCGGTCATTACAGACTCTATCTTATCGTATCCCAAACGATCGATCATTCTGGTAGTTGCTTCGTTGTTGGATTTGCTGATCATTGATCGCATGTCCTTCTTTATTTCCAGCGTTTCTTTTAACTCTCCCTTCTCAATGGCATCCATGGAGGACAACAATACCGCTATTTTTGGCAAGCTGGCCGCATACATCATATAATTGCCATTAATACTTGCATATTTTGCATTTTCCGGATTGGATAAGTCCACAATGCCAACTGCCATCTTATTTTTATTCATTAACGACTTCCAAGTGGGATTGGACATAAGTTCTTTCTCCAAACTTTCTTGCAAGGCTGTGTTGACCAGGCTGGGCAGAGGTTTAATTTTTGCATCACCTAAATTAATGGGCAAGTCTTTTTGTGCCAAAGCCATACCAGAACAAACAAATACGCACAACATTCCAATTACGCGCCTTTTTAAAGAGAAAAAAGATTTACCCATAATAATAAAATAAAACACTGATTGTTAAGAATTAAATACGAACCTCATTTTAAAAGAACTACTCCATAAAACCGATCAAAGATATTCCATATTGCCGTTGGATTTCTGTTAAATTTTAAACTTCAACAAAAAATGAATAACTTAAATAATATAACGTTTAATTTGTCATAATCTGATTTGCTTCTGTTAAAATTTAATACCCCTTGTTCTAAAAAGGAACCACATCACAATCTAAATAATTAAGTCTATGAAGTTGGTATTTATATATACGTTACAATAAGATAAAAAGTTTAGCTGTTTATAGGATAGGCATCTATTTTAATCATGACAGTTTGATTGCAAATTGTTATTTTTGGAACAAATTAGAAATACATGTTGGTTATTGGTATTGCGGGTGGTACGGGTTGCGGAAAAACGACGGTTGTAAATCAAATTATAAACGAATTGCCATTTGAGGAAGTGGGGGTTATTTCCCAAGATTCTTACTATTGCGACCTGTCCCACTTATCATATGACGAACGTACCCAAGTAAATTTCGACCATCCCCGTGCCATTGATTTTGAATTATTGGGCAACCATTTACAGGATCTAAAAAAAGGAATTCCGATTCATCAACCTGTATATTCTTTTGTTAAACATAACCGTACCACTGATACTATTCTAACACACCCTAGAAAGGTAATGATCGTGGAAGGTATCTTAATTATGACCAACCCTCAGATAAGAGAGATGTTCGACATTAAAATATTTGTTCATGCCGATTCTGATGAGCGATTGATAAGGCGTCTAAAAAGGGATATAACCGAACGTGGCAGGGATTTGGATGAAGTTTTAGCAAGGTACCAAAACACCTTAAAGCCTATGCACAATCAATTTATAGAACCCACTAAGGAATATGCCGATATTATTATTCCGAACAATAAGTACAATACCGTAGCGGTAGATATCGTAAGGACCATAATCAACGAAAAATTAAGTTAATCACCTATGGGAATCAAAGGGATAAGGAAGAAAAAATGGTTTGGCGTGGTTACCAATATGTATGTTTTGGTGCTTTCGGTTTTTGTTGTCTGGATGTTGTTCTTCGATACCAACTCCCTTCTTATACATTGGGAACTTAAAAAGCAAATAAACAATCTGGAAAAACAGAAAGAGTTTCTTCATGATGAGATAGCAAGGGATAAAATAATAATAGAAAAATTGTCGGATCCCGAGGAGTTGGAAAAATTTGCTAGGGAACAGTACTATTTGAAAAGAAAAAATGAGGAAATTTATTTAATTGAATATGAGGACAGTCTAAAAACCAAGGATGATGAGTAGGCCCAAACTCTTTACCGATTTCCCCGAGATTTCTTCCAAAGCCTGGAAGCAAAAAATCCAGTACGAGTTGCAGGGCCAAGATTATAATGAAAAATTGGTTTGGGAATCGCCCGAAGGCATTAAAGTAAAACCCTTCTACCATTCAGAAGACCTGAAGGCAATCAACATAACGGGAGCCATTAAAAATCCTAGCTGGCGTATTGGACAGGGAATATACGCAGGGAATGCCAAATTGGCCAACCAAAAGGCCTTGGAAGCCATTGCAAGGGGAGCCGAAAGTATCCAATTTACGATTCCATCCGAAGAAATAAAGATTCATGAGCTTCTTAAAGAAATTGACCTTGGGCAAATAACCATTTATTTCAACCTTCAATTTCTATCTTCCGCCTATATTACATCCATATTGGAGGTTGCCAAAAACCAAATTAACAAGGTTTATCTCAATATAGATATCATTGGTCATTTGGCCAGAAATGGCAATTGGCAATTCAACCTCAATCAAGATCATAAAATTTTAGGGGATATTCTTAATTTACAACACGCCCAAACTTTAGGTGTAGATGTTTCCCTTTATGCAAATGCCGGAGCCAATCTTACACAACAACTGGCCTATGCACTTGCCCATGCCAATGAATACTTGAACCATTTAAATGACAATCATTCAGATATCCTTAAAACATCCGTAATTACTTTTAAGGTTTCCGTTGGGAGCAATTACTTCTTTGAAATAGCTAAACTTAGGGCCCTTAGATTATTGTTTGGAACCCTGGCCCAAGAATATGGAGCTAGAGAGCAGTGTCACATTATAGCCACACCTACCTTTAGAAACAAAACCTTATACGACTATAATAGTAATATGTTGCGCACTACTACCGAAAGTATGTCGGCAATTTTAGGGGAGGCAGATATGGTAATAAATATGCCCTATGACGCCATCTTTCATAAAGACAATGAATTTGGCGAACGTATGTCTAGAAATCAATTACTGATCTTAAAAAACGAGAGTTATTTTGATAAGGTAGCGAATGCCGCTGATGGTGCGTATTACATAGAAGCCATCACCCATCAACTTGCATCCAAAGCACTCGATTTATTTAAACAAATTGAAACTGGAGGAGGTTTTTTGGTTCAATTGAAAGAACACATCATTCAAAAAAAAATAAAGGAAAGCGCAGCTAAAGAACAGGACAGCTTCAATAGCTTGGAAAAAGTCCTTGTTGGCACCAACAAGTATGCTTCCAGAGAAGATAAGATGAAGGATAATTTAGAATTATATCCCTTTGTAAAAACCAATGCCCGAAAAACCCTGATCGAACCGATCATTGAAAAAAGATTGTCCGAGGATTGGGAACAAAAGCGATTAAAAACGGAATAATAACCTTTTGCAACTAGTTTAAAAAGCGGAAAGACTTATAAACTGTCCGCCTAAAGCTTAGGGTAATAAGATTCAAAACAATGGCAAGAAAAAATCTTCAACATATTCAACTAAGGTCTGTTCCGGAATCGAACACGGACAAACATGACCCAAATATGCCATTTGAGACAGCAGAGGGAATCCAACTTAAAAAAACATATTCCAAGGCCGATATTGATTCTGTGGAACATATGAACTTTGCCGCAGGTATCCCTCCTTTTCTCCGGGGACCCTATACTACCATGTATGTTAGTAGGCCATGGACCATAAGGCAGTACGCCGGATTCTCAACGGCCGAAGAGAGCAACGCTTTTTACAAAAAAAACCTCCAAGCCGGACAAAAGGGCCTTTCCGTGGCCTTTGACCTCCCTACCCATAGAGGATATGACAGTGACCATCCACGTGTGGTTGGTGACGTTGGTAAAGCAGGGGTAGCCATTGACTCTGTCGAGGACATGAAAATTCTGTTCCAAGACATTCCGTTAAATAAAATGTCGGTCTCCATGACCATGAATGGTGCGGTACTACCCATATTGGCCTTTTATATTGTAGCGGCGGAGGAACAGGGAGTTTTGCCAAAAGACCTCTCTGGAACTATTCAAAATGACATCTTAAAAGAATTTATGGTTAGAAATACCTATATCTATCCCCCTGCACCGTCTATGCAGATCGTTGCTGATATTTTTGAATATACCAGTAAGTTTATGCCCCAATTTAATAGTATTAGCATTTCTGGCTATCATATGCACGAGGCAGGCGCCACGGCCGATATTGAATTGGCCTATACCTTAGCAGACGGATTGGAATATATTAGAACCGGGCTAAAAGCTGGTTTAAATATTGACGATTTTGCCCCTAGATTGTCTTTCTTTTGGGGAATTGGGATGAATCACTTCATGGAAATTGCAAAAATGAGGGCCGGTAGAATGATATGGGCAAAATTGGTTAAACAATTTAATCCTAAAAATGAAAAATCGCTGACTTTAAGGACCCATTGCCAAACCAGTGGATGGAGCCTTACTGAGCAAGACCCCTTTAATAACATTACCAGAACAACCATAGAAGCTGCTGCGGCAGTTTTTGGGGGCACCCAAAGTTTACACACAAATGCCCTGGATGAAGCCATAGCACTGCCAACGGATTTCTCTGCACGTATTGCCCGCAATACCCAATTATATTTACAAAAAGAGACGGAAATAACAAAAACGGTAGACCCATGGGCCGGTAGTTATTATCTAGAGAAACTTACGGACGAAATTGCGCATAAAGCTTGGACCCTTATAGAAGAAGTGGAAGCATTGGGTGGTATGACCAAGGCTATTGACGCTGGAATCCCTAAATTAAGGATCGAGGAGGCGTCTGCAAAAAAACAAGCACATATAGACAGTGGAAGGGATATCATTGTCGGCGTCAATAAATATATGACCAAGGAAGAGGATACCCTACAAATATTGGAAGTGGACAATGCTGAGGTAAGACGGCAACAACTGGCACGCCTACAGGTCGTCAAGGAAAAAAGAAATGAAAGTGATGTTAAGAAATCACTGCAGATACTTACCGAAATCGCTAAACAAAGAATTAAGTCCCAAGCTCCCAAAACAGCCAACGAATCTGGTGTAGTTGAGGAAAATTTGTTAGCTTTAGCTATCAAGGCGGCCAGGGCAAGAGCTACCTTGGGCGAGATTAGCACAGCATTGGAGAATGCTTTTGGCAGACATAAGGCAACTATAAATTCGTTTACGGGTGTGTATTCAAAAGAAATAAAGGGAGATGAGAGCTTTGGCAAGGCCAGGGAAATGGCAGACAAGTTTGCCGAGCAGGAAGGCCGTAGACCTAGGATAATGATTGCCAAAATGGGACAGGACGGTCATGACCGGGGATCCAAAGTGGTAGCAACAGCATATGCCGACCTAGGTTTTGATGTAGATATTGGGCCCCTGTTCCAAACTCCGGCCGAGGTAGCCAAACAAGCTGTGGAAAACGATGTACATGTTTTGGGAATTTCTTCCTTAGCAGGTGGACATAAGACCTTGGTGCCCCAAGTAGTACAAGAATTAAAATCCTATGGGCGGGAAGATATTATGGTAATCGTTGGCGGAGTAATCCCAAAACAGGATTATGATTTTTTATATGGTGCAGGGGTCGGAGCGATTTTTGGTCCAGGCACAAAAATAAGCGATACGGCCATACAACTTCTGGAAATACTAAGCACTTAATATCCTCAGTTCACAAGAATCAATATTAAATGCTAATAAGGTCCAGTGCCAACCTTGGGTTTTCAATAAAGGACCATCACTTGGGTTCAGAGTCCCTGCCGAAAAGGTAGGATTCGTTCGACCATCGTATTTCAATGCGCTTGTGGCTTTTGAAATTCGGGACTCGCTAATAACTTGTGAATAAGTGTACCAAAGAAAAAATAGGCTACTTCTAAATGCCTGACAATAAATCCTCTAAAACTTTAACGCACTTTAACGCTTAAGTCGACAGTTATTCACCCAGTGTTAACAAAATACATTTTATAACAACTTAAATAATCGTATTTTTACCCCCTAACTTACTATGATAATGGGCAAAATAATTGCTATTGCTAATCAAAAAGGTGGTGTAGGAAAAACTACTACTTCGGTAAATTTGGCCGCCTCTTTGGGTGTATTGGAAAAAAAAGTATTACTAATAGACGCTGACCCCCAGGCTAATGCAACTTCAGGATTAGGTTTGGATGTGGATAGTATTGAATTTGGAACCTACCAAGTATTGGAGCACTCCAAAACAGCCGAAGAAACCATCGTTAAGACCTCTTCCCCAAATGTGGATCTTATTCCAGCACATATTGACCTAGTCGCCATCGAAATTGAATTGGTAGACAAGGACGACAGGGAATATATGATGAAAAAAGCGATTCGTGGACTAAAGGACAAATACGACTATATTCTTATAGATTGTGCCCCTTCTCTTGGACTTCTAACATTAAACGCCCTTACTGCGGCCGATTCTGTTATGATACCTATACAGTGCGAATATTTTGCATTGGAAGGATTGGGCAAATTACTGAATACCATTAAGAGTGTTCAAAAAATACACAACCCGGATCTGGATATAGAAGGAATGGTACTTACCATGTACGATTCCAGATTGAGACTATCCAACCAAGTTGTGGAAGAAGTTAAAAAGCACTTTTCTGAAATGGTTTTCGATACGATCATCCAAAGAAATGTGCGATTGAGTGAAGCCCCAAGTTATGGCGAAAGCATTATTAAATATGATGCCAGTAGTAAAGGAGCAGCCAATTATTTAAATTTGGCAAATGAAGTAGTAGTGAAAAACAAGGAGACAGTATAATGGCGAAAGCAATAAAAAAGCAAGCGTTGGGCCGCGGTTTATCAGCCCTTTTAAAAGACCCGGAAAACGATATTCAATCGGCTACTGACAAGAACGCAGATAAAGTAGTGGGCCATATTGTAGAATTGGATTTGGACGCTATAGACGTAAATCCATTTCAGCCCCGTTCAAATTTTAATGATGAAGCCTTGCAGGAATTGGCCTCCTCAATAAAGGAATTGGGAGTTATACAGCCAATAACGGTTAGAAAACTGGATTTCAACAAATATCAGTTGGTTTCTGGTGAACGTAGGTACAGGGCATCCAAATTAATTGGTTTGGAGACCATACCGGCCTATATCCGAATTGCCAACGATCAGGAATCTTTGGAAATGGCACTAGTTGAAAATATTCAACGACAGGATTTAGATCCAATAGAAATAGCACTTTCCTACCAAAGGTTGATTGATGAAATTCAGTTAACCCAAGAAAAAATGAGCGAGCGGGTAGGCAAAAAGCGCTCTACCATCACCAACTATTTGCGATTATTGCGCCTAGACCCCATTATTCAAACGGGAATAAGAGATGGTTTTGTAAGTATGGGCCACGGAAGGGCACTGGTTAATGTGGAAAAAAAGCAAGATCAAATTGCCTTATATGAAAAAATCGTAGGTGAAAACCTATCGGTCAGGGAAACGGAAAAAGCTGTTAAAGATTATCAGGAAGGTAATACCGATGCCGCCCCAATTAATTCCCTTGCTACAAAAACACAAAAGAAACCCGCCATAAACCCAGATTTCATTGACAAAAATCTAGGTTCATTTTCAGAATACCTATCGGTAAAAGTAGATATTAAAGCCTCTGAAAAAGGAAAAGGTAAAATTACCATACCCTTTCATTCCAAGGAAGAATTCAATAGGATTAAAAAATTGATTACGGGTGAGTAAATATCTTGTTTCTCTGGCTGTATATTTTCTTGTTATAACTTTCGGACTTGCCCAAGAGGCAGAAAATACTACCCAGGCATCAGATTCCATTACAACTACTCTCAAAAAAGAGGGCATAACCGTAGTAGACACCCTAAAAGTCAAAAGAAAAGCCATCAATCCTTTGGCACCAAGTAAAGCGGCCTTCTATTCAGCCGTATTTCCCGGACTTGGCCAAATATATAACAGACGTTACTGGAAGGCGCCCATTGTGTATGCCATCATAGGCGGCGGAGTTTATGGATACATCTACAACGATGATTTATATGATCGTTTTAGAACGGCATTTAAACGTAGACAAGCTGGTTTTACAGATGATGAATTTTATGATCTGGGAACCCCTAATGCTCCTGGGGCAGATCCGGACTTTTCCCAAGCAGCCTTGGAAAGTGCACAGGAAAGATACCAAGAAGATAGAGATTTATGGCTTTTGGTCACCATTGCTATGTATGCCTTAAATATTGTAGATGCCAATGTTGATGCACACCTAAGACAATTTAACGTGGATGATGACCTAAGTATGGATATAAAACCCTATTTGGACCTAGACGCCATTACCACCAAACCAGTTTATGGTTTGGCTTTAACCATTAAGTTTTAATTTATGAATATTGCCTTGTTCGGATATGGTAAAATGGGTAAAATGATCGAACAGATCGCCCTTAAAAGAAACCATACTATTGCTGCAAAAATTGATTTGGATGCAACAGACATTGATTTTTCAGAAATCGATGTTGCGATTGATTTTAGTATGCCAAATGCAGCTTTTGGAAACATTAAAAACTGCCTAAAGCACAAAGTTCCCATAATTTCAGGAACTACCGGTTGGCTACAGGATTACCAAAAGGCCGTAGACCTTTGCAAAGAAAACCAAGGCGCATTTATCTACGCCTCCAACTTTAGTTTGGGCGTGAATCTTTTTTTTGAGCTAAACTCCTATTTGGCAAAAATGATCGGGTCCCAAAACCAATACCGAGTTTCTATGGAAGAAATACACCATACCCAAAAATTGGATGCACCCAGCGGTACAGCCATTACATTGGCCGAAGGTGTTATTAAGGAAACTTCTTATACCAAATGGAAATTGGACAATGCCGGTGATATGGAAATTCCCATAGCTGCCAAGCGTATTGCAGATACGCCGGGAACCCACACCGTTTCCTATGAAAGCGAAGTAGACAGTATTGAAATTAAGCATACTGCCCATAACCGGGAAGGTTTCGCCCTAGGGGCCGTGATAGCAGCCGAATGGATTGTTGGGAAAACCGGGGTTTTCACCATGAAAGATGTGTTAAACCTTAGTTAAAGAACGTAACAAAGAGCAACTTAAACTGACTTAAAGATTGAAGTGTTTTTAATAGACCATCAATCATTACATAATAATTACCAATATGAACGGCACACAGTGGATTATTTTTATTTTAATTATTCAGGTAATACATTTTTTAGGCACCTGGAAATTGTATGTAAAAGCGGGTAGAAAATCATGGGAAGCTGCAATCCCTGTTTACAATGCCATTGTTCTGATGCAGATTATAAATAGGCCGAAATGGTGGGTAATTTTGCTCTTTATCCCAATCATTAATTTATTGATGTTTCCAGTAGTCTGGGTTGAAACCCTGAGAAGTTTTGGAAAAAACAGTTTATTGGATACCTGGTTGGCCATATTGACCTTAGGTCTTTACATATACTATGTTAACTATTTTGAAGACGTAAAATATGTCGAAAATAGGGATATCCATCCAAAAACTGCCTTAGGTGAATGGGTAAGTTCCATTGTATTTGCCATTGTGGCCGCTACTTTGGTTCATACTTATTTGATCCAACCCTTTGTTATTCCCACCAGTTCTTTAGAAAAAACCCTACTGGTTGGCGATTTCCTTTTCGTGAGTAAATTTCATTATGGAGCTAGAATACCTATGACGACTGTCGCCGCACCAATGGTTCACGATACCTTACCAGTACTTAAAACCAGATCATATGTCGCAGATGTTGATCCCGCTACGTACAAAACCTCAATTTGGAACAAATTACAGTTACCCTATTTAAGACTACCTGGGTTTAAAAAGGTAAAAAGAAACGATATCGTTGTTTTTAGCTGGCCAGCTGATACGGTTTATCAGTTCTTTAAAAAACAAAAGGGGGTGCGCAAACCCATTGACAAAAAATCGAACTATGTAAAGCGCTGTGTTGGAGTAGCAGGCGATTCCTTGAGCATTAAAGATGGTTATGTATACATTAACGGTAAAAAAACAGTTTTACCATATAGGGCAAAGCCAGAATCTTTACACACGGTTACAGTAAATGGACAGTTTTCCAATGCCGCAATAGAACTTTTGGGCAGGGAAAACCTATCTGGAAACGTTCTCAGGGTTCCTAATGCCTCGCTTCAGCAAGAACGTGCAACAGAGGTAATACATGCCATGAACTTGGAACAGATAAAGTCTGATTCTTCCTACACTTATTATGCCGGTAATGTAGGGAACCAGAAAGTCAAGGATTATTTAAAGTCCGAAGACATGAAAAATATGGCACTCTTTAATCTAACAGAGGAGGAAGCCAAAAATTATACAGGCAATGACGGAATAACATCAATCGACAAATTTTCCTATAAGAATTCGGATACCTCTATCTTTCCTCAAAATGCCGCACATTCCGGTACCGTAGACAACATGGCTACTATCTATATTCCCGAAAAAGGAAAAACCGTACCTCTTAACCTCGAAGTACTTCCCATTTATGAAAAGATAATTGAGGAATACGAAGGAAATGACCTTGAGGTAAATGGAAATCAGATTATCGTTAATGGTGAAGTAACCAACTCATATACGTTTAAACAAAATTACTATTGGATGATGGGAGACAACAGACACCGATCGGAAGATAGCCGTTTCTGGGGCTATGTCCCTGAAGACCATGTTGTAGGTACTCCTATTTTTATTTGGATGAGCATAGATGGCATCAATGATGGTATGAGCAACTGGAAGGTGAGATGGGATAGGGTTTTTACAACCGTAAATGGGGAAGGTGAACCTACCTCCTACTTTAAGTATTTTCTAATCTTATTGGCCGCCTGGTTTATTTTTGATTTCTTTAATAAAAAGAAAAAAGTAGCTAGTAAATAATTAATGTAGTAATTGAACATTACAGGCTTTTAATATGCCCCATTTTAGAATGATCAATTATTACAGTAAAAAACCTTCGTAACCATGAATCTTCTGCTTCATCCGGGCTACTTCCCTAATATCGTCAATTTTGCGGCGATGGTTCAGAACGATGTTTGTTGGGAGGTGATGGACAACTATCAAAAACAGACCTTTCGCAATAGGTGTTATATCTGCACGGACATTGGGCTGCACATGCTTAATATCCCCATTAAACATGTTGGAAATACAAAGGGAAAACAACGCTATAGCGACGTAAAAATAGATAATGATTATCCTTGGCAGAGACAGCACTGGCGCACCTTGGAAACAGCCTATAGAACATCTCCGTTCTTCGAGTTCTATGAAGATGATATTGCCCCATTATACCATAATACATTCCACTCCTTATTGGATTTTAACCTCAAAAGTATTGAGACCATTTGTGAATGTTTGCAAATTAATATGCCCGTAAAGACAACCGAGAATTATGAGGCTGATGTTACCAACAAAGTGGATGGCCGGTTTTTAATCAGTTCTAAAACAAAGATAATACTTGAACAGCCAAAATACGTTCAAGTATTCGATGACAGAAATGATTTCATATCCAACTTAAGTATTTTAGATCTTTTATTTAATGAAGGCACCAATGCCCTTACCTATTTAAAAGCCCTCAAACTAAACCTTCCCGATGCTTAGGTTTTGCGTGCACTACGGCATTCATTTTTTACTTCCAATTATAGTTGGGTTAATTTTTTATAAAAAACATCGGTTACTAATAATCGCAATTCTTCTCGCAGGAATTCTTATTGATGTTGATCATTTATGGGCAAATCCAATTTTTGACCATAATCGCTGCAGCATCAACTTTCATCCCTTGCATACGTATTGGGCCATTTCAGGCTATTGCTTATTACTATTTTTCCAAAAAACTAGAGTTTTTGGAATAGCATTTTTGATCCATATTTTAGCGGATATGGCAGATTGTTATTTAATGTAAAGATTTTCCTTTCCCTAGTTCCCATCAAACACAACACTCTAGTCACTGTTTATTATTAGCAATAAGACTGTTTTAGGCACCCAATTTCGTTTTCCAACTTACACTCCTAAGTAACATGACACAAACCTTCTAAAACCATCCTATGACATTTAAAAAATTATCGCTATTTTGTATGGCGCTTAGGCTAAAAATATATCTAATTCAAATCTGAAAAATGAAAGACCACACCTCTAAGAACTCCATAACCCCTGGACGAAGGGATTTTATTAAGAAATCAGGAATAGCCCTTATAGGGGGTTCATTGGTCTACCCCTCTGTTTCTTTTGGCGCTACAAAGGCATATAAGGACTCCCCCATTAAGGTGGGGTTGATCGGTTGTGGAGGTCGGGGTACCGGTGCTGCGGCACAGGCCTTGGAGGCCGATCCAAATGTGGTTCTCTTTGCCATGGGAGATGTTTTTGAAGATCGATTGGAAGAAGCCCATGCCGCATTGGTCAAGATTGCCGGTGACAAAATAAAAGTGGACAAACAAAATAAGTTTCTAGGATTCGATGCCTATTTAAAAGTAATTGAATCTGGCGTTGATGTGGTACTATTAACTACACCACCAGCCTTTAGGCCTGACCATTTAACAGCAGCAGTAAATGCAGGGAAACATGTTTTTTGCGAAAAACCAGTAGCCGTAGACGCCCCTGGAGTCCACAAAGTTTTGGCCGCCGCAAAAATAGCAAAAGAGAAAAACCTCTCCTTGGTTTCTGGATTCTGTTTTAGGTATGATTATCCCAATAGGGCTATATACGGTCGCGTTTTGGATGGTGAAATTGGGGATATTAAAACGGTAACCACCTTTCGTCATGGAGGGGAAGCCTGGTACAAAGACCGCCAGCCAGATTGGACCGATATGACCTATAACATGCGAAACTGGTATTATTACAATTGGTTGTCAGGAGACTTTATTGTAGAACAAGCCGTTCATAGTTTGGACATGATGTCTTGGGTAATGGGAGATAAAATGCCCATAAGTGCCACGGGAACAGGTGGAAGACAAGTAAGGGTGGACAAAAAATACGGCAATATTTTTGATCACTTTGCTGTGGAATTTGAATACGCCAATGGCGCAAAAGGGTATCATTTTACGAGACAACAAAGTGATACTTCCCACAAAAATAGCGTTGAAGTATTCGGTAGCGATGGGAGCGCCATAGTCCATATTGGCCGTAGGTATGAAATAACAGGTAAAAATAAATGGACATACGCGGGCGAGAGAAACAATATGTTCCAGACAGAACACGATGAACTATTTGCTTCTATAAGAAATGGAAATCCGATTAATAATGGTGAATGGATGGCAACTAGCACCATGCTAGCAATTTGGGCCCGAATGGTTGGTTATACCGGACAAACCATTAGCTGGGAACAGGCCTTTAATTCACAAGAATCCTTAGGTCCGAAAGTAGAAGAATATAATTGGGATCTAAAATGGCCGACAGCACCAATAGCTGTGCCCGGTAAAACCAAATTAATTTAAACCCAACATTAGAACCAAATAACCTTTTAGTCCGAAAAAATTAATGCCTTCAAAACAAATAAGATCAAATAAATGAAGATATTTCACAACCTAAGTCTATTATTTTTATTCTTGTATAGCGTAACCATATTGGCGCAAATCAAACCAATAACCTTCGGCACTGAGACTACTTTGGATCAATTGGTAGATAAGGGCAAGGAAAAGCCCATTAATTGGATCAATGTAAATACAGATCCCGAAACTTGGCGAAAAGAAAAAAATATTCTTGTCTGTTCAGGTTTACCTATTGGTGTTATGCGCTCCGAAAAACAATATGAGAATTTTATCCTATTGGTAGAATGGCGACATATGGAAGCCGGAGGTAATTCAGGGGTTTTTGTATGGAGCGATGCCAAACCTGGGGAAGAAAATCGCTTACCTGGAGGTGTCGAAGTCCAAATGTTGGAACTCGACTGGGTAAATCAGAATATAAGAGACGGGGTAAAGCCTCCCATTGCATACGTGCACGGGGAACTCTTTGGTGTAGGTGGGGTTATAACCCAACCGGACAACCCTAGGGGCACCAGGAGCAAATCCATTGAAAATAGGGCACTAGGCAAAGGGCAATGGAACAGTTACAAAGTGATATGTGTAGATGGTACTATAAAACTCTCCGTAAATGGGAAATTTGTAAATGGTATTAGCAAGTCATCCATCAAAAAAGGTTACTTATGTTTGGAATCTGAAGGGGCAGAAATTGAATTCAAAAATTTTAGAATAATAGAACTGCCCTCAGGAGTTACCTCAGAAGAACAGACCGCCAAGAAGGTGTTTTAAAGATTATTGACCCTTATTAAAGGATAGTTAAAAAAAGTAGACAACTAAAAGACCCTAACTTTAGACCTTCGCTTGTTCAACTTAATAACTTGAAGAAAAATAAACTATTCGGAGCCCATTTTGATTGATGCCATTACGGGAAAGTGGTCGGACAATTTGATATCGAAATTTTTATGTGCTTCAATCTCAAACGCTTGATCCGCCAAAATAAAATCTATCCTCACGGGATAATATCTAAAATTAAAGGTCCGGCCATAACCAGTTCCCTGCTCAGCGAAAGAGTCGTTCATATCCCCTTTTATAACTTTATAGACATTGGAGAATTGGGTATTGTTAAAATCGCCACAGACAATTTTTCTAAAAGGCGTTGCATTCCTATGTTTGTCGAATAATTCGGCCTGCTCGCCCTGTTTAGCGAAAGACTTGCTAACCCTTTTGAACAACCTACCCTTTGGTTCGTTGGAGATACGACTAACGCTGGGTATTATCTTGTGCGATTCTAGATGAAGGTTATACACTCTTATCGTATCCTTATTGACAACGATATCGGCGAAAAGGGCATTATTTCCACTGTCCGGAAAATCCAAGGAACCCTTATTGATTATAGGAAACTTAGAATAAATGGCTTGGATAGATTTCTTTTCGCTTAATTTATAGTCCGTAGCATATTTAAAGGCATATATTTTCTTAAGTTGCCTATCCTTAATCCGGCTAAACTCCTGAATACACAATATATCTGGATCTTCTGAAATAATAAAATCCATTATACGATCGCCTACTGACGCATCATGGATCCATTCAAACTTATTGAACCCCCTAACATTGTAGCTCATGATGCTTAGATCCTCTTCCTGTATTTCCTCTTCAGACAATTTAAACTTGAAAAAATTCCCCAAACATATATATCCAAGTACCAGAACAAAAGCCGATAGCAATAACTGTTTCTTTCTTTTAAAGAGCCAATAGGCCAAGAAAAGCAAATTAAACAATACCAAAAGGGGTACCATTAGGCTTAGAATAGAGAAATAGGCAAAATGTGCCACAGAAATTAGAGGAACAAAACATGAAACAAATAACAATAAGGCCAAAACCCCATTAATGAAGAACATGCATTTATCAATGAAATTAAGGTTCTTCACTTTTTATTCTTTTCCTGCCTTAAATAAAAAATCCTTTTCTGCCTTGGATAGACTTTCGTAACCAGACTTGCTAATCTTGTCCAAGATAGCATCTATTTTACGTTGGCGGCTTTCCTTATCGTAATTTTCTGCTTGTCCCGCCCCTCTATTTTCTTTGCGATATACCGTTTTCAAAGGTGCTTTCCGCTCGTTACGCTTAAATAAATTAGCTATCGCATCCAAAAACTTGGCAAAACCACTACCAATATCATGACCATTAATTAGTTGGCGCGCATAAAAATATCCTAAAGCCGCACCACCTAAATGCGCCAAACGCCCTCCGACATTACCGCCAATGGAGATTTGAATAAGATCTAACAATACCACAAAGACCCCTATATGCCAAAGTTTTACATTAAAAAATATAACACGGACCTCTTGATTGGGCAAATAGGCACAAACAAAGATAAGCACCGCTGTAACCCCGGCCGAAGCCCCTATCAAGGCTGTATTAATACCCAATAAAGCCGGGAATATATTATAACTCAATAAAAATATGAACCCTCCAAGGATAACCCCTAAAAAATACACATTGAGAAACCTTCTACTATCGAAAAGGTTTAGAAATATTCTACCCGCGTAGTACAACATCAACATATTCCAAAAGATATGACCGAATCCCGAATGAAAAAAAGAATAGCTAACTATTGACCATGGTTGGGTAAGAAAATGAAAAAAGTCCTTTGGAAGTTCGAACCAACGAATAATACTATCTCCAGAAAATCCAAATAGTACCTTTACCAATCCACTGAGAATAAATACTGCCACATTAAGGACTATAAGCCTTTCCGCAATATTTAATCTATTGTAATAATATTTAATGTTTTGATTACCCATTATCTATCCCAGCGATTGTTGTTAAACTGATTATTTTTCCAATACCACATCATAATAAACCCGAATAATGCTCCGCCTACATGAGCAAAATGAGCTATGCCATTACCAAAAATTGAATAGCCCGTTACCCCTGAAAATAAATCCAATCCAATTAAGACTGGAATAAAATATTTGGCCTTCACAGGTACAGGAATAAACATTAAAAACAATTCACTGTTGGGATAAGACATTCCGAAAGCCACCAAAACACCGTAAATAGCACCAGAGGCTCCGACTGCAGGTGTATTAAAGGCTCCCAGAAAATTATCAATGGTGCCCTTGGAGACCACATCGTACCAACTTGGGCTATATTTACCTCCTGAAACAATTTCTATTATCTGCTCCTTAGGAATACCCGTACTTACCAAGGCATCCAGCCCTTGATTAAAATAATAGTAATTCACCCCTGTATGGATCAAGGCTGCTCCGATACCTGCCGAAAAATAAAAGAAGAAAAATTTATTCCTTCCCCACATTTTCTCCAATGGCGACCCAAAGGCCCATAGGGCGTACATATTGAACAAAATATGCATAAACCCGCCGTGCATAAACATATGGGAAATAACCTGCCAGAACTCGAAATTTTCATTTTTCGGAAACCAAAGCGAAAACCACTGGTACATTTGATCACCATATAATTGTGTAGCCACAAAAAACAACACATTAATTATTATCAAATGCTTTACTGCGTCCGTAATCCTACCCATTCATATAAATTTTTTATCAATTTCGTCCTCCGAAATGGTGACGTATATTGGTTTATTAAAAGGACTCACCCCAGATTCTTTACAGGCAAACAAATCGTTTACCAAAGCCAACTGGGAATCGCGATCCAATACTTCCCCTGTCTTTACAGATAAAGATTTTGCCAATGTCTTTGACAGTATATCGGTCTGCGAAAAACCATCGACCACAAAATCCTGTTGATAGTCCGATATCAACTGATCCAAAATAATTCCTACTTCGCTTTCAGGAACCGAGAATGGTACTCCCGTTACCCTTACCTCTTCTCCATCAATACTTTCAAAAACAAATCCTACTGTGGTTAAACTTTCTTGAATTTCAGCAATAATTGCGCAGTCGGATGTGGAAAATGTCAAAGATAATGGAAATAATAGTTGTTGGCTAACTGCCTCCTTTATGGTTATGTTCTTTAAAAATTTTTCGTAAAGTACACGTTGATGCGCCCTACTTTGATCAATGACCACCATTCCTGATTTAATAGTGGTAACAATATATTTTCGCCTTAATTGAAAAGTGGTAGCACCTGTATCAACAGTATCTTTATTATTATCAAAAATGGAACCTGTAATTGTATCGGATTCGAAGCTTATACTACTAAAGTCGGAATTCTTACCTATATTGGATTCCATGCCCACATATAAACTTTCCCACCCTTTTGTATTTGGCTTCTGGTACCCCGCCTTTTGAGCTGACCCTACACTCACATCGGCCTTAAAAGGGTTAAAACCAGCATCAACGATAACTTTAGGCAGCTCAGCAGATTTATCCTTGTAATTATATGGGGTCTCCAAATTTTGGTCCTGCTCAAAATCCAAGGAAGGCATTACATTAAATTGTCCCAGACTATGCTTCACAGTAGATCTTAAAATGGCGTACAGGGTATGTTCGTCATCAAACTTAATTTCCGTTTTGGTGGGATGGATATTGATATCGATAGAACTTGGATCAACCGTTAAATAAAGGAAATAGCCAGGATGATTTTCCTTTTTTATAAGTCCATCAAAAGCGCCCAATATGGCGTGATGAAGGTAAGGGCTTTTTATAAACCTATTGTTTACAAAAAAAAATTGCTCCCCCCTACTCTTTTTGGCAAATTCCGGCTTACTGATATAGCCACTAATTTTAACCACTTGGGTATCTTCCTTTACAGGCACCAATTTCTCATTGGTTCTGGGACCAAAAATATTTACAATACGCTGTCTACTATTGGAGGTAGGCAAATTGAAAAGCTCACTTCCGTTATTATAAAAATGAAACCCAATTGAGGAATGTGCCAAGGCCACTCTCTGGAACTCATCCATTATATGTCGTAGCTCTACATGGTTGGATTTAAGAAAATTGCGTCTTGCAGGTATGTTAAAGAATAAATTCTTCACCATCATGGATGTGCCCTTGGGCGCAACGGCCACTTCTTGAGAGATGATCTTGCTTCCCTCGATTTTTATGTGCGTTGCCACCTCATCCTCTTCCTTCCTTGTCTGCATTTCTACGTGGGCAATAGCAGCAATGGAAGCTAGCGCCTCACCTCTAAAACCTTTAGTATTCAATTGAAAAAGGTCCTCTGCTTTTTGAATCTTGGATGTGGCGTGACGTTCAAAACTTAGACGTGCGTCGGTTACGCTCATCCCTACCCCGTCATCAATTACTTGGATCAATGTTTTACCTCCCTCTTTCACCACTAATTTTATAGTAGTGGCCCCTGCATCTATGGCATTTTCCATGAGTTCTTTAACAACTGATGCGGGTCGTTGAACTACTTCCCCTGCGGCAATTTGATTGGCAACATGATCTGGCAAAAGCTTAATAATATCTGCCATTATTGCGGTATAAAAATAGATAGATCGAAATCTATTATGTATAGAAAAATAAGAATAAGAATGGCAATAATTATCAGGGTCCTAAATTTTTGATTTTGACTTCCGTTTTGTTTTAAATCGTCCATGGCCCTACTGAACTTACCTTTAAAACCAGTACGACCATCCATGGTAGGTCTAAATTTGTCCAATTTGTGTTCTATCTTAAACGGACTTCCTTCACCCTTATCTTCGAAGTAACGAGGGGTATACCCAAACTTCTTGTTTTTACGTAATTTTGAAAACTTTCCCATAATCCTTATTGTTTCAAAGTTACTTAAAATCAAAAAATATGCCTTAAATCCCTTGCCAAAAAATGTTAATAATTATGGAAGAAACACTTAATTGGCATTTAAATCAACATTATAAAAGAGATAATGTAGTATTTACTTTCCAAGGCTCACCATTTTTATGGCGGCTATAGCAGCCTCAGCCCCTTTATTGCCATGTTTACCACCGCTGCGGTCAATGGCTTGTTGCATATTATTGTCCGTTAAAACACAAAAAATAACCGGCACCTCCGTTCTTACGTTCAAGTCCATTATTCCTTGGGCCGTGGCACTGCACACAAAATCGAAATGCTTGGTTTCCCCCTGAATAACACTGCCAATGGCGATTACCGCATCTACTTTCCCGGTTTCAATCATTTTTTTGGCTCCGAAAGTAAGTTCAAAACTCCCTGGAACATTCCAGCGAACAATATTTTCATCCTTGGCACCACAATCTAATAGCGCGGTTAAAGCCCCTTCGAAAAGTCCTTCGGTAATTACTTCATTCCACTCAGAAACAACAATCCCAAACCGAAAATCATTCGCGCTTGGGATTGTTGTTTTATCGTATGCCGATAAATTTTTATTAGCCGTAGCCATATACTAGTTATTTTTTGCCTTACCTATAAATGCATCAATAGTCCTAGCCTCATCAGAGCTTGGATATTCATCTTTTATTTTTTGAAAATATTTTAGTGCCTTATCATTTTCCTTCAATTCCAAAGCAGTAACTCCCGCTTTATATAAAAATTTAGGGGTTGTAAAGTCGTTTGCACTATGGGCAAACGCCTGCTCATAGTATCCTAAGGCATCACCAGCCTGGTTCAATTGCAGGAAAGCATCCCCTAATCCACCTTTTGCCAAGGCACCCAGAATTAAATCATCAGAAGAGAACCCTTCCAAATACTTAATGGCCTCATCGTACTTCTGCATATTCATAAAGGCCATACCAGCCGAATATTTAGCCAGATTGGCAGCAGGAGTACCATTGTATTCCTCAATTATATCCAAAAATCCATATTTACCTTCTGCCCCGTTCAGGGCTAGAGTAAACAATGAATCCTTTTCGGCAGTTGCCGATAATGCTTGATCAAAATATTGTTGAGGATATAGCATTTCGTTGGCAGCACTTTCTTCCATCGGCTTTTCCACAAATTGAAAGTATGCCATATATCCCAACACGGCTACGGCAATTACCCCAATTACTCCAAGAATATAATTTTGATTTCGGGAAACCCATTCTTCCGATCTGGATGCTCCTTCGTCTAACGAACTAAATACCTCTGCAGTTGTACTTTCCTGCTCATCCAACAAATTCTCCTCCTCTTTATTTTTTGGTTTAAAACCTCTTTTCTTGTAAGTTGCCATTTTTGAAATTTATTAATCGCGCAAAAATAAAGTTTTTATCCAAAACCGGACGGGTATTTATTCGTTATTTTTGGATATTTTACAGTTTAAGAGCGGAATAAAAAATAAATATTTTAACACCTAGAATGTTTCTAAAGAAATTATCACTAATTAATTACAAAAACTTTGCTTCCGAAAATTTCGAATTCGATGCTAAAATCAATTGTTTCGTGGGAGATAATGGTGTTGGAAAAACAAACGTTTTAGATGCCATATACCATCTTTCCTTTGGGAAAAGTTACTTCAATCCTGTGGCTACCCAAAATATAAAACACGATGAAGATTTTTTCGTCATCGATGGGGAATTTCACAAAAACGACAGGGAAGAAAAAGTTCTTTGCAGTCTTAAAAAAGGGTTGAAAAAAATAATTAAACGCAACGGCAAGGCTTACGATAAATTCTCGGACCATATAGGTTTCCTTCCTTTGGTGATTATTTCTCCCGCTGACCGGGATTTAATAATTGAAGGTAGTGAAACACGTAGAAAATTCATGGATGGGGTCATTTCCCAATCTGATAAGGAGTACCTACAAAATCTGATCAAGTACAATAAAACACTTAGCCAGAGAAATTCCCTGCTGAAGTATTTTGCCGTTAACCAAACTTTTGACAAAACATCTTTGGCGGTATACAATGAGCAACTACAGGAATATGGCAGCAGAATATTTGCCAAAAGAACTGAATTTCTGGAAGCGTTCATTCCCATATTCAAGGAACAATATCTCATCATTTCAGGAGGTAAAGAAGTTGTAGATTTAACATATGATAGCAAATTATTGGATTGTGATCTACTAACTTTATTGGAAAGGAATCTAGAAAAGGATAGAGCGCTACAATATACCAGTGTAGGCACACATAAAGACGACCTTAACTTTGAGATTGAAGGGCACCCCATAAAGAAATTTGGAAGTCAGGGGCAGCAAAAATCATTTTTGATAGCCTTAAAATTGGCACAGTTCTACTTTATAAAAAAGCAGGCCAGCACTACTCCTTTATTACTTTTAGATGATATTTTTGACAAATTGGATGAAAACCGGGTGGCCCATATTATACATTTGGTAAACGAAGATAATTTTGGCCAAATATTTCTCAGTGATACCCATGCATATAGAACGGAGGAAATTATAAAGAAGATACACCAATCCTATAAAATATTTAAGTTGTAAAATGCGATATATCTATATTTTTATTGCCTTTATGGGCCTAATTGGCTGCCAAAACAAAGTAAACCAAGTGGATCTGCCCTATTTGAATGGATATTGGGAAATTGATAAGGTTTCTTTTCCGGATGGCACCAACAAGGAATATACGGTCAATACCAGTATAGACTACATTGAAATAAACGACCTTAAGGGATATCGAAAAAAGGTGCAACCAAGATTTAACGGAACGTACGACACCTCCAATGATGCAGAAATGTTTACCATTTATGAAAAAGATGATGTTTTTACGATAAACTATAAAACAGATCTGAGTGAATGGCATGAAAAAATCGTAAGTCTATCGGAGAATAGCTTTACGGTTCTAAGTGAGGATAACTTAAAATACCATTACAAAAGATATGAACCCATTAATATTGAATAAGAATGGCCAAGAGAAAAAATGACAACCTTAACCTAGGTGAAGCCTTACAGGAGTTTATTTCTGAAAACAAATTACAAAAGGGGATGGACCGTGTTAATGCACGGGAAGCCTGGATAAATTTAATGGGCAATGGCGTAAATAATTACACAACCGCCATAGAATTGCGGAGCGACACACTTTTTGTATCGCTTTCCTCTTCTGTTCTAAGGGAAGAATTAAGTCTGGGCAAGTCCAAAATTATAAAATTACTGAACGAAGAATTGGGTAAAAATTTAATTTCAAAAATTATTTTGAGATAATCTTCAGTAATAAACCAACAAAAAAACCACACTTAAAAGTGTGGTTTTTAATTATATGAATAAAGGTTCTTAGAAAATTTCCCTTCCAGCAAAATGAAATGCGCCTTCTATAGCCGCATTTTCATCACTATCAGAACCGTGAACTGCATTTTCAGCTATAGACGTAGCAAATAATTTACGAATAGTGCCTTCTGCTGCATCAGCCGGATTTGTTGCTCCGATTAAAGCACGAAAATCTTCAACAGCATTATCCTTTTCCAAAATAGCCGATACAATAGGACCTCTAGTCATAAAGTCTACCAATTCACCGAAAAAAGGACGCTCCTTATGTACGGCATAAAACGCTTGGGCATCCCTTCTGCTCAATTGCGTGTATTTCATGGCCACGATTTTGAATCCAGCCGAAGTTATTTTATCCAAAATTCCACCGATATGCCCATTCTCAACGGCATCGGGCTTTAGCATGGTAAATGTTCTATTTGTAATCATTACTTTAAAATTTTGCGCAAAAATACATTTTATTCTGCAACTCGCAATTTTTACGGGCTGTCTTGTGGCATTTGCCACATTTTATCGTTAAAATCTACCTTTCCCTGCCATACGGACCAAGAAGTCAATTCTTTAAAGCCTTTTTTTTCCACTTAGTTCCTATATTTGCACCGTTAACAACTAGTAAAAGCAACTAATTTTAAGATCAACCAATAAAACTATATTATAGGATGAAAAAGGCTTTCTTTAAACTTTTGGCAAAACTGAATAAGTTGTTGTTGCCCTCCTTTTCTAAAAAACAATTGGACCTTTCCAAAGCCACAAAAACCCAAATGGCAATTATAGGATGGCGTTACTTAGTGACCACTAATGCCCTGGATTAATACTGTATAAGTGACGCAACAGGATAGCCGGACAATTTTTCCCTGCCCTTTAAAAAGTTCAGCTCCATTAAAAAATTACATTGAACCACTTCTCCCCCTAACTTTTCTATTAGTTTACAAACAGCTTCTGCCGTGCCTCCCGTGGCTAGGACATCGTCATGAATAAGGACCTTCTCCCCCTTTAATATACTATCTACGTGAATCTCAAGTACATCCGTACCATATTCCAACTCATATGATTCACTGATTATTTGATGCGGTAATTTTCCACGTTTTCTTACTGGAACAAAACCAGCATTAAGGCGAGTAGCTAACATGGGGGCAAAGAAAAATCCTCTACTTTCCATTCCGACCACCTTATCTATCTTATTATTTTTGATCAATTGAAACAAGGCTTCCCCTGCACCAGCCAAGGCCTCTGCATCCTGTAATAGGGGTGTTATATCTTTAAAAGTGATTCCTTCCCCAGGAAAATTCGCGATATCGCGCACATATTTTTTAAAATTCATTTATTTAGGCTGTTCTAATTTTGTGGTAAATTTAAAAAGAAATATATTTGCAGCCCGTTAAACGGGGAAAATGAATTTTAAAAATGGCCTCGTGGCGCAACTGAATAGCGCATCTGATTACGGCTCAGAAGGTTACTGGTTTGAATCCAGTCGAGGTCACTAATAAAATAAGGGGTTAGCAGCGTTTCAAGTTGCAGCCCCTTTTTTATTTACCCATTATTTGCCCAAAATGTCATGATTTTAAAATTAAACCTGCTTAAGAACTAGCAAATCAATTTAAAGCATAAATATATTTTCTTATAAGGAAGATGGTAACAAAGTGATAATTTTCATATTAAAGCAACAGGGGTGACTTCACTTATTCGGAACTGAGTAATTTTGTTTTTTCACTTTCGAATTCCTCTTTGGTCAATGCCCCATCGTCAAAAAGTTTTTTCAGTTTTGCTATTTGATCATATTTATCAAAACTAAGTGACGGGCTGTTATTTCGTTTTTCTATTGTCTGCTTTACTTCACCACTTTTTAATGCATTATCCAAATCCATAGAATAATTAGTAGAACTATCAGATCCTAAGGTTAAATGTACAGACTTCCATTTTTCAGAACGATATTTATACATCTTTTTAATAGTGAACGGCCTATTTTCATTTTTAAACGATAATTTCATAGGCGTAGAACTTAATTTTTTTGCCCAGCCTCCAATCTTCACATATTGAAAACTCCCATCCTCTCCCGAACCCTTCCCTAACCATAAAATATCACCTACTTTATAATTAATACCGTTTTTGGCAGTATATGTGGTTAGTTTATCTTTTTTCTGGGCAGTTAACGAAAGAGTATAAAGACATAGTAGAATAACTAATAATTTCATATTTTAACTGTTACAATTATATTTTGAATTTAGTCAAAGTATTCCCTTTATCCTATTTACAGGATACCGTTATAGTCTTTTTGGCACATTACTGTATTTATCCAGTGTTGCGCCCGAAACAAAATTTGAAATTCCTATTAATTTATTGGCATCTATATCATATACGACCTCTACCCAAAACATCGAAACAGAATAGAGAACATATTTTATCTCATCCCGGGTTATAGTATCTATAAATTGCCCTTTGGTAAATACAAGGTCATATTTATCATGTTCGGACAATATGTTGAATTCATAAATACCCATCACGAAATACCTAAAAACATGAATTTAAAACTTTAATAATCATGGACTACAATTTTATTGATTCAATTAGTCTTCAAAAAAGGCTATCAGGGTACTTCTCAATCTCAATACCTGTAAGTTCGTCCATGGACTTCTGTAATTGTTTTATTATAGATTTTGTTTCTCTGAATTGTTGAGCTTCTATCACTTTTATGAAATTGACTTCCTTTTCATATTTATCAATAACAACTTGTTCTATTTCGTCTAATGATACTCTAAAATATTCTTTTCTATAATTCACTTTATTGATGCGTCTATCATCAAATTCTTTGTGCAATAGGTTCTCAAGTCCAGGGGCATTTTCCGAAAAAATCATTGCGTGTAAATCAAACGTAAATGGTACGGAAGCATCTCCTAGTTCTTTTACCCTGTCCAATGGCTCAAGTCTTCTTGTCATTCCAATTTTATAAACATTTTCTCCAAATGAACCAAGGTTAGAAATTATGTAAACGTGTCCCGATTTTGTTTCTTGAGCTCTTGAAATTGCCCTTTCCTTTGCCTCATGGGCTTCCTTTAAATTCTGTTCTAATTGAGCGATTCGCAAATTCAGTTCATCCAACTTTTCTCCGCTGACCAATCCCAAATCTCTTTTAGCGAGTTCTAAAGCTTTTTGAAAACGCTTTTCTTCCATTTCCGCATTTTTCCTAGCCATTTCAAATTCTCGTTGCGCTCTTTCCTCTTCTCTTTGTTCTTCCCTATTCGCCCGTTCTTCTTCTTTTTCCTGATACTTTTTTTGTGCTAATTCATGTATTAAATGAAGCTCCTCCAATTTTAATCTTAAATACTCGTCTATTATAAATGTATTGTTTGATTGACCAAGTTTATTAATTGCGTTAAAAGCTCTTTTAATACGCTCCTCAAAACGCCTTACATTATTCCAGCGTACTTTTGAAATTAATGCGTCACATTCTCCATTGAATGCTCGTAAGGTTAAATTAATATATCTCCTTGTCATTATTTCCCCTTGTTTCCTGCTATTACCAACAGTCCATTGGGTATTACAAACGCAAGCTCGCCCATCTTTTATCAACTCCTTTTGTCTTGTAACTATTTGTGTAATCCTTTCTTGATATTTTTCCGAAGTTTCTAAATCAAAAATCGGCTCATAAATACCGAGTTCAACAAATTCTAAATCATTTTGGTAAAGTCTAATGTCTTCCTCCAATTCTTTAAAAATTGATTTTGCCTTTATGAATTTATCATTCAATTCCGTGGCACTTGATTGAATTTCAGACAACTCCATATTCTTTAAATCAATCTCGCCCTCAATTGATACAATTCCACTAAATCTTGTTAAATCAGATTTTAGTTTGTTGTTTTCCTCAATTCTTGTGTTGAGTTGGAAATTCGTATTCTCGATTTCCTTATGTAGTTTGAGCTTTACTTTTTTACAGTGATTTAGTAAAATAAACAATGCAATTCCTAAAGCTAAAATTGTAATGGTTAGTCCTGTTGTCATTGGTTTAGATCGGTTTTTTGGCATAATTTACAAAACAGAATTATAACTTTATTCATTTAGTCAAAACATTACGGTAATATTACCGTAATGTAAATTTTATAACCTCTATTACCTTTTTATTGTTAAATGGTTATTTTGTTTATATTCACATTTCAAAGTTCTCCCCTTTTTTTCGACAACCCTTAATTATAGGCCATAAGAATACTCGTATTACTGTCCTTAGCTCTTTTATTAATTATTTCTTGATCTAAAGAAAGTGATTCCGATGTAGAAAAATTGGAGTCGACCATCATAGGAAAGTGGTACTACGATTATTACCTTAAAGATGGAGAAAGATATGTACCAGACCAATCATTTGACAATGAAAATTGTCCTACAATAAAAGAATGGTACATTGAATTTACAAGTGGAGGTGAGTTTGTCCAGTTCTTTGTTTCCTCATGTGTCGATGATTCCGAAACTAGCCAATACAAACTTAAGGGCAATCAAATATCTTTTTTAAGAGACGATGGAAGTTCGTATAAGATAGCCGATATCATCAAGCTATCAAACGATGAGTTGGTCCTAGTTACAATGGATGAAGGTTCTAAATACTAACGACATTTTAATCGATAAATCGTAGGTTAACGTCTATTACGCTTTGGGCAGTTCCTAGAGAGTAGTGAGAGTGTTTTGAGTTACAAGCATCTAACTAAGTGCTTGTGATATTAAGAATATTAGGGTAAGTGTTAATTATCATAACCCTAATACTCTTTTCTAAATCTTTAGTACTTTCATTTTTTTTGTTCAAAAGCATGTACGCGCTTACATTAGTGTATGATCTATGTTCAAAATTTTTATGCCCTATTAGTTGAGGTATATGATAGCAATAAAGCCTGAACCTTTGATTATCTGAATACCCCTCTACTTTGGCTGCGTATACATCGATTGTTCTTGAACCTATAAAACCAAAACTTGCATTAGGAAAGTCAGCCAATAATATTGGAACTAGATTAGCGCATGTAACTAAAATATTAGCAACATCACCTTTATTTATGACTTTAGAATATTTGCTATCACTCCTTCTATCTTTTTTAGCATAAAATTTTATAGCAAAAAAATCATAGTCATAATATTCAGCTGTAAGAACATATTGTAATTTTGTTTCCGGTGAGAAAAACTTGTATACGTAAGTTTTAAGATGACGCGTGTCATCTCTTACAGGATGTGTTTGAATAAATTTAGGAATATAACCTTTACTGGTTATTTTCATTAAGGAACAAGAAGAGGAGAAGACTTGGTGCGCCTTCTAACCACTTCACCTGCCTGAACAGAACTAGGGTCTAGAGTAATAGTTTTAGCATCTTTCAAAGATACCCAACCCAATCTCTGCCCCTTGGACTTTACATTAGATTTATGGTCTCCATTAGACGAAAAACGATTATTATTACTTTTTAAAACTCCCATTTTTGCAGTTATTATATTTATACCACACCTAAATATAGAACAATTATACAATTTACTCGCCATATTTATAATAAAATTACGATAAAGTGACAGCAAACTTAATTAATTTAGACGCTATAAAAACAATGTTTTCAATAGATATTTCTTATAGTTTATTGAAACATATCGTTATCGTTGCTCGTCATATATGTTTCTTTGTATACGATATAAGTTATAAAAAAATAACGTATTTAACTAATCCTTAGTATAATACCACTTAAGTTTTAACGTATATTTGTGAAATGCCCAAAGATAAATCAAAGCCCAAAAAAGAACGCTCTATCAACTACGAAGAGAAAGCAAAACTATATTGAATTAGTTGTATCTAGTTAACCAACTTCATTCCCATCTGTCTCGCGCGTAGTTGTTTAAAATACTTCGTTGCTATCTGTTGCGCGTGTTGTGACCTCGAAAAAATCTTCATTAAATAATTGTAAAAAGTATTTCGCGAACGATACGCGCGCGTTATGACCCTGCAAAAGTCTTTTATTATGTTACTTGGAAATACTCCTTTACATTGCCAATTCTGTATTTGTAGAGCTTGGAATGCATGACATCAACATCAAAACCCAGTTGCACCAAAAGGTTAAGATATCTTTGTACAGATTTTTCATGTATATCTAAATAGTTCTTAATCTGGTTAATGGTTCTAAACTCTGAAAGATACTTGATCAATAATAATATCCGTTCTACCCTCCTGGTATTATTAATGGGCTTACCATTAAAAACCCTTTTTCTAATTGAGGGATGTGGTTTTACTCCGTGTGTTGATTTCATTTTTTATAGGGTGGGAAAACTCAATTAATTATTCTCATTATCTAAAAAGTAAAACAGTACGCGCGTACATGCGCGCGTATTGTTTCGATTTACTAAACTAAAAGAGGGCAAACCATCGTAAACCCTCCTGTCAATTGTTATAACCAATATCGTTAAGCTGATTTGTTTTCAGCATTATATTCATCCCTGACGATTACTCTAAGCTCGTTTAGCCTTTTATCGATATCTGCCTTTGTTGTGTACCCCAATTGAATATTTTTAGAAAGTCCTTTCATCTTATCAATTACTAAATGGTCGTGGGCACCATCGGTAAAAGCACATTCCCTGAAATATGCGAATCTGTCCCTTAAAATGGTAAGGGCATCAATCGTATTAGTGTCCTTATAATCGTCCATCCATTCTAGGAACTGCATACCGTCCTGCATCAAGCTTATACCCTGGATCATTAGTAATTTGTTTGCTGTACTCATTTCGTGCTGTTTGCTCATAATATTAGTGTTAAATTAATTAATAGATTCTTATTAGGTTCTCGGACTTAAAACTTCTAAATCCTTTAGCTTCTATATCAAAATATGGAACTGATTTATAATTTGGCTCCCTAGTCCCCTTAGATTCCCAATTCACATTGAGCGTACCTAAGGCATAGCGTAATGATCCGTCAGTCTTTTCAAATGCAAACTTGACCATACCTTTTAACATTGCTTTTTTTAGTCTGTACAGTTGCCATGCTTTTACCAAACAAATTGAAAAAGCCTTTCCTGTTTCTTGAGCCATTACGTGTGCCCTTTTGAATACTTGAGTCCTGAAGTTCATAATATTTAGTTTATAGTTTTTGCTAAGAAGTGTATGTTATCCCATACACCGTTATTTAACCGGTTTAATAATTCTTTATGGTCTCTTGTTGGTTTCTCTATTAGGTTGTTTCCCACTTTGATAAACCCAAAGTTTGCACCTAATTTTTCAAACTCGAGTATGGCGTTTCCAAATCCTTTCAAAGTATCAAAGCTGAAACTTGCAATGTTATTTCCATTTATAAAACTCACTTTGATAGTTTTACCGATAAGCAAATCTTTTATGCTTTTCATTTCTGTTTTAAATTCTGATGCTACCATAATTAAAGTGTTACATTAATAATTATAATCAAATATAGGTAATACTTTAATATTAAACAAGTAATACTTTAATTTTAACATATTTAATTATAGCATTGCTTTAATTTTGTATCTTTGAATAAATTGTATTGATATGGAATTATTAAGATTAAAGGAAATTTTAGGTAAAAAAGGGATATCCGGAAAGGACTTAGCGGAGACTGTAGGCGTTAGCCCTGTAAGTATCTCTAATATTGTTCAGGGGAATAGTTTTCCAAAACCTGATTTACTATTGTCTATTGCCAAAGAATTGGAAGTCGATGTAAGGGAATTGTTCAGACCGACAAAAGGCGGGGCTATTGTGAACGGATTTATTGAATATGAAGATGAGGTGTATAGAGTCCTGTCCTTAGCGGACCTCGAAGAACTAATCGAAAAAATAAAGGGAAACTAACTTAGATTATGGCGTCTTGATATTTAGTTCCATGGATACGTTCAAATTCTTTGATAATACTACTGTAAATAAACTTCCCCCTTTTCTTATGGGAAGGTTTTACTAATGAACCTTTAGAACATCTCTCTTTCTGAAAATCGGCACTACTGAGTCCGAGTATTTCCATAGCTTCTGCTGTAGTACAAATACCCTTTCTAATATCCTGCCTTTGTAATCCTAAAAGACTTTGAAGGACGTGTTTATCGATTAATAGTGTTTCCATTTCGATACCATTATTATTAATTATTAGCCTTAAATATAATCATATTTTCAACTCAATAACCTCGATCTTAAAACATTATCCATGATCAACTCAGGATGAATCAAGAAAAAAGACTATTTTTAAAGGTATAACGTAAATTATTGTGAAACACCAATACTGTTCTAATGCTTGGAGTTTTTCTTGTTTTGGGGTTTATTATAGGGGCTGGACTTTTAGGAAGGTTAATTTTTCTTGCGATATTTGATTTGTTTATCAAACCAGAAGACGATTACACATCCTATAAGCCGCCAACCATTATAGATAAATCCGTACATCACCATTACCACGATAACCGAACGGTCAACCTTATTAATACTAAAGAACCCGTTGTTACAATTAAGAAGGAATCAAACACTTCTGATAATGTAGACTTAGAATAAGCGGTTTAATGGTATTGCACATATTTGATACAATACCATCCTTCCAATTACACCAAGGCTATTTCATGCTTACTATTTCCGTTGATAGTACTTTTGATTAGTTTACCCCTCACTAACCTATTATTTAATTCAAATTCAAAAAGTCCGTACCAGTTGGGGATGTACTCACCATTTACAAAAGTTTTACCTTCCAACTGTTCTACTGTTTCGGGATATACAAACCCGTCAAAAGTCATTAACTGACCATTTATAAAAGGCTCTCCCAAGTCTTTATTGAGTACGCTTGAATTTTCAGAAACACCATCAAGTATTAAACTAGTGTAACAGTTTGAAGATGCAAATGTTAAATGACCATAAGGCTCTCCGTATACGCTTGTGGCTATTAACCTACTGTGTCTTTTTAAGCAATTAAAAGGAGTTAGCAATAAGTTTCCAGTTGTTTCAGGTGAAAAAATACCGCCAGATGGTAGTTCTGAAAAATCATCTTGCCAAGTCCTTAAATAATATGCAGTACCCACTTTTTTTAAATGCCTAAAGAATAAATCTTGATCGTAGGGGGTATCTTCGTCCTGAAACAATCTTGATGGTTTTATCCTAGCAAGTTCGTAGGCTTCCAGATCCGCCCTGATCTTGCTTACCTTTGAGTAAGTGTTTGCGGGTTGGTCTTTTAAAGAGGTGTTATACTCCGCTTTACCATGTGGTGCTGTAAGTCCAAAAACTTCCTCATATCCGCTCCCCCCTTTTTCGTATCCTATCTCTACTTTAGTGTAAAAGTTATCGGTTAAAAATGTCCTCTTGGCATTGCTTGCCGATATGTATTGAAATTGATTATTAACCGTCCTACCCAACTTAACCCCTACAAAGTCCTGTTGTGTATATTCGTATTTTTCAAGCCTGAAATATTCCTTTCCGTTTACTTCCTCTATTGACCACATTAAAGGCAAAGCCATATAATAAGATTCGTAGGCATCCTTTAGGCTTGTGTTGAATTGTTTAAATGGTATCAGTTCCCCATTAGCATCTTTTCTTTGTGTTCCTAAATCAAAACCCCTAGCCCAGAAACCAGAACCTACACCCAATAATGACCACTCCCCATCTTCGTTATATCCTATATCTTGTCTGCCGAATAGATTGGATTTAAACAGCCCCTTTTCTCCTGTAATCTTCTCTAAAAGCCTGTCGAATATCTCATGTGGTAATAGTGTCTTTGCTTCCGAACTTGGGAATATAGAACTGCTCTCAATTGTTAAAGCCGTGTCTTGGTATTCCCATTTGACCGTTGGACTACCGCCCCCGCTATTATGAACATGGCAGACAATAGCAACACTTTCGCCCTCTTGCAATGAAATAGGGTAATCATCAAATATTACCTCCCCTTCGTTCAAAGTACCGCCCGTATCAACAAGCCCTAATTGTGTCCTGCTACCATCCACATATACCAATACATCTGCAACCTTTTTATATCTTACCTCTTCGATTTCAAGATACCCCGCATTCGTATCCAATATCCTGACCAATATCTTCCCGTTAAGCGTCAATGTCTTGTTTTGGTCTGCATCGAAATAAAGCAAAGTGCCTACGCTTCCTTCTTGGTATGTGTCACTTGAATAATAAACTTTATCACTACCTTCCGAAGTCCCGTCTATGTGTCCAGGGTCACTAGTTGCGTCGTTCTTTAATTGAAAAGGTACTGCCCTAACAGTATCTTCACCGCTGCCTGTAAAAGTTACTTCCTGCGCCACATAATCATCTACCTCCAATTCTGTTTTACGGTAAATTTCACGGCCTGTCACTTGCTCGGTGATCGTTGATAATTCGGTTATATCCTTGTTGTCGGCACTTTTAGTATTTACCAGATCGTAGGTATTTGAAATCCTTGACCTAACCCTGTCATAAAGCCCACCTTGAGTAAAAGGTACGGAAAACAGTCTTTTGCCGTTAGATTCATTGAACTCGCCTAACATTAAATCGAGATTGTAGGTTTGCGATTCCCAATCCTCCCCGATTTTCGTTTTACTTTTTGCCCTCTTTGTTATTGCTGCCTTTACACTGTACCCATAAACATTGATCAGTCCGTCTATGTAATTAACCCCCTCCCCGACTATCTCGACCTTTGTGTTTATCTTTCGTAAAGTCCCCCCCCCTTCGCTATCACGCTCAAATGCTTTATCATCATTATCCCAATTAAGAACATCTTCTTTTAATTCAAGAGGTTCCCTGTTTTCGCTTGACAGTTCAAAAACATGGTTGTTGTCATTGTGCCCTAAATTTCCCATAGTATTATTATTTATTTGATATTATTATTATTATTATTATTATTTAGAATCGTTTTAAATAGGTGACCTAAAAAACCTACCCGTAATATACCCGTTGTGTCTAATGGGCCTTTCCTAAGAATTCCTAAGATTACGGCATTGCAATAAGCGGATTGCCTAAACTGATCAATCGCACTAAGGTTACACTAAGGATATTTAAAAACCCTCGCCCTAATCTTACCAATTCTTACCAATTCACGAAGCCTTGCCGTAATCGTGCCGTAATATTCACTAGACCTTGAATCCGTAGATTTCCGTAGTTATTCCTTAGGGAAACCTTAGGAAACCCTCGCCCTACCCTAACGTAACCCTAACGTAGTTTTGATAAAAGAACAATCGACAACCTTACCGTAACCTTACCGTTGTTATCAGATTAAATATCATTGTTTACCCTTACGGTAATATTACGGTTCTACATGGGTAACCCTCGTTGTAATCTCGTTGTTCAACCTTGAGGTGTAAATCATTCGAGTATTTTCGAGTAAATTTATAGGTCATACATTGTAACTTGTCAACATTAAACCTTAGGGTAATCTTAGGGATGTTGCCTTGGTATTTTCAATATTACTTGGTTGGTTGTATCGGTCGTAATGCCAAAACAACCTCCATTACAACAACAAACACAAACTAAACAACTCAAAACCAACATCTTAATATTTATTATTACAACCGTTACGACCAAAACCGAATGACTAATTATATTCTATAATAATTATTTAGATATTTGATTCTTATTAAATTTAAAATCTCCCGCGAATAACTTTAAAAAGGTTGTCATGGTTGTAATTAACCCTTGCAATACCCTTTAAATCAAATACTTTAATATTTAAAATCGGTTGTAATATGGTTGTAAAATCATTACATCCATTACGACCACAAACATTAAAACCAACCAGAATTAAATCCCTTTCATCCATTTTCTATCACCTTTTGAATAACAGTAAGGAAGTTTATTATGATTTATGTATGTATTAATTAATCCCTTAACATTGTTCTTATGAAAATATCCTTCAAACTTTAATGGGTTCTCATGGTGTTTGTACAGTTCTAAAAACCGACCGACCGTAAACCCTTCTGTATCATTTTTTATAAGGTTAAAAATCCGTTCAAACTCATCAAGAACAACATCACTATTGAAGTTTGCTCTAAAATTATCTTCAACTTTATCGTACTCTATCCGCTGCAAACCCTCATTCATGTAGAGACCAACGCAATAAAAGACGAACCTATAAAAGCGATTCCACTCAATATCATCCCAATCCTGAAAAAGGGTGTGCCCAAAAACTTGTTCCGGCCTATTGTTTAGATTAAAATAACTACTGAATTTATATTCGTAAAACCGCCTGTTCGTTGAATTACTATCTTCGTCGTACCTAACCGACCAGTTAGTTGTAATTACGAATTTCGGGCTTTCCTCAAATGTTATTGCCTGAGCTGCCTTTCCTTTGCGCTGACAGTTAATCCCGCCTACAATATTGGTGTAAAGGTCATCATATTTAAAAGCTGCAGGGACATCATCCAGGATGTAAACCTTTCTACTTTTATCCAAGTCTGCGAAATTATGGGTGTATTTAGGGTCAAACTCATTCCCCCCTTTTAGTATTGTTGGTTGGACATAGGAAACCGCCTTGGTTAGTATAGTTTTTCCCCGCCCACCATTTCTACTAGAATCATCAGCGCCCTCATCACTTAGTATTATTGCAGGGCTAAATGATTGATCCTTGTAGGTATGGCATAAATACCCGAACATTGCGCAGAAGTTGGATAGTATTTTGCTATCCGTGTTTGTCAACTCTTCTTTTCTGGGGTCCTTGCCTATACATGCCATAGTAAGAAACAATTGAAAAATACTTGCATCAGAATCCCCATCGTAATTAAAATCAACATCTTGTGTGGCGTGAGGAGCAAAAAACCCGTCAACCAAACCATAAGGGACTATTCTTATTTCATTATCAATATGGGTGTACCTGGCAAAACCATTTTTAAAGGGCAGGCCAAAGTATTCTTTACTATCGGAATGATATTTTAAAAGCTTCGATGGTATTAATAAATACCCTCCTGTAATTGCACTAAAATTGTCTCGAGCTATTCTGTTCTCTACTTCATCCGTACAAAATTCATTGATGTTTTCCTTAAGATATGGCAGCGTATCAGTTTTGTAATTAAAGGGTGACACCACATTACGCGTATCCTTAAAAATGGTTATTTTGTCGTTATCTGGCTCTGAAATCCTTATAAAGTTTTCTTGGATAAAAAAGTCGGAGTATTTCTTCGGTGTTGTCACCAACTCACCTTTGTTATTATAGCTATAGAAAGTAGTGATTTCATTAACTATAGCTGGCTTAATGTTCTCCTTGATTGAAAAATTAATTTGTCCAAATCTTAAGTTCTCGCATTGTACTTCTTCTTTTACAAAAACACCATCATGCAGCCTAACATAATCCACTAGTCCATTAGAAAGTACAAATTCATTTATTGCCTTTTCCTCATAACAAACAAGCTCCCTGAACATCAAACCTTTATTGTTAAACCTTTCTATAGTTATTACTTCATTGGTTCTACCATTGTAAATAGGTCTTAACTGTGATCTGACTTTTTCGATATTACTATTATCGATACCCTTATGGGTATTAAGCAAAGTATTAAATTGAACCTTGTCCAGTAAACTGTAGACATCCGTTTTCCTGCCACTAATCCCCAACTCTATATCAATGAAAGTGGGGTATGCCCTCTCTATATCATACTCCTTGACAATAAATGGAAGCTCCCCTCTTAAAACACTTGGAATCGAGGTTAAGGGATTGTATTCCCTATGATCATTACGCTTTACATTAAAACTAATATCATATTCAATAAGGTAAACACCATTGAGCTTAAGCATCATAAAAAGTACATAGGATTTATACGCTTCTATATTAAATGGGTTATAACCACCTTTATTTAAGTCAGCTTTCCTGTAATAACTTCTTAACTTGTTAATATCGTGCTTAAAATATTTAACATTAAGTTCCTTACCTTTGACATAGGAATCCATATACTTAAAGTAATCATTGCCATTTAAAGGATTGCTATCAATAAAAGCAATATAACTTACCATGCATTCATCAAGGTTTGTTCTATGTCCCAATGACCTCTGAACCGCATCAAAATAACCAAATGAGTATTTTTTACTTTGAGATTCCCTTTTAATGCGTTTTATGAAATCATCCTTCCACTTCTTAACGATTGACTTGTAACTATATTTATTTATCGGAACAAATTCCTCAACTACCATTTTTTCTTTACTAAGAACCATTATCTCAACTTTAATTCGTTCCTATCTACCAAATTAGGATCGTCCCATATTTCTGGATTAGTTGAAAGAAATTGAACGTTTGCCGAACCAGTAGCCGGACATCTTCCAAAGCCAACGACCTTGAGTTCTCCCTTATCCTCCAGTAAAAATTTTACTTGACAAATATATTTTTGTGGTATACTTGTAATCTTACTTACATAGGCAGCCGTAGAAGTATTACTATACAGGAATCTCTTTATCCTATTGGAATATTCTTCTCTAAATACCATTGGACTGTAAGGAATACCAAATTGCATACTAACAGATGGTTGTTCCAATTTTGATATGTATGGAGATTGCCTAACAAAGGCTTTTAATAGTTCTAAATTTTCATTATATTTGACCTTATCACCGTTAGAAGATTTTAGGTCATTAGAATTCGTTGTTCTCATGGCCTTTTTTATTTTTTAGATGATAAAAGATTGTCTAATTCGTCGGATATTTCTGAATTGGACTTAATTTTCCCTTGCTTTAACCAAGCGTCTATTTCAGACTTCAAAAAGATTAATTTCTTTCCCCTTTTATGAAAAGGCAACCCGCTAGTAGGATTTTGGGTGTAGCTGTAAAATGTTGCTTTTGCTCTTTTCTCGGGATCATATTTCACTAATTCGTCTAAGTCCATCCATTTATCCTCGTTCACATTGGAGGATACTGTTTGACTTAACAATAATGAAATAATTCTATCAGCTTTCGCTAATAAGTCCGTTGTTGCCCTAGGCAAATCATTGTGTGTAAGTGCTTCCATTGCTGTACTATTTTAATTAATAATACCCCAATGGTAAGAAGTGGTTTTGGTGGTCTAAAAAGTGTTTTTGGTGTTTTTGGTGAACACCCTTAAAACCTATGCTTTTGTATGGAAATATTTATAAAGTGTAGTCTTAATGTGGTTATTCTCATCATATCCAGCATCTTGATAAATTGAAATATGTTGTTTAGCAAATTTTAAATATGTAGTAGGTAAGTTTTTAGGAAAAGTACCCAGAACACCATTAACATGATGATATAAACTTTTTAACATCCATCCGAATTTTTTAACGTTAGGACTTGATTTAAAAGTAATAATCTCATTTGTATACCGAAATGCCCCATTGTTAAAATAATATTTCAATGAATTAACCAATAACAAGTAATTTTTTTCGGACATGTTATCTTTGAAAACTTCCAAATACTCTTCAATAGTTGATTCTATGAAATTAATCGAAGATTTGAAATCGGTATTATTGAAATCGTTTACAGATAAATAATCATCATTTCGCTCATCTGATTTTTCCTTTTTTAAATTACCATTAAGACTACTATCGAATAATCCTGGTACTTCTATAAATAACTCTTCAAAACGATTGGTCAAAGCTGAATAATAGCCTATAGACTGAATTCCCAAAAGGGACATTTTATTAGGAAAGTAGTCTTTAACAAATCTACACCCTAGGAGCTTGATATCCGGTTTATATTGAAAAGGTGCTATAAAAATTTCTTCTTTATTATAAAGAGCCGTAATAGACATACGCCATCTTTCAAAATCGTCGCCCAATCTTTTATTAGGTGCTAAGTGATATTCATTCAGATAAGCCTTGATACCCTTTATTGCTCCTTTGAGATAATATGCTTTAAATAAATTACGATCTAAAACAGTTCCTTTTTCAGATAAAAAAAACATTTCATCGTCACCAAAAAAAATCAATGCAAGGTCAGGATGATAGATAGGGGTTTCCTTAAGGTAGTCTACACAAATACCATTTTGATTCTTTTCTACCCAATTGTCATAAACAGAATCGTCATTTAATAATGACTTAGCTTTTTTAAAAATAGATCGTAAATCGACCATCTCCTTTTCATAAGGCTTAACATCTTCTATGTTCATTTAAAAATTCATTAATTTGTCCGAAAACTCCTTTTTCTTATCGTCCTCAAACCCATCAAAATAATTTTGGGTCACTCTAGTATCACTATGGTTCAAAGCTTCGCTAATCAGCTCTATGCTAGCCCCTATATTGATCATGTTGGTAGCGTAGGAATGTCTAGCCCAATACGTACTTAAGCCTTCAGGAAAATCATATTCTTTTGCAATACGTTTTAACTGTTGATTGGTAGCCCGTATAAAATTGTTCACCTTTCTAAATATTTTCTCTGGGGAATCTCCATCTTCCAAAATAGGAAAGACATAAGATTTATCACCTCGATACTCAGTTTTATACTTATCAAGTATCTTTTGAGACAAATCGTTGATCTTAAAAGTGATTTTCTTTTTATTGGTCCTCTTTTTAATCTTTGTCTTTTCCCTGTAATAAGATATTTCTCCTTGATCTATGTTTTCAAACTTAAGCATTGCAATATCCTTAAAATTCATTCCACTACAGGCATAACTAAAAAACCAGTAATCTCTGGCCCTTTCTTGTAAGGGTGGTAATATAGCGTGATAAAAAAGCTCTACCTGGCTCCTGATAAGTGTTTTCTTTACTTTCTTTTCCTCAGGTATCTCATACTTCTTTTTCCCAAATGGATAATATCTCTTATCTAGATCATTATCAGAAATGGCATTATTGAATATAACCCTTAAAGTACGTGTGTATATTGCAACGGTGGTAACACTTCGTCCAAGATCATCGATCATGTAACTTTCATAATCGTGCAGCCATTTAGGGGTAACCTCAACGAATGTTAAAGACTCTTTGGAAACTTTGGTTCTTTGGGCTTCATACTTCATTAAAGATACTAGGGCAGAATTATAACTTTCAGCAGCCCCTATTCTGCCTTTTTTTCTAAATTCCGAAATAGCCTTGTTAAAATGATAGACGACACTTATTTTATCGGAAGATTTTCTTCTTAGTTTTTGCTCGAAGGTTTTAAAATCAAAATAATCCAAGGATTTAGCAGATTCCTCTGCCCTATCGCTTAAGTTCATCAACATTTGATAGTTCTCCCTATCGTTACCTTTCAATTTATTGGGGTTCTTTTTGCTTTCCCATGAATTTAAAAAATCATCTTCCGTCATTTCAACACCCGTAGTAACTCTTTTAGCCTTTTTAAGGTCGTTTACCCAAACTCTGACCTTAACGGGAAACTTGCCATTTTTAAGTTGCCTACGCTTATCCTGTACGATTGATATTTTATAATCCATGACAACTATTTTAATTTGCCCACAATTTACCCATATTTGCCCACAAAAACAATAAATAAACCAATAATAACCATATATTTATTAACTTATAAACCCCTTGTTATCAACTAAAAACGTGGTATTTAGATATAAACACATAACAACAATAATAAATAACTTATGATTACGGCTCAGAAGGTTACTGGTTTGAATCCAGTCGAGGTCACCACAAGCAAGAAACCACGTCTTTTTAGACGTGGTTCTTTTTTTTATGGAAAAATGGAGTTTACTCAAAATTTTGGAATAAAAAAAAGAACAAGCAGCGATAGCTGCGTGGTTTCTTATTTGCAAGACGGAGCTCAATGGAAAACCGCAGGTAATCCTGGTAAGGGTAACGAATAAGTCAACAAAAAGTTGAAAACAAAGCAAGCTATAAAACATAGCTTGCTTTTGTTTTTTAGCTTGTGAAGTTTTCTTTTGTTGACTTTCAAAGCGGAGCTTTTCTGGTTCACGAGCGAAGCGAGTACTCCAGTGTTATAAAACAAGCATTAAAACCCCATCCATAAGGTTATTGAAATCCCTCCTCTTCAATGTGGACCTTTTCTGGTTCACGAGCGAAGCGAGTACTCCAGTGTTATAAAACAAGCATTAAAACTCAATCCATAAGGTAATTGAAATTCCTCCTCTTCAAAGCGGAGCTTTTCTGGTTCACGAGCGAAGCGAGTACTCCAGTGTTATAAAACAAGTATTAAAACCCAATCCATAAGATAATTGAAATTCCTCCTCTTCAAAGCGGAGCTTTTCTGGTTCACGAGCGAAGCGAGTACTCCAGTGCGATAAAACAACCATTAAAACGAGCCCCATGGCTATTGAAATCCCTCACCTTCAAAGTCGAGTTTTAATGGTCCATGAGCCAAGCGAGTATTCCTAATAAAATTACTCTAAACCAAAAGTATTACCCAAATATATTGACCAAACAGCCCACCTTTGAGCTACAAAATCTACTGTGTCCTTTACGCATTGACCAACGTTAATTTGTTGGACCATGTCATTAACATTCGCTTCGCCATAATACCAACCTTAAAAAGTATCAAGATTATTCTTAATTCTGAGTTTTAATAAAAGATTATTTTTATTATGACATTTATCATTTTATAGCCAAATCCAATCTTCTAACTTTTCCGGTTCAAATTATTTTTGATCTTATGGATTTAAAAGAAAGAATCAACGAGTTAAGGCACGAAAAAAATGCCGTAATTCTCGCGCATTATTACCAGCGCGATGAAATACAAGAAATCGCCGATTATGTTGGGGATAGTTTGGGGCTTTCACAAAGGGTCGCTGAAACCGATGCCTCTATAATTGTATTTGCCGGGGTACACTTTATGGCAGAGACTGCAAAAATCCTAAATCCGACTAAAAAAGTGCTGTTGCCCGACTTAAACGCAGGTTGTTCGTTGGCAGATTCTTGTCCGCCAGAGGCATTTTCAAAATTCATAAAAGCACACCCCGATCACCTGGTTATTACATATATTAATTGTTCTGCAGAAATTAAAGCAATGAGCGACATTGTATGTACCTCCTCCAATGCCTTAAAAATAGTTGAGTCCGTACCTATGGACAGACCAATTATTTTTGCGCCCGACAAAAATTTGGGGCACTATATAAGCAAAAAAACGGGACGTAATCTATTGCTGTGGGACGGCTCCTGTGTAGTACACGAGGCTTTTTCCGTAGATAAGCTCTTGGCTCTCTATAAGATCTATCCCGAATCAAAAATAATAGCCCATCCCGAATCAGAGGAACACATCTTGGATCTTGCCAACTACATTGGTTCCACTTCAGGAATGATCAATTATGTAAAAACCCATCCCAAGGAACAGTTTATTGTTGCCACGGAAGCTGGTATTTTACACAAAATGCAACTAGAGGTCCCTACTACCGTACTTATTCCGGCTCCAGCAGAGGAAGATAACACCTGTGCCTGCAGTGAATGTGCTTATATGAAAGTTAATACCCTTCAAAAAATCTATGACTGCCTTTTAAATGAAACGCCACAAATTGAAGTACAAAAAGACATAAGGTTACGTGCATTACAACCTATTCAAAGAATGTTGGAATTATCGATATAGGATGGTACATGCAAATTTTCTTGTTATAGGCTCGGGAGTGGCAGGATTGACATACGCCGTAAAAATTGCCCAGAGATTTCCCAATAAGACCGTAATTATAGTCACTAAGGCAGAGGAGCAAGAATCCAACACAAAATATGCCCAAGGCGGTGTTGCAGTAGTATTGGATTTAGAGGAAGATTCTTTTCAGAAACACATTAAAGACACCTTGGTTGCAGGAGACGGATTATGTGATGAGGCAGTGGTTGAAATGGTCATAAAGGAAGGTCCTCAACGGCTTAAGGAATTAATACTTTGGGGTGCAAGTTTTGATATTAATGATTCTGGTAGGCTAGATTTAGGAATCGAAGGAGGACACTCGGAATACCGTGTGGTGCACCATAAGGATATTACCGGGTTGGAGATAGAGCGTGTATTGCTGCAAGAAATTCATAAATTATCGAATGTCACCGTTTTATCCTATCATTTTGTATTGGACCTCATTACGGAACATCATCTTAATATTCCGGAATCCAAAAACATATCCTGTTACGGAGCTTATGTATTAGACCAAAAGACAGAAGAAATAATTACGATAAGAGCAGATAGCACATTATTGGCATCGGGCGGCATAGGTAGCGTTTATGGTCATACCACAAATCCTGCAATAGCAACAGGAGACGGAATAGCAATGGCCTATAGGGCAAAAGCTAAAATTAAGGATATGGAGTTTGTACAGTTTCATCCCACGGCCCTGTATAGCAATAAAAATGGGCGCTCTTTTCTGATTTCCGAAGCGGTCAGGGGTTTAGGTGCCTTCTTACGAAATAAAAGTGGACATAGGTTTATGCCAACTTACGATGATAGGGCAGAATTGGCCTCTAGGGATATCGTATCCCAGAGTATTGACAAAGAGTTGAAAAAATCCGGGGATACCCATGTCTTTTTAGACTGCACCCACCTAGATATCGATGTCTTCAAAAATCATTTTCCAAATATTTATGAAGAATGTTTGACCAACCATATTGATATTGAAAAGGATTGGATTCCAGTAGCCCCAGCTTCACACTACTTATGTGGTGGCATTGTCGTGGATAAGAACGGAAAAACTTCAGTAGCCAACTTATATGCCTGCGGCGAATGCTCTAGAACAGGATTGCACGGAGCCAACAGGTTGGCATCCAATTCCCTATTGGAAGCTTTAGTTTACGCCCATAATATTTTTGAATATCAAACTGCACATCCAGTAGACCCCGTCTACACTTCAATTCCCGAATGGAATGATGAAGGAACTAGCTTGACCAAGGAATATGTTCTCATCCAACACAACCTTATACAGTTGCAGGCACTCATGCGGGACTATGTAGGAATTGTAAGGAGCAACAACCGTTTAATAAAAGCTGTTCGTCATCTTGATCTAATTTACAATGAGGTCGAGGAACTTTATAAAGGCGTAAAAATCAACACAGCGCTCTGTGAATTAAGAAACATGGTGAATGTAGCGCATTTAATTATTCATCAATCCTTGGAAAGAAAGGATAATAAAGGTGGTTATTACAATGTAGACAATGTACGGACAGGTAAAGATAGCCTGATAAAAGATCTACTGTAAATCTTTACAAAAATTCTAAAATTGTAACAATGGAAAAACATAGTCAAAGTACGGTACCTCTAATATATTCCTGTTCCGGCTGTAGCAATGTGGCGCAATTGGCGAACGATATTGCCGTAAAAATAAATTCCGATGGTATTGCTGAGATGTCCTGTATAGCTGGGGTTGGCGGCAAAGTCAAATCACTTGTAAAAAAGGCCAGATCAAATAGGCCGATAGTTGTTATTGACGGATGCCCTCTTCAATGTGCCAAAGAATGTCTTAAGAATATTGACATCGAACCTAATGAACATATCATTTTAACGGATTATGATCTAAAGAAAAAATATAATGTCAATTTAAGATTGGATGATAGCTTGGATATTTTTGAGCAAATTGTAAAAAAAATTAACAAGCTGTAAATACGGAGGCCGTCTGCAATTGTTGATTAATAGCTGTTGTGGTTTACCTTTCCCTCCATGAACCTCCACCCATAGAAGCGAATTAAAACAATGTTCCTTTTTTAACAGAATTTACTTTTAATAACCTCCTAAAACCTAGCCCCATTCTGGGAAATTTAATGGCAGATTTTGAAAACAAAAAAACGCCCATTCTTACGAAGGGCGTTCCTTAATATAAAATATAAAACTTATAGCGCAGCTATTTGCTTTGTCAACTTGCTCTTCAAGTTTGCAGCCTTATTGGAATGGATAATATTGCGCTTAGCCAATCTATCGATCATACTTACCACGCTTGGCAACAAAGTCTCAGCAGCTTTCTTATCCTCCTCTGTACGCAATCTTCTAATCGCGTTACGAGTTGTTTTGTGCTGGTACCTGTTACGTAACCTTACCGCTTCGTTCCTTCTAATCCTCTTTAATGCTGACTTATGATTTGCCATTTTCTATTTAATTAATTTTTTAGTGGGATAAACCCCGAAATCTACTGTGTAGTCCGTAGGGGAATCGAACCCCTGTTACCAGGATGAAAACCTGGCGTCCTAACCCCTAGACGAACGGACCATTTTTTGGCTTTAAGTATTGAAACAATTTTAACATCGAAATCAATACCCCAAAATTTCAAAATAACTTTAGTAGTCCGTAGGGGAATCGAACCCCTGTTACCAGGATGAAAACCTGGCGTCCTAACCCCTAGACGAACGGACCATTAAATCGCATAATTGCGGATGCAAAAATACAATTATTTTTTACTATCGCAAGACCTAAATAAAATTTTTTAAAATCTTTTAATATGCCTTGGCAAAAAGCACTCTTTTTGAGGATGGTTTTCCTGTCACCATACACACTCCAGCTTCCTCTTTTGCATCTATCGGAATACAGCGAATAGTAGCTTTTGTTTGCTCTTTGACCAATTCTTCCGTTTCCGAAGTCCCATCCCAATGTGCCGACAAGAATCCTCCTTTCTTTTCCAGAACATCCTTAAATTCTTCATAAGAATTCACCTCAGTAATGTGAGTTCTTCTATGTTCCAAGGCCTTATTGTGAATATTTGTCTGAATATCCTCCATCAAAAATTCAATTTTAGCCACTACGTCATCGGCATTTACGGTTTCTTTTTCAAAAGTATCCCTTCTAGCTATCTCAAAAGTGCCATTATCCATATCCCGCTGTCCTATGGCCAAACGAACCGGCACTCCTTTTAACTCGTACTCATTGAACTTAAATCCTGGCTTGTGGGTATCCCTGTTATCGTATTTTACCGAGATTCCTTTAGAGCGTAATTCCTTAACCAAAGGAGCTACTCTTTCTGAAATAGCATCCAATTGATCTTCCCCTTTATAAATTGGAACAATCACCACTTGTATTGGAGCCAGTTTTGGAGGCAAAACAAGTCCGTTATCATCGCTATGAGTCATAATCAACGCCCCCATTAGTCTAGTGGAAACTCCCCAAGAAGTTGCCCAAACATATTCTTGCACTCCTTCCTTCGTCGCAAATTTCACATCAAAAGCCTTTGCGAAATTTTGTCCGAGGAAATGGGACGTACCTGCCTGCAAAGCTTTACCATCTTGCATTAAAGCCTCTATACAATAGGTTTCCAAAGCTCCTGCAAAACGCTCACTGGCTGTTTTAGTCCCTTTTATGACCGGCATGGCCATGTAATTTTCTGCAAATTCCGCATAAACATTCATCATTAGTTCCGCTTCTGCTATGGCTTCCTTTTCCGTAGCATGTGCGGTATGACCCTCTTGCCATAAAAATTCTGCCGTTCGCAAGAATAGGCGCGTACGCATTTCCCAACGCACCACATTGGCCCATTGATTGATCAATAGTGGTAGATCGCGATAAGACTGGATCCATCTTCTATAGGTGTCCCAAATAATGGTTTCCGAAGTTGGCCTAACAATAAGCTCTTCCTCCAACTTGGCATCAGGGTCCACAATTATACCACTACCATCTTCCGCATTCTTCAATCTATAGTGTGTTACTACAGCACATTCCTTGGCAAAGCCCTCCACATGACTAGCCTCTTTGCTCAAGTAAGATTTAGGTATAAATAAAGGGAAATAGGCATTCTCATGTCCTGTTTCCTTGAACATTTTATCTAATTGGGCCTGTATCTTTTCCCAAATCGCGTAACCATAGGGTTTAATGACCATACAGCCCCTAACCCCAGAATTTTCTGCTAAATCCGCTTTTACAACAAGTTCATTATACCATTTGGAATAATCCTCTGCTCTTTTCGTTAAATTTTTACCCATACTAGTAAGTTTGGCACAAAACTTGCGACCTTATATTTAAATAAAATAGTTCGGCAAAACTAACTATTTTTACAATGTTCAACAATTAAATTTACAGCGATGATACATTCTCTACCCCACCGAAGAATACATATTGCAGCAACTGTTGTAATTCTTAGCATAGTATTGGCATCTTGCGGTTCTTATCAACAAGCTTCATACTACGATAATGACGGCATCTATTCAGATAGAATCGAAAGAACTGAGCAAGTTCGCGTTACCAATCCGCCAAGAAACCAACAAGTTACTCCTCAACAGAATACCTATGGTGATTTTTTTGGACAAAAAGCCGATGAGTATGGAGAAATCCTGGATAACGAAGTATTCACAGATGTTGATGGATATTATAGCAATGTAGAAAACGACAGCCTGAATATGAATCAGGACCGGGGTTACGATGGCAACTATAATGATTATAACGGTTATGGCTCTTGGGGAGATAACACTACAAGCGTTAGTATAAACATACACGACAACTGGGGCTGGGGAGGCTCACCATATGGATGGGGATACGGCGGTTTATACGGTGGCTACTATGGCGGTAATTACGGATACCACAATCCATGGAGATGGAACCGATACGGATCGGGTTGGAACAACTGGGGCTGGGGAGGTTACGGTTATTCCTATGGTTGGGGAGGCTATTATAGTCCTTACTACTATTCCCCTTACTACTCTCGATATTATAACAACCCTTATTACTATTCCCATAATAGGTTTGGCAATAATTACAACAACAGAAATTATGCTTATAGCGCCAGCAGGAGAGGTGTTTACAACTCTAATCCCGCTTTAAGAAGCACTGCCTTAAGAGGTAGATCCAATTTAAATACTACCAGTCCTTCAAGCACTAGTAGATACAGAAGCACTACTACTTCCCGAAGCAACATCAACCGAAGCAGCACCACATCACGGAGCAATGTAGGGGTTGATGCCTTGGAAAGAAACCGTTCTTACCGCACCAGCAGAAGTACAAGGGCAGTGCCTAGATATAATAGCAGTTCAAGAAGCAATCAGACGTATAGAAGCGGTACACCTAACAGTAGCACCTATAAAGGCACAGCACCCAGAACCTCTACATATAGAAGTTCTAGCAGCAGTCCTTCAAGGTCGTCCAATGGAACCTACAGAAGCTCTAGTCCAACAAAATCATCTAGTGGAACTTATAGAAGTAACTCTAGCAGTACTCCATCAAGATCATCCAGCGGTAGCGTAAGAAGTTCTAGTAGCTCTAGTAGTTCCAGCGGTAACGTGAGAAGTTCTAGCAGTTCTTCTTCTTCAAGATCGTCATCTTCTAGCAGTAGAAGTAGTGGTAGACGCAACTAAACAATATGGCCCCTAATTTCAATAAAAACTTTCTAAAATAATTAAAATGAAAAGGAATCACACTTTCATTCTACTATTGGTATGTGCCTTCGCCAGCGCCCAGAACATTAATGATGTTTTAAGGTTGAATGGGGAAAGCTCTTACGGATCCGCTCGTTTTCAAGGATTAAATGGTGCTTTTGGCGCTTTGGGAGGTGATTTATCATCTCTAAATATAAATCCTGCAGGTTCTGCCGTTTTTAACAACAGCTTATTGTCCTTTACGGGATCAAATTACAATGTTAAAAATGATGCCACCTATTTCAACAGCAGCTCCAGCACCTCATTGAACTCAGTAGATCTTAATCAAATAGGAGGTGTTTTTGTATTTAAAAGCACCAACAGCAGCTCTCCATGGAAAAAGGTTTCATTGGCATTTAATTATGATCTAATTAAAAATTTTGATGACGATGTCTTTGTTTCTGGCAATAGCGATCAAGGTATTGACAATTACTTTTTAGATTTAGCCAATGGAGTACCATTGGGACCAATTTTAAGACAGGACGATGAATTTATAGAAGAGGCCTATCTAGATATTGGTGCAAATTTAGGCTTTGTGGACCAACAGGCGTTTTTAGGTTACTATGGCGGTATTATAGATCCTGTGGATTTCTCGGACGACAACAATACCGATTACCTCTCCAACGCCAAATACAGTAATGTTAACCAGAATTACTCGCAAAGTAGTTCGGGATATAATAGTAAGTTTACCGCTAACCTGGCCTCACAGTATGGCGACAATCTATATGTGGGAGCCTCCATGAACATTCACAGTGTATTTCTGGATAAACTTACCCAATTGACCGAAAGAGGTTTCGATACTGATTCGGATATTCAAAACATAAGCTTCGACAACTTTCTAAGAACTCAAGGGAGTGGTTTCTCCTTTAGTGCAGGGGCCATTGGAAAATTAAATGAAAATTTTCGAATTGGCGCTAGTTACCAATCCCCTACTTGGTACAGGTTGTCTGATGAAACCTCTCAAAAAATAAATTCTAATCTGGCAGATGGTGATATTTCATACATCAACTTTAATATCATTAACGTTTTTGAAGATTACACAATAAAAATACCTGCTAAATTAACCGGCAGCTTAGCTATTATTTTTGGCCAGGATGGACTTATAAGTTTTGATTATGGATATCAAGACATGTCAAAGGCTGAATTAAGACCTGGTTCAGACCCAAGTTTTGCCTCAGAAAACAACTATATATCGGACAAATTAAGTACTGTTTCTACTTTTAGATTGGGTGGGGAGTACCGTATTCAAGCGCTTAGCTTAAGGGCTGGTTATAGATTTGAACAAAGTCCGTATGCCAATGGAGGAACCATAGGCGATTTAAATGGTTATTCTGGTGGTCTTGGTTATAATTTTGGAGGAAGCAGGCTAGACCTATCCTATAACTACGCCACCCAGGACATTAACAAACAACTTTTTGATATTGGCCTTCCTACCCCGGCCAGCATTACCAATAAGAACTCAGTGATCAGCTTAGGCTATACCTTGAACTTTTAACGAGCACAGTATTTTAGAAACAAAAAAGACGGGCAAATCCCGTCTTTTTTGTTTCTAATCTTTATAACAGCTATCGCTTCAATGTAAAGTGGGTCCTAATAGCTCGCGCCACTATAATACCATCTTCATCACGGGAATAATCCATCCTAAACCAATAATCCGATGATGGCATAGGCCTTCCATTGAAAGTACCGTCCCACCCAATAGTGGTTTCATCTATCTGTTTCAGCAATTTTCCGTAGCGATCAAATATAAACACTACAGGATCGATCAGGGTAGAGATTCCATATACATTCCAACGGTCATGTATACCATCGGCATTGGGTGTAAAAAACTTGGGATACCCGACCACTAAAAATTCTATGGGCTCCGTAATACCGCAGCCATTTTTATCGTTTATAATAACCGTATTTACGCCTGGCGGCACATTGTTAAAAACGGGATCATCCTGAAATTCCCCTCCATTTATAGCGTATTCATAACTCCCCTCTGGCCTCAACATTACAAATTCCACAATATTATTATCGGAAAGATCATCCCTAACGATTACTTCCTGTAAAACCGGGGTTCCAAAAAAGGTGATTAGTATATTATCACCTACATCATTTCCAAAACTGTTGGTCAGTTCTACAAAATAGCGTCCAGAATTGGGGCTGCTCACCACCAATTCGGCATTGGAAGGTCCGGATCCCAGCAAGGTGGCATCAATAACGCCATCGTCCTCATAATCTACAGTCCAAACAACAGTTGCAATATCAGGTCCAAAAGGAGAATTTTGTGCAGATAAGGTGATGTCCGGATCACCCTCACAAGCAATTATATCCAATCCTAAAAATTCGTCACGTAAGGTACAATCCAACGCATTATCTTGATCGGCATCAACCGAACTACCCGTAAAAGTCAATGAAAATTGCTCGGCATCATCATCGAAATTGGTGTTGAAATTATTAATGAAAATATAGTAGATTTCTCCTGGGAGTACATCTAACCATTCGTCATATGTGTTTTGGCTTTGCTTTAAAAAAGGAGCACCCACATCCCCATTCTCCGGATTAATCCCTATTCCTGTGAAACGCGTATTATTGGCTTCATAATTGCAACGGATAGGTTCTGATCCACTTCCTATAATCGAACAGAAATTTTGCCCACTGGTCTGATCATAAGGACCATAAACCGCAAAGTCCCACTCCGCTGTTATTGTAGTACCCGTTACCGGCAAAGCCTCAATGTCAAAACCTACCTGACCGCCTGTACCTGCTCTAAAAACGAACCAAGAGGTGTTGTTTTCGATATTCGCAGAACTTACACTTCCTTTCTCCAAACAACCACTTTGCCTAATTACATCAGGATCAAAATCGTCTATATCACCACTGCCATCAACAATTGGCATAATTGGCTGGCCATCTGCACAAACAGGAATGGCACTCCTACAATCAGGTGAATTTTGGGCACGTATATTACTGACAAACAGAAATATAAGACATATAGAACAGGTAAATGTTCGCATAGGTTTTGGGGCTAAATATATACTTAAGTCAAGTATAATAACTCTTATGAAAAAGATTTAGTATAAATGGGGTATAATTTATCACAAAAACTGAGGTAACCCCCGTTGCCTCTGAAAGCAACAATCCTTCAATGAATGAGAATCTTTAGATAATGTGTCTCACCGAAATGGGTGAATTTAGTTTCAACAAACAACCAAGACCGTTATCGGACTATTGCCCATTATCGCTTTAAAGAGAAATGATTATTAACATACTTTGCGGTTGTACGTTGCCCATTGTGATCCAAAAAGCTCAACTTAAACCAATAATCGTCCGAAGGTAATGCCACTCCATTATAAGTTCCGTCCCAACCCAAACTATTACGGGATAGTTGTTTAAGCAACTTCCCATACCTATCATAAACAAAAAGCATTGGTTCTTCCAAACTGGAAATACCTACAATATTCCATATGTCATTGGCCCCATCCCCATTTGGGGTAAAAAATTTAGGAAACCCCACCACAACTATGCTTTCTGTAGCAGTCCCACAACCATTCATATCATTTAACGTTATTTTATGTGCACCGGGAAGTACGTTATAAAAAATATTTTCCTCCTGATATTTCCCATCATCCAAACGATATTCAAAATCACCTTCCCTATCCGGTATAATAGTAATGGTATTGCTATCCTGTAAATCATCAACAACGACCTCCTTAATATGCGGTGTCTTGGAAGCATAGACGGTAATCACAAAAGTATTGTCGCAGGTAGATTCACCAAGTTTATCACTTATTGTCAAGGAATATTCACCTCCTTGAGTAACTGTTATATTGGAAGTTATTTCGCCAGTACTCCATTGATAATTATAGTCCGTATCCGGGGACGACACTCCAATAACAGCACTAAGTTCCCCTTCACAAAGAAATACCTCCAAAGGAAAATCAGGCACCAAAGGTATATGTGCCGTTAATTTAAAGTCTTGGGAAGCATCATAACATCTAGGATTCTGCACTGAGGTGGCCCTAATGTAAATCTGTTGTTCCCCTGACACTAATTTATATTCCAAAGACAGTGCATTTATTCCTGCATCAGCATTACCGCTAGTCGCATGATAGGATATAATAACCTCTCCTGCGGATTGTCCACCCAAGGCCATTTGGTCCTTTTCACTAAAATTAAAGTATTCGGCATCCAAGCAGGTGTTTTCATCATTTACAGGGAATGTCGTTGGTGCTGTAGAAAAACCCACCTGAACATCACTGATAATATTATTCTGGGATTGGGTAATGACCTCCACCCTGTAAAAGGCTGCATCCAAGACCGTAAGGGTAGCGGAACTCTCTCCAAGAATTTGGGTATATCCGTTCCCCACATCCTTGTACCAAGTATAGCTCACCACATCAGCCGTAGTGGCATCCAAAACAATGTTTTCGTTGTTACAAGCAGCGATGGGTGGCCCCAAAAGATTGCTGATAATTGAACAGTCCAAGGCATCAAAAGGGTTGGATACAAAAATTTGACCTGTGAATTGTATAGAAAATCCGGAATTGATATTACTAAAATTATTGACCAACAAGTAATAATCCTCACCGGGCAAAACCTCCAACCACTCCTCATACTGTACATTGTTGGCAGCTCCTTTTGGGTCCTCTCCTACACCAATAAAACTATTGGCCTCCCTATTATCAAAGAAATTACATCTTATCGGGTCACCTAGAGAATTACAATTACTGGCCCTATAAAGTGCAAAATCCCAATCTTCATTGGTGTCAAAACCTATATTAAAACCCAATTGACCAGAAGCATTTGTCCTAAATCTATACCAGGCAGCATTGGATTCTATTGACCCAGAACCTGTTTTTTCCAAACAACCAGATGCTACAGCCCCATTAAAATCGTCCGAACCAAAACCTGTGGTACCACCATTGACTGGTGTGTTATTGCAAATAGGTACTGCATTTGAACAATCTTGAGCCACTTGAGCCATGGCCAAATTGGCACCTAGAAACCAAATACAACCAAAAATGACGACCAACCTGTTCATGAATACCTACAAAATTTGGGAATTTCAAAAGTAACCCCCTCATCTAGTTAACACTAATTTATGTTGTGTAACGAAGCAAACATGGTATAAAGTGGCATTTAATGTATATCTTTGCTGCCTTAAAAAGCAATATTTTAATGAAAATTAATAACGCATTGGAAAAGCATTTTGAAGAGTTAGGAGACGATCATGTTTCCGCTGCTGAAGACACACCTTTACGTAAGGATGCATTTGTGCTAAGTGATGAAGAAAAAATAGCCCGTATAAGGGGTAGCGTAAACGAAATAATGTTGACCTTGGGCTTAGACCTAGAGGACGATAGCCTAAAGGGTACCCCGAATAGGGTAGCCAAAATGTTCGTTCAAGAAATTTTTGGAGGACTAAATCCAAAACGGCGACCGAAATCATCCACTTTCGACAACAAGTATAAGTACGGCGAAATGTTGGTGGAAAAAAACATTACATTATACTCTACCTGTGAACACCACTTACTACCCATAGTTGGTAAAGCACACGTAGCTTATATTTCCAAAGGCACCGTGGTTGGCCTATCAAAAATGAACAGGATCGTTGATTTTTATGCCAAAAGACCGCAGGTTCAAGAGCGACTTACCATTCAGATTGTCAGGGAACTTCAAGAAGTTTTAGGCACGGAAGATGTCGCCTGTGTTATAGATGCCAAACATTTATGTGTAAATTCCCGTGGTATACGTGATATCGAAAGCAGTACAGTAACCGCCGAATACGGGGGTAAATTTAAAAATGATACCGTTAGACGAGAATTTTTGGACTATATCAACATTGAAACTAAATTCTAATTGCCCCGCCTTAAAATGCCATTGTACCAAAGTCAAAAATTAAAAGTTTACAATTCCCTTTCTGGAAAAAAGGAAGATTTTGAACCGTTAAGCGAAAGTCATGTGGGAATGTACGTCTGTGGACCAACCGTTTACAGCAATGTGCATTTGGGTAACTGCCGAACCTTCATGTCTTTCGATATGATCTTTAGGTATTTAAAACATCTGGGATATAAGGTTCGCTATGTACGAAATATTACGGACGCCGGACATTTGGAGAATGATGCCGAAGACGGCGAGGATAAGATTGCGAAAAAAGCGCGATTGGAACAATTGGAGCCGATGGAAGTGGTACAGCAGTACACCTTGGATTTTCACAATATCCTTCAAAAATTCAATTTATTACCCCCTAGCATCGAACCTACTGCAACGGGACATATCATTGAACAAATTGAAATCATAAAGAATATTCTAGAAAAAGGATATGCTTATGAAATTAATGGTTCTGTTTATTTTGATGTTGAAAAATTCAACAAAACCTATGAGTACGGCAAGCTAAGCGGGAGGAAATTGGAAGATATGATTGCCAATACGCGTGAATTGGCCGCACAGGACGAAAAAAAGAGTCCACAAGATTTTGCCTTATGGAAAAAGGCCGAGGTGCAGCATATCATGAGATGGCCTTCTCCCTGGGGAGATGGTTTTCCCGGCTGGCATTTGGAATGCACCGCCATGAGCACAAAATACCTCGGAGAAACTTTTGACATTCATGGTGGCGGTATGGACCTTAAATTTCCACATCATGAATGTGAAATTGCCCAAGCTGAAGCTAGCAACGGGCATGCGCCGGTAAAATACTGGCTCCACGCCAACATGCTTACCTTGAATGGCAAAAAAATGGCCAAGTCTACAGGGAACAATATCTTACCCAACGAAATGTTTTCTGGAGAGAATAACATCCTTAGCAAACCATACACACCATCTGTAGTCCGCTTTTTTATGATGCAGGCACATTATACGAGTATATTGGACCTAAGCAATGAGGCACTTTTGGCTTCTGAAAAAGGCTATCAAAAACTGATGGATGCAATTGGCGCCCTCGAAAACCTACCTACATCTTCATTATCCACCTTTAGTGTAGAGGGATGGAAACAGAAAGGGTATGATGCCATGAACGATGATTTTAATACTCCAATGCTTACTGCCAATTTATTTGAAGTAGTAAAGCACATCAACTTAATTAAAGAAGGCAAAGAAACCATAACTGAAAAGGACAAGGAGCTTTTAATAGAGACTATGCATATTTTTGCTTTTAACTTATTGGGATTGGAAAATCAGAATAATGCTGCACTAAATTCGGATAAATTAGGCGATGTTGTTGGGCTATTGATCCAATTGAGGAACGAAGCACGAGCCAATAAGGATTTTTCCACATCAGACAAAATAAGGGACCAATTAGCAGAGATGGGCATTCAGTTGAATGATGGCAAAGACGGCACTACCTTCAGCCTATCTTAAATTAGGCAGTATCTTTTTAAAGCTATGGTATGTATAAAATTATTTTTTCCCTTTCCAATCGAAATAATTAAATTTTTTGTGCGAAAGTGAAGTGTTTGATTCCGGAAGAAAATTTTTATTAAGGTCATTTTCCAATTAATACAAAATTCTAAATAGATGAAAAAAGCATTAATTGCCCCCTTTATCCTATTGGTAAAGTTTTACCAGAATTTTATCTCACCGCTTACCCCTGCCTCATGCCGCTATTCCCCCACATGTTCACAATACACTTTGGAAGCATTGCAAAAGCACGGTTTATTCAAAGGAGGTTGGCTCTCCATAAAAAGAATTTTTAGCTGTCAACCATGGGGAGGAAGTGGGTACGACCCTGTTCCATAATTGGTTAATCACGAACTTTCTAATTTCTGGTTTTAAAAATACCCCAAAGCCTTAATGTTGCATAATTACGGATAAACACATTACCATATTTCTATTTATAACATTTAAACATTTCCGTCCACTTTTCTTTCCAGTATTTACTTATCTTAGTCCCTTAAAAAAATTGTAGATGTACTTTTTAGGCTTTACTTGGAACCCCGCCGATACACTTTTCAAAATTGGGGTATTACAAATAAAATATTACAATCTTCTCTGGATAATTGCTTTCGCTTTAGGATGGTACCTAATGAAGAAGATCTTTTTAAAGGAAAAAAAATCCCTTGAACAGTTAGACTCCCTTTTCATATACACTGTTTTGGCTACCATGTTGGGCGCTAGACTGGGTCATGTAATCTTTTACGATTGGCCTTATTATCAGAACCATGTGTTGGAGATTTTGCTACCTATAAGAGAGAGTGCAGACAGCACCCTTTTCGGATTTATAAATGGTTATGAATTTACCGGATTTACCGGCTTGGCCAGTCATGGTGCGGCCATTGGAATCATAATAGGCATGTACCTCTATACCAGAAAATTTCCTGAATTTAAAATTCTCTGGATTCTGGATAGAATCGTTATACCAGTGTCTATTGGTGCTTTTTGTGTACGATTGGGAAATTTCTTCAATTCCGAAATCAACGGCAAACCTGTAGAAAAATCTTATGCACTTGCTACAAGGTTCGTACGTGACTCTGATGACATGCCCGCCTACAAGGCCTTGTCCATTACCAAAGAAAAAACAGTGAATGCCGCCTACAATCTTATTGAAAAAGATCCTAGGTTTTCAGAATATTTGGAGGCAATACCCTATAGGCATCCAGCCCAACTATATGAAGGTTTATGTTACATTTTCGTCTTTGCCATTTTGTATTTTTTATATTGGAAAACTGATAAAAAGGAAAAGCTTGGATACCTTTTTGGTGTATTCTTAGTACTATTATGGACGGTGCGTTTCTTTGTGGAATACGTAAAGAAGAGTCAAGGCGGCTTTGAGGACTCCCTTGGGTTATTATCTACCGGCCAGTGGTTGAGCATACCATTTATTCTGGTAGGATTCTATTATATTCTTAGACCAAAACCCGGAACATCAAGAAAGTAGACAACACCTAATTACAGATCCAAAAAACTCAGAATCTTTGCAAAATGAGAAATAATAAAATCTATCTAATTTTAGTTGTTGTTTTTATTATCCAATTGTCCTGCAAGGAAGAAACTAAAAAAGTAATTAAAACAACCCCTATTACCTTCAAAAAAGAAGGCGACCTCCGCATCCTGAAAAAGGAATCGGATTCCCTTATCATCAATTTGGACATTGAGATAGCGGATACTGACTACGAAAGGGAAACAGGTCTTATGTACCGTAGTTCAATGCAATCTAAAGAAGGGATGTTATTTGTGTTTGATGATGTGTCCATGCACTATTTTTACATGAAAAACACCGAGTTTCCTTTAGATCTCATTTTTGTGGACGATCAAATGCACATTGCCAGTTTTCAAAAAAATGCACAACCTCTAAACGAGAACAGCCTATCGTCCGAGGTGCCAGTAAAGTTTGTTTTGGAAGTAAACGCCGGAATGGCGGATAAGTGGTCCTTGGAGATTGGGGATTCAATATCCTACGAGAAATTACCATAATCCCTAGTGGGCCAGAAGTTTACTTAAAAAGTAGTTCTGACTTTACGGTTTTGATTCTCTTAAAACACTTAATTTAGTGAGCTTAACCAACAAAATGACCATACCATTGTCCGCTACCAGAAAAGCATACCTCACCTTAATAATTTTTGCCTTAGCCCTGCCCTCCGCTGCCCAGAAGAAAAATGAAGCCTTTCAATTAAATATAAGAAAGACCAGCTCACCCATTGAAATAGACGGTACCGGTAACGATAAGGCCTGGCAAGATACCGATGTGGCCACCAACTTCTATATGGTATTGCCTATGGATACCGGAAAGGCCAATGAACCATCGGAAATCCGCATGACCTATGACGAAAATAACCTTTATCTATTAGCCACTTTTTACAACGCTACCAAAGGCTCTTACTATGTAGAGTCGTTACGAAGGGATTTTAGTTTTGGAAAAAATGACAACTTTCTGTTGTTTATGGACCCCTTTAACAATCAGACAACTGGCTACTCCTTTGGCTCTAATGCTGCAGGAGCACAATGGGACGGAACCATGTATGGTGGAGGAAGTGTTGACCTAAATTGGGACAGTAAATGGATCTCGGCAGTAACTAGCGATGATGAAAAATGGATATTTGAAATGGCAATTCCCTTCAAATCCATTCGTTATGAAGACGGGGTTACGGAATGGGGCATCAATTTTAGCCGGTTAGATCTAAAATCGGGCGAAAAATCGAGCTGGACCCCCATTCCTAGACAATTTCCAACCGCTTCACTTGCCTATACCGGAACCTTGGTATGGGATTCGCCCCCACCTTCCCCGAAAACAAATTTCTCGATTATCCCTTATGTCTTGGGTGGAATCAGTGAAGACAGGGAAAATAACAGCAAGACCCAGTACGATAAAAAAATTGGAGGCGATGTTAAATTCAGCCTCAGCACTTCCTTGAATTTAGACCTCACAGTGAATCCAGATTTCTCGCAGGTTGAAGTAGATCGCCAGGTCACCAATCTAGACCGATTTGAACTTTTTTTTCCCGAAAAAAGACAATTCTTTTTAGAAAACGGAGATCTATTTGCCAATTTTGGGTATGCTACCATACGTCCTTTCTTTTCCAGAAGAATAGGTTTAGGGGTACCCATAAGAGCTGGAGCTAGAGTAAGCGGAAACCTAAATAATAAATGGCGCATGGGGCTAATGAACATGCAAACAGCCAGTGTAGATGAAACAGGACTACCTAGTCATAACTTTGGCGTACTCTCCTTACAAAGAAAAGTTTTTGCCCGATCTAGTATTGGTTTAATGTTTGTAAATAAAGAATCCATCAATTACCCACAGGATACCGATTCCCTAAGAACACTTTTCCCTAAGTTCAACCGAAACTTAGGCTTGGAATACAATTTGGCCTCCGCCAATAACCAATGGACAGGGAAAGCGTTTATCTTGAAATCGTTTGCACCCAATAAAAACGGTAATGGCATTACCCAAGCAGCCCATTTGGAATACAAAAGTCGTAAATGGAATTGGCGCATACAGGAAGAATCGGTAGAAGACAATTATACCGCTGAGGTGGGGTTTGTTCCTAGAAATGGGTATATGAACATTACTTCTTATGTAGGGCATTTATTTTTTCCAAAAAAAAGTACCATTTTAAGCCATGGGCCTAAAATAAGCACTAGCTATTTCTTCAATGAAAAAGTGGAGCGCACAGACAATATCAATCTTTTTGAGTACCTGCTGGACTTTAGGGACCGTTCCAAATTAAACGTTGGTGTAACCGACGAATACGTAGAATTACTATCCCTTTTTGACCCTACAAGATCAGGAAAGGAATCCCTGGATATTGGAACCCAACATCATTGGAACGCCTATACTATAGATTTTATTTCGAAACCCCAAAGTATGTTCACTTATTCCATGGGGGGGCGTTTCGGAGGTTACTATTCTGGAGGCAACAGAACAAGCCTTATAAGTGAAATAGGGTACCGTTTTCAACCCTTTGTTAGCTTAAGCACTAATTTAAGCTACAACAACATCAACCTACCTTCACCTTGGAACAATACAGAATTTTGGCTTATTGGTTCAGAGGTAGATGTTACCTTTACCAACAAATTGTTCTTTGCCACTTTATTCCAATACAATGAACAATCGAAGAACTTTAACCTAAACTCCCGTTTTCAATGGCGCTATAAGCCAGCTTCTGACCTATTTTTAGTCTACAGCAACAACTACCTTATAGAACCTTTTGAAGGGAGAAACTGGGCATTGACTTTAAAATTCACTTATTGGTTCAACAAATAACGTCAGCAATCCGCCAAAACTCCCTCGATAAATTATTTTCTTTACAAAGCATAAAAAGACAATATTCATGACTCACAAAATACATTGGGCCGTATTTATAAATAACAATTCCCAAAAAGATCTCTTTATAAAAAATGTTTTGGAAGGTGATCTCCCAAAAGGATTTGAAGATCTTCAGGATTTAAAGGGCGCCCTATTTTCCAAAATAACATTGAATGAGTTTATAGATGAAGAGGAAAGGCACGGGATTAAGATAATTAATCAAAATACCCAACAAAGCCTAAAGACGATGTCCAGTGGAGAACAAAAAAAGGCGCTATTGAAATATATATTTAATGTAGCGCCGGATTTTATTGTTTTGGACAATCCCTTCGATAATTTGGATAAAGACTCCCAAAACGACTTAAAAGCATCTCTTGGCCTTATAGCCAAAAACACTTATATAATCCAGTTAATAAGCAGAAAAGTAGATATCCTACCCTTTATAAATCATAGGATGATATTGGAAAACGCTTCAATAAGATTGCTTTCCGGCGACCTCAAGACAGATAAAAAAAGTGCTTCATCTATAAATTCCTCCTTCACGGGAAGAATTCCCAGGCCAATTACACCTACAGACTTTAATGAATCCGTTTTAATAGACTGTAAGGAAATTAGCGTAGCATATGGTGATAAAAAAATACTGAAGAATATTAATTGGACCATAAAGAAAGGGGAGTTCTGGCAACTTATAGGTCAAAATGGAAGTGGAAAATCAACGCTATTATCCATGATTACCGGGGACAACCATAAAGGATACGGACAGAAACTATACCTTTTTGGTCAACAAAAGGGAACCGGAGAAAGTGTTTGGGATATAAAGAAAAGAATTGGATACTACACCCCTTCCATGACCGATAAGTTTTCAGGTCTGCATTCGGCCCTAAACATGGTCATCTCTGGAATGAACGACTCCGTTGGACTGTATTTAATCGCCACCGAAAATCAGAGAGCACTTGCCAAAGAATGGCTGATTATTTTGGACATGTGGCACCTAAGGGATGTTCATTTCGCCGACCTTTCAACAGGACAACAGCGTATGATTATGACCGCCAGGGCCATGATAAAACATCCGCCACTACTAATTTTGGATGAACCTACAGCAGGTTTGGATGATGAAAGCGCACTGCTTTTTATAGCCCTAGTAAATAAAATAGCTAGAGAGAGTACAACTGCCATTGTCTTTGTGTCGCATAGGAAAGAACCTGGATTGGAACCACAATATCTCTACGAATTAAAATTATCGTCCGAAGGATCCATTGGAAAAATCATATAAAAAAAGGCCGCTGATCAGCGGCCTTTTTTTATTATACATGATAAGAGACTTATTTCTCTTCGTCACCAATTTGTGTTTTTCTTTTCAAAGTATCGAACATTACCGGAGTTGCAATGAACAAAGATGAATAAGTACCTACAATAATACCTATGATCATTGCGAACATAAACCCTCTTAAGGATTCACCTCCGAAGATAAATATCGCCAACAATACCACTAAGGTAGTCATGGAGGTATTCAAGGTTCTACTCAAGGTACTGTTTAGTGCCAAGTTGGTGTTTTCACCAGCCTTCCAGCCTTTCTCGGCAATAATTTCCCTAATACGGTCGAACACTACCACCGTATCATTCAATGAATAACCAATAACTGTCAATATTGCAGCGATAAAGGCTTGGTCAATCTCCATATTAAAAGGCATTAGTTTACCAAAGATAGAGAATACACCCAATACGATTAAGATATCATGGAATACAGCTGCAACCGCACCTAAAGAGAACTGCCATCTACGGAACCTAAAAAGAATATAAAGGAACACTACAGCCAAAGACCCAATAATGGCCAAGAAGGCGTTCTTTTTAATATCATCCGCTATAGTTGGACCCACTTTAACCGATTGAAGGATTCCAATCCCTTTTTCACCACTACCGATAGTAAAATCATCAAAACTGGTACCATCGGGCATATATTTCTGTAGGGAAGTATAAAGTTTATTCTGTATTTCATTATCAACTTCTATTCCTTCAACATCTACTTTATAAGCAGTGGTAATTTTTATTTGATTTGCCTCGCCATATGTTTTAACATTGGTGCCGCTACCGAAAACTGTATTTAGTTCCGAAGCGATTTCAGACGGGTTTACCATTTTTTCAAATCTCACAGTGTAAGAACGTCCTCCAAGAAAATCTACCCCTTGCGGTATGCCTTGGGTAAATAATGAAAATAGACCTATGCCCACCAAAATTGAAGAAGCTATATAAGCAATCTTTCTTTTGGCCAAGAAATCGATATTGATATTCTTGAAAAGATTCTTGGTCATAGCCGTGGAGAAATCCAATTTTTTTCCTTTTCCACTCACATACCAATCAACCAAAAGTCTGGTGATGAATATGGCCGTAAACAAGGAAGTAACAATACCTATTAATAAGGTGGTAGCAAAACCCTTAATTGGTCCTGAACCAAATATAAATAGTATAAGCGCCGTTAAACCAGTTGTAATGTTGGCATCCAATATAGAAGAAAGTGCATTTCCAAATCCATCTGCTATTGCCTGGCTCTGCCCCTTCCCTTTCGCTAATTCCTCTTTAATACGTTCAAAAATAAGTACGTTGGCATCTACCGACATACCTATAGTCAATACAATACCGGCAATTCCCGGTAAGGTTAAAACAGCATTTAAGCTCACCAATACTCCAAAGATCAACATGATATTTAGAAGAAGGGCGATATCTGCAAATATTCCGGCTTTACCGTAGTAAAAAACCATCCATACCAATACAATGGCCATAGCTATCATAAAGGAAAAGAATCCACTGCTAATAGCTTCTTGTCCTAAGGAAGGACCTACAATTTCCGATTGAATGATCTCTGCAGAAGCAGGCAGTTTACCTGCCCTTAAAACGTTGGCAATATCTTTGGTCTCATTGATGGTAAAAGTTCCTGTTATCTCTGAGCGACCACCTGAAATTGGTCCTGATGAAACACCTGGAGCGGTATAAACCTTATTATCCAAAACGATAGCGATACCAGTCTGATTATTAAAGGCATCACCTGTTAGTTTTTCCCATTCCTTTGCCCCCTTGGTATTCATGGTCATTGAAACCGCAGGTTTGTTATATTGATCAAAAGTATCCGAAGCATCAGACACAACATCACCGCTTATTCTCGGTGTATTATCCCTGTTGGATTTTAAAGCATATAATTCAACAACTTCCGAACCTTCTGTTGGACGTTCCCATACAAATTTAACGAACTGTATATCTCCCGGAATCAATCGACGTATTTCCTTCATCCTAAGGTATTCGCCTATTTTAGCCGTATCCTGAATAGCCGCGCTAACCAAAGCATTTCCGTTAGGATTAGCTGGGATCAATAAACTAAACAATGGGTTAACGTCTTGGGAAAAATCCAATGAATCTTGAGCAACATCTGACAATAAGGAATCCAATTCGGATTCTGGTTTTACTATAACTTCAGGTTTTTCTACTTCGACCAAAGTCTTTAACCTTTCGTTAGCTGTTTGCAAGAAGTTGCTTAAACTAGGGTTGCTCTGCTTGTAAGTTTCCCAAAACTCTAACTGAGCCGTACTAGATAACAAATCCTGTGCTCGTCCAATATCCCTTGCTCCTGGCAATTCCACCAAGATACGACCAGAATTACCTTCACGCTGAATATTGGGCTGAGTTACACCGAAACCATCAATACGCTCACGAAGCACTTCAAAAGCCGAAACAATGGACTCATCGATCTTAGTCCTAATGATCGGTTTAACCTGATCATCCGACATTTGAAAATTAATGACATCGCTCAAACCTTTGTTCGCAAAAATATCTGGAGAAGCCAATTTTGCATCTCCTTTTATCTTTTCAAAAGATTCAAAAAACAGTTCTATGTAGGTAGCATCACTATTCTTGGAAGCGGCATCGGCATCGGCCAATGCTTTATTGAAAACCGGATTCTTTGTATTGTTGGCCAGACCTTTTAAAATATCCTTTACAGATATTTGAAGGGTAACATTAATACCTCCCTTTAAATCCAGACCTTTATTTAGCTCCTTTTTCTTAGCTTCATCATAAGTGGTAAATCCCAAAATTGAATTTCCTCCTATAGAGTCTAAATATTTAGCTTCTAGAGCTTCCCTTTTCTCAAGGTAATCTTGCTCAGATTCCGAAATTTTGTTCGTAGCAAAGACAACTGAATCCTTTTCTACTTTATTGGTAATAAAAGTGTAGGATAGCTGATAAATACTAACTAGCCCAAACAAAAAAGCAAAAAGCTTTATAAGTCCTTTATTTTGCATTGGTTATATTATTTTAAAATGGTATTCTTAAATAGCGTGCAAATATATTATTTCCCTTAGGAACTAACAATATATTTATCAGATTTATAAAATAAGGGCATCCGCCCCGTTCCGATGGTCTTCGGAAACCTTTGGGACGGATGCCCTAAATACTGGTCAACCCCTGTGAATTATAAGGTCAATAAGCTATTTGTCTTTCTTACACCTTCTGCACTATCTTTCATTTTCGTTTTCTCTGCTTCGGTCAAATCTATTTTTACGATTTTTTCGATGCCATTTTTACCTAATAGTACAGGAACACCAATGCAAATATCATTTAAATCGTACTCACCTTCCAAAAAGGCAGAACATGGAAACATCTTCTTCTGATCGCAGGCAATAGCCTGTACCATGGAAGAGACTGCAGCACCAGGTGCGTACCAAGCACTAGTACCCAACAATTTGGTAAGGGTAGCCCCACCAACTTTTGTATCCTCGGAAACTTGCGCCAATCGCTCTTCCGTCAAAAATTCGGATACCTTAATACTATTTCGTGTGGCATGGGCCGTAAGAGGCACCATTCCTGTATCACTATGACCGCCAATTACCATTCCATCCACATCGGAAATAGGAGCTTCCAATGCTTCGGCCAATCTGTATTTAAACCTAGCGCTATCTAAAGCACCACCCATTCCTATAATCCTGCCCTTAGGTAGATTAGTTGTTTTGTGAACCAAATAGGTCATGGTATCCATTGGATTGCTAACTACAATCAAAATTACATTAGGAGAATGTTCAATTAAATTTGAAGATACCGTTTTTACAATACCTGCATTTATTCCAATTAATTCCTCACGGGTCATTCCCGGCTTACGAGGAATACCCGATGTAATAATAGCAACATGGCTTCCAGCTGTTTTGCTATAATCATTAGTAACTCCAGTTATTTTGGTATCAAAACCATTTAAGGAAGCTGTTTGCATTAAATCCATGGCCTTGCCTTCAGCAAAACCTTCCTTAATATCCAACACAACTACTTCTGATGCAAAATTCTTTATAGCAATGTACTCTGCACAACTTGCGCCAACAGCACCTGCCCCAACAACGGTAACTTTCATTATAAGGTTCTTTTAAGTTAAATTTTATCCCCAAAAATACTGATTTTAAACAGAATAATACCACCATATTGTTAGAAACCACCTAATTTTTATTAGATGGTAGATTTTATCTTTTTCACAAGTTTATGCAAAAAAGAGCGTCTAAATAAGCTATTTCCTAGTTTATACTCAACGTAATAAAAAGACCTTTTATCGAAAAAAGTTAAAATAAGGTTCCATACAACGAATTAATACAATACATAACTGAAAGTACACGTTCAATACTCAGTACCAAATCTTAAGAAAATTCCTACAAAATGAAAAAAGTATTTTCATTCTTTGCAATACTTGCTATCCTACTAGCAAGTAATTGCACCAGAATTACAGAAAACAATGATCCGGTGATTGGGATATGGTCCCACATCTCCGCAGATGGTGGAACCACCCAAAAACAGGGCGTTACCCTGAGGCAGGAATGGATTTTTAACGATGCCTACCTAGGTAGGTACCATACCTATCAAAACAAGGAGCTAACTATTATTTCTGATTTTAAATGGGTCCGAAAAGACAGCCTATACGTTATTTCTTATCCTGGTTTGGAGAAGGAAGAAGATATAGTGCTTATAATCGAATCTGAAGACGGAATAATACTAGCCGATGATGACGGTAATGTATTGGCAATAAGGGAATAAATTATAAGGGTAAATTTTGGATTTATCTAAATCCAAAATTTACTCCTAAAGTAAGGTTGTTAAATTCCGCCAAGGAATAATCGGCATGCAACCTAAAGAAACCAAGTTTCAATTTGGCGCCCAAAGTTCCCGAAACTCCACTTGCCTTTCTAGTTAAAGAAAAAGGATCTATATAGGTTTCCTGAAATGGGCCTGATTGCACGCTGTAGGTACCCAAAATATCCGTTGTAGATTTCCCGGAAACATATCCTATGCCTCCATAAAAATTAATGATCGGAAGTTTAGTAGAGGCGATTGCCTGAAAGGTTAAAACATTAATATCCACATCTATCTTCTGATCGCTACCGTCTACAATATTACTATTGGTAAAATCGTAAGTGGCATTCAATTGCGTATAACCCACTACAGCAGAAAGTGCAACTGGTAATATTTTATCTGCAGGTAACAATTTAGAAAAGTCGTACTGAAGACCCACCCCGTATAATCCCAAGGCAACATCATCTGTATCAATTTTAGGCAAAAACCTCGCCTTAACCTCCAACCCTTTTATTAAACCTACACTTACCTGTAAAAAGGCCGTAGGAATAAAATTGATATTTTCTGAAGCCAGTCCCGTAGGCAATTCAAACTCCTCTCTTGTAGTTATTGGCCCAACGTCCCCTTCCACAAACACACGGATGCCTTCCAAATCCCCTAAAGCTGTTGACACTGGTCTAGAACTACTACCATCTACAAACTGAAGATTTTCATAGTCGCTTGTATTTAAAACAAAGGACTTTTTATCCTCCTTATTCTTAAAAGAGGTCATATTTCCTATTATCGAAATCTCAAATCCCCCTAAAGGCTTTGAATCAGCGGAGTTGTACCACCCATTTGACAAACTATAGATTGCGCCTTCAGATACAGGCCCAAAATAACTATCAGAAAATTTTTCCGCATCATTAATCCCTGCAGCAAATAATTCATTGACATTGGATTGCGAAAATCCCATTGCACTTAAAAACAAAATACTCGTTAAAAATATATATCTCATAACTAATAGATTTTGGTTAAAACTAAAAAACTCGCACCAATGGTGCGAGTTTTTGTTGTGTAAACACTATTTTTTATGCATCAATGTTTGCATAGACGGCATTTTTCTCAATAAACTCTCTTCTTGGTGGTACTTCATCTCCCATCAACATAGAGAATACTCGATCTGTCTCAGTAGCATTATCAATAGTAATTTGTCTTAATGTCCTAAATTCAGGATTCATTGTTGTATCCCATAATTGTTCTGCATTCATCTCACCAAGACCTTTATAACGCTGAATACCTACACTACCATTAAAACTATCGGCAATTTCATCACGCTCCTTATCGTTCCAAGCATACCTTTTCTTGGTGCCTTTTTTCACCAAGTATAGCGGAGGTGTTGCGATATACACATGTCCACCTTCAATCAATTCGCGCATATACCTAAAGAAAAAGGTAAGTATTAAGGTTTCAATATGACTTCCATCCACATCCGCATCACACATAATCACTACTTTGTGATAGCGCAATTTATCCAAGTTCAAAGCCTTACTATCATCCTCCGTACCTATAGTTACTCCAAGTGCTGTATAAATATTCTTGATCTCCTCATTTTCGAATACCCGGTGTGGCATGGCTTTTTCAACATTCAGAATCTTACCTCTAAGAGGCAAAATGGCTTGAAAAGCCCTATCCCTTCCTTGCTTAGCAGTACCTCCCGCAGAATCCCCTTCCACAAGAAAAACTTCACAATTTACTGGATCTTGGTCAGAGCAATCGGATAATTTTCCCGGCAGGCCGCCAATACTCATTACTGTTTTACGCTGTACCATCTCCCGGGCCTTGGTAGCCGCATGACGGGCTTGAGCCGCCAAAATCACCTTTTGGACAATAATCTTGGCATCATCAGGATTTTCCTCCAAATAATTGGTCAACATCTCGGAAACCGCCTGACTTACAGCTGCAGACACCTCCCTGTTACCCAATTTAGTCTTAGTCTGGCCCTCAAACTGAGGTTCTGCCACCTTAACAGAAACTATCGCCGTAAGCCCTTCTCTAAAATCATCACCTTGGATCTCGAATTTTAATTTGTCGAGCATACCGGACGCATCCGCATATTTTTTCAAGGTACTGGTTAGGCCCCTTCTGAAACCGGACAAATGTGTTCCGCCTTCATGGGTATTTATATTGTTTACATAGGAATGCAAGTTTTCGGTATAACTGGTATTGTAGGTCATAGCTACCTCAACGGGGATATCGTTCTTTTCCCCTTCCATAGCGATAACATTACGGATCAATTGCTCACGATTACCGTCTAAAAATCGGACAAATTCCTTTAATCCCTCATCTGAATAGAAGGTTTCGGAAAGAAAGTCACCCTTCTCATCTTTTTCACGTTTATCGGTCAAAGAAATAGTAACCCCTTTGTTCAAAAAAGAAAGTTCGCGCATTCTGTTCGCCAAGGTCTCATAGCTAAATTCTATGGTCTGGGTGAAAATGGTCTCGTCAGGATGAAAGGTAACCTCAGTACCGCGATCCTCAGATTCCCCGATGCTTTTTACCGGGTATAATGATTTTCCTCTTTCGTATTCTTGTTCCCAAATTTTTCCATCCCTATAAACGGTCGCCCTTAAATGGTTGGATAGTGCATTCACTACTGATACACCAACACCGTGGAGTCCACCGGAAACTTTATAGGAATCCTTATCAAATTTACCCCCTGCACCAATTTTGGTCATTACGACCTCTAATGCGGAGATGCCTTCTTTTTTATGTAAATCTACAGGAATACCCCGTCCGTTATCTTTGGTAGTTACCGAATTATCCTCATTAATGGTAACGTGGATGGTATCACAATAGCCTCCCATAGCCTCATCAATGGAGTTATCGACCACCTCGTATACCAAGTGATGTAACCCTCGTACACCAATATCCCCAATATACATGGACGGACGCATGCGTACATGCTCCATTCCTTCCAATGCCTGGATACTATCTGCGGAATAATTATTCTTTTTTTGCCCGTCTTTATTAGCTTCTTCGCTCATAAATAAATACTTATTTCATTATAATTTTAGCAATCCTACAAATATACGCAATACCCTATGAAATATAGGGTTGATGACCCCTATTAGTCACTAAGTTATCAACAAAAATTGTGGAAAAATACCAATCGATTTAAAAGCCACCGAAGCGGGTTATTACACTCCATACCAACCCATTCCATATAAAGCGTGTAACGGAAATAATATGAAGAGCACTAGAAGTAAAATCTACTTAAAACACCCGAACAGATGAGTGCTTATTAGCGCGTAAAACGAAGGGTCCGTGATTCCATTATCCACCCTAACTGCACACCCAATAAAATTAAGGCCTGATGTTCTTTAATATTTTAGAAGTGACCGAAACATTACTTTCCAATTCGATGTCATTTACAGCTGTGAATTTAATTGTGACATATAATAGTCTAAATCCATGCCAAGGTTCAACAGGATTCCTTTAAACAATTGAGGCACTCCATATGGGGTGCCTCTTGCATTTTAAATAAACTAAAAACTCGATTGATCGAACTCTTGATATCTAACCCAGAAGGATTATTTTACATAAGCATCCGAATGAACCTTAGAAACTGCCCTACCGGACGGGTCGTTCATGTTTTTAAAGGCCTCATCCCATTCCAGGGCAATTCTGGTACTACAGGCAACCGACGGTTCTTGCGGCACACACAGTGCCGCTGCATCGGATGGAAAATGTTCCTCAAAAATTGAACGATAATAAAACTCTTCTTTAGACGTAGGTGTCTGTAAAGGAAATCTGTATTTAGCATTTGCCAATTGATCATCCGTAACTTCTTTCTGAACAACCTCTTTTAAGGTATCTATCCAGCTATAACCAACCCCATCTGAAAATTGCTCCTTTTGTCTCCAGGCAACGCTTTCTGGCAACATATCTTCAAATGCCTTCCTCACTACCCATTTCTCCATACGCTCGCCGTTGATCATCTTATCCTGCGGATTGATTCTCATAGCTACGTCCATAAATTCTTTATCCAAAAATGGCACACGCCCTTCTATACCCCAAGCTGCCAAAGATTTATTGGCTCTTAAACAATCGTACATATGGAGCTTATCCAATTTACGCACTGTTTCCTCATGAAACTCCCTCGCATTTGGTGCCTTATGGAAGTATAAATAACCCCCAAATAGTTCGTCCGCTCCTTCTCCTGATAAAACCATTTTAATACCCATGGATTTAATTACTCTGGCCATAAGATACATAGGCGTAGAAGCCCTAATAGTAGTTATATCATAGGTCTCAAGATTGTAAATTACATCCTTGATGGCATCCAAACCTTCTTGGATGGTAAATTTTATCTCGTGGTGTATTGTACCTATATGTTTTGCCACTATTTGTGCCGCTGCCAAATCGGGAGAACCTTCCAAACCTACCGAAAAGGAATGTAATTGTGGCCACCAAGCATCAGTAGTGTCGTCCGATTCAATTCTTTTCTGAGCGTATTTCTTTGCGATGGCCGAGGTTACAGAAGAATCCAATCCTCCTGAAAGCAGAACACCATAAGGAACATCGGACATTAGTTGTCTATGAACCGCCGCCTCCAAGGCTACTTTAATAGCCTCAATACTAGTCTCGTTATCCTTTACTGCATCATATTCCATCCAATCCCTAGAATACCATCTTTTAAATTCCCCATCCTTGCTATGTAGGTAATGCCCCGGAGGAAATAACTGTATTTTAGTACAAGTTCCTTCCAGTGCTTTTAATTCGGAAGCTACGTAAAATGTACCATTTACATCCCAACCTATATATAATGGAATGATTCCCATATGATCTCTAGCGATAAAATACTCATCTTTTTCCGCATCATAGATAGCAAAACCAAAGATACCATTCATTTCATCCAAGAAGTCCACTCCTTTTTTTTGATACAATGCCAATATCACTTCACAATCCGACTCTGTTTGAAAATTATAGGTTCCAGCAAATTGCTTACGCAATTCCCTATGGTTATATATTTCACCATTAGCGGCTAATACCAATTTTTTATCCTCACTAAACAAGGGTTGTTTTCCTGAAGCTGGATCCACAATAGACAAACGTTCATGAGCCATAACAGCCTTATCGTTAGAATATATCCCACTCCAGTCCGGCCCCCTATGCCTAATTTTCTTAGACATTTCCAATAATTGAGGCCTTAAAGTCTCTGTACTCTCCTTTACATCAAATGCACATACAATTCCACACATATAATAATATTTATGTCAATTTTAAAGCAAATATCAACTTTATATATACATAATAAAATATAAAACGTCTTATTAGTTATAAATAGAAACCATTAATTCGTATATGACAATAAATTATCACAATACAAGGGATTTCACTTACAGCAACCCACTATTTTGTAAGTTGTCTAAAAATTACCGACTTTTAATTCAAAATAAAAGGAATACTACTTAAATTTGACAATCTCTAAAAATGAAAAAAATGAAAAACTTATTTACAATTACACTTATGGTTCTTGCTTTGGCTTTTAGCCCTGAAGCAACAGCACAGAAATTCAGTGGATTGGACAAGAGTCCTGCAGACATTGCCTCTTATCCAACAGATTATAAAGTTTCACAGAAATTGGTTCGAATCACTTATAGTCGCCCACAACTTAAGGGACGATCAATTTCCGAACTTGCTCCTGCCGGAAAAGTATGGAGAACCGGAGCTAATGAAGCCCCTGAAATCATTTTTTATAAGGATGCAACTGTAGGAGGAAAGTCTGTTGCCGCCGGTACTTATTCCGTATTTACTATCCCAGGCGATAAGGAATGGACCGTAATTTTGAACAAAAATTTAAATCAATGGGGTGCATATTCCTATCAGGAAGGTGATGATGTAATTAGGGTTCCTGCTAGTGTCAGCAATGCCTCTGAATCATTGGATGCTTTTTCAATTGCATACAAAGACGTAGACAATGGCGCCCATATGGTTCTTGGATGGGGAAACACCAGGGTTTCTTTGCCTATTACCTTTTAATAGAAACCAAGTCTCTAAATAAAAAAAACCGAAGTTTAGAACTTCGGTTTTTTTTATTCCTATCCCTAAAGCAAAAGGTCATGGGTCATCAAGGATAACATCAAAGTCTATTCCGGATCCAATCGTCTTTCTCCGCTCAATTTAAAGATCCCTTCTTCTGAAGTGGCCTTTCCGCTTATTTTATCACCTTCAACGGTGAAACTCACGGAGACCAATTGCCCGTCAAGATTAAGGGAAAATGTCAATGTATTTTCTTTTACCACAACATCATCAGCTTTACGCTCTCCACCTGGCAAGGCAACAACAACTTTTAGGGAACCTTCTTTTTTAGAAATAAATAAAATGCCCCTAGCATACTCATAAGGCACATTTTCGGCCGAATATTTCCAATTACCAATAAACTTTTCCTCGTCAAAAGAACTGGAATCATTACTAACTTCTACATCCAATCTATTTACAGCTGCATAGGCCAGAGTAGAAAAACCAAACAGCATGGTACATGCTAAAAATCCAAATTTTATAATTCTTTTCAAATTTCCCATTTATCAATTTTTTTTAAAATAATTACTTTATACTCTTCTAAATTTACATAATAATTGCTTTCCATGGAGTCATGAAATAAATTTTAATCCTTGTTCCATTTTAAGTTTACACCTACATAAGAACATCCTTTGGTCCATATTTATTGTCTAAATTGCCATCAAAATAAAAATTCCAATTGCTCTGGAAACTATGAGTGAAAACCATCTCCCTAATAAACTTCCCTCCAAAGCTCAACTTTTACAGCACGAGATAGATGTCCTTCTACTTGAAATTAGCGACATAAAACAAAAAACCTTAGCTTTTGAAAACGTTCTTCGTGCGAAAATTGAAGATGAATTAATTCAGGAACAGGAACTTTCTATACTTTACAAACAACAAAAGAAAGCAAAGAAGGACAAAAGATGGGCCCAGAAAAAGTGTGGCAAAAAATATCAGGAACAGGAAGCAGTCCAAATAACTAAAAGTATACCATTACCCGAAAAAAATTCAACGGAACAACTACAGAAAAAGCGCTTATATCGAGAGGCCATGGTACAGGTGCATCCGGATAAATTTTCTATGCAAAAGGAAAAACTGGAGTTTGCTACCGAAATAACGGCCCAACTTATAGAAATATATCAATCTGGGGACCTTATGACCCTTCAGGCATATCACGCACATATTTTTAATGGCAATACTTCTTTACAACCTATAGCCGGGCAAGCACTTAGCAAGGATTCAGGATTTGCATATATGCAAATGGAGCTTACGAAACTCCGAGAAGAATTATCGCAAGTCAAAAATCGACAGACTTATAAAGTGTTGACTGAATATGAAAATCCAATGACCTTTGTGGATGAATTAAAGTCTTACTACAAAGACAGACTTAACAAACTCAGAAAAAGGACAAGAACTAAATAATAAGGGAATTCGCTATTATTCCATAAAAATTGAAGTAACAAATACTTCAACTATTTAAATACCGAAGGTATATGTATTCAAAATAAGTATAGGTTCAATAAGTATAGGATTTTAGTAAGTAGTGCTTTTGCCATTTACCGAACAAATTAATATATAAATAAAATTTCAAATGTTTGGAATTGAGCTTTTTTTTAAATTTTATGGACGACTTATTGAAATATTGAGTGATACTATATTTGGTATCCCGACCCTGATCATTCAAAAGTTGGTAACACTTATAACGCAGATAGGGGGCAAGGTTTCGGCCCCTAAAAGAATGAAAGGTCCACATATTAAATAGATACGCTTCATTCCCTTTGATCCGGAATAGGTTACCCTTATAATCCAAATCCTTTAGGCCGATGAACATATAGGCCGCAATTTCGCCATTATGTTCCAACCCCATACATAATTGACTATTCTCATAATTCACCATCAAATTTTCAATATTAAAATTGTCTATGCCTTTACTGATCAATTTCATTTCATCCAGACTTAACTCCCTAAAAATGAATTCTGAAACATCTCCTTTAATTTTTGGTTCCGTACATTCTTCTGCTTCTTCTTTGACCCAATAATAAGGCGTGATTACTATCCCAATACGCTCCAAACGATTTTTCAGGCCAAATAAAAACATACCATTTTTTATGATATTCCAAAATCTTTTGACCGTTGATATTTTTCTGCTTTCCTTTATCTGCATGTGTTATTAAATTAATCCAATTTTTCGACCATATTTTCCGTTTCCAGGTTCCAGTTTCATTTTCAACCTAAATTCTTGAGGCGACATAACCTCTCTATCATTAGCCTTAGCTATAGTATGAATTCTATTTAGTAAATCTATATTTGTAGCCAATTTGGTCCTGGCCGAATTAAACCATATGTTATCTTCCAGTCCTACCCTTACCCCAGCGCCAATAGCTATTGCCAAGGAATTCATCTTCAATTGTTGATTTCCTATACCTGCCAAACTATAAAATGAATTCTTGGGAAGGTCCCGTATCATAATACCAGTATGCAAAAGATCTGCCTGTGCACAAGCAATATTCCCAAATAAAAGATTAAAATAGTATGGCCCCTCTATAAGTCCCTTCTTCTGTAAATATTTGGAATAATTAATCATTCCAATATCAAATACTTCCAATTCAGGTACAATACCCCTTTCTTGCATAATAGCTGCCAAACCCTGAACCGTTTCAGGAGAATTTACACTGGCTGAATTATTGAAATTTAAAGAACTTAACGTTAAGCTTCCAAAGTCCGGCTTTAAAAACCCTTCCAACAACAGTGGATCCGCCCTAAATTCCAATTTATTTATATTTCTCCCACTAAGGGATACACAGATAACTAAGTAGGGGGCATGTTTTCTAATACCTTCAATAATTTTAGCATAAATCTCCTTTTTGTAAGTTGGCTCTCCAGAAATAGGGTCCCTAGCGTGTAAATGCACCATGGTTATACCAAGTTCAGAAGCCTTAAGAATATCCTCAACTATTTCAGAAACGCTTACCGGAACATGTGGAGTCATCTTTTTGGTTGGTATCATTCCCGTAGGCGTAAAATTTATTACTAATTTATCATCCATTTCACTTGTATTAATCAAAATAAATGTAACCAATTGAATTAGAACCTTATAAAAAAGCTAATATTTTTCGACCTTACTACTTTTATCTTCGTTCAACTGGGCAACAAAAAGTATATGAAACCGTCCTAAACTTGATTAAAATTTAGCTTTAGGAAACTATCCGATATTTTGAGATGAGACTAAAATTCACAACCTAGTATTTAAATAGTTAGTATATCCTGCTTTTTCATAGTTTTGCAAACTTAAAATTGTAGTATGATTTCTGTAGATGCAATAGCAGTAGAGTTTAGTGGGGATACCTTATTTAGTGATGTTTCTTTCGTTATCAACGAAAACGATAAAATAGCCTTAATGGGAAAGAACGGGGCTGGAAAATCGACCATGATGAAGATTATTGCGGGAGAGCAAAAAGCCAACCGTGGCCATATTCGTTATCCGAAGGACTCCGTAATCGCCTATCTGCCCCAGCACTTACTCACAGATGACAACTGCACCGTTTTCGAGGAAGCATCCAAAGCTTTTAAGGAAATCTTTGGCATGCGCGATGAAATGGAACGTCTAAACAAGGAATTGGAAACCCGCACCGATTATGAATCGGACGCTTATATGTCCATCATTGAAAAAGTGTCGGATCTGGGGGAGAAATTCTATGCCTTGGAAGAAATAAACTATGAGGCAGAGGTAGAAAAGGCACTTGGGGGACTAGGTTTTAAACGCGAAGACTTTCATCGACTTACCAGTGAATTTAGTGGTGGATGGCGCATGAGGATAGAGCTAGCTAAGATATTATTACAAAAGCCGGACCTCATACTATTGGATGAGCCCACTAACCACGTGGATATTGAATCTGTAATATGGCTTGAGGATTTCTTATTGAATAAGGCCAAAGCCGTTGTAGTAATCTCGCACGACAAAACTTTTATAGACAATATCACCAATAGAACCATTGAGGTTACCATGGGCAGGATTTATGATTACAAGGCTAATTACACTCATTACTTGCAACTGAGGGAAGACCGGAGAAGCCACCAAATAAAGGCTTATCAAGAGCAGCAAAAATTTATAGCAGACAACCAGACATTCATTGATCGGTTTAAAGGCACCTATTCCAAGACCAACCAGGTAACCTCCCGAGAACGAATGTTGGAGAAATTGCAGATTATAGAAATTGACGAAATAGATACATCTGCCCTAAAATTGAGGTTCCCCGCTTCTGTACGATCCGGTGACTACCCTGTTACCGCTGAAGGACTTTCTAAAAGTTATGGCGACCATGTAGTATTTAAAGATGCCAATCTTTCCATTTCGCGCGGAGAAAAGGTTTCTTTCGTAGGCAGGAACGGTGAAGGAAAATCTACCATGATCAAAGCCATTTTAGGTGAAATTGAGGTAGACGGAAAATGTAGTTTGGGACATAATGTAAAAGTTGGCTATTTCGCACAAAACCAAGCCTCCTTGTTAGACCCTGAACTTACAATCTTTCAGACTGTGGATGAAGTGGCAGAAGGAGAAGTGCGTACACAGATCAAAAACATTTTAGGCAGATTTATGTTTGGCGGAGATGACTTGGAGAAAAAGGTAAGTGTACTTTCCGGAGGAGAAAAAACAAGATTGGCAATGGTGAAATTACTCTTGGAACCTGTAAATCTTTTGATTTTGGATGAGCCTACCAATCATTTGGACCTAAAATCCAAGGACGTACTTAAAGAAGCACTTCTGGCCTTTGACGGTACATTGATCTTAGTTTCCCACGACAGGGATTTTCTACAGGGACTATCTCAAAAAGTATTCGAATTCAAGGATAAACGGGTCATTGAACATTTTGAGACCATAGACGCCTTTTTAATACGTAACCGAATCGAAAATTTAAAGGAAATAGATTTAAAGGCCTAATTGGTCTTTTCACAATACCCAACAATCACCTTAGGGTAGAGTTATAAAAATCTAAGGCAGCCTTTGGGATTTAAAGAAAGCATCAAAATACACTAATTGGTATTGGATGGCATTTGCCCAATAATCCCAATTATGACTTCCTGGGCGTTCAATATAATCATGAGGTATATTTCTTTCCATCAATTTTTGGTGCATTCTTTTATTGCCATTATAAAAGAAATCATTTACCCCACAATCAAATATGAGTTTCAAATTATCTCCTTTTAACAAATGCACCATATTAATTACCGTATTATCTTCCCATTGGTCACGATTTTCCGCATAATCGCCTAAGCGTTTGGACAGGTCCCAATTCTCCGGAAATGGACGAATATCCAGTCCCCCGCTCATACTTCCAGCAGCCCCCCAAATATCCTGGTGCCTAAAAGCTAAATAAAATGCACCATGACCCCCCATACTTAAACCGGTAATTGCCCTCGACTCCCTATTCGCCAAGGTATTGTAATTTGTATCTATGGCTCCTATAAGTTCTTTTGAAACATAAGTCTCATAATTCATTTCCTTGTCTATGGGGCTATCAAAATACCAACTTGTTTTACCGCCATCAGGACAAACAATAATAATATTATAGGTGTCTGCATAATCCTTTATATCCGAAACTTTTGTTGACCAATCCTTATGGTCCCCTCCTGCCCCGTGCAACAAATAGAGCACTGGGAAACGTTCCTTTTGTAGCGCGTAACTATCCGGTAAAATCACCAGATTGGCAATGGATTTATTCATAGATCTGCTCTTCACTTGTAGGGTATCTACCCGAGATGCAAATGCACTTATTACAGTAAATAGAACTACCAGTACAGACAAAATTCGTCTCAATTTCATACAATTATTTTTTGAATCTTTTCTAATATTTAGTTAGGTGATGTAGGCCAGTTTATAAAAAAAGACACATTCTGTCTCCCCTGTGATGCCCCAATAGACAACATTTTCAAAACTAGGTAAAAAAGACAAAACACTCGTAGTAAACTATACAAAATGAATGCAGAGCAGACTAAATAGATTTTTGCCCCATAATGGACTATAAAGACTCGAATTATGTAGTGAGATCAATTTCGGGAAAAATCCCTAAGAGTTTATGCTATAACCTTGTATCCCTCTGGAAATGGACGGTAGGCATAATACTGAAGTACTTCTTCAATAGCCGCCTTCATGGCCTTATTGATAGGAAGAATACTATTGCCCATTCTAAAATCTATTTGATTAAGGTTCATGTAGTAGTCTGTGAAAATTGGCACATATAGTCCATTTTTCATTGCCACCTTAGAATTTTCATAAAGTTCGGACTGGTTTTCCTTTATAATCTTACAGGTGGCCAAGCGAAGTTCACCCAGCTTATCTCTATTTGCACCATAACCAAATAGTCTACATATTAACCCTCGGTACTTGTAATCCCCACATCTTCCACTGTTACTGTCCAAAACGGATAGTGGTCGATATAAAGGGCAAATAGTACTTTCAGTGACCCTTAATTCCTCTAAAGTAGTTTCTGCCTTCCCACTCAAAAAAAGATTAAAAGCCCAAGGCAAAAATTCCAATGGGGAAGCATCAATATCCGGATGGGTGCAACACCTGCCACAGCCGGCTTTACAACCCAGACCCGTTTGAGATTGAAAAGTAGCGATTTCCTGATCTAAACCAGCAAATAACTCCTCAACCGCTTTTACCCTACGTTCTATGGACATTAATTTTTTTGTGCGAAGGTACACCAATAAAGGTATCCCACAACAAATATTGCCACAGTCGCAATAAGAAAATTTCATTTCTAAAGTGAATGTTAACAGCACCTTAAATAGGAACTAGGATTAAAAAACCTTAGTCGCTAATCCACTCTTTCCATCTCCATCCAAAAAGGAAATATATTTTTATTATCCACTGCATAAAAAGGCATAAGATTGCCGACCATTTTAGGAAAATAGACCTTCTTCATTTGAATAATATCGGTTGTCCCTTTTTTATTCTCCATTTGTCTAACTAGGGTATTGGCTTCCAAAACCATTCTCCCATTCCCCATTACCGGTTTTACAAACTTATAAGTAATATCATAATATCCTTCTTCAATATCCACATCCCAATTGCCATAAACTTCTTCCTGATTCCATATACCCCTTTCGCCCCCAGCATCGTTCCTGTTAAGGATCACCGGATTTTCCTTGGGCGTACCCACCATAATTCTTGGAGGATTTATAAGGTTTTCCGAATTGATCAATTCATTATATATGTTATCCAATTCTTTTTTAAGGCCCAAAGCCAATTCTTGGTTTTCTTTTATCATGTTGCGCTGTTCATAAGGATCTTTATTGAGATGGTACAACTCGAAATTTTCAATAGTGGCATTATAATCGGTATTTCCCACCAATTTATATCCACCTTTCTGAAGGGCCATATTGTTGTATAGTTCTGGGTAACGACGGGACCAATAAAAAAACAAGGATCGATCGGCCCAATCCACCTGCTTGCCTTTTATTAAGGGAAGTAGACTTTTACCATCAATTATCCTGTCTTTGGGCATTTCCACGCCACAGATTTCAGATAATGTAGGCAGTACATCTAAATGGGCTGTCATGGTTTCCACATCGCTATTCCCCTTGACAAGTGCTGGGTATTTAAAATAGAAAGGAACCCGTACTCCTCCATTGTATACATCGCCCTTAAGTCCGCGCATACCACTTACGTACCTCGTCTGCTGGGGGCCATTATCGGTCATAAAGATTACTAGGGTATTTTCCGTAAGCTTCAAGTCCTTCAATTTTTTAAAGAGTTTCCCTAGATTGTCATCAATATTGTTGACCATGGCGTATACCTTTCTAGCATCTTCCTTATCCTTCTCGCTCATTTCTGAAAAAGGCCTTCCATCCTTATCGAAACCAGAAGAGGGGTCTAAGTCCTTGTATTTTTGATAATAAGAATCTGGCACCTGCAAAGGGGTATGTGGAGCATTAAAAGCCAAATAACAGAAAAAAGGGGACTCCTTATTTTTGTCTATAAAATTGATGGCTTGATCGGTAAAAATATCAGAACAATACCCGTCATAGGACTCTTGCTGGTTATTATGCCAAAGCACAGGGTCAAAATAACTTCTATCCCCCTTAAAATAAGTAGTAATATCTCCTACCTGCCCCATACCCCCTGAAAGATGGATAACAGATTCATCAAAACCCTGATCACTGGGCCTACTAGGAAAATTATCGCCTAAATGCCATTTACCAAAAGCCCCGGTGCTATAATCTGCCTGCTTCAACATTTCAGCAATGGTTACTTCGTTGGATGCCATAATGGCGCCCCCATTATAGGTATCCCTCATACCCGTACGCAAAGAATAACGTCCTGTCATTAAACTGGACCTAGTTGGGGCGCATACAGGGGAAACATAAAAATTATTGAACCGCACACTTTCCTTTGCAAAGGCATCAATTACCGGAGTTTTTACATGAGGATTCCCTGTAAACCCCAAATCTCCGTATCCTTGGTCGTCTGTAATTATTAGGATTACGTTGGGCCGTTGTTTTGGTTGGGCCTTTACGCCAAAGGTTAGACCTAAAATAAGGAGGAGAACAAAACGATGTGTGTACTTTATTATCATATTTTAGAATTTCAAGTTCTGATGGTTATATTATGAATCAAATTGAATAGGAAGGTAAAACATTTAATGCCCATGAACAATAAAAGTCTTCTTAGGAAACATAAGAAAAACCGTCCTGTTAACTAAGGGCTACTAATCCATTCCTTTTTCATGGAAGTTAAATTAGTGACCAGCAGCCCGGTTCTTTGGACTCGGTTGCCAGCACAATAACCTAAAATCAGATTTTCAGGATCTACAAAGTACAATGCCGTATAACAGTACCATCCTTTAGGATCTTTTTCTATATTTTTAATGTTGCCCCATGTTTTTCCCTCATCTTTGGAAATGGCTATCGATAATGGGGTTCTGTTATTCTTTATAGCAGGATCGGAACCATTATTGTTGTTCCATATCATAATCCAATCCTTAGTCCCTGGAACTTTTTCTATTGTAGCTGGGGAAAGCGGGGAGTAAATGGCACTAGGTTCTATAGGGGTCCATGTTGCCCCACGATTTTCTGAAAAAGAAAGCTGTTGCACACCACCGCTTGCACGAATGTACATCATGATACGGCCATCATGCATTTCAATTAGGCCCGGTTCTTGGGTAACAATTTCCGTTTTGTTCGGAACCACTTGACTAGACGTCCAAGTCTTTCCATTATCATCCGAATAATAGCAGAAAAGATTTCCCTTGGCAACAAAACCTTTATCAGTGTTGGGGTGTTCTGCTACAGCAAACATTAAACGACCATCTTCCAACTGAATAACCCGGTCGTTATTTAAAACGAAATATCCCTTTTTATCAGTAATACAGGACACTGGAGCACTCCAGGTCTTAGCTTCATCCGTGGATACTCTCATCATAGGCATACAATCCTCAATGCTGTTCTTTCTCAGATAGAACAAGGCTATAGAACCATCATGTAATCGTAATAAGGAAACCGACATTACATTCATTTCGCCATCATTTGGAATTACCATTTCATCTTCCTGGCTCCATGTTTCACCTCCATCTTCGGAATACCTACTGGCCAAATAGGCGGGATCATGGTCCGAACCCGTTCCTTGGGTATAATGGGTATAGACAAATAACAATTTTCCGTTATTGAGCCTTATAAAATCTCCTTCGCTGTTACGAGGGTTATCGGCCGAAGGTTGTAGACTCAAGACTGTTTTAGGCCCTAAAAAGGATGATTTATTGTTGGCACTTTCTTCTCTTTTTCCCTTACAGGAGAAGACCAGTCCTAGCAGCACAGAGAAAAGAAATAGGTTTGAAAAAAATTTAAAATAGGTTACTTGGATGTTAAAAGACATGAATTTATTTTTTCTTAATTAAGTTTGGACAAAGGTATTTCTGCGAAATAAATTGAGGTTTTTTCAGTCTCGTGCGAAGAATAGTAGCTCATAAACAACGTATCATTTTCTACCACAAACCCGGGATAACTACTGTCGGAATTAGAGGGTAATTGAAGTGCTTTCTTAAAATCGCCATCCTTTGTAAAGGAAACGAGGCCAGTATATGCCCTATTTATCCTTCCCCCGCCAATAAATCGGTTCTCCCCTACACTTATAAAATCTGGGCCACCTATGAAAAATGGTGATTCTAAAAAAGTCCATTCCTTATAGGGGGCCTTACTTTTCCCCAAATAAGCCATCCCATCTCCTTTTTCCCTTCTAACCAGCATTAACATCTCCCCACTGGGCAAAAAACGGAAGGTGGATTCATTGGGATTGCCTTCAATTGCCAAATCGGATACCTTTTCATAATCAATACCGTTGGTCGTTTTAACTAATTTTATAATCGTCTTATTTTTATCCTCCTTATTTTCGATTCTGGAATACATCCCCCCATAACCGGTACCCTCATACCATGTTAGGCTCCATAACCAATCGAACTTTGTTTTTAAACTGGAATCATATTTAATGGGCTGTGGTAAGGAGAACTTAGCCCCTTTCGTATTTGAAAATGCTACATGAGGTATCCCTCCCATTAAGGTCTTTCCCTTATATATAGAACCTCCCATAGTGGCCATTATACGCCCATCTGGAGTAATGGATAATTTGGGATCCCGCAAATCACAACCCTTTAATGAAATTTTGTCTACTTCCCTCCATTTTACCCCGTCTTTTGAAGCAATAATTTTAATGACGCCGTCCTTACCATAAACGTGTTTTTCTCCAGAACGAAAAGCACAGTAAAAGTCTCCGCTAAACTTTATTAAGGATGTAAAGGCATTATAGTTTTCATCGGAATAAATCTTGGTTACCTTAATATCTTCCAATTGTGTTTGGCCAACTACATTTAAAGTAGATACAAGGAATAAGCACAATAATGACAGTGAAGGAACATTGGTTTTTTTCATTTTTATTGGTTTGATTTTGGTTATTGACCCCAACTACACGATGTTGGATCAAGGTTTTATCCGATATTATGAAAAATAATCTCCTTTTTTTTTCACATTTTTCCGAAAAACACATTCTATAGACGTAGACCATTTAAAGATCGTGCCTAGTGTGAACCTCCTAAAATATAAAATATATGCGTTAAAAAAAAGAATAGACCATCCCAGGCCTTCATATGCGCAAAAGGAAATTTAGAAGCCCCCTGTTAGGCTTTGCTTAAGGATAGTTGTAATTTATTCAACTAAAAGTTTAAAGTCATAGAAACAAGGAGTTCCCGACATAATGGACAAGTTTGTTCCCACAGGCAGAATCCAAGAAACCCTCAGCAGAAATGAGGTAGTTCTAAGGCTTAGTTGCAACTGTTCATTAATGCTGTAGTTTTAATAGTCTTAATTTTTATTTGTCTTCCAACCTTCAAATTCTTCTGCAATTTGTTTATCCACCAAAGGATAAAGTCCAATAATAGATCGGCCATTTTTTACTTTTTCCATGACAAATTCCTCAAACAATCCCATTTGCAAGCATTCATCGGCCACCTCATCGGCAATTCCGGCCGGAATGACCATAACCCCGTCATCATCCCCCACCAAAATATCTCCCGGAAAGACGGCAACATCACCGCATCCAATAGGTTCGTTAATGGCGATTGCCTGGTGCAAGGTTAGATTGGTCGGTGCCGAAGGTCTATTGTGATAGGACGGGAAATCCAGTTCAGCAATTTCTGCCGAGTCCCGGAAACCGCCATCGGTTACAATTCCCGATACGCCTCTGACCATTAGTCGCGTAACCAATATGGAACCTGCTGAGGCCGCCCTGGCATCTTTTCTACTATCTATAACCAAAATAGCGCCTTTGGGGCAATCTTCAACGGCCACCCGCTGCAAATGTTTTGGATCTTTGAATACTTCAATGGTATTTAAATCTTCACGGGCCGGAATATAGCGAAGGGTATAGGCCTCTCCGACCATAGTAGGCTTGCCTAATTTTAAAGGTTTTATGTCCTGAATAAATTGTTTTTTCAATCCCTTTTTAAAAAGACAGGTAGCAATGGTGGCGGTACTGACTTTGCTTAATTTCTCTTTCGTGGAATTTCGTTTATTATCCATATTGTTATGCTTTGGTTATCATAATTTATTCGGCTCTTTGCCAAGCTTCTTTAAGGAATTTTAGATCCTTTTTCATTTGGGAAAAGACAACATTCTTATCTATGGTTAATTTTGTTGCACCATGTTCGGCACCACCTAGGTCATACTCCAGGTGTAGGGATATAGGTACGTTGATTTTATATTTTTTAAGCAAAGCAAAGTAACGGTCAAAATCTACCATGCCCTCCCCTAGCGGCGTATTGATCGGTTTCCATTGTCCGTTGACAGAGCCCCATTTAAAATCTTTGATGACGATGGATTTAATAAATGGTCTGATCAGTCGCAGCCCTAGTTCCCAGGAACTGCCCCCTTCCACTACGGCATGTCTTATATCGTATTGACAACCCATGTGTACGTTTTTGGCAGCCTCAAGAATAGGCGGTAAATCCCAAATAGGCGCCCCTACATGGTTACCTGCGTGATTTTGATAACAGCCGATAAGGCTCAGTTTCTTATTAAACTCCTCTAAATTTTTAAACTGCTGGCCATAGATGATCTGACTTTCTGAGATCTCCCTATCCTCTGGATAGGTTAACCAACCTGTGCGATAATGGGAAAGTCCCAACTTACTGGCTGTTTCCAATACGGACCTTTGTTCCATGTTTTCAACATCCAAAACATTAGTAGTCATCATCCTTGGGCTTAGACCATATTTTTTCATGGCCTCGACCGCCTTAGGCAAATCTTCATATACGCGATCTGGCAAAACATGCCCTGCGGGTCTTACTGTCAAATCCAATCCGTCAAAACCCATATCCGCCGCCGCTTCGGACATATCATTATAGTCTAGAAATTGCAGATGCTTTGAAAACAAATTTACCTCCAAGGAATTCTTAAAAGGCGTAATAGAACTGAACATTGCTTTATCAAATGCCATCAGCGGTATGGCCGCTCCCGCCATTGTTGCAAGTTTAACAAAATTCCTTCTATCATAATTTAAAATATTCTTCTTCATTTTAAGTGCTGATTATTAGATTATTGGATAGTTTTTATGTTAAAAATTTGTTAGTCTTACAAATATACGTATTTTTGGTAAACCAATCTGGTTAACCAATTTATAATTGGAAGTTGTTCCTGAAAAATCTATTAATTATGAGGAGAATAATAACCTTACTGTACTTTTTATTTATTCTTAACGCCTGTGCAGACAAGGCTAATCTGAATACTATAATAATAAGCACTCCTCAAGAACTGGAAGTAGCTATAAAAAATGCAGGGGCTGGTGACAACATTGTGTTGGCCAATGGTATATGGAAAGATGTTCGAATTAAATTTATAGGTGAAGGCACGGAAGAGAAGCCAATAACCATTAAAGCTGAAACAGCTGGAAAAGTTTTTATTGAAGGAGTGTCTGATTTAAAATTTGGAGGGAAGTATTTAGTGGTCGATGGACTGCATTTTAGAAATGGTTATTCGCCAAGTGAAGCAGTATTGGAATTTAGGGTGGACGAAAAAACTATTGGAAATAACTGTACCGTTACCAATTGCGTTATAGAGGATTTTAATAAAATGCATCGCGATGATACGGATCTCTGGGTTCAATTCTGGGGAAGACATAATACGCTAAGCAACAGTTACATTGCCGGAAAAACAAATCGCGGACCAACTATTAGGGTGGACTTAGAGGGCAATGAGAGTATAAATAATTACCATCAAATCGTTAATAACCATTTTGGACCAAGACCTCCCAAAGGTGGTGCCAGTGGGGAGACCATTCAAATTGGCAACAGCTATTCCTCAATGTCCCCGAGTTATACAAAGGTTGCCAATAATTTATTTGAAGAGTGCAACGGCGAGGTTGAAATTATTTCCAGTAAAACCAACTTCAACGAGTTCAGAAATAATGTCTTCTACAAAAGCCAAGGTTCTTTGGTAACAAGACACGGAAATTATTGCACCATAGATGGCAATTACTTTATTGGCGATGGTAAAAATGAAAACATAGGCGGAATCAGAATTATCAATACGGGACATTGGGTGACCAACAATTATTTCTACAATATAAAAGGAAAGAATTTTAGAAGCGCCTTGGCCGTGATGAACGGAATTCCAAAATCACCCCTAAACAGATACAATCAAGTTACAGATGTAGTGGTCGCTTACAATACCTACATAAATTGCGATTCCCCATGGCAATTCGGAGTGGGTCAAAATCTAAGTCAGAAAGACGTTTTGCCTCCCTCGGAAATTCGCTCAGCAAGACCCATAAGGACATTAATTGCCAACAACGTAATTTATAATGAAAAAGGTGATGCTTCACCAATTATTGAACATGATAAGGCTGATGGTGTAACCTTTAAAAACAACCTCATCAATAATCAAGGTATGGATTTTAAAGCCTATGACGGATTGGAGGCTACAAATTTTGAAATTAAGGAAATAGGAGAAAATATTTTTATCCCTTCATCTAATTTACAAATTGGACCTTATCGAGGGTTTGAATTTGAAAAAATTTCGAAAGATTTAGTTGGAAATTCCAGGGGTGACAACAATTCCATTGGAGCATTCACTAATACGGATTTTAAAGACCCGAAAATACTGGATAGGTCCAAATACGGTCCAAGCTGGTATTCAGCTGAAACTGAAGCTCGAGAACCTAAAACGGTAGTTGTTGCCAAAACAGAAAACCTTCAATCAAAAATAAATGAAGCGGTTAATGGGGATATCATTTCTCTGGAAGCAGGAAATTATGAAATCCAGAAATCCTTGATAATTAATAAAAAGTTGATCATTCAATCCTCTGATAAGTCAAAAGTTGTGCTAAATTATTCTGGAGGAGAAAATTCACCACTTTTTGAACTGCAACCTAAAGGGTTTTTAAATCTGAAAAATGTCACCTTAAAAGGAAATAATTCCCAATATGCATTCGCCAGTTTAAAGAAAAATATGTTTACACATTTTGGGTTAACGGTTGCCGATTGTGACATCAGTGATTTCAACTATGTCTTAAAGGTCTATAAAGAGTCCTTTGCAGAACATATCACCTTTGAAAATACTACGATTTTAAACTGCGAAAATGGTTTGGAACTATCAGAAGAAACTAATGATCTAGGAGATTATAACACTGAATACCTGACTATAAATAATTGCCGGTTCTCCAATGTAAAAAGCAATGTGATCGATTACTATCGTGGGGGTTATGACGAATCTACCATTGGTGGGAATCTGTTGGTCACCAATAGCACCTTCACAAATTGTGGGGCACAAGATAAAAGTGGAATTCTGATTAACTCCCACGGCATTGTAAATGTCGATATTTCTAATAACACCTTTAAAAACAATCCGGTAAAACTGGTGGCTTTACTTTGGGGAGCGAAAAACAATTCACATTCGGACAATCAGGTCAACAATTCCGGAGAAATCAGGGTTGAAGAGAATTTAGAAATGAAATTATTGTATTAAACCAATCTCCCTGTCATGAAGCCACCTTGCATGGATTACATCCAATGTTTCTAATTAAACTAAAACCTAATAAAATACTTATTAAAGTATCAAAACCTATAGAAAATTGAGTTTTGAATCAAAAATAAAATTGAATCCAAACCATAAAAACTGAATAAAAAAATTATCACATCAGTAGCAATGTCCGTAGTCCTTTGTCTTTTCCTAATATTTAACAGCTGCAAGTAAATCTGTAAGTGATGACGCCGTGTCGAATGAAGGCTATTTCACAAAAAATGATTAAATCAATTAATTTAGAAAAAAATGAAAAACAATAACAAATTAGCTGGCAAAAATGTTCTCATAACTGCTGGTGCTCAAGGAATTGGAGAATCAATCACCAAACACTTTATCAACAGTGGAGCTAATGTAGCCATCCACTATTTTTCCAGTGCGGATACAGCCAACCAATTAGTGGAATATGCAACCAGCAAAGGGCAAAAAGCGGTTGCTATATCTGGTGACTTAACAAACGAAGCCGATGCAGATGCATTGGTCGTAAAAACAATAGAAGCATTTGGTGGACTAGACATACTGATCAACAACGCAGGTTCACTTGTTGCGCGTAAAATGCTTAGCGAAATGGAAGCTGAGTTCTGGCACAAGGTAATGGATATTAACCTTACATCCATGATGTTTGTAACGCGAGCCGCAGCTCCTTACCTAGCAAAAAATGACAACAGTAGTATAGTTAATCTGGCATCACTTGCTGGACGTAAAGGTGGTCACCCAGGGTCATTAGCTTACTCTACCAGTAAAGGTGCTATTCTAACACTAACACGAGCGCTATCGGCAGAATTAGGGCCTCAAGGAACTCGAGTTAACGCGGTCGCGCCAGGACTTATTCTGGGTACTTCATTTCACAACACCCATACATCCAAAGAATCAGCAGCTGCAACAACAGCAGGCATTCCAATCCAACGAGCTGGTAATGTAGCTGACGTAGCACGAGCAGTTTTGTATCTGGCGTCCGAATACGATGGCTTTATTACTGGTGCAACACTAGACATTAATGGTGGTGTTTACAATATGTAGTTCCCTATTGAATCAAATATAATTGATTGTTATAAAAAAGAAAACACCAGTGTTACGTTAAAGTTGAAATGGCGTATTAGGCATCGCGGATTTTGTGGCAGATCTAGGCAAAAAATCATTGCATAGCTGTAGCTACGGAATTATTTATTAACGACGATATGCCGCAAAAGTCACATTGGATTATACGACGATTTTGGCTTAACTTAACACTAGGTGTTATTTAGCTCCTTCTGTTTTTTACTTACTTATTTTAAGGATAATTATATGCTAAAAACTCCGGTAATACACCCAACAATTATGGAGGCGCTTGCGCGTTCAGGTCATTTTGCACAAGTTGTCATTGCAGACGGAAATTTGCCGGTCGGTGCTATGAAAGGCCCTAATTCGACAACCGTACACCTCAACTTTCGTCCAGGACTATTAGATGCTCTCACAGTACTTGAAGGCATACTGGAAGTCTGCCCAGTTCAAGGTGCAATCGTCATGGAAAAGCCTGCTGAAGCAAATGCAGAAATACACGATGCTTATAAAAAATTACTGGGTGAAGTATCGTGGATCGAGATGGAACGATGGGCTTTCTACGACAAAATCAGAGAACCTGCCACCACATTAATTATTCAAACCGGTGAACAGCGCCGATTCGCTAATTTGATACTAACTGTCGGTGTCGTAAAAATGGCAGAAGAAAGCGGATTTTAAGAAGAAATACAAAAAAAGCAAATTGGAATCACAAGAGATATACTAATGAAAACAACCGATATAAAAGTTTTCGTTTGTTGCCCAAGCCGCAATTTCGTTACCGTTAAGGTTATAGTTGCAGATGGTATATATCTCCAACCCTCTTTGGGGCAGTTGCTCTTTGCGGCTTTTTGTTGAAGCGTAGCGTCAAAAGCAAAATATCTGCACTTTGAATTTATTAGATCACTAATGCCAACGGTGTTGTGCAATGAACGATCTTATTTCTAAATTACTTTTTTAAGTACCCAATCCAATATTCGCCTTGGAAAAATTTTAGATTTACCGAATTACCAATTTCACATGCGATGTATTATTAATTAGAGATAAAATAGACCTATTTAATGTTAAATATTTGGTGGTTCCACAAATTTCCGTATTTTTGGTAAACCAATCTGGTTAACCAATTTAGATTTACTCGCTTTCTCAGTAGTATAATGTGGCTTTCTTTTACTTAGTAGCGCATGTAAAAACCACCCAGCAGAAGGTGTAGTTTGGATTGGTGAAGAATTTAATTTAGTCATTGTAAAAAAGTGACATCGTACTGTTTTTGAATTAAACATAACCCATACATTATATACTATGAACTTAAAAATATTTAAGTCAATTTTTGTCCATAAGCTATTTATAATAAGTGTCATTTTGTTATTTCATAGCTGTGCTGAAAACAAAAAACAAAAACCTACTGACAAAACTGAAGATGTCGCGATAGGTCGTAATGCAAACGACATCATACCATTTTTTCAACATTGGAATTTAATCCTAGGTGATGGTTCTAATGTAGGCCAGGCAACTGACTATGAGAACAAAAATTACTTTTACACTGCAACTGATGAAAATGGTGATTGGGTCGTATTTAAAGCACCAAATGCAGGAAACACCCATGGTTCTTCGAACAATACAAGAACCGAACTGGCACAATTAAAGAAGTGGTCACCAATGACTAAGGCTAAAATGAATGCCACCCTTAAGGTAATGAATGTGTCGACTACGGGCGATGCTCGCGTTGCTTCGACGTATTCAGTAGTGGTTGGCCAGATTCACAGTGCAGATGGGCACGAGAACGAACCGCTTAAAATATTTTATAAAAAATTTCCGGGCCATAATAAAGGTTCTGTCTTTTGGAATTATGAAATCAATACAGCAGGTGATGATAATGCTGGAAGGTGGGATTATTCCACTCCTATATGGGGCTATGACTTTTCTGTTGTTGGTACTGATGAAAACACTTATCCGCCAGAACCAGAAGATGGTATTGCTCTAGGTGAAGCGTTCAGTTATGAAGTAGAGATTAAGGATGGCATGATGCATCTAACATTCACTAGTGACGGGCATGAGACCAAAACATTTACTAAAAATCTTATTTCGTCTGAATTTGCAAAACGTTCTGAGATGCCAGAGCAGGTCAAGAAACTATTCGTCCCTATAGGTCAGGATGGCCTCGAGCGAAAAGAAGCGTATACCGGTGAAGGCCTCTTTTTTAAATTGGGTACGTACAACCAAACGAATGGAAAAGACCCTAAGGTAAATAAGGTTTGGTGTTCTGGTGCCGAAACCCATGGCGGTGATATTCAAAAACAATATGCCGATGGCAATTACGCCGAGGTTTGGTTTAAATCAGCGAATATTACCATTAGTAATGATGCAATATCCAATGCAGGATATTTCCAAGCGAATGATGGCTTAAGTACGAAAACAGTTTATCCAAATGAGGTGATTCCTTTTATGGATAAATTTAAAATATTGATGGGGGACGGAACGGAGGTAAAAGATATCACTGCGTTCGAAAACAAAGATTTTTTCTATACTGTAATTGATGGTACAAGGCGTTGGGTAGTCTATAAAACACCTAATTCTGGTGTCACTTCAGAAAACTCCAGCAATACAAGGACAGAGCTACACGAAAAAAGAGAATGGAAGCCTGAGGAAGGAGGTAAGCTAACAGGCACCTGTAAGGTTATGCAAGTGTCTATTTCTGGCGACGCCAGAGTTGCAGCCTCTTACGCAACAGTAGTTGGACAAATTCATAGTGGTGAAGGACATAAAAATGAACCTCTAAAAATATTTTATAAGAAATTTCCTGGTCACACTAAGGGTTCCGTCTTTTGGAATTATGAAATCAATACAGCAGGTGATGATAATGCTGGAAGGTGGGAGTTATCAACCGCTGTCTGGGGGAATGATATGTCTGTAATTGGAATAAGTAAAAATGACTATCCCGCTGAGCCAAAGAATGGAATAGAATTGGGTGAAGAATTCAGCTATGAGGTAAATGTATATAAAGGTATCATGTATCTCACCTTCAAAAGTGATAATCACGAAACAAGAACATTTACTAAAAATCTAATTTCCTCTGAATATGTGAAAAAATCAGACCAGCCAGAACAAGTAAGGAAACTATTCGTGCCAATAGGACAAGATGGGACAGAACGCGCCACCGCCTATAGTGGAGAGTTAAATTTTTTCAAACAAGGCGCTTATAACCAAACCAATGGAAAAAGTCCTGAAACAAACATGGTTTGGTTTGCGGGTGCAGACACCTATGGAGGTGATATCGCCAAACAATATGAAAATGGCTGTTATACGGAAGTATGGTTTAGGGAAGCAACAATAGGTCAGGGTACACCACCAAAATAAATCGAATTGATTCATATAAAGCAGTTGATCGCTATTAAAAAAGAGTAAAGACATATTAAAATCATAAAAAAATGAAACGATTTAGTGAAAAGTACATCATCTCAAAAGAAATGAAATGGGAAGAACTTGGAGGAGGAGTATCAAGAAAGTTCTTAGGTTACGATAACCAAATCATGATGGTAAAAGTGAAATTTGAGAAAGGAGCATTAGGTGCCCCACATCAACATTTTCACACACAAGCTACCTATTGTGTTGCAGGTAAATTTGAATTTGAAATTAATGGAGAAAAGAAAATTGTAGAAGCAGGAGATGGAGTTTATATTGAACCTAATCTATTGCATAGTGCAGTTTGTTTGGAAGAAGGGATACTAATTGACACATTTAGTCCTGTAAGAGAAGATTTCTTAAGCGGTGGAGAGGTATCTTATTTTGGAGATAAACAGTCTTAATAAAAAAAACTGTCCTTTTCGGGAAGACTTAATGACATAAACAACGCCGGTAAACTGAAAGCTAAAAGACCTTAACAGGAACAACCGCACTACGCCGAGAAGGCTAAGCTAAAGAGATTGCAAATACAGTGGCTTGCCTTGCTTCTTCCTAAACATCCTTTAAACAGGGGCAAATAGATATTAACGGTGGGCTTGCCTTTTCATAGCCCAATATTGCCCTAGGTCTAAAAAGAATGATTTAATCATTTCATTTTCAGCCTCTAACCCTTACAAATGTTAAATTTTAATTTGTTCTTTTTTTTAACGAATAAATAACATATATTTGGTAAACCAATCTGGTTGACCAGTTTGGTTTACCAGTAAAACTAATACAATACCAAGCATGTTAAAAGAAAAATACTTGAAAATAGACCATAAAATTTGACAAAAAAAAGGACGGGTGCACACCCATCCTTTTTTAAAAAGTTTACTTCATTCTGAAGGGAAGTAATAACCTAGACATGTAATAATTTATTACGACACGCCTGCTGCAAAGATAAAAAAATACATTGAATTCTAACCAGATTGCGTGATTTAGTAAATAGTGGGAAAAATGTGAATGCACAAACACATTTAAAAATCTGATTTCGATTAACGAAATCGAAAATTGACAATTCTAACTCAATACAAACACCAATGAATTTAAGAAAGAAACTCATTTTAGGAGCGTTATTGCTCATTAATGTTGCACTGTTTGCCCAAGAAGGCTTTATGCTTTCTGGAACGGTAACGGACGCCGCAAACGTCCCAGTGCCAGGAGTGAATGTAATTATTGCCAACACTACTACAGGAACGGCAACAGACTTTGATGGAAATTACCAAATTGAGGTAAAAAACGGGGATGTACTACAGTTCTCGTCCTTGGGCTTTGTTTCCCAATCGATATCAATTACAAATCAAAAACAATTGAACATCATCATGCAAGAAGATGCAAGTCAACTTGATGAGGTTGTTGTAGTTGGATATGGTACAATAAAGAAATCACATCTTACTGGTGCGGTAGCAAAAATAGGAGGTGATGAAGTTGCTGCTGTTCAAGTGGCCCGTGTGGATGATGCCCTCGCAGGCAAGTTATCCGGGGTAAGGATACAAAATCAAAGTGGAGAACCTGGTGCGGATCCAAAGATCCAAATAAGGGCAGCTTCCTCTGTTTCAGGTGACTCAGGGCCACTCATTGTTGTGGATGGTTATCCGATTTCAGGTAATTTAGCCACCGTTAACCCCAACGATATAGAAAGTTTAGAGGTATTAAAAGATGCTGCTTCAGCCGCTATTTATGGTTCTTTGGGTGCAAATGGTGTTATTTTGGTAACCACCAAAAAAGGAAAGTCAGGAAAAGTTAATTTTAGTTACAATTCATATACAAGCACCTCAAGCAAGTATGTGAAGGACATTGAAATGCTTAAGACTGCGGGCGAATGGGCCAGTGAATTACAGACTAGTGCATATGATCTTTCCGAAACCGACCCAGGTTTATTGGCTTACAGACTAGATGCATTCACTAATGCGCCTGATGTAGTAAGTATAGAAGATTGGCTTTTCAAAAATGGTAGTTCAACTAGCCATGATTTCAGCGTAAGCGGAGGGTCTGAAAATATAAAAGCTTTTGCTTCTCTTGGTTATTTGAACACTGAAGGTATAGTAAAAGGGCAAGGTTATGAAAGATATAACGGACGTATGAACGTAGATGCCAACTTGGGTTCTAAATTAAAGGCCGGATTGAGTATGAATGGTTATTATGGCAAACAAGATATTGTTCCTTGGGAGATGAGAGATCTTTTAAGATCATATAGCATTAGTCCTATATACCATACGCAAGCCTCAATAGATTTCGTTCAACAATTGGATCGTAACAGACAGGCATTAGCAGATTCCGGATTTACAGGAAATAACATAGGTAGATCATTTGACCAAGACTATAGAGGTATAGGTCTGGATCCTACAAGTATCTATGATTTGCAACCTGGTGATGTAGCTCACGATTGGCAATACGGTAGAAATCAAAATGGTATTGGAGGAACAGGAGATGCAGGTGTAGCGGCGAAGTTTGATAATTCACAAAGATGGAAAAAGACATATTTTGGGAACGTGAGTTCTTATTTACAATATGAAATCATAGAAGGATTAAATTTAAAAACCATTTTTGGAGCAGATCTTCAAGATACCCAAACCTACGAATATCATGGAATATTATCAGATGGTCAACAACGTTCCAATCAAACAGAGTTGGATATATCCAATATAAAAAAATCTACTGTTTTAAGTACGACTACTTTAAATTATGCAAAAGTTTTTGCTGATAAGCACGATATATCTGCGGTGGCTGGAATGGAATTTGTAAATACATATTATAAGGGAATTGTAAACAATGGATCAAACGTGGCATTTGGTCTGCCATTAAATTATGATTTTTTTGACCCTGCAGATGTGATTACCAACGAGATAGATGAGACTCAGTCAAGAAATGGTTTTTTTGGAAGAATTGCTTATGCGTTTGATGATCGTTATCTACTATCGGCATCCATTAGAAGAGATGGTGATTCACGATTTGGAGCCAATGAAAAATACGCGGTATTCCCAGCACTATCCTTAGGCTGGAATATTCATAATGAATCCTTTTTTGGAGATGCTGATGGGTTTAGCCTATTTAAACTTAGGTTTAGTACTGGATCTTTAGGAACGGCTTCTTTCTTAGGGTCATACAACTCATTAAGTATTTTGGGAACCTCACCGACCGCTTTCGGGACAGGATTTCTAATTCCGGAGGATATAGCAAACCCAGATTTAACTTGGCAAACCAATAAAGAGACAAACTATGGTGTTGATACAGGGTTTATAAATAACCGTTTCAGATTGAGTGTAGATTATTATACGTCTGATGTAAATGATATGTTGATCAATCAAAGTGTTTCTGAAGTTCTTGGGACACCTGCTATAAAACTTAATCGCGGTGATGTGACCAGTTCCGGTTTGGAGTTTGAACTTAATGCAAAAATAATTGCCGATCAAAACTTCTCTTGGAATGTTAACGCCAATTTATCAACTGCTAAATCAGAAATTACCAATCTAGGTGAATTGACCGAACTGCCCAGGCAAATTTACGGTGGACCGAGTGGAAGAGGTCCTGAGTTTAGAAACTATGTAGGAGGTGAAATTGGTGAAATGTGGGGATATGAAGTAACTGGTGAGGTTGAAACGATACATATGTCGGATCCATCCAGAGGCGTTGGATTTGGCAGCGGAGAATATTATGTCGTAGACCAAAACGGTGACGGTGAAATTACCTATGAAGAAGATTATGTAAAGTTAGGATCCGCAACCCCGGATTTCTATTGGGGACTTTCAAGTTCTATGAGCATCAAGAATTTTGATTTTTCGTTCCAGTTCCAAGGATCTCAAGGAGCAGAACTTTACAATATAGACCCCATTTACTGGAAATCACAATTTGGCGGTAGATTAAAATCCAGTTTTGATGCCAATAATGACGGTATTGCCGATGCCAGTGGCAAGTTTTATCAGGAGACCAGAAATGCACATGGTTCGGGGATTCAAGATGCTTCCTTTACCGCTTTAAGAAACATAACTTTAGGTTATACCCTTGATTCTGATTTAACGGATAAAATTGGTATAGGTTCTATGAGGGTATATGTTGCAGCTACCAATTTGTTGTACATAATGGCAGATAATTATACCTCATTTAACCCTGAAGGTGTAGAGATCGAAAATACAGGTTATGCTGGTCCAACAACTTACGGATACCAAGAAGGTGCGAGCCCGCTTGTAAGAAGTTTTACTTTGGGTGTAAATGTTAATTTTTAATTAAGAAAAAATGAAAAAAATGAAAACTATATATCTAGCAGTAGTTTCCTTGTTGTTGATAACAGCATGTGATAACGATTTGGATCAATCGCCACCATTATTACTTGAATCCAGTGCTTTGGAGGAATTTGGACCCGTTTTGAATGCAGCGTATTACTATCAGACCGGTGGTTCAACTCCACTGGGTGTGATGGGCGACTTTAGGGCCGACAATATGTTGATGTTAGAAAGCCCATATACGGCATTTGACACCTACAATGCAGATTTAGGAGGTTTAGATTTGGTAGAACAATTTTTTCGACCATTCTATAGCAATTTGTACAAGGCCATCTTAAGTGCCAATAACGTTATTGAAAATTCAGCGAAGCCTAGGGAGATAGCGGAGGCCAAATTTTTAAGAGCATTGTCTTACTTTAAATTGGTAATGGTATTTGGTGATGTCACCGTGAATTTATCTCCTTCACCCAGCCCATCGGATTTGACCATTTTAAAAAGACAACCGGCTGCCGACGTATACAACAACGTAATCATCCCAGACTTTCAAGCCGCAATAGCTGGTTTAGACAATTCTGGATTGGCAAGTGGGCGCGCGTCCAAAATTGCGGCTCAGGGTTTTCTAGGAAAAGTATATATGTACCGAGGGAATTTTTCAGAAGCTTCAACAACACTTGGAGCTGTTGTAAGTGGTGCTGCCGCTGCAGGGGTTAGTTTAGAAAGCGACTTTGCCAACGTTGTAGTCGACGGTAATTCAGAAATCATTTTTGCTACCCAATTATCAACTTCAGTTCCAAACGCATATGGATCAGCCACCACGTTTGTAGGATGGTATACCGGGGCAGACACAAAAGCCCTTACCCCTTTAGATCCAAGCTTAATTGCTGCTTTTGACGCCAGTAGTGCTGCTGGTGGAGGTACAGATTTAAGAAAGGCGCTTACTATAGATACGGATAATATGAATGGTAGTAACAAATATACTGGAGCCCTGGATCAGGACTTTATAGAACTGAGGTTATCCGATGTTATTCTAATGTACGCAGAAGCACTGAATGAAAATAGTTCTCCTTCAACAACTGTACTTCCATTATTGGATCCTATAAGAACTAGAGCAGGTTTAAATAGCCTAACTGGAACAGTAAGTTCACAAGCTGATGTTAGACAGGCTATTGCTGACGAAAGAAGAGTGGAGTTGGCCCTTGAAGGACATAGATGGTTTGATTTGGTGAGAACGGGTACCGTAGATGTGGAAATGGGAGCAACGATTAGTAGTAATTACCATGTGTTTCCAATACCAAACTCAGAAATTCTTGCGAGTGATGGAGTTATTACTCAAAATGATGGTTACTAAAAATCAGTAAGATTATAAATTCAAGTAATTATAGTTAATTTTTTAAATGGAATTTACCGGCTTTAGGTCTGGCCGGTAAATTTTTTAAAACTGAAATAATAAAACTTATATTTTGGAATCGTAGACTATTAAAATTTCATTCAGTTATTGATTTTATGTAGATTTGACCAACCAATTTGGTCAACCAATTTAAGCCATACACGATTAGCATGAAAATAGATATCAATACAAAAAACGAAAACGACCAAATACAAAAAGAGATTATATCCAAGATTAAGGATTTTATTAATTACAAGAACTTGGAACCTGGGGACAAATTGCCCTCAGAGAGAAAGCTAGCCGAAAAATTTGAAGTGAGCAGAAATAATGTAAGAGAAGCCATTCAATCATTGGAATTTTACGGACTATTAAAATCTAAGCCACAGAGCGGAACGTTCGTTGCCGATATTGGTCCTGTAGCAATGAACGGTATGATTACCGACATACTGGGATTGGAAGAGCCAGATTTTAAATCCTTGGTAGAGACAAGGATACTTTTGGAACTTAAAACCGTAAGGTTGGCAGCGCTGAGAAGATCAGAGGAAGATTTGAAACAAATGGAGGAGGCTTTGGAGGCATATACCGTAAAGGTTATGAAAGGAGAAAATGCTACACAGGAAGATTTGTTGTTCCACCTAGCCATAGCAAAAGCTTGTGGCAATAGTACCATCAACACATTTATGCTGACCATCACCCCGGAGATCCTCACAAATTTTACCAAATATCATGTCTGCGATAAGAATATCGCATTTATAGGCATTCAAGAACACAGGGATATTTATGAGGCCATAAAGAAACAGGATCCCCAATTGGCCAAAGAAAAAATGAAAATACATTTTAAAATGTTATACCAATATTGTTACAACATTAAAGATTAATAAAAAGAAGGAAAGGATAGAATTGCACAGTTTTATCGCTTTCGACACATAACTGAAGGGAAATAATACTTAGAATATTATTATAAAATTACGTCGTATTTAAAATACCCATTTAAATACCCCTAAAAATTTTAGCTATAATTCAGGTATTTGGATAAGCACAGGCATTTCGTCTGCTTACTTTTTATTGACTGTACACAACATAGCAACAATAATAACAAACCAAAGCAAAATACTATGAAAGTTAAGGGATTAAGATGGTGGATTATAGGGCTCATCGCATTAGCCACAGTTATAAATTATATAGATCGCCAAGCCCTACCAGTTCTATGGCCTGACATTGCTGCGGATTTATATCCAGATAAGACCGCTGATGAACGAAAAGGAATTTATGCAATAATCTCTACAATATTCATATTTTCTTATGCCTTTGGTCAAGCTATATTCGGCAAAATTTTTGACAAGCTTGGAACGAGGATCGGGTTTACATTATCGATTGGTTTTTGGTCAATTGCAACCGCAATGCATGCTTTTGCAAAGGGAGTGGTAAGTCTTAGTATATTCCGCTCTTTGTTAGGTATATCAGAAGCTGGAAACTGGCCAGGAGCAGCAAAAGGAAATGCAGAATGGTTTCCAACCAAGGAACGAGCATTTGCACAGGGATTATTCAATTCAGGTGCAGCTATAGGTGGAATCATTGCCTTCCCTGTCATCGGTTTATTATCTGTCCATTTCAACTGGCAATATATTTTCATATTGGTAGGTGCACTGGGCTTATTATGGCTAATTCCATGGTGGATTTTAGTAAAATCCCCACCTAAAAAACACCCTTGGATAACAGATGAAGAACGCGTTTACATCTTAACCGGACAGAAGAATCAAGATGCAGATGAGGATGGAGATTTTGATGAAGGTTACAATCCTACTACCGCTAAGATGCTAAAGCATAAAGAAAGTTGGGGAGTTATCATTGCATCTGCCGCTCTCGACCCGATTTGGTGGTTGTTTGTTTTTTGGATACCAATTTACTTAAACGAAGTTTATGGAATGGATGTAAAATCAATTGGTTTTTATGCTTGGGTGCCTTATGTTGGAGCAATGATTGGAGCTTGGTTTGGAGGGCTACTAGCCCAAAACCGTATTAAAGTAGGTTGGACGGTGAACAAAACACGAAAGTTTGTAATCACACTGGGATGTGTCATTATGTTACCTGCTTTACTCGCGATGGCAAATCCAGGAGGACCTGAAACAGCTGTGATATTAATGGCAATTATTTTATTTGGTTTCCAAACAGCAATTGGAAATGTTCAGACATTGCCCAGTGATTTATTCGGTGGAAAAACAGTAGGTACACTTTCCGGGTTTTCGGGTATGGCTGCTAAGCTAGGAGCATTTGGATTAACAGCATTAGTCCCTTGGCTTACATCAGGTGGTAATTATACCCCGGCATTTGTGATTGGTGCTGCATTAGCTATAATAACTATGGCGAGTGTTTGGATATTATGCCCGAAAATTGAACCGCTTAAAAGCAAAATTTAAATTAAACTTAACAGATTAAAATTAATAACATGAGTACAAACGGAAAAGTAGCAGTAATAACCGGAGCTACCGGCGGAATTGGTTTCGAAGTAGCAAAGAGATTAGGCAAAGACGGATATACCGTGGTTTTAAACGGTATCGATGATGAAGCAGGAGTTAAAAGAATTAAGGAGCTTACTGCGGAAGGCATCACAGCTGAATATTATGGATTTGACGTTACAAAAGAAGACCAAGTAACAGCAAACATTAATAAAATTGGCAAAAAATATGGAAAAATTGATGTTCTTGTCAATAATGCAGGTGGACTGGGAGGAAGATCTAGGTTTGAAGAAATGACAACGGATTTTTACAGATTTGTAATGGCATTAAATCTTGATTCAGTGTTTTTCGCTTCAAGAGCTGCCATACCTTATCTTAAAAAGGGAGACCTACCTACTATAATTAACTATACATCCATTGCTGGATGGAATGCTGGAGGACCTGGAGCTGGAATTTATGGAACATCCAAAGCTGGTGTTCATGCCATAACAAGGGCATTGGCAAAAGACCTTGCTGAATATGGGATTAGAGTAAATGCAGTATCTCCCGGTACCATTGACACGCCTTTCCATACTGAAATTAAATCTACCAAGCCTGAAGTTTTCGCTTCCTGGAAAAACAATATTTTGTTGGGCAGATTAGGGCAACCTGAAGAAGTAGCCTCTGTAATTTCGTTCTTGGCAGGCAAAGACGCCGCCTTCCTTACAGCCGAAACCATCCAAATTGGTGGCGGACAAGGTTTAGGAATTTAAGGAGATAGAAATCAGTAAGCAATAATGTTGATAATATTAGCGGGTTAGCATTTAGCTACCACCTAATTCTTAAACACACAAAAAAGGGAAGTATCAATTTTAATAAATCTTGGGGTGGTAAGGTCGCTGTAAATTACGTGATGTTTTAAAAAGATAAAAATGGCCAAAAAAAAATCCATATTAATTATTTGCGGAGGAGGTCCTGCGCCCGGTATCAATGCTGTAATAGGCACAGTAGCAAAGATTTTTTTAAAGGATGGTTATAGGGTCATTGGATTACATGAAGGTTTTAAAGGAATCTTTTCAGAACATCCCAAAATAAAAGAATTCGATTTCCCCCATGCCGATCGAATCTTTAGCAGAGGAGGATCCACCTTGATCATGAGTCGGTTCAAACCCGGCAATGAAAAATTGAATACTACCCTTTTTTCTGAAAATAATGTAAAACTATTGGTGAGTATTGGTGGTGATGACACGGCCTCTACTGCCAATAGAATTACGGGTTATTTGAAGAAAGAGAATATTATCATTTCCAACATTCATGTTCCCAAGACCATAGACAACGATCTTCCTTTACCGGACAGGAATCCCACCTTTGGTTTTCATTCCGCAAAGGATGAGGGAGTGAGAATTGGCACTACTACCTATGAAGACGCACGTACCAGTGAAAACTGGTTCGTAATGTCCACCATGGGAAGGTCTGCAGGGCATTTGGCTCTTGGAATTGCAGCTAGCTGTCATTTTCCAATGATGGTTATTCCTGAAATGTTCAACAAGACCAATATTACCTTCGATAAGGTTGTCCGACTGATTATCTCCTCGATGGTCAAAAGAAAAATCCAAAATATAAATTACGGTGTTGCCCTAATTAGTGAAGGCGTTTTTCATATAATGCCAGATTCAGAAATTAAACATTGTGGCATAAATTTTACATACGACGATCACGGGCATCCCGAATTGGGCAATGTTAGTAAATCCCACATTTTTAATATGCTGGTACAGCGGCGATTGAAAGAACTGGATATACAAATTAAAAGTAGGCCTGTTGAACTGGGCTATGAACTCCGATGTTGCAGACCAATTGGATTTGACCTAACATTATGTACCCTTTTAGGGCTGGGAGTCAAGAAATTATTCGATGAAGGCCTGAGCGGATGCATTGTTACTGCCAATTCGAGAGGAGAAGTATCACCTCTTTTTTTGACGGACCTACAGGATAAGGATGGAAAAATAGCACCTAGATTGGTGGATATAGACTCCGAATTTATCCGACTTTGTTTTCAGAATCTACACTATTTGGAGGAAAAGGATTATGACCGCGCAAAGGTATATTTGGATAATCCCTCGGATTATGATTTCAACAAGATATTAAATAAAGTATAAAAAGCGAATGGCACAATATTCAAGAATAGAAGTAGCAACGGCAATGAAAGAATCAGGTATGGTACCCCTATTCTACGATCCGGATATAGCACTTGGTAAAAAAGTATTGCAAGCCTGCTACGACGGTGGTGCCAGATTGATGGAATTTACCGCTCGGGGCGACTTCGCATACGAAGTCTTTTCAGAAATGAACAAATTTGCCATTAAAGAACTGCCGGGCATGATTATGGGAGTTGGTTCCATAACAGATGCTGCCGCGGCATCACTATATATGCAGATGGGAGCCAATTTTATTGTAACCCCATCCCTCAGGGAGGATATTGCTATTGCCTGCAACCGAAGAAAAGTACTTTGGTCTCCTGGCTGTGGTTCACTGACCGAAATTAACAGGGCAGAAGAAATGGGTTGTGAAATTGTAAAATTATTTCCTGGTTCTACCTATGGCCCCTCTTTTGTTAAGGCCATTAAAGGCCCACAACCTTGGACAAGTATAATGCCCACTGGAGGAGTAACTACAGAAGCCTCCAACTTAAAGGGCTGGTTTGATGCCGGCGTTACCTGTGTAGGACTGGGCTCCCAGCTTATCAGCAAGGATATTTTGAACAAAAAAGATTTTATAGGATTGGAAAATACGGTACGCGATACTTTAGTGTCCATTATAAAACTAAGAAACTAAAAGTATGGAAACCCCGTCAACTAAGAAATCGTTTCTAAAAAAGATTTTGGCCCTAGTATTGGCTTTTGGTCCAGGAATTTTTGCCATTGGTTATACTATTGGTACGGGGAGTGTAACCTCCATGATCGTTGCGGGAAGCACTTATGGAATGCAATTGTTATGGGTTTTGCTATTAAGTTGTGTATTCTCCGGAATCTTGATGTTTGCTTATGGCAATTTTGCGCTGGTTACTGGAGAAACAGCCTTGTACGCTTTTAAGAAGCACCTGAAATATGGAAAGCTCATTGCCATAATGATTATTATAGGAATTTCGTTTGGACAATGGAATTCATTAATGGGAATTTTAGGGATTTCTGCGAGCATTATCTTCGAGATATTCCTAATCTATTTTCCTGGGTTAGGAGGTTATCATTATGAATCCGTATTAACAATTGCCATAGTAGTCATTATAATTATGTACGGTTTCCTAATGGTAGGGAAGTATGCCTTCTTCGAAAAGATCTTGGTCATTTTCGTCACCATTATGGGGCTGTCATTTATAATATCCCTTTTTATGGTCTATCCCCTACCCATTGAGGTCGCCAAAGGATTAATACCATCCATACCCCAGGTGGAGGGAGGGAAAATGATGGTGGCTGCATTTGTAGGTACTACAATGGCTGCTGCCACCTTTCTGTCCCGACCACTTTTCGTAAAAGGCAAAGGTTGGAATATCAACCATCTCAATCAACAAAAAAAAGATGCTATTATAGCCGCCTGTTTGGTCTTTGTAATCAGTGCATCAGTTATGGCCGTAGCCAGCGGAGCCTTGTTTCACCAAGGTCAACCTGTTACCAAAGTTTTGGATATGGTAAATACCCTTGAACCGGTCGCCGGGAAATTCGCACTGACCCTATTCTTTTTTGGAACCTTAAGTGCAGGACTATCTTCTATATTCCCCTGTCTACTCATAGCACCCATTCTCCTGGCCGATTACCAATCAGGTGAATTGGACACCAGTTCCAAGCAGTTTAAGATAATTACGGCCATTGCATGCTTGTTTGCTCTAATTGTACCCGTTTTTGGTGCCAATCCTATTCAGATGCAGATTTTGTCCCAGGTTTTTAACGTCTTCGTCTTACCTCTTGTAATTCTAGGAATTATCTTATTGATCAATAATAAAAAACTGATGGGCAAACACAAAGGAAGTTTTTGGCTTAATTTGGGCTTGTATGCCGCCCTACTGTTTTCAATTGTAATCTCCTATAATGGGATTGTGGCCCTGTTCGACTTTTTTTAGTTGACCACTAATAGTGCTATAGATGTTTTACCCTAGATTCATATTTATGATAGAGGGCTTCATTGTCTGCCTCATCTATATTCTGACTTTGAAAAACAGCGACATCTACACCTCTGTCCAAATTAATTTTTATGGCTTCAGTCGAAATAATGTTGACAATGATCATTCCCAGTACGGATGAAGCCGGACCTATTAAGAGGTCATTTACCGAAATAACTCCATCCCCAGAAGGAACACAGTTATCAACTACCAAATCGGTGATCTGATACAATTTCTTACCACTCTCATGCCTTGAAGAATACTTTTTAGACTGTTCCAAAGAAGTGATTGCGATAGTGCTTAAACCTTGTTTTTTGGCCTTCATGGCCATCTCTAGTGGTAAGGCATTTCTACCAGAGTTTGAAACAACGATCAGTAAGTCCCCCTTATTAAATTGATATTTATTCCAAAGAATTTCGGCAAGTCCACTTATTTGCTCCATTGCCCCAGATCTCCTTGCCCCACCGGACATAAGAACCATATCGTCCATTATAGCATTGACATTGGCCAAGTTGGAAGCCCTTCCAAACATCTCCATGCCTATCATTTGCGAATGACCCGTGCCAATAGTATGAATTATTCCATCGTTCTTAATGACCTCCGCAACCATTTTTGAAGCAGCGACCAATTGATCTTGTTGATCAATGGACATTTTGTCTATGAGTAATTTTATTTTATCTAAATATTCAAACATAGGAACAATAGCATTTTAGTTAGGGAAGGAAACTATCAATATTAATATGGGGAATAGCTTGCCTATTTATCAATAATGTAAATAAATGTTTCCATAGACCAATATAAAGAATAAAAACTATGCCCAGCTAAGGTCTAAAAATATAAAGCCATATCAGCACATTGTGGAGCAACAATTTCCAAATTCATAACTTAATAAATGGCATTAAAACCTAAACCAAATACTAGGCTCCTATAATGGACATACCCGAAGACCTGGGTATTAAACCGAAAACCCCGCCAAAAGGCGGGGTTCGTTCGACCATCCTATTCCAATGCGCCTGCGGCTTTTGAAATACGGGTCTCACGAACAAAAAAAGCCTATCAAATGATAGGCTTTGGGTCTTAGGAAATTAAATAGTATTTATTAAATAACTTTAACGTTTACTGCGTTTAATCCTTTTTTTCCTTCTTTTAGTTCAAACTCAACTTCGTCGCCTTCGCGAACTTCGTCGATTAAACCAGAGATGTGTACAAAATGTTCTTTGTTAGAACCTTCTTCGGTGATGAACCCAAATCCTTTGGCATCGTTGAAAAATTTTACTGTTCCTCTACTCATTACTAAAATTTAAATTAATTACTTATTATAAATCAAATATAGTTCCAAAAGTTTGAACCACAATCATTTATAGCCAAGAATTTTAACATAGAACTGAAATAAATGCAACAATCCGTGTAAATGCTTACTTTTCAAAGGATTTGGAAATAATAAATTCTACCCTTCTATTTAGGGCCCTACCCTCTTCCTCCCCATTATTTGCAATGGGCCTTTTAGCTCCAAAACCATTCCACGTAATTCTTTTTCTAGCCAAACCCAATTGTATTAACCTATCTGCTACCGCGGCCGCACGATTAACAGAAAGTTCCATATTGTAGGAAGTGGTACCCAAACCATCGGTATATCCATTAATTACAATTTGTAAAGTCTTATCAGATTGTAAATAATTAAATACTCGCTTTATCTCCTGAGTGCCAATATCCTGGACCTGAAACTCATCAAAATCGAAAAATACATTCTCAAAAACATGGGTCTCGTCCAAAGCATAGGACTGAATTCCCTCCCCTAAATATACCATGTCCAAATAATAATAGGCCCCTTTAACGCTTTTTTCCTTTGCCAATTTCTTTCGTCTTGTAGTGGCATTGTCCTTGAAATTACCCAGCGTTATAAACCGCTCAGAGCCGTTTGCCACAAATGTGGTGGATACCTTTGTCCATAAATTCTCATCAGTAAAGAAATGGTCTCCCAAAATCTCGATAAAAGTAAAATTGTTCCCCTCAATTTTAGAAAGCTGCCATTTGGTGAGTCCCTTTTTTATTTTAATTTCCAATGGTCTGGAAGACAATAGAATATCAAAATCACGAATGGCATAATCAGAATTCTCGGCTAGATTTAAATAGAAGGAAATGGAATATGAAAGATCTTTCTCCAAAGGTTGGCTCAGCTCTCCCTGAATATACTCCCTATAATCTCCAGGGGCATACATATAAAATCCTAAATAACCATCTCCAAATTTTGAGGCCTGATGTCCCATAAAATTCTTGGGCACTCCCATACTAAGACTACAGGTATTAAAATAATCGGTGCTCCCCAGTGTGGGTACAGACCAATATTTAAGGTCTTGTCCAAAATTCCCTAAATGATCCGGGCATTCCAAAAATGATTCAAAACTAGGGTTTTCCACTAGGTTTTGGGATATGTTCTGACCATGGCATAATACTCCCAAAATCCAAATCCAATTTCTACAACCTACAGTAAATTTCATCATACTGAACAAATTGTAAGTCAAACTTGCTTACTGACGGAAAACCTATCTGACAAAAAGTTTGAGTACGTTTTATCCAAAAATAAAAAAACATCCTCAAATTCAAGGATGTTTTTAAAGCGAGACTGGATATTACAACCGTCACCTCTATTTAACTTTTAGGATTTAGTTCTTTTTCCTTCCAATAAAAATGTCCCCTCGGGCGAATTGGCCTTACCTTTTATAACATCATCATTCACTTCCAAGGAAACTTGTACCTGCCCTCCTTCTATATAAACCGAAAAGTTTATTATATTTTTGTCAACCTTTACTTGTGTAGCCGTCAAGGTATTATAATTCACTTTTAGTTCTACTTTATATCCGTCTTTTTCCTTCGTAACAATTAGCACACCGGCACTATATTCATAAGGAACATCTTCCACAGTATAATTCCATGTCCCAACGGGTGACTTATATACTTTAGCAAGTAATTCCTTTTGATTAGTAGGAGCTAAAGTTCCATGAATTGGGTTTACTGCCAAAAGTGACATACTTGAGGATACCAAAAAAATAAAAGCGTAAAACAATTTTCTAAAATTTTTCATCTTGATAACGTATTTAAATTAATATTGATCAATACTACAAAACAAGTATATCCGATAACAAAAGAATATATTTTTTGCCATTCTGTGACCAAATGGCACTTCAGAGTGATAAATGGGATGATTTTTTTCAAATATACTTTCTCAAAGGAAACTTTATTCAATTTTTACTGGCGCAGTATTAATGAAAAATCTCTTAAATCCTGGAGAACATTGTCCGGGAATACAAGTTCTAAACAAATCAAGAAGAATCAATTCGATAAAGTATATTAAATATGGGACAAGCTTTACTATAATAAAAATACCTTACTGCCTTTCCACCTCCATAAGAGAAGGTAAAAGGCAGAAGGTACCTTCACATAGGCCATAAAATACCACGGGGTTTTTGGCGCAATATAACCTACTTCAAATTCTAAATATTTATATAATCCTATAGATCAAATTTATATGTGGCGCCAGCCAATACCTGAAAACCTTGCACTTGGTAATTATTCCATCGCATGTAATTCTGGTTGGCAATATTGTTGGCCTTTGCAAACACGGATAATTGTTCATTTACGCGATAGCCAATATGCGCATTGGCATCAAAATAACTATCCAAAGTTATCGCCGCCATTGTAAAATTTTCCGGTAGGGTTCCAGGAGACGCTACTGTGTAAAGATCATCTCGTTCTCCAACATAAAATAGATTGGCCCCCATAAACCACTTTTCCCCTATTTGATAATCTAGAAACGTAGAGGCCGTAAGACCGGGTAGGTTCCAAGCAGGATTGTCGGTTTCCGTATCGTAATCGTACACTTGCACATTAATTCCCAAGCTAAAATTACGATTTACATCAACATTTAATTCCCCAAAAACGCCCAATGTTTTTACATCATCATAAAATACCTGGAAACTATTTCCATAGTAATACCCTTTTTCATCGGTCCTGGAGGTATTTTCAGGATTTAGCAAAAAGAGTGGTTTTCTATTTTCGGCGGTATAAGATCCTTTTAAGTTGTAGCTAAGGTTGGGCAACAATTGCCCTTTTAATCCTATATAGGCATCGTATTGTTGGTCTGTTGGCTGAATGTCCAAGGTAGGCGAAACATATGGGTTCTCTTCCACATAGCTATAGAACGAGTTTTGCTTTAACTCCCCTTCTACTCCACCGTAAGCAATGGCTACCTCATCTAACAAACGATAGGATGCCGTTATTTTGGGATAAATATAAAAGTTGCCTTCACTATTCTCCATATCCATACCATATACCAAATTGACCCCCAGATTAAGTGAAAGGTCGTCTCCCAAGATATTGATATTGGGATTTATTCCCGCTTGCAAATGGGAATAATCTATGCCGGGAATATTGGTGTCATTCGCAACCTGCCCATTTTCAAACTTACCGCCCAAATAATCTACCTTGGCCCTAAGCGTTAATAATTCATCTCCCAATGGAAATTCGAAGGCAGATTTTAGAACTGCTCTATTTTCACCTGATTTAGTAGCATCCCAAAACCGTCTTACCAATAAATCGGCACTCTTAAAGAAAGAGTCTTCCACTTCTACAAAACCTCCTGCAAAAGCATTAAAATAGTTCTGCTTTTCATCTATTTCGTTCACCGTTTCCTCAGTGTAATATCCGTTGGGGATTCCATACCAATTATACAACTGATGTTGTGCTCCTATATTTGCCCCCCAACTTAGGTCCCTATCCTTCTTGGTGTAATTGGCGTCCAATTTGGTATTGTAGAATACATTGTCCAAAGCAGTACCATCAATTTCTCCCCTTGAGGAATGATGATTAAGGCTTATATCCAATCGCTCGTCCCTGTTCAAGGCACTACTGGTGTAAAAATCTACCAAAGCATTGTTATAATTGCCCAAACCTACGGATGCATAGGAGTTATATATCTTTTCAGGAGGAGACTTTTTCACCCCTGAAGCCTTACCCTTGGCAGGCGTAAAAGTTGACACAACGGGAACAGAAAATATACTGTAATTAATAGGTTTTTTTTGTAAAACAATGGAATCGTTCAAGGTGGGCATGGACTTCACCTTAAAAGCATCCGAAATGGTTGGTGCATACGCCTTTACCACAGTCACCGTTTCAGTACCTAAATCTTTTTTATCGTCCTGTGCCAATCCGATTTGAAATAAACCAAGAATGGCGAATATGGATATTTTTATGTGCTTGTGCATATATTGTTCTTTTTGCAAGGAATTTTTAATTTCCATCTGTACTAATAGAAGAATTACTTTGGGCTTCTTTTGCCTTAATTATAGATGACTCTTGTTTGGCTTGGGCCACAATAGAAGGGAAATCACCAAAATTGGAAATAACGCTGTCCAAAATATAGGTAGCTTGAAAAGCATCTCCCAATGCGTAAAAGTTTTTAGCCATAACAATCAATCCTTTGGCACTCCATTCCTTATACCCGGCATAATCCTTCGCCAATTTTTGAACTGAAGCGTTGGAAGCCTCATACTTTTGAGCCTTGTTCTTAAAAAAGGCATCATAATAAAGTGCTTCAGCCGCTAAATCTCCCGTAGCAATTTTCAGCACTTCCGCATACGCCTTCTCTGCCCTGTTTTCATCATTGGTCTTAATGGCCGACCTTGCGATCATTATTTGCGCATCACTTTTTATACGGTTGTCTATTTTGGAATTGGACAATACTTTTCCGGCATATGTAATGGTCTTGTCATAGTCTGACTGTTCATAATAGCCTTTCATTAAATTGGATTGGGCAAAGGTGATGTTCTGCTGAATTTCAGCCTTGGACTCCAATTGTTCTAAGTAAGGAATAGCCGTTACGTAATCGTTCTTGCCTACATAAATCTCACATACCCTAGTAAGTGCCTGTTCAGCATATTCATTGGTCCCTCTCCCTTCAACATTTTTAAAATAGGGCAAGGCTTTATCCTTTTGGCCCTTTCCAAAATACAATTGTGCCAAATTAAAATTGGCCTTCAATGAATTTAATCCGTTTGGAAATTGTTTAACATAGCTTTCATATCCCTTTATGGCAGCATCCCGGTTACCTTCAATATATTGTTTGTCCGCAGATTCAAAAGTGGCATTGTCCAGTTCAGTATCCGTCACCTCCACAAAATCAAGCCCTTTAACCCACTGGGCATAATCATTAACCCTACCCAAATCCACATAAATAAGTTTGGCGGTAGTTACTGCCTGAAGTGCTTCCTGTGTATTAGGGTGGTCCCGGACTACGGTTTTAAATTTGGCCAAAGCCTGTTCGTTTCTATTGGCATTATAATGTACCAATCCTTGACGCAACATAGCTTGTGGCACCAAAGAACTTCCTCTGTAATCTCCGATCAATTGGTCGTAAAGCTGTAACCCTCTTTCGGTATTATTGGCTCTAACATAAGAATTGGCCAACTCAAACAATGCATCATCTTTTAGGGTTGAGTTGGGATATCTGGATACAAAATTGGAAAGCTCCTCTATTTTGGTGGCACTCCTGTCCACAAATCCATAACTCAATGCCTTTTGGTAAGCAGCGTAATCGCTCTCCGGAATATTCCTAGCTATTGCCTTGTTGTAAGTTTCAATGGCAGGCCAATACTTACTACTAACAAAATAACTATCCCCTAATCGCAGGTAGGTATCGTTCAATTTTTCACCATCGTTGCTGGTCTCAGCATAACTGGAAAATGCGGCTATGGCATTGGTATAATCTCTTAACTTGAAATAGGTATATGCCAAATTATAATTTAAGTCTTTGAATTCAGGGGTCGATTTAGCACTGGGAATGGATTTAAATTGAAGGTATCCCGCCAAGGCCTCATCAAAATGGTTCATATTATAGTCCGACTCCGCTTTCCAATAACTAGCCCTAGCCTTAAAATATTGATCCTCCGCATTGTCCAAAGATTTTTTGAATACGGCTGATGCCTGTTCAAAGTTCAACTCTAAAAATAATTCCACTCCTCTATAAAAGGCCACCTTCTGATACGTAGCCTTACTGGCAAAGTTTTTGTTCTTTTCCAAAAGGTCCATCGCCCCGGCAAAATTTCTTGAGGTGATATAAGAGTCTACCAATAACTCCTGCATTTCCTCTTTATGGGCATCATTGGGATATTTTTCCAAGTAAGTAGTCAAAACTTTGGGTACCGGCTCGTAAGCATTCCCGATTTCATAACTCAATCGGGCATAATTTAGATAGGCATCCTTTTGAATTTCTGGATTAAAATCCATTTGGGAAGCATTTCTGAACGCGTTCAAAGCCTCTTGTTTTTTATCCAATTTCAGATAACATTCCGCTAAATGATAATAGGCATTTTGTGAAACATCATTATTCCCATCAATTATCTTATTAAATTGCTGTATCCCATTGGCATAATCGCCTTGCTTATAGTAGGAATAACCCAGAAAATAATAATCGGTATTACTCCACTTACCTCTCTTACCCTTGTATTCGCTTAAATAAGGTATGGCATTGGCATATTGTTTTAGATTGAAGTAACTCTCGCCAATTATTTTGTTTAGCTCTGACACCTCATTACGATCAGATTTTGGCAATTGTTTTTTTGCCAAGGCAATGGCTTCTTCAAACTTGCCCAGTTTAAAATTCATATCTGCCTGATAATAGGACAGTTTTTCCTCCAACAATTCTTGATCCGTTATCTGATCAAAACGCTGATTGGCCTGTGCATAATCATCTTGCTGATACGCAATATATCCCAAATAATACTTTGCTTGGGACCCGTATGTTGGTGAGGTGGTGACCTGGTTTAAATAACGCTCTGCCTCTTTGGGTTTGTTCGATGAAAACAAAGCATATCCATTGTTAAAACTGAAGCGTTCCTTGTCTTTTCTGGACATGGAACTTTGATCTACCTTGCCATACCACTTTAAGGCATAAGGATATTTTCCAGTTTCAAAATAATAATCGGCCACATCAATATAGGCCGAATTGCGCTTGGTAGAAGTAGGGTACTTTTCCACAAATTCCTCCATTAACCTGTCCGCCCCCAACTGATTTAGGCGAATAGCAGCCGTAGCGGCATAATACGCACTGTTGGCCTGGGTCTCTTCATCCCTGGTATTGTTTTTTACCTTGTCAAAAATTGTCTGAGCTGCTTGATACTGCTTATTGTTATACAAGGCCAAAGCTTCCTGGTAGTCCTTTTGGTCAAAAGTATAGATTTTTGATTCTTGGGCGTTCGCAATAAACAAAGACCCAAAAAAACACAGTATTACAGCGGTTTTTTTTCTTAGCATAATGTTCTCTAGAAGTTAAGAATTACCGTAATTAAATTATATAACGATAAATAATGTCCTCAAGTATATGATAAAGAAAAAGAATTTTAAAGAAGATTTGGTTTATTTCCACAGGAACTTATTACATTTATATCAACATTAAAAACTATGAGCGAAAGCATATTGCAACTGAAGGATGTAGCCGTATTCCAGGGAGAAAATTTAGTACTGAACGATATTAGCCTTGAAATAAAAAAAGGAGAGTTCGTATATCTTATAGGGAAGACGGGCAGTGGAAAAAGTAGCTTTATGAAAACTTTATATGGCGACCTCCCGTTAAAGCAAGGGAGCGGCAACATTGTGGATTTCGATCTCACCACCTTAAAGGAAAGGGATATCCCATATTTGAGAAGAAAACTGGGAGTTGTTTTTCAGGATTTTAAATTATTACCGGATCGCAACGTCAACAATAACCTACTGTTTGTATTAAAAGCTACCGGTTGGAAAGACCAGAGCGAAATGAACGCCAAAGTTGAAGATGTCTTGGATAAAGTAGGCATGAAAACAAAAGGCTTTAAATTTCCACATGAACTATCGGGTGGAGAACAACAGCGGATTGCCATAGCACGAGCCCTTCTAAATGATCCAGATTTAATTCTTGCGGACGAGCCAACAGGGAATCTAGACCCTCAAACCAGCGTAGAGGTAATGAAAGTACTTCAGGACATCAACAAAACAGGGAGGACTATCCTAATGGCCACGCACGACTACGCCCTTATTCTTAAATATCCATCCAAGACATTGAAGTGTGATGGCAATAAGGTGTTTGAAGTTATACAACGAGCAGTTTAAAAAGAAATAGTTCCAGTCTAAATCCACATTATTTTATTGAGCTGACCATAAACAGCGGGCCATTGTACTGGCTTATTTGGCTTCAAACAAGCCAGTGATCACCAGTTTTTTTGAATTTATTTTTCAAATCGCATACGGTTCAGTTAAATCCAAAGTCGCTTCACTTACCATTTTGTCCACTTCACTTAATAACTACCTTTTATACACTATAAGGCCCTGTATCTTTGTGCCATAAACAAGATGTATCACAAAATAATTATAAAATTAAATAACATGAAAAACGCAGCTTTATTAATAAGTACTATACTAGTATCTCTTTCGCTGTTCTCATTTTCAGGAAAGGACAAATGTTTAAAAACTGAAGGCATCAACTGCTATTTAGAATCCCATAACCCCTTTGCAGAAGGATTACTTTTGGATGAGGAAATAAGAAATTTAAGCCTGGATCAAATTAACCTTGTTAATGAGGAGGAAGAAATTATTCTAGGATTCGATACAGCAACCTACCTTCCCCTTGGATTTGATGCTTATGCTGGGATGGAATTGGATCTTGACGATATTATTGTGGAGGACTTGGAAGAAGAAATTGTTTTGGATTTTGATCCAGCCAAATATCTTCCTATAGGTTTTAATGCATATGAAGGTATGGAACTGAACCTTAGCGATATCGTAGTAGAAGAAATAGAGGAGGAAATAAATCTTGGTTTTGAGGTTATGAACTATCTTCCTAAAGGATTTGACCCTTTCTCTAAATAAAGAACAGTTTTATGGGTCGGCTACATATAAGCCCTTGGTATTTCCAAGGGCTTATTTTTTTCCTATAGCCATTTGATCAATTAAATTCCATATATGGAACTATGATGGGGATGATTAAAGAGGTATATTTAAAACCAACTAGATTAAAATGGATAGTCCAAAACAGGTACAGCAGCTCGAAATTATAAAAATTGCCCTTCTGATCGCTGTTTTAGTGACCCTTCCACTGACCATATCGCTTTTCAGGTCAACCGGATTTCATAAAGGGATTTTTTCCAGTGAGCTGTTTGTAGATCTTGATTTAAAATTCTGGTTTTCTTTCCTTTTTTCATGGTCCGCACTTCAGTTCAATACCAATTTTATTTATCGCATTCCTAAAAGGAACCGCTTAATGGATTGGGGATTGAGGCTCGTGGGCAATATTGGAATCCTAGTGGCCACAATTTCAATCCTAAATTTAGTATACCCTATTTTTATTGAAAAGACCATTTCCAATAGAGAAGAGGATTTTCAAGTTTTTATATTCATCGTTGTCCTCATTATCATACTTTTTATTTCTAGAATCTTAAGGCTTAAAATTATTCAAGGTGAAAACATTCTGGAGAACGAACATTTAAAACAGCAAAACCTACAAAATGAACTTTCTGCCCTAAAGAATCAAATCAACCCGCATTTTCTTTTCAATTCCCTAAATACACTCAATTCCCTTATACGAGACAATAAGGAGGCCACCATGTTTGTTAAAAAGCTTTCCTTTATGTACCGTTATATATTGCAAAGCGGGGATAGAGATCTGGTAACTTTAAAAGAGGAACTTAAATTTTTAGAAAGCTATACCTATTTAATAAAAACAAGATACAGGAACCGTTTTCAAATTGAAATCGCAATTGACGAAAGTTATCTGGACAGAAAAATTCCACCTTTGGCATTGCAATTATTGGCAGAAAATGCAGTAAAACATAACGAGATTTCGGAATCACATCCTTTAAAAGTTCAAATCTACTCCCAGGGCGAATGCCTCTATGTGGAAAACAAAGTACGGGCGCGTACTACATTGGCGGAAGGTACCGGTACTGGACTTTTAAATCTATACAAACGTTATTATATGATAAGAAAACAGCAAATTATTGTGGATAAACAAAATGATATTTTCCGCGTAAAGTTACCTTTGAACAAAATGACATGAAAGTAGTAATAGTAGAAGATGAATTGGCGGCAAGTGAAAACCTTGTCTATATGCTTAAAAGCTTAGAGGATACCATTGAGGTATTGGCCGTTCTAGACTCTGTAAAAACCTCAGTTGATTATTTTTCTCATAATCAGGGGGCTGACCTAGTTTTTATGGACATACACCTGGCCGATGGACTGTCATTTGAAATTTTTGACGCAATTAAAATTGATGCTCCCATAATCTTTACTACCGCTTATGACCAATATGCCTTAAAGGCTTTCAAACTAAATAGCATCGATTATTTATTAAAACCCATAGATGAGGATGAGCTAGAAGAAAGCCTAATTCAATTTAAAGATCAAAAAAAAGGCAAGGGTCTTATTTCCAATCAAGTAGAGGGATTATTACATTTATTAAAAGATCAGAAAAGAGGCTACAAATCAATGTATTTGGTCCATCACCGAGATGAATTGATTCCATTAAAGACTGAAAAAATTGCGTACCTATATATTGATAACGGAATAGTTAAAGCGGTAACCAAGGATAAACAAACTTATGTCATAGAACAAAAATTGGAAGATATTGAAAATGAACTGGACCCTTCTATTTTTTATAGGCTAAACCGCCAATTTATTGTTCAAAGGGATGCCATTTCCGGTATTAAACAATATTTCAACGGAAAACTTATCGTTAATGTTATCCCGACCTATGAGGAGCGGGTAATTGTGAGCAAAGCCAAAGCAGCCGAATTTAAAAATTGGATGAATTATTAAAAAGTAAGGCATTAAATAAGACTACAACTTTCAAAACAAGACCATAAAGCAAGTACAAGCTCCTTTAATTCCATCTGCCGGACCAAAAAAATTCAATCCGCCAGATGGTAATAATTTAACCAAACTTATCCTTTAAGTCTTTCTCTGTAAAGTATAGGACCAAAAATGCCCCTTACTTGCCTTCGGCATTGTTAGCATTAGCGTCTCTTTGCAATACAACGGATTTAGATCCTGTCAATGACTTTACATTATTATCCCCCTTGTCCGTATAACTGGCAGTAATCACCATTACAGTTGCCCCCTTTGCAGGATTTGGAACTATGCTTCCCGCTGCCGGTAAGGATTTCTTCTTAACAGCTGTACTGGCTAGGGACTGGATATACAATCCTATCTGCCTGGATTCATCATTGGTCAGGTTGGGATGGGCCGGCATGGTTACTTCGCCCCAAACTCCACTACCGCCGGAAATAATCTTTCCTTGAAGATAACTAAGTCCCTTTTTATCGTTCTTGTACTTTTCAGCGATATCATGGTACATTGGGCCTACTGATTTTTCCTTTTCTTTATGGCAGGTTTTACAGTCCAATGCCAATGTCAAAGCTTTTCCAGTAACGGCCGCAGACACTTCTTGATGCCCCAAAGAAAGTGAGGCCTCATCCAAGCCTTCCAAATAATCTACAGAAACAAAAATATTAGCCTTATCGATTTCAGAACCATCCGGATCAGTAACGGAAACCTTATAGTTCACAGCTACCCCAGGCGTAAAGAAAGATGAATTGCCTTCACTAATAGCTATCGACACCTCTGGCCTCGAATTTCCGGCCACAATATTAAGCACTTGGCTTTTGACCGAAGCCCCTTTACTATCGGTAACAGTGGCGGACACAAGGTAGTCCCCCGCATTCTCATAGGTGTAGGTAATACTAGAAGTAGTAGTTTCCTTGGTTTCACCATTCCCCAAATCCCACACATAGGCCATTGTATCCTGCTCCTTATCCATCGCTTCCAATGTGGAGGTAAAGGTGAGTGGGAATTTTCCAGATGTTTTATCAACAGAAATATTCTCAATTACCGGCGGTCTATTGCCCCCATTATATTCTATATAGCTCAACGCGGAATCATCATTTTTAGAAAACCAGCCACTACCGTATTCCAAGAGATAGACCCTACCATCCGGACCAACTTCCATATCGATAAGATTATTGACTTTAATATGATCAGCAAAAGGTTCCATTTTATTGAATTCGCCATTGGGGAAAAGGCTAACGGCCATCATCCAGCCCCTTATCCAATCATAAACCAATACTTTACCGTCGTAATACTCTGGCAGGGCATTGGGGCCATTGTAGAGGTCCGAATAATACACAGGTCCCGCCATAGCGTTCCTTCCCCCAGTACCGGTTTGTGGAAATTCTTGCGATTCCACGTATGGATAAAAACCATAGGCTGGCATTGCCTTGGGAAGCTCCCTAAGCCCTGTATTGTTTTTTGAATCATTGATAGGCCTTTCGGGATCAAAGGACTCACCACTCTCCCCCGTAGCATAATCATAGCTGCGGTATGGCTTGTTATCCGCCACGAACAATGGCCAACCAAAATTTCCAGCCTCCCTAGCCTGATTCATTTCATCATATCCCCTGGGTCCTCTGGTCTTTAAACTATCTGCTCTGGCATCAGGCCCTACATCTCCCCAATATACATATCCTCTTTTAGGATCTACCGAAATCCTATATGGATTACGATGGCCCATAGTAAATATTTCAGGTCGGGTTTTAGCAGTTCCTTCCGGGAATAAATTTCCTTCTGGGATACTATAACTTCCATCTTCTTTTACCTTAATACGCAATATTTTACCTCTAAGATCATTAGTATTCCCTGAAGAACGACGGGCATCATACTGTTCTTTTCCTGGGATATCGTTTAAGGGAGCAAAACCACTATTCACATATTTCACACCCTTTTCACTAAAAGGAGTAGAATTATCCCCCGTAGATAAATACAACATATTATCCGGGCCAAAAGCTATTGATCCACCGGTATGGCAACATATCTCACGCTGACTATCCACTTCAAGAATTATTTGTTCCGTGGCGGTATCCAAAATATCATTCTCAAATTTAAACCTGGACAAACGGTTCACCCATTTATCACCAGTTGGACTGTAGTACAAATAAATCCAGTGATTGGTCTCAAAATTGGGATCTTTCTGCAAACCCATTAGACCTTCCTCTGCATTTGCATTTGCACTCAATGTTTTGTTATAAACATCCAAAAAGCCCACTTGGGACAATTCTTTGGTTGCAGCCTTATACAACATTATTTCACCCCTTCTTTGGGAAATTAAAATATCATTATTAGGTAAAATAGCCATTTCAGTAGGCTCAAAAAAATCACCATATTTTAAAGAAACTTTAGCAAAGCGATCGGAATCAGGAGGAATCTGAGTGGTAACCTTTGCATAATCCAGGATTTCATTCTTCCCAATAGCATATTGAATACCCCCTAGTAAATGCTTTAAATACATTTCCTCTGAAAAACTTTCCTCAGTGTGCCCCAAAGCGGTATAAAAAGCACGCCCACCATCGTATTCGTGATACCAACTCATTGGGTGGTGTTCTCCATTGGCTCCCCCTTCGTAGGTCTTTTCGTCAACGGTCATCAGAACATGTACCTCTGGGTTTATTTTCTTAAAATTATAAAGTTCATCGGTACGATGCCAGATAGAATCTGTAAACATCTTGGTAGCACTAAAAGAGTTGTCCTTAATAATAAAATCCGCTTCTGGTGTACCGGCAGGATGGCTGGCAAAATAAGCCCCGACCAATCTTCCATACCAATTCCAGTCATATTCGGTATCTGTTGCGGCATGAACACCAACAAAACCACCGCCAGCCTGAATATACCTCTCAAAAGCGGCCTCCTGCTTGGCATCCAAGATATTTCCGGTGGTACTTAAAAATACTATGGCAGAATAGCTTTTTAAATCTTCATCATTAAAGATATCGGCATTTTTAGTCGTATCAACACTAATTTTATTTTCCTTCCCCAACTGCTGTATTGCAGCCAATCCTTTGGGTATGGAGGAATGCTTAAATCCCATGGTTTTGGAAAAAACCAAAATTCGGGGTTCGCCTTCCCTTTTCTTGCTATCACAAGAAGTAAAAAATAATATAAAAACACCAAGTACAAGGGCAATGTAATTTTTCATTAATAAAATTTATAAAGATTATTTGAATCGATCGAAGAAGCTTAAATTATACATAATAGAATTGGAAGTCGTAATACCATAGGGCCAAAGCTCATTTAAAAAAACAGACAATAGCCATACCCTAAATTTTGAATTTTTCAAATATAGCATTTATTTGATTGTATTGTAGCTACACCATTAATTAATGAAATGATTTCATTTTTGGCCATTTCCAAGATCACGGTTTAAACGCTTAACCTCAGCAAGAAATATTTTATATCTTTAAGCAACCAACTAAGGCCAATGATTTTAAAAAAACAAGTCTATAAGGTGGACAAGAAGGTGAATCCGTTAATTGGGATACTCCTGTTCCTCATCTCTATATTTTTAATCATTTTCACACTCCCTTTGGGGTTTATATACGGTCTTTTTCACGGTTTATTCAAAAAAGGCATTGTAGGATTGGGAGAGTATCTACTAAAAATAGCCATATCCATAGATCAATTGGGAAATGTTGGGATGCAGCATCTTTTAAACTTGGTATGGATCAAAAAGGGAGGTTATAAATTTGGCAATAGGGATGAGACCATTTCCAGTGCCTTGGGCCGAAACTACAAACTTGGCACACTTACCAAGTTTGGAAAAGCCATTGATCAACTGCTCGACTTTTTAGATAAGAACCATTCACTAAATTCTATTGACTACTATATTGAGCCCTCTGCCGAAATTATAGATCAATTGGCATGGATATATATTCTAGACCAAAAGCTCTTGGCCATTAGACCTAATGGAACGTCTAAATATAGACTTCCAGGAGGTCTAAAAGAACCTAACGAGTCCGATGCAATGGCTCTTACAAGGGAAATCAAAGAAGAATTGAAAATAACTCTAGAAATCTCCTCCTTTGAATATATTGGCATTTTTGAGGCACAAGCCGATGGTAGAAAACCTGCTATATTAGCCAGAACAACCTGTTATTCCTCCAAATATGAGGGAAAGCTTGCAGGTAATATGGAATTTGGAGAAATATTATGGTTGAATTATAAAGACAGGGAAAAAGTTTCTGAAGTTGATAAATTGATTTTTGATTACCTTAAAGATTCAGGCCAATTGGTTTGATTTAAATTTAGCCTTTATATTTGAACCTACTAAATTGAGTTATCCATGCCAACCTTTTTGAATAGATCCCTTACTCTTTTAGCATCCCTAGTAATCTTGGGAAGCATTGTACAATGCAAGCAAGAACAGAGGCGTCCCAATGTCCTGTTTATTGCCGTGGATGACCTAAGAACAGAATTGGGGGCGTACGGACATCCAATTGTTCAATCGCCCAATATGGATGCACTGGCCTCTGAAGGATCCGTTTTTACAAATCACTTTGTTCAGGTCCCTACCTGTGGCGCATCAAGATACGCACTGTTAACCGGTATGCGCCCAAGCAAACCATTACATTTGAACAACAATGCCATTGAAAAGGAAATTTCCAATGCAGCGGAAAATGACGCTCCCGAGACTTTTATCCACCATCTTAAAAGGAATGGTTATTACACTGTCGGCATTGGTAAGATAAGTCACTCTGCCGATGGCCTGGTCTACGATTATGAAGCGCCGGTATCTACTAAAAAAGAATTGCCCTTTAGTTGGAATGAGCTATTGTTTAACCCAGGGAAATGGGGTACTGGTTGGAACGCTTTTTTTGCCTATGCGAACGGAGAAAATCGGCAAAGCCTAAAAAAACAGGTAAAACCATATGAGGCAGGGGAAGTGGATGACGAGGGATACCCTGATGGCCTGACCACCAAATTGGCCATTTCAAAACTTAGGGAACTAAAAGACAAGGATCAACCTTTCTTTATGGGCGTTGGTTTTTTTAAACCCCATTTGCCATTTAATGCTCCAAAAAAATATTGGGACCTATACGACCGGGAGAAAATACCGCTTTCCCCTAATCCTAGTATTCCAGAGAATATAAGTTTAACAAGTCTACATGCAAGCGGTGAATTTAATCAATATGCCTTAGGGGAGGAACATCCAAGTTTATCCGAGGCGGTCTCCAATGAATATGCAAAAAAATTACGACATGCTTATTTAGCTTCCATTAGCTATATTGATGCGCAAATTGGGATGATTTGGGACGAATTAAAAGTACTAGGGTTGGACAAAAACACCATTATTGTGATTTGGGGAGACCACGGCTGGCATTTGGGTGATCAGCGAGTTTGGGGAAAACATACATTGTTTGAAAATGCGTTAAAAAGTGCCTTGATCATTAAATCCCCGTTTGAAGAAAATCAGACCAAAAATGTGGAATCCATTATAGAAACCGTGGATATCTACCCCACCTTAATGGAACTGTGCAATATTGGTATGAAACACAAAATAGATGGCGAAAGCTTTAGGGATAGCTTCACAGGTTCCAAACCAAGAGAAGATCAAGTGGCCTACAGCTATTTTAAAAATGGAATTTCATTGCGGACCGAAAAATATAGATTAACCAAATATTATAGACTGGACGAACCTACCCTTGAACTTTACGATCACAACACGGACCCCTATGAGACCAAAAATATAGCCCAGATGAATCCAGACATTATTGAAGCATTAATGCCGCTGTTGGAAAAAGGGAATACTGGACTTTACGGAGGAAATTAGAAAAAACATTGAACAATTGCCCTGAAAATAATGCTCAACGAGCTCTCTAAACTTCGCCCTTGAAACATGGATACATTAACTACCAAAAGTTTTTTGTTACTTTGTTCGCAAATACTTTAATTTAATACATGGAAATCCTCGGAATAGATATCGGTGGCTCGGGCATAAAAGGAGCCTTAGTAAACATGGAAACAGGTGAAATGATTACGGAACGGTTTAGAATACCAACACCAAAATCGCGAAAACCAAAACCCATGGCCGAAGTAGTAGCCAAAATTGTGGAACATTTTGATTACAAAGGTCCCATTGGCTGTGGATTTCCGACCGTTATTAAAAATGGTATCTGCAAGACCCCAGGAAATCTTCATAAGAAATGGGCTGGAGTAAATGTAAACGAACTTTTTAGTGAAGCTACAGGTTTGCCTGTAAAAGTGGTCAATGATGCCGATGCCGCAGGATTTGCATCCATGAATTTTGGAGTAGGCAGAGGTAAGGAAGGTCTTGTGGTGATGATTACCATAGGGACAGGACTGGGTAGCGGTGTATTTTTTAACGGAGAATTGATTCCAAATTTTGAGTTGGGACAGATTCCGTATAAAAAATATGATAAAATTGAACTATGGGCTGCAGCTTCCGCCAAAGAAAAAGAAGGCCTTAGTTATAAAAAATGGGGTAAGCGCTTTAATGTTTTCCTGGAATTCGTTGAATTGATCGTATCGCCAGATCTTATTATTTTAGGAGGAGGAACCTCAAAAGACTGGAACGAGTTTAAAGATTATATTAGTATTGAAACCCCTGTAATACCAGCAGAATTACAAAATCATGCCGGGATTATCGGTGCCGCCGCCGCGGCCTACAGTAAAAAGGAATTGGTACAATAAAGAGCATTTTCTTTAATTAAAATAACTCCATTACACCTAAGGTCTAAATAGTATCCCTGGCCTAACTAGCGGATTTATTAGCAAAAAAAGGTGATTTCCAAAGATTGGAAATCACCTTTTTTTTATCCTTATTTTACAATCCTTCTATCAGCTTAGCGCCTTGAGGGCGTTTAAAGAAATCTTCTTCTAATTGATTTTGGAATTCAATATCACTGAGTTCGATAGTTGTAATAGGCTCACCGGTTGGTTGTCCGTCTTCAGTTGACCAATACGTATTAAATTTCAGTGGCAAATTAACACCGTTAATAGTTTTACGGTCGACCAAATCCATAATTTTTTCCGGATTATTTCCGCCATTGGGAAAATACCCTGGGTATGACACTATATATCTAAGCGCAGATAACAAATGTGTTTTGGCATCAAGGTATAATATATAATAATCATCTGGAGCATCCCCAGTACCGGAAGCGAAGGTTACCTTAACCACATCCTGCGGTGCATCCTTATAATTAGTTCCCGGCAACAATTCCAAATTAACACCTTCACCATCCAAAACAAGAGGTTGTGCGGCTAGATACAGAGGAGTTAATGCCCAAAACCTCATATTATATTTAAAAGAAGTACTGTCCTTAGCCTTAACCCAAGCATTTTCACCATCCCATCCAAAAATTGCCGTACTATCGGTTGCACTACTATGCCTTGCTTTGTTACTCCAGGTATCAATAGTTTGGTAGGTATCGCGAGGTACCGAACCATCCAATGGCTGATAATTAAATCTAAAAGACAAATAGCCATTACTATACCACTTAAACAAGCCTCCATGTGCTTCCATTGATTTCCAAACAACTTTCCCTGCCTCGGTAGCATTTAGTCGCTCATGGGCTTTATCCACTCTTTTTTGTACCCAGGATTCGGGTATCTTATATTCGGAAATTGATTCGACTACAACTGCATCTGTTTTAGGCCGTTGCTCTTTACAGGCGCCAATAGTCAACAATAAAACTGAAACAACAAAAAACAAATTCTTATTCATAATCATCATTCTTAAATTAAAATCGACTTAGTCGGTAATTACCATGATACCTTTCAAAAAGTTCTAAAAAAAAATCCCAAGATTAATACCTTGGGATTTTCAATTCAGCTCACCTAATAGATTAGGCTATTTTATTTCGCTTACGTTCATTTTCTGTTAAATATATTTTCCTTAAACGGATATGTTTAGGAGTTACCTCTACATATTCATCTTTTTGAATATATTCCAACGCCTCCTCCAATGAAAATTTAATAGCAGGGACTATTTTTGCCTTATCATCCGCTCCCGAAGAACGTACGTTAGACATTTTCTTCGTTTTGGTAATATTCACGGTCATATCATCACCTCTTGAATTTTCACCAATAACTTGACCCTCGTATATATCTTCTCCTGGCTCAACAAAAAACTTACCTCTATCTTGTAATTTATCTATAGAATAAGGAATGGATTTTCCCAATTCCATTGAAACTAATGAACCATTTTGACGTTGAGGAATATCTCCTTTCATGGGTTGGTATTCTAAAAATCTATGTGACATTATAGCTTCACCAGCTGTAGCCGTCAACAATTGATTTCTTAAACCAATAATACCTCTTGATGGAATCAAGAATTCGCAAATCATACGATTTCCTTTAGCTTCCATACTGGTCATCTCCCCTTTTCGGATAGACACCATTTCAACAGCCCTTCCGGAAACTTCTTCAGGTAGATCAATAGTTAATTGCTCAATTGGCTCACATTTTTTTCCATCAATTTCCTTTATAATAACCTGTGGCTGACCAATTTGCATTTCGTAACCTTCACGACGCATTGTCTCTATTAATACTGATAAATGCAATACACCTCTACCAAATACTAAAAATTTATCAGCACTATCAGTAGCATTAACACGCAATGCCAAGTTTTTTTCTAGCTCTCGCGCTAAACGGTCTTTAATATGACGAGAAGTAACAAATTTACCATCCTTACCAAAAAACGGACTGTCGTTGATGGTAAACAACATACTCATAGTTGGCTCATCAATTGCAATTGTTTTTAAGCCTTCTGGATTTTCAATATCAGCAACAGTATCTCCAATTTCGAATCCTTCTATACCTACCAAGGCACAAATATCTCCAGTGGCTACTTCTTGAACCTTTAATCGGCCCATTCCTTCGAAGATATATAGTTCCTTAATTTTTGTTTTTACAATACTTCCGTCTCTTTTTACCAAAGAAACTTGTTGTCCTTCTTTTAAAGTACCTCTTTGCAATCTACCTATAGCGATCCTACCGGTAAAAGAAGAGAAATCCAAAGAAGTAATCAACATTTGCGTATTCCCTTCCTTAGCTTCAAAGGTTGGGATATGCTCAATGACCATATCCAATAACGGCTCTATATTTTCTGTCTGATTTTTCCAATCATCACTCATCCAATTGTTCTTTGCAGAACCGTATACCGTTGGAAAATCCAATTGCCATTCTTCTGCACCCAATTCGTACATAAGATCAAAAACTTTCTCATGCACTTCCTCTGGGGTACAGTTTTCCTTGTCCACTTTATTGATTACCACACAAGGCTTAAGCCCTAAATCTATTGCCTTTTGCAACACAAAACGGGTTTGCGGCATAGGACCCTCGAAGGCATCTACCAACAAAAGCACACCATCTGCCATATTAAGAACACGTTCTACTTCACCACCAAAATCGGCGTGACCAGGGGTATCGATAATGTTGATCTTAGTATCCTTGTAAACCACGGAAACATTCTTTGAGGTAATTGTAATACCCCTTTCACGTTCCAAGTCATTGTTGTCCAAAATTAGGTCTCCAGTATTCTGATTCTCCCTAAACAATTGACAGTGATACATAATTTTATCCACCAAGGTAGTTTTACCGTGGTCAACGTGGGCTATAATAGCTATGTTTTTTGTTGCTCCCATAATATGATTTTAAACGCATCTAAGCACCCTAAATGCGGGCGCAAAGATACTCATTTTTTTTACGCCAACTACAAAAGCCCAATTTTTCTTATCTTATTGATATTGAAGTAGTTTTACAAAATACTAATAACACCCAAATTCCACTATCTTTGTATAAAAATTAGGACCAATGAATTTAGAGCTCGTTCCTCAACTTAAACATACTAAAAGCAACAACTTTTTTTTACTTTGTGGCCCATGTGCCATTGAAGGGGAAGAAATGGCGATGCGAATTGCGGAAAAGGTAGTATCTATTACCGATAAATTGAATATTCCCTATGTTTTTAAGGGCAGTTTTAAAAAGGCCAATCGAAGCAGAGTAGACTCCTTTACCGGTATTGGGGATGAAAAGGCCCTAAAAATCTTAAGAAAAGTGTCAGAAACTTTTAAGGTACCTACTATTACGGATATTCATGAAATTTCAGATGCCCATATGGCCGCAGAATATGTCGACATCCTGCAAATACCTGCATTTTTGGTGCGTCAGACCGATTTAGTTGTTGCGGCAGCAGAAACTGGAAAAGTGATCAACCTAAAAAAGGGCCAGTTTATGAGCCCGGAAAGCATGAAGCACGCGGTACAAAAAGTACTTGACTCCAAGAATGAACAAGTTTTGATTACCGATAGGGGGACTATGTTTGGCTATCAAGATATGGTGGTAGATTTCCGTGGCATTCCTACCATGAAACAATATGCCCCCGTGGTATTGGACGTTACCCATTCCTTACAACAGCCCAATCAATCGTCCGGGGTTACAGGTGGAAGACCGGATATGATCGAGACCATAGCCCGTGCAGGAATTGTCACAGGTGCTGACGGTATTTTTATGGAAACCCACTTTGACCCTGCTAATGCCAAAAGTGATGGTGCCAATATGTTGCATTTGGATTATTTGGAAAAATTATTGACCAATTTGGTGGCGATTCGTAAAACGGTAAATTCCCTATAATTCCTGCTTAAACTCTTTTGGGGTTTTATTAAAATATTTTTTAAATGCCGCACTAAAATGTGTGGCATTTTTTATTACCGTTATGATGTAATAATGAAAAGATAACTTAAAGATTCCGAACAATAAATAGATTACCTATTCATCAACTAATCTAATCAACAAGCGCCAACTGAGCATATATTCTTTATTCTTACAAGTCATTTAGTTGGCATTTGTGCGTTAAAAACATAAATTTGTCATTGGCCCAGCCTGTTATGCTAATAAAAATTGAAACAGGAATAATTGATGTTCACCCTAATCCATACCTATGAATCGCATACTATTTTATCTCTTTTTTTGTGGAACTTCAATATTGATGGTATCCTGTAAAGAGGAATCCAAAGATGTAACCCAAACAAAACCCAATATTATTTTCATCATGTCAGATGATCATGCCTACCAAGCTATTAGCGCATATGATGATCGGCTTATCCAAACGCCAAATATAGACCGTATCGCCAAGCAAGGTATGCTCTTTACCAATGCCAGTGTTACCAACTCTATATGCGCACCTTCCCGTGCCGTTATCCTAACCGGAAAGCACAGTCATATTAATGGAAAAATAGACAACCTCTCCCCTTTTGACACCACCAATGTCACCTTTCCGCAATTATTACAGAAAGCAGGCTACCAAACCGCTATGTTCGGGAAACTTCACTTTGGCAACAATCCAAAGGGTTTTGACGAATTTAAAATATTACCTGGTCAAGGAGATTATTACAACCCACGATTTATTACTGCCACTGGCGACACGACTATTACCGGTTATGTTACCGATATTACCACCGACCTCACCATGGATTGGCTACAAAATCGTAGGGATGCCAAAAAACCCTTTATGTTGATGTATTTGCACAAAGCACCGCATAGGTCCTGGATGCCTGCCCCAAGACATTACAAAGAATTTACAAAAAAGACCTATCCTTTACCAGCTACTTTGTTCGATGATTATGCAAGCCGTGAAACTACGGCAGGACCTGCAGAAATGAACATCCTTAAGCATATGACGTTGCGCTATGACCTAAAAATAACGGATGCCGTACTGGACGAATTAAATATTGAGGAACATTTGGGCATTGGAGGTCTAAATAAATTTAATCCAGAACAGAGAGCGGAATGGGACAAAGTATACGGCCCCATTAATGAGGCATTTAAAAAAGAGTACGGTAACATGAACGATTCTACCCTAATGGTCTGGAAATACCAACGGTATATGCAGGATTATTTAGGGACCATTGCAGCTGTAGACGAAAACGTAGGTAGGGTCTTGGATTATTTGGATGACGAAGGATTGGCAGAAAACACCTTGGTGGTATACACCTCGGATCAAGGTTTTTACCTAGGGGAACACGGCTGGTTCGACAAACGCTTTATGTACGATGAATCCTTTAAAACACCGCTACTTATCAAATGGCCCAATGTTATAAAACCAGGAACTACAGAAGATGAAATGGTACAAAATCTGGATTTCGCACAAACCTTTCTCGAAATTGCAGGCGTAGTTCCACCAGAAGACATGCAAGGAAAAAGTTTAGTGCCGCTATTTAAAGGTGAAAAGGAAAAATGGGATAGAGAGGCTGTTTACTACCATTATTATGAATACCCTGCCGAACACGCCGTAAAGCGTCATTATGGCATTGCCACCAAAGAGTTTAAATTGATTCACTTTTACTACGATGTGGATGTATGGGAACTCTACGATCGTAAAAAGGATCCACAGGAACTTAACAATGTATTTAATGATCCGGATTATGCTGTAGTGGTTTCTGAAATGAAGGATAAACTAACCGAATTGCGTAAAGAATACAAGGATTCCGATTCTTTGAGCAACCAGTATATCCAACTTTATAAGGACAAAGGCTTGATTGAGGAGTAGTCAGTAGTCAGTAGTCAGTAGTCAGTAGTCAGTAGTCAGTAGCAAAAAAATAAAAAAAAGTAATTTCAGGCTTATTTATTAGCAATACTAACTTTATAACTAGAGCACTATTTCCAAAACTTTTTATCCTTGACGCTATAAGCATCCTGCAAGACTTCTGTTAAGACGATACTATCAATTTCTTCTAGGGATTTATACCGAAGGGATTTCATCATTTTTCTGCCAGTGGTGGTCATTTGGCCCAAATGCTGGGTTAAATGGGCTGCATTCCAAAACCCAAGATCCACATAGTCCTTGCTTTGATTTAAGTAGCAAAAGGGTTTGCCGTTCAGGTAATAAAAAGGGATTTTGTATTTATATTTTAGTTCCGCCTCCGGCACAGTACCCTCAATGACCGTTTGTAGATAAAGTAATATACTTCTATAGGGTTCGGGTTGATGTTGAATATATTCTTCAGACGGGTTCATTGCCAAGCTAAATTTACCTTTTATTAACCAAATGAACATATTTTTATTTATTTTCAAGGATTCCAATCACTTATTATTGAAAAAAATTACAAAATGAAAAATTCCGTTTTAGCAATTGTAGCGTTCTTCACCTTGCTCAGTCTCAACGCACAAACCCATACCCACTCAGGGACGCAGCCACTTACCTACCCCAATATTGAAGGTTATGTCAGCTTAAAGACGGATTTACATATGCACAGTGTTTTCTCGGATGGCAATGTATGGCCCACCATAAGGGTACAGGAGGCGCTACGTGAAAACTTGGACGCCATATCCTTGACAGAGCATTTGGAGTACCAGCCCCATAAAGAGGATATTCCACATCCCGATCGTAATCGCGCCCATCAATTGGCCCTGGAGGAAGCCAAGGAACATGATCTATTAATAGTACCAGGATCTGAAATTACACGCTCCGCACCTGTCGGGCATAACAATGCCGTATTTATTACCGATGCCAATAAATTATTACATGATGATGCAAAAGATGCTTTTGCCTCTGCAAAAAAACAACAGGCCTTCGTTTTTTGGAACCATCCCGCATGGTATGCCCAAAATCCAGCTGGAACCCCAATCTTAAGCGATTTTCAAAAAGAGCGGATTAAAAAAGGTGAATTACATGGAATTGAAGTCATAAACAATGTGGATTATTCTGAAGAATCCCTTGCCCTGGCCTTGGAAAATAATTTAACCATTATGGGCACCAGTGACGTACATGGGCTAATAGACTGGGAGTATACGGAAATGGGCAACCACCGCCCCATAACCCTGGTATTTGCAAAAGAAAAAAGCATTGAGGGTTTAAAGGAGGCCCTTTTTGCAGGTAGAACAGTTGCTGTGTACAACGATCTTCTTGTTGGGAAGGCCGAATATCTTAAACCTTTGCTACAGGCAAGCATAGAAATAGTAAGGGCAAAATATATAGGGAAGACCCAAGTTCTGGAAGTGGAACTTAAAAATATTTCCAGTAGCGATCTCTTATTCGAAAACGCCATGGCTTATACTTTTTATGACAGCTCTCCAGTATTTGAGATTCCAGCTGGCGAATCCAAAATAATAAAAATAAAAACTTTGGAGAAACTTAGCGGCCTAGACCTGAAATTGGTTGCCTTGGGCGGCATCACCGCTCCAAAAGTGCATCCCACGGTCATTTGGAAAATTAAAATGGAATAAATTAAGGATGGCTACCAAGTGACAGTTTCGGATATAAGTGCTATAGAATCCCGAAAACAGTTCCATCTTTACTCAAAATCGGCAATGATCGTCATTTTTTGTTTACTGCTAATTGTAGACTATAAACAGATTACTGATAATTAGGCCCAATCCTCCTTAATCAATTTGGTTTTAGATAAATGTGTGATTTTGCTGGGCTGAATCTTCGATTTCTCCTCGCTATGGCACTTTCGCAAGGACTGCAATGGTCATTTAAAAAGGGTAACAACTGATAATTGTTTAATTGCTTATTGTTAATTAAAATTGTAAACTGTCTACTGCAACTGTTCACTGATTACTGTTCACTACCTCCTTGCCCTCCACATAATCCTGTAAATAGGTATATCGATTCGTTAGTTTACCATCTTTTGTCATTCTGGCCCGTTCCAATACTCCGTCTTTGTCACCATTAAAAAAAGCTGGAATTACATTTTTCATGAAGGCATCCCCAAAACCAACACTGGCATCACGTGGCAATTCGCAGGGTAAATTGTCTACGGCCATTACCGCAATTGCTTCCTTATCCGTAAAATCTATCTCGGACTCTGTAATTGGATGGTATCCATAAATTGGATCCGCTATAGTACTAGGCCTTATGGTTGTGGCCACGGGACCATCAATATCGCAGCTAACATCGGCTACTACCTTGATTCTAAAATCGGGATGCTTGGCATCTTCCCGTGTAAAAAGATAAGGAGCACCATCACCGTAAAAATGACCAGCAATATAAAAATCTGTTACTTTGGCAAAACGAAAAAAATTGGATTTATAATCTTCAGGGTGCGCAAAAAAATCAGCTTTATTCCCTCTTATCCCATCTTTGCGCTTGTTATATTCAGAAATATCAATCTGACAATAGACTACTTCATCGAAGTCTTTCTTAAGGTAATCAGTAACCGTAACCTCCTTAACTTCCATGGCATCCAGCATTTCTTTGGCTCCATTTCCCACTCTGCCCCTACCAGTTAGGAGAATTTTAATATTGGGGAGTTTCACCTTCCTTAGTTCCGATATCAAGGCTTGTTGGTCTGTCAATGTTTCCGCTTTGGGTAATTTGAATAAATCAAATTTAAGTCCATAAGCCCTAATTCCATTATACGCCCCAACTATTCCAGCATATCTCCCAAAGGCAACCATCCGCTGTCCCTTAGAATTGGTAATTACTTCATGATCATACAATTCGATATTCTTTTCCAATATAGCATTGAGCAAAATTCTATTATAAGGTTGCTTTTTTATGGTGTGGGAAAAAAAGAAATATTTTTTATTGGGGATTAAATGATCAATAGGCACTTCCTTGACACCTATAAGCACATCGCATTTCTCCATTTCCGATGCCACTTGAAACCCTTTCGCCTTATACTCCACGTCTTTAAAAACCCTTATAGGCGATGGCTCTACTATTATCTTTGCCTCCTTAAATTTAACCACTAACTGTGCACAGGCATCTGGTGTTAGGACCACGCGACGATCTGGTGGATTTTTTCGCTCTTTAATAATCCCAAATTTCATATTTATAACTTTGTAGTCATGTTTAGTTGTAAATGTAACATATGACAAGTTGACAAGCAAAACTTTTTTTGGAATACTTTTTGGAGTACCTTTGGCGACCGCGTTAGGGATAGAGGCGGCATCTTTTTTGATTTTCCCTGGACCGTGTTCGGGAAAAAATCAAAAAAATATAGCCGACAGCCCGACCTTTTTTTGATACCTACAAGGTTTTGAAAACCTTGCAGGACAGGAAAAAAAGGGAACGCCAAAGAAAAGATTATATAGTTCATTGAAAAAAAAGATGAGAGAATAGTATTCTGCCTGTCCGTATCCTTTGATAAGGCAGGTTGGATTAAAATATCCCGCCATCGGCGGGATTCAATTCGATTACGGTACGCCCAGGCGTACCTATCTCATTGAAGGGGCCGACTGGTTTTGACAACGAGACCAATTGGAATGTAAGCATGTCGAGCGCTGGGCTACAGCTCGTTAATCTCATTTTCCACACTTTTTAATTGGCGAAAATAATTACGCTCTTGCCGCTTAATCCGAATCATAGTAGGATTTAGCCTCGTCCCTACTAGGTAGGGAAGCGAGATGTTTCTGGGAAGCCTTTGTTGACGGCGTCCCTATCAGAAGCACCATCAAAGTCAATATAAGGAAGATGTTGCTCTGCCATCCTCACTAAAACTTAAAGAGCTAAGTGTGTATTAGGCTGTTTCCAGTCAGGTGCACATCGAAAATTAATTGGGAACTAAGCATGTAGAAGGCATTGTAATTGCTTGTTTGGACGAGGGTTCGAATCCCTCCGGCTCCACTTCAAAAACCACCTACGGGTGGTTTTTTTACTCATTACTTTTTTATGTTGATTTTTTATAGGTATTCGTGAACCTCCTAAGGTCGGTTTCGTTACGCCTCTGGGATTCGAAGGCCAGCGCGCCAGCTCACTCCATCACTAAAAATGCCCACAGGGCATTTACTTAACGCTCGACCGTCTCCGGCTCCACGATCACCCACAACTGTGTTGTGGATCAAAACATTAAAACCCAACAAGTTTACTTGATTGGGTTTTGTTGTTTTTAGACACCTGGCTTGAAAAATCAGGCAGTTGTACTTGCAGTACGATAACCATTAGGGAAAACCGAAGGTAATCCTTCGGAAAAAGTAAGTTACGCCTCCAGGATTCAAAGGCCAGCTCAGTAGTTCGCGCCTGGCCAAAGCGAACGCAAACTATTTTCCAGTTACATTTTAAATGGCCCCTTCTATCTCAATGGACTTGAACAGATCAGAAAGAATGGAATCGGACAATGGCTTTACTATAAAGTCTTTTACTATATCATAGGAATGGGCTTTTTCAATATCCTGATTATCAATTGAAGAGCTCACTATATACACCCTAGTTTTATTTTCTATAGGTAACTTTATAAATTCATCCAAGAATTCCCATCCATCCATAATCGGCATATTTAAATCCAAGAAAATCACATCTGGCAATCGCTCTCCGCCTTTAACCATTGAAGTAAGATTTTCCAATGCCTCTTTTCCATCCTCATGCACTATGACGGAGGAACCAAAACTGCTGTTGTAATTTAATAAAATTTTTGTTCCATAAACAAAAATGGGATCATCATCAATAATGCATACTGTCTCAATCTTCATAAGCTTAAAAAGTGTAAAAGGATACATACAAATCGTCTGCATACTATTTTCTGGATATAATTTAGGCATATTATTTACAACCTACAATACCATGGAAAATATTGCTAAAGATTTGGTGGTCCTTATTTGGGAAAGTCTATAATTTTAAAAAGTAATATTTTTCCTATAATTTATTTTTCAACAAATGTAAGTAAAAATTGTTAACCATATGATAATTACTAATTCTAACTACCTATATTTCAATGACTCAACAACAATCCCTGAGTATATTGAATACAACCAATGACAATTGCGCATTTATGAAAGGTCTAGGAATCCTTTTTAGACAAATTAAGGGGTACTAATTGAATGAGTGAATATCGATCATCCCACCAAACCTGCAAGCACAAGTCATATAAATAGAACAAACGCACTAATAAACCACAGCGCTCCTTAATATGTAGCTGTTAATTTTCTCACCCCCTTTTAATTCATTTAAAATCCAAGTATCCTTATTTTCTCCTTCAAGCAATCTCCAGTCCTTCTCTGCTTTTACCAAAAGGTTTTTAATATCTCTCGGAAAGGCATTTGCCGCTCTAGCCTTTTCCCAGGTCCTGATTACTTTGAAAATGGCATCCTTTTCGGGACAGCTTTCCACATCTTTCTGATTTAAATAGAGACTGTAAGTAGTTCCTAGTCCGACCGAAATGGCCTGAATATGTTCATATTGCCCAACCGTTGAATTGGCATTGATGGGAAAATTTCCACCCATACCCACCGGAAAATAATTGGCGTATGTTACATCCCTAAGATCTTTACCCTGACTGGTAGCACTACCCCATTCCCTTGTATCAATATCATAAAGGTTTTTGCCCCCTCCAACATTCCATATGCTCTGATAATGCCATGAACCTTCAGATAATGTGGCTCCCGTGAAGCGAATGGGAGGAATTCCATGCGAGTGGGCCCTTTCGAACATTTTTCGGAAAAAGCGTTTGGCCGAGTAATAACCATGTCCGTTATTGAACAAAAACTCCTGTCCATCAAAATCGTAGTAGCCCAGACCGTTAATAAAACTAACATCTGCATAGTATTCTGCAATTTTATCCTGAAGTTGCATATTGGGTATTAATCCGTCATAGCCATAGTTTATGGTTACCTGTAGTTTGTATATGGTATCGTTGGTATTGTGCTCTATAGGTGTGGTGCCCCAATAGCCCCTCTTTACATTTAGAAGGCGATAAGGCTCTTCTTCGGAAATACCCAGATAATGGATAAGCTCCTTACCTATTTTTACCATATTCAGATTTTTTGCATGCCCTTCCCAACTAGCAATCTCGTCCATGTATTTAGGGTCGTCCACAATAATAATGGTATCCGTAGGACTGATGCCTTTCATCAACAAACGTTTTTGCTGATAACACAAACTATCGCTTGGAATGGGACTGGCATCTTTGGTACCTGGGGCCAATGCTGTAGTTATGGGGGTTCTACCTATGGTAATACCGTATTTTCCTGCCAAATCTGAGAACTCTTTATGTGACAAATTACCAGAAGTTAATTTTAACGGTTTTTTCTCAAAATCCTTTCCATCTATATACCCCTCATTTCCACGGTCTGCCCGCAGAAAACTCTGATCGTATAGACTAATCGCCTTAAAGCCCAATCTGGAGGTGTAGGATATAATACTATCATACAGACCGCCACTAGTAATGGCATCAGGTACGAAAGCGGCCGGATCTTTTACCCATTTTCCATCTATAGTGGGATAAGGTAGATCCTCCGACAAAACAATATCTTGAACTACATCCAGCAAGGCGGTACTGTCAGGGCTGCCCCATAAAGCGACAGATGATCCAATATAATCCACCCCAGGTAGAGGCTGAACCTGCAAATGATTGGGGGTATTGGCAGGCATATTAGGTATCAAAGAGAAATACACTTCCCTTTTCTTTGACCTATCCCTTGAGTTATAGGTAATGGATATTCTCCCTTTATCGTCAACCTCTGCGGCGTTACCGTACAAAATTCTATAATAGGGTTCTTTATGGGCATAAAAGGCCACATCATTTATTCCATTACCACCAAGGGTAAAGACCTGTCCTTCATGAAGTCCTTCCGGCAAGGGATATTGGGTGGAGTCTGGGGAATGAATAACATACTGAAAAGGAGCCGCATCCCCAATTGTCCTTGATGTACCCCCCAAAGTATTATCATCTAGGGCAAGCATACCTACGGCATAGTTGATGGTTTCACTAGTGTCTCTGGCTACACCAATAATTTCACCAAAAAGATTGGTGATATTGGTGTGGATAGAACCCCATTGCACCCCCTCAATATCGTCCCTATTGGTCAACGACAGCAGGGTAAATTTAAGATACTTATCCTTTGGCTCAACACTGATTTCCGCCAGGGAATTGTTGGGATAGGAAAGCTTTATCGTATTCTTGGACTTGTTATATTCGGCACTTTGTGGTTCGAAAATGGTATCAAGTTTACTGTTATATAAGGACAGCAATGGTGAGGTCTTATCGGACGGACTTAATTCTAGAGCTTGTTGTTTGGTAATATCTTTTAGGCTGTATATACGCCCTTGAGCATTCAAACTAACCTCCAAATAAGTTGTCTTGAAGTTGGTTTGGGCATTATTGGAACAACTCCCAATCACCAATAAAAATAGTAATGACAAAAGTCGACTACAATTCCTTTGGAAATATGATTTAAGACCTGTTGTAATAATAAATGGATTGTATTTTCCTAAAGCGTAATTATTCTTGGCAATTTTGTATATCATTTTCAATAATTTTTTAAATCCTTTAACTCACCAATTATTATTTCAAAAGAAAACTGATTCCATAAAAACATTCTATTGGTCGCCAGTAGTTTTAGAAATATTCAAATCTATTGAAAGGCTATCCTGATCAATGGAATCAAAGGCTATCTCTCCTGGTACAATCCCTTGAATTGAATCGACTGATATTGGTGCATCTACCAATATAGCAAGTGTATCCCTTACCCGTAATTCCTGTAAATAAGTAGAATCTTTCTGTGCGTAATCGTAGGCCTCTTGGGCATTCAATTCTACAAAAGGCCTACAGGGAAAATAATCAAAACCATACTCAAAATTACTGAGTATCGGCCGTTTCCAATAACTTAAATTTTTAAATACGGATGCCACAATAGGTAGCGCCGTATTAGAACCAGAACCCATACTCGTGGATGCAAACTGAACCCGTTTATCAAAGGTACCTACCCATGAACCAACAACAAGTTCGGGAGAACAAGCTATAAACCAACCATCGCCATTATTTTGAGTAGTTCCCGTCTTACCGATAAGATTATAGGGAATTTCATAGCCCACTAAACGAGATCCTGTACCCTCCTTAATAACCCCTTCCATCATTTTTTGAATGGATTTAATGTTTTCCGTGCTGGCTACGCGTCCTAGGTATAAGGGCTTTGCTTCATACAACAAATTACCCTGTTCATCCTCTATGCGGTCAATGGCATAGGGTTTTATTTTATTTCCTCCGTTGGAGATACTGGCATAAGCGGTTACCATTTCCATTAAGCTAATATCCGCAGTGCCTAGCACTATGGAAGGCACATTTGGAAGCTCGGATTCTATACCCATCCTTTTTGCCTGCTCCAATACTCTTTCTATCCCAGTCTTCAACTGAAGGGTTACTGAAACAGTATTTATGGAATTCACCAAAGCCCCATACATACTATAACTACCTCCATATTTATTATTGGAATTTCGAGGTCTCCAATCCTCATATTTCGAGTAGGTAACAAGATTATTGTCATAGTAATTACAAGGCTCCTCTCCTGCTTGCAAGGCTGCCAAATAGGTAATGGGCTTAAAGGTGGACCCCACCTGCCTCGGCGTGGTAACATTGTCCATTTGACTAAATCCATAATCGATTCCACCTACATATCCCATTATTCTTCCAGAGGTACTGCTTACTGCTATAACTCCGGCATGCAACCTATTTATACTTTTTACAATTGAATCCTCCAAAGACTGCAGCTGATCTTCATATCCTTTGCCGATTACCCAATATTTTCTATTTTGTTTTTCCTCGACAAATGCTTCGATCGCCGATTCCGTTATTCCACTAAGCCGCATTTGCCGCACTTCGTTATTTTGATCCACCAATTTTTTCAACAACACCTCCTTACCCCCCTCGGTAGTTGCTGAGGCCCAATAAGTATCCATAAGTTTTTGCAGGTTGTCCGCTTGACGGTGCAGGGCAGATTCTGCATACTTCTGTATGTTGACATTTAGGGTAGAATAAATATTTAAACCATCTGCCTCCAAATCGTAAATATGACCGTCAGGTGCAGGGTTCTCAGTTGCCCAAACTGCAAATTCCGTAGCAACATAATCTTTGAAATAAGCAGAAAAAGAAGATACTTTTTTTGGAGTCTGATAATCCACCTTCATTGGAATCTGGGCCTCTGCAAAAGCTTCTTCCGTGATATAATTGTATTTAAGCATTTGGGAAAGTACCACATTTCGTCTTTGCTCGGCCCTTTCGGGAAACCTTCTGGGATTATAGTAAGATGGTGCCTTTAACAGGCCAACCAAGGTTGCACTTTCCGACAAAGTCAGTTCCTCGGGCACCTTGTTAAAAAATCGGAATGCTGCCTTTTCAATCCCATAAATATTTTCACCAAAAGATACCGTATTGAAATAGAGCAAAATAACATCCTCTTTATCATATATACTCTCAAGTCTTCTGGCTATAAATATTTCCCTTATTTTATTAATTGGGGTAGAAAGAAAAAACTGTTCTTCCCTGCCAAACAAATTTTTGGCCACCTGTTGGGTAATAGTACTGCCACCTCCTGCGTTTTGCTGCAAAATGATGGATTTTATCAATACCCTCGCATAACTCCGGTAATCGATTCCACCATGCTGATAAAAACGTACATCTTCAGTAGCAACTAACGCCTCTTTAAGGGAGGACCTTATCTGTGAACTATCGGCATTAGATCTATTTTGAAGATAATAATACCCTATGGGTTCTTTATCGGAGGCATAAATGGTTGAGGTTACAGGGTTTTTTAAACTTTTTAAATAGGCCTTTGTTGGTAATTTGCCAAAGGCACCCAAATAAATGATCAAAAAAAGCAAAAACAGACTTGTAAATCCGGCAATACCAGCAAATAATAATGATTTAAATGGATGTTTCCTGACATATGCCAACACCTTCATTAACCTACTCCAGCTTGACACCAAAACATTCCTAACACTTTCCAAAAACATATTATCTTTTCTCAAATTTCTACATTTACAATTCGGTTACAAAAAAATAAGTCAATATTAAATAAGAATTACCCTTTTACCAATAAATAATTTTATAGGAATTTATAATAAGAGAATTTTGTATATCCAATTGCTTCATTAGAAATTACAAAACCTATAAATTAGGTTTCCAAAAAGGTATGATCTTTAACTTCGTTTTTAATGTTTTAGTTCTTCTACTTGTGTCTAGCCAATGAATGTCTTGATGTACATCAGAAAAAAATATAATTACAACGATCATATCAATTTTAACTTTTAAAATCGTTTCTTCTTATTTATCTTGCTGATTAATTGCCCGTTAGAGATATTGAATCGATTATCAAAAGAATTGAAATTTTAAGATAATATGCAATATTTGCGTTTTATCTTTGTAAAACGATCCGGAAATCTTTTCGAGCAAGGTAGATTGATTATCCTAATTAAATACATATTTGCGAATATTGTATTTTTTGTATTACCATTACTATAAGTAATATAGTTTTCGATAGGTAGTTTATTTGCATTTTAGAATCCAATCTTATGATAACACAGGTAACTAAAGGAATAAAAATATCGGTGAACACGAGTTTTGAAGGAACTTTCTTCAAGAATTATAAGATGCATTTTGCTTTCGGCTATACCATTACCATAGAAAACCAAAGCAAAGATTCGGTTCAATTAACGTCACGTCATTGGCAGATTTATGATTCGCTAAACGAATTGGAAGTGTTGGATGGCGAAGGGGTTATTGGCAAAAAACCAGTAATTAAACCTGGCGAATCGCACACCTACAGTTCTGGGTGCCTATTGGCTTCCACTATAGGAGCCATGAAAGGTCACTATAACATGGTAAGCATAAACAATTCAGAGAAGTTTAGGGTTTATATTCCCACTTTTAAATTTAGTGCTCCATTTGCCCTAAATTAGTCTTCCAAATTGCCTGGTCTTTTTCATAATTTCCCTTGGTTTTCTTTCATGGGAAACATTGGTATTGTATTAACTATCAACTCCCCAGAATCTGGCTATTCTAATTTAGAATACCACACTAAAAAGCATAATTCACGCACCACTTCCTTTTAATATCGCAGATGAATTTAGTACCTTTGTGGTGAATTTGAACTTAAAAATAAATTATCATGGGTAAAGGATTCTTTCAAGTCCCTACGGCATATAACGAACCTATTAAGAGTTATGCCCCTGGCTCTCCAGAGCGGGAAGAAGTATTAAAACAATACAGCACCTATTTCAATGGCCACACCGACGTTGCAATGTATATTGACGGGAAGGATGTTAAAACGGGACAAACCAAACCTATTTCCCCACCGCACGACCATAAGCATATAGTGGGCCAATATCATACTGCAAAGAAGGAAGATGTATCCCATGCCATTGCCAACGCATTGGAAGCAAGGGAACATTGGGCTAATCTGGAATGGGAACAACGTGCTGCCATTTTCCTAAAAGCCGCAGAGTTAATTTCAGGACCTTATAGGGCAAAAATTAATGCTGCAACGATGATTGCGCAATCAAAAAATATACATCAGGCAGAGATCGATGCGGCATGTGAACTTATAGATTTCCTTCGATTCAATGTAGAGTACATGTCCCAGATCTATGAGGAACAACCGGATTCTGCCGAAGGTATTTGGAACAGGGTGGAATACCGTCCGTTAGAAGGCTTTATCTACGCCATAACTCCGTTTAATTTTACCGCAATTGCAGGAAACCTTCCCGCGAGTGCAGCAATGATGGGAAATGTAGTACTATGGAAACCAAGCGATAGTCAGGTCTTTTCTGCCAAAGTAATAGTAGACATCTTTAAGGAGGCAGGAGTACCAGATGGCGTTATCAATGTGGTTTATGGCGACCCTGTAATGATTACAAAAGAAGCATTGAGCAGTCCAGATTTTGCGGGAATCCATTATACAGGATCCACCCATGTCTTTAAAGAGCTATGGAAACAGATAGGGAACAACATTCATATCTACAAAACCTATCCTAGGATTGTTGGGGAAACAGGTGGCAAGGATTTCATTATAGCCCATCCTACCGCGAATCCTAAGCAAGTAGCTACTGCTATTGTGAGGGGCGCCTTTGAATTCCAGGGACAGAAATGTAGTGCTGCCTCTAGGGTCTACCTTCCGAAATCTATTTCCAAAGAAATATTGGATTTTGCTAAATCCGATGTGGAATCGTTCAATAAACCAGGATCTCCCGAAGACATGAGTAATTATATTACTGCCGTTATACATGAAGGTTCTTTTGACAAACTGGCCAAATATATTGATCAGGCCAAAAAAGACAAGAATGCTGAAATTTATGCTGGTGGGAATTATGATAAATCCAAAGGTTATTTTATTGAACCAACGGTCATTGTAACGACCGACCCAAAATATACTACCATGGAAACCGAGCTTTTTGGACCCGTGGTTACCATTTATATTTATGAGGACAAGGATTGGGCTAAAACACTTAAACTGGTAGATAGCACCTCTGAATACGCCCTTACCGGCGCTGTCCTCTCAGGTGATCGATATGCTATTGCGGAGGCAACGAAAGCTTTACAGAACTGTGCAGGAAACTTTTACATCAATGATAAACCCACTGGTGCCGTTGTAGGGCAACAACCATTTGGTGGAGCAAGGGCATCCGGCACAAATGATAAGGCCGGTTCGGCCCAAAACCTATTGCGTTGGGTATCCCCAAGGTTGATTAAAGAAACCTTTGTTACCCCAGTGGATTACAGATACCCGTTTTTGGGCTAACAGAAGTCATTTTATAATTATAAAGCCCGTATTTGCGATTTGCAAATACGGGCTTTATTCTTGAAATAATCCTTTTAATAAAACTGGGCTAGAAACATTCCGCAATCAAACTAAAGGCAGAAAAATGCGCTTAATCGTTCAAAAATACAGGAACCGAAAATAACCCCTCAAACATCCCTCTTAATTACTACACAATAATAAAATCTGCAGTTAAAAGCAATTATTTAAAATATTTTGACAATAATAATGTAAACTTAACGTTAATTTATTGTAAATTAATAGTCAAAACAAGGTTAACCTTAAATCAAAGCATCATGAAAGAAAATCTTAAAAAAAATACTCCTAAAGAGGCAGCAAAAGCCATTTCATTAAGAAATTTTCCTAAATACATAAGGACCTATGCCAGGACGTGTAGAGAATCTTATTACCATATGTTAAGCCTATAGCCCTATCCTTTATATTTAACCGGCAGGTAAACTAACTTTTTGGTTTCAAAAAATTCCTCCTCAAACATTTCCGAAAGATTATGTATCTGCACGGTACGGTATTCTTTTAGCTCTTCCTCCAAATCACCTCCCTTTAAATAAAGGATTCCGTTCTTAAGGTCGTGTTCCGATTTCTTCTTGATTTTACCTTTCACCCAGTGGGTAAAAGTAGGCATAGCGGCTACCGCCCTACTAACAATATAATCGAACTGACCATCTATTTCCTCTACTCTGGAGTGAATGGCTTTTACATTCGTAATTTCCAATCCCTCCACAACTTCCTGCACTACTTTAATCTTTTTTCCAATGGCATCAACTAAAGTAAAATGTGTCTCGGGAAACAAAATGGAAAGAGGTATACCGGGAAAGCCTCCGCCAGTACCAACATCCAATACTTTTGCACCAGGATTAAATTTATGAAATTTAGCTATCGCTAGGGAATGTAACACATGCCGGAGATACAACTCGTCTATATCTTTTCTGGAAACCACATTTATCTTTAGATTCCAATCCTGGTACAGATCCTGCAACTTCTCAAATTGCAGTTTCTGTATATCGGTTAAATCTGGAAAATATTTATAAATAATTGAATGGTCCATTTTGTTTTATTAAATTTTTGCCAAAAATAGTACTTTAATGGGCATGGCCTACGTTTTAACAAAGCAGTTATACTTAATTTGGCCTTGAATTGCCGTATATTTACAAAAAAATAAATCATGGACAACAAACCCATAAGATTTTCAAGAAAAGACTCTGCCCAATTTTTCAAGACCCTAAATAAACGTGTTAATGATTATTTTAAGGAAAATGACCTTAAAAAAACTGGGAATTGGAAATTGCATATAAAGACTGCCGTAATGTTTGCGCTATTTTTGGCTCCCTATTTTCTAATATTGACCTTAGGGCTTCCCAATTGGGCTAATTTTTTATTGACCATTACCATGGGTGTGGGAATGGCAGGAGTGGGCATGAATGTAATGCACGACGGAAACCACGGTTCCTATTCCAATAAAAAATGGGTGAACAAACTCATGGGGGGCAGCATCTATATCCTTGCCGGAAACGTTTACAATTGGCAAGTTCAGCATAATGTACTGCATCATACCTACACCAATATACACGAGCATGATGAAGATTTGGAAGCAGGAAGAATTTTGCGGTTTTCCAAACATGCCAAGTGGCACAAATTCCATAAATTCCAGCATTTTTATTCCCTTTTCCTTTATGGACTTCTTACCTTTAACTGGGCCATTACCACAGATTTCCAACAAATGTATCGCTACACCAAAAGAAAATTGGCCTATGGAAAATTCCCCAATCCATTCATGAATTGGAGTATGTTGGTAGCAACAAAGCTTATTTATCTAACCATTTGGATAATACTACCTATGCTATTTTTAGATATAGCATGGTGGAAAATTCTTATAGGATTTTTTATCATGCACTATGTTGCCGGCGTTATTTTGAGCGTTGTATTCCAGTTAGCGCACGTTGTAGACGAAGCGGATACTCCCTTACCTGAAAAAGACGGCAGCATGAAAAACACTTGGGCCATACATCAATTGTTCACTACCGTAAATTTTGGTACTAAAAACCGTATTGTAAATTGGTTTACCGGCGGCTTAAACCATCAAGTGGAACATCATATTTTTCCCAACATAAGCCATATACATTACACAAAAATTGCCAAAATTGTTAAAGAGACTGCAAATGAGTTCAATTTACCATACAACGAATATAAAACTACAAGAAAAGCTATAATTTCGCACTTCAAACATCTGAAGGAATTGGGTAAAAAACCCACATTACATTATCAGTAAATTATAACAGAAAAATGAAAAACCATTTATCCGATAGGATCAACTCCATGTCCACCTCGGCCACATTGGCTATGGCCGCTAAAGCCAGAGAATTAAAAAGTGAAGGCAAAGATATTATTGGTTTAAGTTTGGGGGAACCAGACTTTAACATACCGGATTTTATCAAAGAAGCCGCTAAACAAGCAATAGACCAAAACTATAGCAGTTACTCCCCAGTGGATGGTTATGCAGATTTAAAGCAGGCTATTGCCAATAAATTTAAACGCGACAATGGACTTACTTATGGTCTGAATCAGATCGTAGTATCTACAGGTGCAAAACAATCCTTGGCAAATATTGCCATGGTAATGCTCAATGATGGTGATGAAGTTATTCTACCAGCTCCATATTGGGTAAGTTACAGCGATATTGTAAAATTGGCCGAAGGTGTACCCGTGGAAGTTCCTACGAGTATCGACACCGATTTCAAGATGACCCCGGAACAATTGGAAAAAGCCATTACACCCAAAACCAAAATGATCTGGTTTAGCTCCCCCTGTAATCCAAGTGGATCCGTATACAATCAGGAAGAATTGGAAGGCTTGGCTGCAGTATTGAGAAATCATCCAAATATTTTTATAGTTTCCGATGAAATTTATGAGCATATTAATTTCATTGGTGCCCATGTAAGTATTGCAAATATTGATGGAATGTACGACCGCACCATTACGGTAAACGGTGTTTCTAAGGCATTTGCCATGACTGGATGGCGTATTGGTTACATTGGTGGTCCAGAATGGATTGCAAAGGCCTGTAACAAGTTCCAAGGACAGATTACCAGTGGTGCCAATGCTATTGCCCAACGTGCTACCATAGCAGCTCTTGACGCCCCTATTTCCTCAATTAAATTCATGATCGATGAATTCCACAAAAGACGTGATTTAGTTTTAGCGTTATTGGGTGAAATAAAAGGATTTAACCTTAATGTACCCGAGGGAGCATTTTACGTATTCCCGGACATCTCTAGCTTTTTTGGAAAAACGCTTAACGGAATCTTAATCAATAATGCTTCCGATTTTGCACTATACCTTTTAGAAAAAGCAAATGTGGCCACCGTTACAGGTGAAGCCTTTGGAAATGCCAATTGTATACGTATATCCTATGCCGCCTCCGAGAAGGAATTGAGAGAGGCTGTTTCCAGAATAAAAGCAGTTTTATAATTAACGACAATAATCCAAAAAAAAATGGACGTCTTAACCGACGTCCATTTTTTTTGTTTTTATATGCGCTTCCAGAAATATGGAGAAAATAAAATCAATACGGTAAACAGTTCCAATCTACCCAAGAGCATTAGGAATCCGCACCACCATTTCCCCAACGCGGGGAGGCTATTAAAATTGGCCAAAGGATTTAAGGTACCTAAAGCCGGACCCACATTTCCCAGGGAAGATGCAGCACCACCAACGGCACTTTCAAAATCTAGCCCCAGTGCACCAAGCACTAAAGATCCAATTATAAACAGCAACATATAAAGTACAAAAAAGGCGATGATGTTATATACAATTTTTTCCTGTACCGTCTTATTGTTATACCTAACGGGAATAATGGCATTGACATGTAGGGTACGTTTAAATTCCAATAAACCGTTCTTAATAATAAGTAAGTGCCTCATTACCTTGATACCACCAGCGGTAGAACCGGCCGAGCCACCAAGGAAAAATAGTCCAAAAAAGAATACGGTTAAAAAAGGTGTCCAAGAAGTAAAATCGGCCGTTACAAAACCTGTGGTCGTAATCACCGAAACCACTTGAAACAAAGCATGCCTAAATGCACTTTCGCCTTCCCCAAATACCATGGGATGAAAATCGGACTCTTGAACATTGGCCTGAAAATACACTACCAAACTGGCAACTATGGTAAAACAAATTATAAAAATGGAGTAGAACTTAAATTCCTCATCCATAATCACTTTTTGCACCCTGCCTTTAAAGGCATAATAACTTAGTACAAAGTTGCTACCTGCCAAAAACATAAACAGAATTACAATGTATTGTATCAAAGGTTGGTCGTTCCAATAGGCCATGCTGGCATTCTTGGTAGAAAACCCCCCTGTAGATAGCGTTGCCAAAGAGTGATTTATTGCATCGAAAAAAGACATTCCAGCAAGTTTCAATAATAGGGTTTCAGCCACCGTATAACTAAAATAAATTAACCATAATCGTTTGGCTGTATCCGTAATCCTAGGATGAAGTTTATCCCCACTTGGTCCAGGAGCCTCCGCTGCAAAAAGCTGCATCCCTCCTATTCCCAAAAGTGGTAAAATGGCTATAGCAAGTACTATAATCCCCATCCCCCCGATCCAATGCGTTAAACTTCTCCATAATAAAATCCCCTCTGGCAAAGCCTCTATATCATCTACAATTGAGGCTCCGGTAGTAGTATAACCGGAAATAGTTTCAAAAAATGCATTGGTAACACCCGGAATAGCTCCAGAAAAAAGATAGGGCAACATTCCTGAGGCGGACATTACCAACCACCCAAAAGTAACAATGATATAACCTTCCTTTCGTTTTACTTCCTTTTTATGATGGCGCGTATAAAACATAGCCAAAACACCTACCAGCATTGTTACTATAGCAGCAAGCGTAATGCCCAAGGTAGCCCCGTCGTCGTAAATTCCACTGACTACTGCAGCCAAAATCATAAAAAAACCATTGCAAAGCAATAGCAATCCCATGAGGTGAATGATAATTTTAGAATTTAAACCCATATTACAGGAATAACTTTTCAATTTTAGGAATGGCACTTGGCAAACAACACACCACTACCCGATCACCCTCTGTAATCCTAAATCCTCCAAGCGCTATAATGCCTTGATTATCACGAATTACACCTCCAATAGTAGCCTCTCTGGGAAATTCGAGCTCCCTTATAATTTGCCCGTTCACCTGGGAAGTTGGCTTAACAATAAATTCCAAAATCTCTGCATTTAAATTATTCAACCTAGTCATTGCAACTATCTCTCCTTTTCGGATATGTCTAAAGATATTATTCGCGGCAAGTAGTTTTTTATTGAGTAAGGTGTCTATACCTATGGAATGTGACAATTGAAAATAATCCATATTTTCAACTAAAGCGATTGTCTTCTTAACATTCTTGGACTTGGCCACCAAGCAAGACATAATATTTGTTTCCGAATTCCCGGTGACAGCTACAAAAGCATCCATGGCCTCCAGATTTTCCTCTTCCAGTAATTCTACATTTCGTCCATCACCATTAATGATAAGGGCATTGGGCAGTTCATCTGCCAAATCAAAAGCCTTTTCCTTATTCTTCTCTATAAGCTTAACATTAAACTTATTTCTGCAAAGATCTCGTGCCGTCTTAAAGCCTACCTTACTCCCTCCGAGAATCATAACGTTTTTAATTTCCTTCTTCTCTTTTCCCGTGAGTTTATAAAGTTCGTCCAAACCCTCTTTGGCAGTTATAAAATAAACCTGATCATTTTCCTTGAAAATGGTATCTCCTCTAGGTACAATTGTATATTGAGTACCCATTCTTTGAATAGCAATGGGCATAAAGTGTAGTTCAGGAAATATTTTAGCCGCATCTTTTACCATCTTGCCCACAAAAGGTGCAGTCTTAGGCAAGGAAACGCCCACCATTATCAAGAGTCCTTCCTCAAATTCATAGGTGTTGTTAAAAGCAGATTGATTTAATAATAGTTGTATTTCGGTAGCGGCCAAAGCCTCTGGTGAAATAAGTTCATCAATGCCTAAATCTGCAAAATTAATTTCCTCTTTATTATGAATAAATTCTGCATTGGATATCCTGGCAATTGTTCTTTTGCTTCCCAATTGTTTTGCCAACATGCACAAGGTAATATTGGTAGTCTCGGAGGAGGTTACTCCAATGACAAGGTCGGATTTATCTACCTGTGCATCCTTTAAAATGGCGATTGAAGTGGCATCACCCCTAAGCACCCTAATATCCAAATGACTATCTGCATATGATAAACTATCCTTATTACAGTCTATCAGAGTAATATCTTGAGATTCGTAGGACAATAACTTGGCCAAATGAAAACCTACTTCACCCGCTCCTGCAATAATAATTTTCATCTGTTATATAAATTGTTTTTCATCAACCTAAGTGAACAATAATATGTGGTTGGTCCTGTATGCTCAAGTTATGCACCTTCCGTCCTCTACATTCAACTAAAACGGAAACCATATCTATTGTATTTGTATACCAGATTGGGATATAATAATAAATCCATTTTACTAAAAAAGTACAGAAGCTTATTAAGGCCAATTTCAAATAAAATCTGAATATAAGCGGCACAAAATTACACAATTAAATCGGGTTGTATTCCAAATAGAGAAGTTAAAACAAATGGAGGTCCGTGCTTATTGTAAAAAATTAGAAGTATAACTTTATGTCTATATAGTATCTTTACCAAAAATTTGATGATTATGGATAAGAAGGTGACCCCTTATAAAGATTCAACGCTTGGTAAAAAGGAACAGGTAACTAAAATGTTTGATACCATATCCGGAAATTATGATGGACTGAACAGGGTAATATCTTTTGGAATAGACATTAAGTGGAGAAAACGGGTAGTGTCCATCGTCTCAGAAAAACATCCCGAAAAAATATTGGACATTGCTACAGGCACGGGGGACTTAGCCATTAATATGACAGAAACTGGTGCAAAGGAAATTATTGGTTTGGACATCTCGCCTGGCATGTTGGAAGTTGGCAAAAGAAAAATCGTTGAAAAAAAACTGGAAAACATTATTGAACTGATAGTAGGCGATAGCGAAAACCTGCCATTTGAGGCCAATTCTTTTGATGCAATAACGGTTGCATTTGGCGTTCGGAATTTTGAAAATCTAGAAAAAGGCTTATCGGAGATATATAGGGTCTTAAAACCTGGCGGTTCATTTGTTGTTCTGGAAACATCCATACCCACAAAAACACCCTTTAAACAAGGTTATAAATTTTATACTAAATTCATCCTGCCCGGCATTGGTAAATTATTTTCCAAAGACCGTAGTGCTTATACTTATTTATCGGAATCCGCGGCTACTTTCCCCCATGGAATGGCCTTCAACAATATTTTGAATAAAATTGGGTTTATAGGTATAGATAATAGACCTCAAACTTTTGGGGTTGCCTCAATCTATGTAGCTACAAAGTAAAATATGAAAAATATTCTTATTCTTTTTTTGGGTTTTATACTTTTAGGCACCACTTCCCATGCCCAGTTTAATGAAAAACCCGTAATGAACCTTGAAAATGAAGATGAGCCCTTGCTTAATTGGGGATATTTTTTAGGCTTCAACCAGTATGACTTTAAATTCGAATATAAAGACGATCTGCCCGATGTTTTGGTGGACAAATCCTTTGGATTTAATGTAGGTCTTATCGGGGAACTACGACTCAACAAATTTTTGGACCTAAGGTTTGAGCCCGGCCTACATTACAATCAAAGAAATTTAGGGTTTCCTGGTTTTGATAATGAAAGAGATGCTATCCGAGAGGTAAAATCGACCTATATAAACTTTCCCTTGCTCCTAAAAGTTAGCACTAAAAGGTTAGGAAACTGGAAGCCTTTCCTTATCGGAGGTGGCTCAACATCTATGAACCTAGGGAGTAATGAACAAAGTTTGGACGATAACAGCAGTGCCACTTTTCGAATGAAAAAAACAACCTATTATTACGAAATGGGTTTCGGGATCGATTTTTACCTAGAATATTTTAAGTTCACTCCATCTATCCGTGGCGTTTTTGCCATTAATGATGAACTGATTCGGGATAATGACCCCAATAGCCCGTGGACAGGCAATATTGAGGCTATGATGACCAGGGGCCTGTTTATCAATTTTACCTTTGAGTAAAAGACTACCCCCTTCTAATTTCATTAACAAGTATAGCTGTTGCCGTTGCCACATTTAAACTTTCTGTTGTTTTAGCGCCAAACTGGGGTATACTTATTTTTTTACTTACCAAATCCTCAACCGCTGCTGACACCCCATTGGCTTCATTCCCCATAACCAATATCCCGCTTTTAGGAAACTGCTCATTATATACCTCCTTGCCATCCATAAATGCCCCGTATACAAGAACATCTGTCCGTCCAAAAACCTTTTGCAAATCTTCATATACCAAATTTACCCGGCTAATAGAACCCATGGTAGCTTGTAGGACCTTGGGATTATAACAATCAACGGAATTGGGCGAACAAATTAGGCTTGCAATTCCAAACCAATCGCATAAGCGGATAATAGTACCCATATTTCCGGGATCCCTAACATCGTCTAGGGCTATGACCCAGTCAGTAAAGTCTATTTCCTTAGGCGCAGGAATATAAAAAACTCCCAATACCTTATTGGGAGTGGACAATCCACTCATTTTTTTCAAATCTGCCTCACTTACCAATTCCACAAAATTCCCATTCGTCTCCAGAAGGGAGCTCTCCGTAACATATATTTTATAGACCTTAAGTTTGGATTGCAAAAGTTCATTTACAGTCTTGATTCCTTCGACCACAAACAACTTATTTTGTGTTCGGTACTTTTTTTGCTGTAAATTTTTTATAAATTTTATTTGGCTTTTAACAACCATACAAATAATGTATTTTTGACTTCTATGAGGACACGGCCGTGTATGTATTTTAACATTACGAAAATAGGATTATTATTGCTAGTAATTGCAATAACCTCATGCAATGCCATAAAAAGAGTTGGCGAAGACGAACTCCTATTGACCAAAAATCTTCTTTACGCCGATAGTGTAAAAATTACTGACGAAGATATTCATAGCCTTATTTTTCAAAAACCGAACAGTACCCTACTGGGATACCCCCTTAGATTAAATCTTTACAATCTTGCCAAGAAAAATCCCGATTCTTCCTATCAGGTTTGGTTACACAAAAAAGCAAAAAGGGAGCAGCACCTCGTCAATATCTTATCTAAAAAGCAGGTGGAAAGATTAGGTGAATCCTTTTTGGTAAAAGGGGCAAGTGTATGGCTCAAAAACATAGGAGAACCCCCGGCAATAATAGATACCACAAAAGCTAGAAGATCACTGCAAAGACTGAATGCCTTTTATAAAAGCAAAGGGTACTTTAACAACAATACCACCTATGTCATAGATAGTAGCTCTAGAAAACAAAGGGCTATAATGCACTACAGCTTAGATTTGGGGAATCCATATCTTATAGACTCGGTTACCTCCAAAATTACCTCTTCCGCTCTAGACTCCATTCATAAAGCAAACAAAAGCAATTCGTTTATAAAGCATGGTCAACAAATAGATTTGGACAATTTTAACAATGAAAGGGAACGATTGACCAATCTTTTTAGAAACACCGGGATACATAACTTTCAAGAGAGCTCCATTTCCTATGATTTAATTGGTGACACTACCAAACTTGGAAACAATAAACAATTGGATATTCTTTTAAATATTGAAGATTTAAAAACAAGAACTGACAACACCATTTCTACCTCGGAATACAGGGTACACTCATTTGAAAAAATCAACATATACACCAACTACACCTTTAATAATGGATTGGACAGCCTAAACAAATTAGATTATAAGGACTTTACAATTTACTATCAAGGTAAGTTGCGCTACAAACCAAAAACACTTACCGACGCCGTTTTTCTCAAAAAAGATAGTATTTATAGAGAAATTGATCGTATTAGAACTTATAGACAGATTACTAACCTGAATACCTTTAAATACCCTAATATTGAATTTGTAGAAGATAGTGTGGCGTCTAAATTAACGGCCAATATCTATCTTTCTCCTCGACCAAAATACTCCTTAGGTACCGATTTTGACGTAACCCACTCCAATATTCAATTTTTGGGAATTGCCTTCAGCCCATCCCTACAAGCAAGAAATTTGTTCAAAGGAGCAGAAAACCTCAGCATTTCAGGAAGATTTAACATAGGGGGCTCCAAGGACCCCAATATAGCCGACAACCGTTTTTTTAACATCCTGGAAGTGGGAGGGGACATCAACCTTAATTTACCCCGAATTTGGTTCCCATTTGTAAAAACATCTAAAATAATCCCAAATTACATGCTTCCCAAGACCAAATTATCTATGGGAACCAGTTTTCAACAGAACATAGGCTTGGACAAGCAGACTTTTAATTCGGTTTTTGGATATAGTTGGTCGCCAACAGATTTTATAAAAAACACGGCCGAACTTCTAAATGTTCAATTCGTACGTAATGTAAACCCAAATAGATTTTTTACGGTGTATCAAAACACCTATGAAAATTTAGATGATATTGCGGACAATTATGAGACCGAACCAGCTCTTGCCGATTATTATGAGACCGCTGATGGAAGTACGAACCCAAAATTAATTATTCCCGAAGGCACCATAGGCTTTACCAATGCCATCCTAAATGGAGAAGTATCTTCCAGTTCTTCAGATTTTGACGACATAAGTAGTATTGAAGAAAGAAGAAAAAGACTTACCGAAAACAATTTGATATTCGCGAGTAATTACACCTTTAATAAAAACAATAAAAATGGTATTACCGATAACGATTTTTATCAGTTCAGGTTCAAATTAGAAAGTGCCGGAAACCTATTGTCCGGAATTTCCTATTTAATTCCATTCTATAAAAGTGAGGATGACAAACTTTTGGTTTTTAATGTACCTTATTCCCAATATGTTAAAACGGAATTCGACTTTATAAAACATTGGAGTACTTCAGGGACCAATGTACTGGCATTCAGAAGTTTTTTCGGCATTGCCATACCTTACGGCAATTCGGACAACATCCCTTTTGTCAGAAGTTATTTTGCTGGTGGATCCAACGACAACCGTGCTTGGCTGCCTTATTCCTTAGGGCCTGGGAGAACCGATGATGTAAATGATTTTAACGAAGCCAATTTAAAAATAGCGCTTAATTTAGAATATAGATTTCCATTGGTGGGCGATATAAAAGGAGCTCTTTTTGCCGATGCGGGCAATATTTGGAACGTCTTCGACAATGTTACAGATGAAAAGGCAAATTTCGAAAACTTAGGCTCCCTCGCAGACATTGCACTAGGCACTGGCCTTGGTCTCCGTTACGATTTTACCTATTTCGTTTTTAGACTGGATATGGGATTTAAAACCTACAATCCAGCGGAAGAATCTACTAAAAGATGGTTTAGAGACTATAATCTATCCAAGGCAGTATTCAACATAGGTATAAATTATCCTTTTTAGAGCTGAATATTTTATTACTTTTGTCCCATCTTTTTAATTAATTACACTAAAATAAGATTATGTCACACAATATTAAACCAGGAGTTGCTACCGGAGATGAAGTACAGAAAATTTTCAACTATGCGAAAGAAAAAGGTTTTGCCCTTCCTGCTGTTAATGTTATAGGATCAGACACTATAAATGGAGTTTTAGAAACTGCTGCCAGTTTAAATGCTCCTGTAATAATACAGTTCTCGAATGGAGGAGCCCAATTCAATGCTGGCAAAGGATTGTCCAATGAAGGTCAGCAGGCCGCCATTTTGGGTGCCGTTGCCGGAGCAAAACACGTTCACCAATTGGCCGAGGCCTATGGTGCCACTGTAATATTGCACACAGACCATTGTGCAAAAAAATTATTACCATGGATCGACGGATTGTTGGATGCAAGTGAAAAGCACTTTAAAGAAACTGGAAAACCGTTATACAGTTCACATATGATCGACCTATCGGAGGAACCGATTGAGGAGAACATTGAAATTTGTAAAACATATCTTGCCAGAATGAGCAAGATGGGGATGACACTAGAAATAGAATTAGGCATCACTGGAGGTGAAGAAGATGGCGTGGACAATTCAGATGTTGACGATTCCAAATTATATACCCAACCAGAGGAGGTTGCCTATGCCTATGAAGAGCTTTCCAAGATAAGCCCTAGGTTCACCATTGCAGCCGCTTTCGGAAACGTACACGGCGTATATAAGCCAGGAAACGTAAAATTGACCCCGAAAATTTTAAAAAATTCCCAGGAATTCATCACTAAAAAATACGGTGTAGAAAATAACCATATCGATTTCGTTTTCCACGGTGGTTCAGGTTCAACTGTTGAAGAAATACGTGAAGGCATTAGTTATGGTGTCATTAAAATGAATATAGATACGGACCTACAATATGCCTTCTTGGAAGGGATCAGGGACTATGTTCAAGGAAAAAAAGATTATTTACAATCTCAGATCGGCAATCCAAATGGTGCCGATGAACCAAACAAAAAGTATTATGACCCACGTGTTTGGTTAAGAGAAGGTGAAAAAACTTTTGTTACACGTCTAAAAAAGGCCTTTGAAGACCTTAATAACGTGAATACCCTATAATCCCCCAACCCAAAAAGAAAGTTTATGTCGTCTTGGTTCAAAAGAAAGGAAAAAGGAATACAAACTGCCACCGATCAGAAAAAGGATACCCCAAGGGGCCTTTGGTACAAATCGCCTACAGGTAAAATTGTAGAATCCGATGAGTTGGCTAAGAACTTTTATGTTAGCCCTGAGGATGATTACCATGTACGCATTGGTAGTAAGGAATATTTTGAAATTCTTTTCGACAACAACAAGTTCACAGAGTTGGATGCCAAGTTATCTTCCAAGGATCCCTTAAAATTCGAGGATACCAAAAAGTATGCCGACCGTTTAAAAGCTGCCGAAGCTAAAACGGGACTTAAGGATGCGGTTAGAACTGCGGTAGGCAAATCTTTAGGTAAGGATTTAGTCATTGCTTGTATGGATTTCAGCTTTATTGGTGGTTCTATGGGTAGTGTGGTAGGAGAGAAAATTGCACGGGGAATAGACTATGCTATAAAAAAGAAAATACCCTTTGTAATGATTTCCAAATCCGGTGGAGCACGTATGATGGAAGCTGCATTATCGCTAATGCAATTGGCCAAAACATCGGCTAAATTGGCTCAGCTTGCGGATGCAGGCCTCCCCTATATCTCACTCTGTACGGATCCTACTACTGGCGGAACAACTGCTTCCTATGCCATGCTTGGGGATATCAATATCTCCGAACCTGGAGCACTGATCGGTTTTGCCGGTCCACGTGTTGTTAAGGAAGCTACCGGCAAGGAATTGCCAGAAGGCTTTCAGACGGCCGAATTTCTTCAGGAACATGGATTTTTAGATTTTATAGTCCATCGAAGGGATCTTAAAAAGAAAATCAATCTTTATATAGATTTAATAGAGAACAATCCTGTTAGAGGATAAGGATAAAAGGCCCTGATATTATATTCAGGGCTTTTTTATTTAATGGCTGCCAAAAAATACTATGATTCCTCAAGGTTTCTAAAAAAAAGTCTATCTTTGCGCCCTGATTGAAAATCAATCATGTACATAAAAATCATTAAAATAATATTGGAATGTATTTAACGAAAGAAGTTAAAGCCGAAATTTTTAAGAAACACGGTGGTGAGGCTAAAAACACAGGGTCTTCTGAAGGTCAGATTGCACTATTTACTCACAGAATTAACCACTTAACCGAACATTTAAAAAGAAACCGCAAGGATTTCAACACAGAACGTTCTTTGGTAAAGTTAGTAGGTAAAAGAAGATCACTTCTAGATTATTTAATTAAGACTGATATTGTAAGATATCGTGAGATAATTAAAGAATTAGGAATTAGAAAATAATTTATAAAAAGGGGAAAGTTAAAACTTTCCCCTTTTTTACAATACCAGTATTACTGTTTATTGTAATATTGTAAAGTCCCAAAGGGTTACCAATGGGCAAAAACAAAAAGCTTGCACATAGTTTTTCATTGGTCAACAACACACAACTACAACACAACAACGTCGTCTATTGAAGACGAAAGACCATTGTTTAACAAACCTGTAATGACACAGGTTTTAATTCGTATTTATGATACCAAAAGTATTTAAAGAGGTCATAGACCTTGGAGACGGTAGGGAAATTTCTATCGAAACCGGAAAATTGGCAAAACAGGCCCATGGTTCTGTTGTTGTACAATCTGGAAAATGTATGTTATTATGTACAGTAGTTTCCAATTACAAACAAAGTGATGTGGATTTTCTTCCACTAACGGTAGATTACCGTGAAAAATTTGCAGCTTCAGGTCGTTACCCTGGTGGTTTCTTCAAAAGAGAAGCTAGGCCTAGTGATGGTGAAGTATTAACTATGCGTTTAGTAGATCGTGTATTACGACCACTTTTCCCAAAAGATTACCATGCGGAAACTCAGGTGATGATCCAATTAATGTCCCATGATGATGATGTTATGCCAGAAGCAATGGCAGGACTAGCTGCATCTGCAGCAATCCAATTATCAGATTTCCCATTTGAATGCGCTATCTCTGAAGCAAGAGTTGGTCGTGTTAATGGTGAATTCGTGATTAACCCAACACGTGCTCAATTGGAAGAATCAGACATCGAAATGATGATTGGTGCTTCAGCAGATTCAGTAATGATGGTTGAAGGCGAGATGAAAGAAATCTCAGAAGAAGAAATGGCTGATGCCATTAAGTTTGCCCATGAAGCTATTAAACTTCAAATTGCCGCGCAATTGCGTTTGGCAGAAGCATTTGGAAGAAAAGAGGTTCGTGAGTATGAAACTGCAGAAAAAAACGAAGACTTAGAAAAAAGAGTACACGATTTAGCTTACGATAAATGTTACGCAATTGCTAAGAAAGGAACTTCTAAAGCAGAGCGTACGGAAGCATTCGCAGCTGTAAAAGAAGAAGTGAAAGCTTCATTTACGGAAGAAGAGATGACTGAATTTGGCCACCTTGTTGGAGGTTATTATAGCAAAGCGGAAAAAGAAGCCGTTCGTGAATTGACTTTAAGTGAAGGTTTACGTTTGGACGGTAGAAAAACTGATGAAATTAGACCAATTTGGTGTGAAATAGATTATTTACCATCTACACACGGTTCAGCTATTTTCACAAGAGGAGAAACCCAAGCTTTGGCAACAGTTACTTTAGGAACTTCTAGAGATTCCAATAAAATTGATATGCCATCTTACGAAGGTGAAGAAAATTTCTATTTACATTACAACTTCCCTCCTTTTTGTACTGGTGAAGCGCGTCCTTTAAGAGGCACCTCCCGTCGTGAAGTTGGTCATGGTAACTTAGCACAGCGTGGTTTAAAAGGAATGATTCCTGATAACTGCCCTTATACAGTAAGAGTAGTTTCTGAAGTTTTGGAATCTAACGGTTCTTCTTCAATGGCGACTGTTTGTGCAGGGACAATGGCTCTAATGGATGCTGGGGTTCAAATGAAAAGACCAGTTTCCGGTATTGCAATGGGATTAATTTCTGATGGTGACCGCTATGCTGTATTGTCCGATATTTTAGGTGATGAAGATCATTTAGGAGACATGGACTTTAAAGTTACAGGTACTTCCGAAGGAATTACTGCTTGTCAAATGGATATCAAAATTAAAGGTCTATCCTATGAGATTTTGGTAAAAGCATTAAAACAAGCACGCGAAGGTCGTTTACATATTTTAAGTAAAATTACCGAAACTATTGCTGAACCAAATGCAGATGTGAAACCACATTCTCCAAAAATGATCATGCGTAGAATTCCTAACGAATTCATTGGCGCATTAATTGGTCCTGGTGGAAAAGTAATTCAAGAACTTCAAAAAGAAACTGGATGTACAATCGTTATTAACGAAGATCCTGTTACTGAAGAAGGTATTGTTGAAATCTTAGGTACTTCACAAGAAGGTATTGATAAAGTACTTACAAAGATCGATTCTTTATTGTTTAAACCAGTTGTGGGCAGCGCATACGAAGTTAAGGTAATCAAAATGTTAGATTTTGGTGCTGTAGTTGAATATATGGATGCCCCCGGAAATGAAGTATTGCTTCATGTATCCGAATTGGCATGGGAACGTACCGAAAATGTTTCCGATGTAGTAAATATGGGTGACGTTTTTGATGTTAAGTACTTTGGTCTAGACCCAAGAACAAGAAAAGAAAAAGTATCCCGCAAAGCTTTATTGGCAAAACCTGAAGGCTATATAGAAAGACCACCACGAGAAGATCGCGGTAGAAATGATAGGGGCAACGATCGAAATAGAGATAGAGATCGTAAGCCAAGAAGGGACTAGTTTATTAAATAATTGTAACTATTCAAAGCCACGTTTTTTCCTTTTTAAAGGGAAGGCGTGGCTTTTTTCATGCATTTCAACTAAAAAAGAAAAATAAAACAGACCAATTGTAACATTTCTAACTTTTGTACGTATAACCTTATGCAGCTTATGCTTAATGCACATAATATAGAAATAAAAAATTTCGATGAGACAGCTTAAAATTACAAAACAGGTTACCAACAGAGAAACTGCTTCTTTGGATAAATACTTACAAGAAATTGGTAAGGTCGATTTAATTACAGCAGATGAAGAAGTAGAATTGGCACAAAGGATCAAGGCAGGTGATCAACTTGCACTTGAGAAATTGACCAAGGCCAATTTACGATTTGTGGTTTCCGTTGCAAAGCAATACCAAAACCAAGGTTTAACACTTCCCGATTTGATCAACGAAGGCAACCTTGGCTTAATTAAGGCTGCACAACGTTTTGATGAAACTCGTGGATTTAAATTCATATCCTATGCGGTATGGTGGATTCGTCAGTCCATATTACAAGCTTTGGCAGAACAGTCTCGTATTGTAAGATTACCATTGAACAAAATTGGGTCTATCAATAAGATAAATAAGACGTTCGCTTTCTTGGAGCAAGCCCACGAAAGACAACCTTCTGCAGAAGAAATTGCCAAGGAATTGGACATGACCGTGGAGGATGTAAAACAATCCCTTAAAAATTCAGGGCGTCACGTATCCATGGATGCACCTTTAATAGACGGGGAGGATTCTAACCTGTACGATGTATTGCGTAGTGGGGAGTCTCCCAATCCGGACAGGGAATTGTTGCATGAATCCCTTAGGACCGAAATAGAAAGAGCTTTGGAAACTTTAACGCCAAGGGAAGCGGATGTAATTCGTTTGTACTTTGGATTGGCAGGACAACATTCCATGACATTGGAAGAAATAGGAGAAACTTTTGACCTTACCAGGGAAAGAGTCCGTCAAATAAAGGAAAAGGCTATTAGAAGGTTAAAACACACCTCAAGGAGCAAAATCCTTAAAACATATCTTGGTTAACCCAAACAATGAAATTTTTTGCGCAAACGCCTATCCCCATTGGAAAGCTAGCGCAAAAATCGTAAATTGTAAACCTTAACAACAGTTATCATGACTGTTCGTTTTTTGATTGATGAATAAACTCCGGCTGATTACCGGAGTTTTTTGGTTTTTACAGCTATCCAAAAACCTTTTTAAGCCACGTGTTTATTGATTTATTTATAAAATAAAAAAGAGGTACCCCACTTTTTTAAACTAAAATCATTTGACTACCAGCAATTGCATTCCCTACCCATTTACCAAGCCTATTACTAGAAACACCCTTATCTTTGCATCATAATCCATAATATTATCATGGCCAAAGACCTTCTTCTTATAACCCCTCCCTTTACGCAATTGAATACCCCCTATCCGGCCACGGCATATTTAAAGGGTTTTTTAAACACAAAAGGCATTAGTGCTTTTCAGATGGATTTGGGCATCGAAGTTATTCTGGAACTCTTTTCTAAATCTGGATTACAGGAGATTTTTGACCTTGCCTTTGAAAAAAATTCTATATGCTCCGATAATGGCCATAGAATATATGCCTTAAAAGAAGAGTATTTAAAAACCATAGATTCAGTTATTACTTTTTTACAGGGAGGAAATACCACATTTGCCAGACAAATATGCACCCCTAATTTTTTACCACAAGCTGCAAGATTTGATCAATTGGACGATTTGGAATGGGCCTTTGGCACCATGGGTAATCAGGATAGGGCGAAACACCTTGCAACCTTATACCTTGAAGACCTATCCGATTTTATTGTGGAATGCATTGATGACAATTTTGGTTTTAGTCGGTATGCAGAGCGATTGGGAAGAAGCGCCAATTCCTTTGATGAATTATACGGCCATCTACAAAATAAAATCACTTATATTGATCGGATTACTTTAAGCCTTCTGCAAGAAAGGCTTATTACAATAAATCCTAAACTGGTATGCTTTTCAGTGCCCTTTCCTGGCAACTTATACAGCGCATTTAGATGTGCCCAATTTATAAAACAGAACTTTCCGAAGATTAAGGTCTCCATGGGGGGAGGCTTTCCAAATACGGAATTAAGGTCCCTTACAGATGCGCGGGTTTTCGAATTCTTCGATTATATTACATTGGACGATGGGGAGGTTCCCTTAGAACTTTTAGCAGCCCATTGCAAAGACCCAAAATCCGATGACGATGATGCCGTATTAAAAAGGACCTTTTTAATCAAGGAGGGGGTAGTATTTTATAATAACCGCTCTACTAGGACAGATTACAAACAAAGTGAGGTGGGCACCCCAGATTATTCCGATCTTATCTTGAACAAGTACATTTCCGTTATTGAAATCGCCAACCCCATGCACAGTCTGTGGAGTGATGGCCGATGGAACAAACTTACCATGGCACATGGTTGTTATTGGGGCAAATGTACCTTTTGCGATATCTCCTTGGACTACATAAAAATCTATGAACCTATAGCCGCTAAACTTTTAGTGGACCGCATGGAGGAACTCATAGAGCAAACAGGGGAAAGGGGATTTCATTATGTGGATGAAGCTGCCCCCCCGGCCTTAATGAGGGCCTTGGCACTTGAAATTATTAATCGAAGATTAATTGTTACTTGGTGGACCAATATAAGGTTTGAGAAAAGCTTTGGCAGGGACCTTTGCATACTCTTGAAGGCCTCGGGTTGTATTGCCGTTTCCGGTGGTTTGGAAGTGGCTTCGGACCGTTTGTTGGCTTTGATACAAAAGGGTGTTACCGTGGAGCAAGTAGCCAAGGTGACCCGTAATTTTACAGAAGCGGGCATTATGGTTCACTGTTATCTAATGTACGGCTACCCTACCCAAACAATACAAGAGACAGTAGACAGTTTGGAAATGGTACGCCAAATGTTTCAAGTTGGTATTTTGCAGTCGGGTTTCTGGCATCAATTTGCTTTAACCGCCCATAGTCCAGTGGGACTCAACCCATCTGAATACCACATTATACCAGACTATCAACCCATAACATTTGCCAACAATGATATCCAATTCAAAGACACTACCGGTATAGATCACGAGCGCTTTAGTTTCGGATTAAAAAAATCGCTCTTCAACTATATGCACGGAATCTGTTTTGACCATCCATTACAGGAGTGGTTCAATTTCAAAATCCCAAGAACCTCCATCTCCCCCAATTTCATAGAAAATGCATTGATAGAAGAGCCTGTTTTAACGACCAAACCAAATGCTAAAATAGTTTGGTTGGGAGGTAAACCTATTGCACAGACTATTTCGAAATCTAAAAAAGGTTTTACATGGGAATTGCTGAAATTGACCTTTCACGACAAGGTAGGCACTATATCCGTCACAGTAGATAACAAACAAGGGGAATGGTTAAGGGACACTTTGGGGCATTTATCAGATCAAAATGGAAAAACCCTCACCTTTGGCCAGCTTAAAACCGATTTTGAATCACAATTTGAAGATTTTGAATTGTTCTGGTATTCCAAACCTTTACAGACCCTAAGAACCCATGGTCTATTAACATTGTAAAATCGAAAATTAGCTCTCCCAACACGTTAAGAATATCACAATTAACAACACCGAATTCACAATTAACAAGTTGCCCTTTGAACAAATCAGTAACTTTAATGGTTGAGTTTAGGTTAATACCGGGATACAGAATGTACTTAAATATCAATAAACCACCTACCAAACTCTTTTTTTGAACTTCCAATTACCCCCCTCCATTTAAGTTTTCTGCATTTGTATTTATACATAAATAAGAAAAAGAGGAGTCCAGAAACCCCTTTAAAAAACGGGGCGTAACCGAAAAGCCACACGAGTAGGAAAAAAACTTCTGTACTATGAAAAAAGTTGTAGTTCAATTTGACTTTCGTGGAATGACCACGAAGCAGTATGACCAAAGTTGGGTAGAAATCAGAAAAGCAGGCCATACCCATCCAAAAGGATTGATACACCACTTTGGTGCACCCACTTCCAATGGTATGTTGATTGTTGATCTCTGGGAATCAGCAGAGCGTTTTGAAGCATTTGGAAAAACCCTAATGCCCATTTTGGAAAAATTACAAATCCCTAAAACAAAGCCTACCATTCTACCATTGCATTATGAATACAATGGCAATTTGGTTGCGCATTAAAAACTTTTTATGTAGTTACACAGACCAAATAGACCATATTAACTGTAAGAGAAGCATTGACAAGTCAATGCTTCTTCTTTTATAAGCAATTGTATCAAATACTAAATTCCGATCAAGCCATGGCAGCCTCTCCCTTGATACCAGATTCCAGCAGCCCTTTATTTTTGATCAACCAGGATTTAAAGGACATCAAATTAGGATTTAATTCCTTGGTAAAATTTACATCACGGACTTTACAAAAATAATCTTCAAATTCCTTTTTAAATTGGAACATATTTCCAAGATCATCTGCGCCAGGAAACCCCAATTTCCTGTAATCGTCGGCCGGAATATCTTTGAAACCAATTTCAACTCCGAAAATCGTTGTAAAAGCTTCGGCCATTTGCTTCCCGGTGATATGCTCACCGGCAATACCCACGGTTTTATTTTGATACTTTTTACCTCCCCTGAAAATTCCCAAAGCAGATTTACCTATATCTTCAGCGGCAATACCTGGGAGCTTTGCACTACCCATAGGCATTGTAATACGTAATTTACCGTCCATCCCTCTGGTAGGCCCTAAACCAAAATATATAAAATTGTCCCAATAAAACGAAGTTAGCAAGAGCGTGTAGGGAACGCCACTTTGCTCGAAGAAAGTGTTGGATGCTCCTTTGGCATCAAAATGAGGTACTTTGTAACTTCCCATCAAGGTTGGCATGCGTTTGTCCGTCAAAGGAACCCATTTGCGTGTATCTTCCAAAGTAGACCAAATAACATGTTTCAATCCTACCTCCTTGGCCGCCAATGCCATATTCTTTGCCTGTTCCATCTCCTTTTCGGGAGAAAAATGATCCCAGAAAAAGGTGACACAATAGGCCCCGTAAGCCCCTTTAAAAGCTTTAACAATACTATCCTTATCATTCAAATTGGCCAGAACCACCTCAGCTCCCAATTCCTTTAACTCCAGTGCCTTTTTTGAATTAACATCCCGGGTTATTGCCCTTACAGCAAATTCCTTTTTACTATCATTTAAAATTGAGCGTACCAAACCGCCACCTTGGGCTCCAGTAGCCCCTACTACAGCAATAATTTTCTTTTTTTCCATAATAAATAACATTTTAGATTAATCAATTCCATCAAAGTAAATCTTGAAGTAAACCAAAGTCGCTACTTCATTATTATCAGGAAAGGAGATTCCATGACATTACCCATTTCAATTAAAGTATGGAATTTAAACGCCTTTCCACATCTGTGTTTTGCTCATTTTAATTCATATCTAATAAAGGGGGACATTCTGACCATCGTACCCCAATTATTTTTATAATTAGGATTTTAGAAGACTGTTTCTATCTAAATTACTTTAGAGGAGTTAACCATAGAACATGAAACAGAACAACTTTAAATTTAATAAATAACCTTTTGCCATCTAAAATTCCCTAGTTAAGGTTAAGCTAAATTTGTGGGGTTTCATTATAAAATTATTTGTTGCAGGTGGACTTTAGAGAAATGACCAACAGTTTTTTTAGGTAGTAGTTTAGTACGTAAACCATACACGTGGTTAAGCCTTATTTTACTTACCTTTGTAACCATCACTGCCAAAACTAGTACCCATATGAATTTTAAAGAATTAAAGCTAAATAAACATCTCCTGAGAGCGGTTGCGGAAATGAACTATAATGATCCAACCTCAATTCAGGAAATTGCCATCCCATTGGTTTTACAGAAAAATGACATTATTGCGTCCGCCGAAACAGGAACGGGAAAAACAGCCGCTTTTGCCCTACCCATTCTACAAATGTTATTTGACAAACAGGAAACCTCTGAAAAAGGCAAAAAAATCAAGGCCTTAATAATTAGTCCTACACGAGAATTGGCATCGCAAATTCATGAGAGTTTTATAGATTACGGCAAGCATACCCATTTAACCTCAACCGTAATTTACGGTGGAACTAGAATAGAACCACAAATAGCCGCCTTAAGAAAGGGAGTGGATATCTTAGTGGCAACTCCAGGTAGATTATTGGACCTGCACAAACAGGATGTGGTTAATTTGGACTACGTAGAAACTTTAGTATTGGACGAGGCCGATTTAATGCTGGACATGGGATTTATTGATGATGTAAAAAAAATAGAACGACTGTGCCCAAAGGAAAAACAAACCTTGTTGTTTTCTGCTACTATGCCTTTTAAAGTGGTTCAATTAGCAGATACCATTCTGAAAGACCCAAAGAAAGTAGCCGTAACCCCAACATCCTCGGCAGCGGCTACCGTACATCAGCTGTTATATTACACTCCAAAGCCCGATAAAATAGAATTGTGCCTATACCTACTTAGAAATACCATAAAGGGTAATATCCTTATTTTTAGACGTACAAAATTTGGAGTGGATAAATTAGAGAAAACACTCCACAACAATAATTTCAAGGTAGGGAGCTTACATGGCGACAAGTCCCAAGACGAACGACAAGAGGCCCTAGGCAAATTCAAAAAAGGAGAAACGAACATTCTTGTGGCCACTGATGTTGCTGCCCGTGGATTGGATATAGACGATCTGGACGCCGTTATCAACTTTGACCTACCCAATATACCTGAAACCTATGTTCACCGTATAGGAAGAACGGGTAGAGCTGGTAACACTGGAACCTCCTATGCTTTTTGCTCCGCGGATGAAAAAGTATACCTGTCCACTATTCAAAAACTGATGCAGAAGCACATTGAAGTTGTTGAAGAACATCCTTATCCACTTGATCCCAAGGCAAAGCCGGAAGTGCACAAAAAACAAGGTAGTAAACATAAAAAAGGAAGGAAATCGGAAGCATCAAAAAAGAAAAAGAAGCGCTGGTATTGATTGCGAACGTACTAAAGCGATTTGGGGGGCCGAAATCTACAAACGCTTGCCCCCGATTGCCTTAACCATATCATTTTATTACCTTTGTAGAACTAATTTCCTTAAAAGTAATGGACGAAAAGATTATTGCCCCTTCCCTATTGGCAGCCGATTTTGCCAACCTACAGCGAGATATTGAAATGGTAAACCAAAGTGATGCCGATTGGCACCACATAGATATTATGGATGGTGTTTTTGTACCCAACATATCCTTTGGTATGCCAGTCCTCAAGGCAATTGCAACCCATGCAACAAAAACTTTGGACGTACATCTAATGATCGTTGATCCGGATCGCTATATCAAGGCCTTTGCCGAACTGGGCGCCAACAACCTAACGGTACATTACGAAGCCTGTCCTCATTTGCACCGCACACTACAGGCTATAAAAGCCGAAGGCATGGCAGCAGGTGTTGCCCTAAACCCACATACCAATATTAACTTATTGGAAGATACTATAAATGACATTGACCTAGTTTGCGTCATGAGCGTAAATCCTGGATTTGGGGGACAAACGTTTATAGAAAACACCTATGACAAGGTAAGGGCCCTAAAAGAACTTATCATAAGAAAAAGTGCCCATACCCTAATAGAGATCGATGGCGGAGTTACCTCTAAAAATGCCAAGCAACTTATTGATGCCGGGGCTGATGTCTTGGTAGCAGGCAGCTTTGTATTTAAAAGCGATAATCCAACGCAAACCATTAAGGAACTCAAAAATTTAGTAGGATAATGAAGATTTGGGATTTAGTAATTGTTGGAGGGGGCCCTATTGGGATTGCTTGTGGATTGGAAGCCAAAAAAAAGGGATTGACCTACATCATCCTGGAAAAGGGATGTATCGTTAATTCACTTTATAATTATCCCTTAAACATGCAATTCTTCTCATCTTCCGAAAAATTGGAAATTGATGAGATTCCTTTCATCAGCATAGAGGCGAAACCAAAAAGAAATGAGGCACTGGAATATTATAGACGCATAGTTACGTCCAACCATTTAAATATTTCCCTTTTTGAAAAAGTAAATTCAATAAACAAAATTGACGGACTTTTTAACATTGTCTCCGACAAAAGTACTTATCAATCCAACAATGTTATCATCTCAACAGGCTTCTATGATATCCCCAATAGAATGAATGTACCTGGAGAGGATTTAAAAAAAGTGACCCATTATTACAAAGACCCACATTATTACTCCAACCAGAAAGTTGCGGTTATTGGGGCAAGCAATTCATCTGTAGATGCAGCTCTGGAATGCTATAGAAAAGGAGCGGAAGTATCCCTTATTATTCGTGGACAAGAGGTGGGCCAACGTGTTAAATATTGGGTAAGACCAGATATTATAAACAGAATTGAGGAGGGTAGTATAAAAGTCTATTACAATAGTGTGGTAAGTGAAATTACAGAAGACGAAATTATCCTGAATTCCCCCACTGGAACCATAAGCCTAAAAAATGATTATGTGCTGGCTCTAACGGGTTATATGCCCAATTTTAGTTTTTTGGAAAAAATAGGAATCCAATTGACCCAAGATGAGAAAAGACTTCCACAGTACGACCCGGAAACCATGGAAACAAATATTGAGAATTTGTATTTGGCCGGAGTAATATGTGGAGGAATGGAAACCCATAAATGGTTTATAGAAAACTCAAGGGTACATGCTCAAATAATTATTGAGAATATTGTAAAAAATATAAAATCACTTAACAGCAAGTTAAACTAGGGCAACTTGCTGTTAAGTGATGGATTATTTAGACCGTTCCATTTTTTGCAATCTGTCCAAAGCTTCTATATAATAATAATCGGCATAGATCAAGGCCACATCAATTTCTTTGCCCAGCGATTTTGCACCAGTAGAATGCAATAAAAAGGAATCAGCCCTGCCCACACCAGAATATTCCTCGGAACTCAGCGATTCCAACATCTGCATTGCGGCATTGTAATACTTTTCCTGCTCCTTTCTATCTTCTACTAAAGTGCTCAGTTCCAACAGGCCTGAAGCTACTATGGCTGCCGCGGAGGCATCGCGTTCCTCTCTTTCTAAGTTAGGCACATCAAAATCCCAATGAGGTATATAATCTGCCGGAAGTAATTCCAGATATTTATCCGTTAACTTTGTGGCAAAATCCAAGAATTTTTTATCTCCAGTCTCCCTATATACCATAGTGTATCCATAAATACCCCATGCCTGTCCACGTGACCATCGACTGTCATCTGCATAGCCCTGTTTGGTATGTCTGTTCAATACTTTTCCCGAAATGGAATCATATTCAATAACATGCCAAGAAGTATAATCTGGTCTAAAATGATTTTCCATAGTAGTCTCCGCATGTTTTACGGCTATATCATAAAATTCTTGACTACCGCCATTCTTTGCTGCCCAGAACAAAAGTTCTAAATTTAGCATATTGTCGATTATAGTAATATGTTGCTGCCATCGTGGATGCATTACATTGGACCAAGACTTTATAGTTCCTACTTTTGGATTAAACCTACTAGCTAGGGATTCAGCAGATGTTAGAAGAATGTCCCTGTACTCCTTTTTGTCTCCAAACATATATCCATTACCATAGGCCGGGAACATCATAAACCCAATATCGTGGTGTTCATTGATAGTTTTAAAATCTTCAAAAACTTCTGTTCTCTTTATAGCTTCCTCTTTCCACTTTTCGTCCTTAGTAAGGTCGTACATATACCAAAGGATTCCTGGATAAAATCCAGAAGTCCACACCAATCTCCCGTTAGGTATTTCTTTCCATTCTGTTTCATTGGTTTCGATCAGACGTGGATGTTTGGATAGATCGGTAAGTTTAGGAACGGCTTGGTTTAATTGATCTTCACAGTTATTAATTTCCTTTTTTAGATCAAAAGAATTAATGTTCTTGGCTGTATAATTATCTACTTTAATATTTTTGCTTCTGGATAAACTCTGACAACTGGTTAAACAAATAAGTAAGGATACAAGTAATAGTTTCATAGGATATAAATTTTATTTATTTGGATAATTTTTTAGAGGAATCCCGTTCAATTAAGGAAGACTTCAGAATAGTTGTTTTGCCCTTTGTTGATTTCGAAGAACTATTTATTTCTTCCAGTAATAGCTTTGTGGAAATTTGACCTATTTGAAACCCTGGCTGATCAATGGTGGTCAATGAGGGATCTATTATTCCCGAAATAGGCTCATTACTGAATCCCACAATGGCAATATCATCTGGAATTCTTATTCCTTTATTTTTAAAATACTTCATTGCACCTATTGCTGCAATATCATTGGCTGAAAATAGACCATCTATTTTCTGAGGTAAGGAAAGCAAGGTTTTTGCACCTTCCGCACCGTCGAACTCCATTAAACTTGAACGGAGAACTAGCTCTGGTCTATATGGAATATTATGTTTCTCCAAAGCTTTTATATACCCAGCTTGTCTATTCCCGTAAATGGCTAATTCCTGAGGGCCAGAAAAATGACCTATATTTTTACATCCATTTAAAATTAAATGCTCAGTAGCATCAAACCCACCTTGAAAATCATCTATAAGCACACTGCTAATTCCGTCTATATCACAATGCCTATCAAAAAAAAGAAAAGGTGTACGATTATTTTTAATATTCCATAAATGGTCATATTCATTTGTTTCCATCGAAACGGACAGCAACACCCCTGCAACCCTATTGGCCAATAATGTTCCTACAATATCCTGTTCCCGTTTCAACTGCTCCAAAGACTGACAAATAATTACATTATATCCCGCATCAAAGGCCGCCTCCTCTATTCCGGAAATAACCGAAGAAAAAAAGTGTCGAGATATTCTTGGTACTATTACACCAATGGTATTGGTCTTATTTTTACGGAGATTGGACGCCAATAAATTACGTTGATACCCTAATTCATTAGCCTTCGAAAGTATTTTCTCTTTGGTTTTCTGGCTTACCCTTGGACTATTGTTCAGCGCCCTGGAAACGGTAGAGGCGTCAATATTCAGAGCCTTGGCAATATCATGTATAGTTGTTTTATTTTCCATGAATAAAGAGTATCTTAACTCCCACAAATATACAAATCCAAAAATACAATCGATTGTATTTTAATATATTTTTAATATATTTACAATCTAATACCATCAATATTCTAAAATTCCCCACTAATTGATAAACTAATTATTACATATATAGTCATGAAAAACAATTACGAAGTTAGATATGCTTGCTCTCCAAAAGAGACAAAGGAACTAACCACTGAAGGTCTAAGAAAGGAGTTCTTAATTCAGAATTTGATGGAAGTCGATACTATAAATTTAGTATACACGCATTTTGACAGATACATAGTAGGAGGGGCTGTACCTGTTAGCACTTCATTAAAACTAACCACCATAGAGCCATTAAAATCGGATTATTTTTTGGAGAGAAGGGAGATTGGCATTATCAATGTCGGTGGTTCGGGGTCGGTCACCGTTAATGGTGAAAAATATAATTTGGACTATAAAGAAGCCTTGTACGTTGGAAAAGAAAATGTGGATGTAGTATTCAGTAGCGATAGTCCCGAAACCCCTGCCAAATTTTATTTAAACTCTACCCCTGCACATAAAGTTTATCCAACTAAAAAAATTAGCCAAGCAGATGCTGAAATCGTAGAACTTGGCTCCATGGAGACTGCAAATGCCAGAACTATCAGGAAATTGATCGTTAACAGTCTGGTCAAGACCTGCCAGGTTCAAATGGGAATGACCGAATTAAAACCCGGTAGTGTTTGGAATACCATGCCAGCACATGTACACGATAGAAGAATGGAAGTTTATTTCTATTTAGAAGTTCCAGAAGAGCAAGCCGTTTGTCATTTTATGGGACAGCCCCAAGAGACGAGGCATATTTGGATGGCCAATAACGAAGCCGTAATTTCCCCACCATGGTCCATTCACTCCGGTTCAGGAACCAGTAATTATACCTTTATTTGGGGAATGGCCGGTGAAAACTTAGACTACGGAGACATGGACCACTGCAAAATAAAGGACTTAAAATAACTGCAACGAACACACAAATATGTCAATGAATTTATTTGATCTAACTGGAAAAATAGCGCTGATTACAGGTGCTACACATGGATTGGGCAAGGCTATGGCCATTGGATTAGGCCAAGCAGGTGCCACCCTAGTCATAAATGGAGCCTCTTCACAGGAAAAATTAAACAACGCTGTTGCCGATTACAAAGCCTTAGGATTAAAGGCCCATGGCTACCTCTTTGATGTTACCAAAGAAACCCAAGTAATAGAAAATATAGCCAAAATTGAAAATGAAGTTGGACAAATTGATATTTTGGTAAACAATGCTGGAATTATCAAAAGAATTCCCTTAGAAGACATGGAAGTAGCCGATTTCGAAGAAGTCATAAAAGTGGATTTAGTGAGTCCGTTTATTGTATCCAAACATGTTGTAAAGGGAATGATCGCTAGAAAAGAAGGCAAGATTATTAACATTTGTTCCATGATGAGCGAATTGGGCAGAAACACAGTAGGGGCTTATGCTGCTGCCAAAGGTGGCCTAAAAATGTTGACCAGGAATATGGCTACGGAATGGGCCAAACACAACATTCAGGTCAATGGTATTGGACCAGGCTACTTTGCCACTGCACAAACTGCCCCCATCCGTATAGATGGCCATCCCTTCAACGATTTTATAGTAGGAAGAACTCCAGCAGGGAAATGGGGAGACCCGGACGACCTTCAAGGTGCAGCCATTTTCCTAAGTTCCCAGGCCAGTAATTTTGTAAATGGCCAAATTGTTTATGTAGATGGAGGCATTTTGGCCACCATTGGCAAACCCTCCAACGAAAATTAATTAAACAGCCATGAAAGTAATTAATAAAACCGCAATACTCTCCTTTAGCCTCTTGTTCTCCATGGCCTGCTCCCAACAAGAGAAGCCACAGACTATCACCGTAAAAAACAATCTTGACCAAGAGCGGACTTCGGAAACCGTGGAGCTCAACAAGGCCATCTTAAAAATGGAAGAACTATCTAATGCAGGAATTCGAAATATGGAAACCAAGCAACTGGAAATCATCCAAAAAGTAGATAATGATGGAGATGGCACTTTAGATATGATTTTATTTCAACCGAAGGTGGCCCCGAATGGGGAAAGTAAGTTTGAAATCATTAAAGTTGGGGAAGGGGAAAATCCCACAGCGCCAGAATTATGTTATTCCAGATTCGTTCCAGAGCGCACCGATGATTATACCTGGGAAAACAACAAGGTGGCGTTTCGGGTTTACGGCCCTACTGCACAAAAAATGATAGAGGACAAGGTCCCAGGCGGCACACTTTCCAGTGGGGTAGATGCCTGGCTAAAAAAAGTGGACTATCCCATAATAGACAAATGGTATAAAAAAACTCTCGATGGATCGGGCAGTTACCATGAGGATACGGGTGAAGGCCTCGATGATTTTCACGTAGGTCCAAGTCGTGGTGTTGGTGGTATTGCAGCCAAGGTAGACAGCACATACTATTATTCCAAAAACTATACACAGTGGCGGACTATTACCAACGGCCCTATTAGAACTAGCTTTTATTTGGAATATGCAGATTGGGACGCTGATGGCAAAGCCATTAAGGAATCGAGAATTATTAGTTTGGACCTAGGTCAGAATTTATCCAAATTCATTATCACCTTAGACGGTGTAGACCAGATTTTCGCCGGACTTACCCTTCATGAAAAGGATGGTGAAGTAAGTGGGAAGAAGGAAAAAGGATGGGTAAGTTACTGGCAACCTCATGGAGGTTCCGAATTGGGAACTGCTATCATTGCCCCTACCGATACTTTCATAGATTTTGAAAAGCACGATGTGCCAACAAAAGATCTAAGTAACGCCTATGCACATTTAAAGGTGAAGAATAATGTCGTAACCTATTACGCTGGATTTGGATGGATAAAAAGCGGACAATTCAACAATAAACAGGATTGGGAGCAATATCTGGATGCATTTTCCGAACAGATCAACCACCCTTTGGAAGTAATTGTTGCCCCATAAGTCAACTTACTCTTTAAAAGATATTTTGCAATACCTTAATTCATGAAAATGTCTTGAGGTATTGCCTTTTTTTATATAATTCCCATTTTTACGCTTTCCTTCCTAGAAACAACCTCTTCTTATCTTACCCTAGTTTTATATTAGAAAAAGATTTCATAAAGCCAATCGTAATAATCAAAAGTTATCCACTCAAAAAAAAATCTACTATATTAGACAGCTAATGGGCATTTAGCAACTTATTACTATATGTGTAGGCTCTACACAATTTAGAAGAAAGAATGAAATCAAAAGAAATAATTAGAAAAGGTGAAGGTGAAAATTACAATTATTCTCAGGATCACTGCTTTATAAAGCTTTCATCAAGACATACGAACGGTGAACTGTGCATGGTGGAAGACACCTTAAAACCAAAATTCTATTTAAAGCGGCATCATCATAAAATAATGACGGAGATTTTCTATATGTTAGTAGGAGAACTTGAGCTCATTTTCGATGACGAAACAATAATCCTTAGAGAAGGAGATACAATAACAGTTCCTCCAAATGTTTGGCATGAAGCAAAATGTGTTGATGGAGGAAAAATGCTTACTATCTTCAAAAATGGTGAATTTGATATCTTTTTAGAGCAACTCTCAACCATGAACGAAGATGATTTTTCCAATGAAGAATTAATGAAATCTTTCTCTGCAAAATTTGACATTTACGAAGAATAAATTGTGCTAAAATACCATAAAACGAAGTTTGACCAGTTCCTTGTGGTTCATTATACCCTACCTAGAAACCAATGATTAAATTCCTTCAAAAAAAATACCAAAAGAACAACACCATGCATTAAACATAGAGTGATATAGTAAGAACAGAAACCAAATAGTTATAAAATTTTCAAATGGATAGCGTTCCTTTTTGTTTTAGACCTAGGGTTTACCTTGAAAAATTAAAAAAATTATCAAATTGAGATATTACAGAGTAAAAATGATGAACAAATCGATTAAATGTAAAAATATAATATGTCCAATGAGACAAAAATCCTTATTCCTATTTGCCTTTTCATTTTTGTTTGTACTTGTCACTTTTGGACAAGAAAGCAAATCTTACAGTAACGATCGCATACATGTATATTGTAATGAATCCAACGATCTTTTTCAATTATTAAAGTCTAATGGTCAGAATTGTATTCGATACAATGACATTAACAGTGCTCTTGAAAATAGCAAAAAAAATGACGTATTATTGATTTTGGCTAAAAATTACCCTGAGGCCACAACTATGATTCCAAGCAATTTTTTCAAAATTGTTAGTGAAAAGAACTTGAAAACTTATATTGAATTCCCCGACCATTTGGAATCAGGAATTAGTGGGGAAATTAAATCAACTAAAAAGGAACGCTTAGTAGTTACATCAGATTTCTTTGGAGAAGAACTTCCGCCCATGAGTATTTTAGATGCCGGATTATATTTCTATATAGATACTCCAGAAAGGGACAGTCATTTAAAAGGGGCTAGTATTGCAGGTTTCGACAAGGCAGTTTACGGATTGGAAAAAACAAAGAATTCACCCATCCTTTTTGAGGATAGAAATGTGTTGGTTTCAACAACAAAATTGAGCGATTTTAACAAAAGTCGCTATTCCCCATTAACAGCCTGGCAAAGTACTATTCGTGGTATTCTATCCTACTTGTCAATTGAGATGGAAAAGGAAGCCGTAAAATGGGATCCAATTGTAAAACCCAGCTACAATGCTACAGTTCCCCTTCCTGAAAACGCCTATAAATTGGCAGTGGAACGTGGCGCAGAGTGGTACAAGAAAGCTCGTTTTTTAATTCATCCCGATTGGAAAGATCAATGGCAGAGTATCGACACTTTAAAACTACCTGTTGGCCCTCCTATGGACCTAAATCTGCCTTCAGGTGACGGTTCCCTTGGTGTTATGGAAGGACACTACTCATATATTAACTATGATGGAAGCCAGCCCTACCGATACTGGTTGCGCGGTGATTGTGTGGCAGAGACAGCCATGACCTTTGCTATGGCAGATGACATTAAGGAAAATGGGCAGAATGAAAAAATCGCAGAAAACCTAATGGACTTTTTGTACAACACTGACATTTTTAAAACGAGCAGTAGTAAGGACCCTAAGATGTCATCCTATGGTTTGGTTGGCTGGGCAGCAACACAAACCTCAAGATACTATGGTGACGACAATGCCAGAATACTACTCGGCTCCATTCTTTCCTCACAATTGATGGAAAATAATAAATGGAACGTGCAAATTCTCGAATTGATTCTTGCAAACTTTCGGACTTCAGGAAAAAACGGTTTTCGTGGAGGTGCCCTAAATGGCAAAGACATTGATAAAAAAACTTGGCAAACATTGATGCAGGGAAAAATCGATAACATAGCCCCACACTATGAATCTTGGATATGGGCTACCTACCTTTGGCTTTATGACAAAACCGGGTACCAACCATTGTTGGATAAAGCTAAAACTGCCATAGAAATTACAATGAACAATTATCCAAAAAATTGGACATGGACTAACGGTATACAGCAAGAACGCGCCCGAATGATCCTTCCATTGGCATGGTTGGTTAGGATAGAGGATACCGATCAACACAGGGATTGGCTAAATACCATATGTGATGACCTTCTGAAGAGTCAAGTTGAAGCGGGTGCTCTCAGAGAAGAGTTGGGCGAAGGTAGTAAGGGCAGGTATGGTGCACCAAAGTCCAACGAGAGTTATGGTCATGCCGAGGCTCCAGTAATTCACTCCAATGGAGATCCAGTTGCTGATATGTTGTACACCAGTAACTTTGCCTTTTTTGCATTAAATGAAGCTGCACAGGCTACCCAAAATCCTAGATATATTGAAGCCGTAGACAAGCTTGCTGAATTTATGGTACGTATTCAGAGCACTTCTTCTGGACGAGCTGATTTGGATGGTTGCTGGTTCAGGGCTTTCGACTACGAAAACTGGGAATACTACGGTTCAAATGCGGATCATGGTTGGGGAGCCTGGGGCACTCTCACTGGGTGGACACAGAGCTTTATTACAACCACGCTGGCTCTGAAACTAAAAAAAACAAGCTATTGGGATATTACCAAAGATTCTGGTATTGGCGACAATATTGATATCGTTTGGTCAAAGATGCTTCCGGGCATTGAGCATTAATATCAAAATTTCTAAACAACTAAAAACTTAATTATTTCTCCTAGATTAAAATCAGGAAATTACCTAATTTAAGAATAGAAAAACTGCGCTATAACAGTCACCCTAAAACCGTATACAATTAAATGCCAGTGCAAACCTCCTTAGAAAAGCCTTTCACCATTAAAAGTATGACAATACAGATCTTCTATTTGATTTGTATTTGCTAAATTGGGGTCTAAATCGACACAACTAATTTTATAGAAAATCGTTAGCAGCCAATATGAATTAGCGGATATCGGCCTACAGGACCATAATCCTCGATCAATGATTCATTGGATAAGGGTCTCTTTACTAAAAAGATATAAAAAACAAGTAATATAATAAATGGAAGATATTAATTGGATATTTCAGCTTTTAGGCCGTTTTCACCCCTTGTTGGTTCATTTCCCGATAGGATTGTTGGTCATTGCCCTAGTTTTTGAGCTGTTCACGATCGGCGGCAAGCGACAAGGGTTGCGAGAAGGTATTTATTGGATGGTTATTGTTGGAGCTGTAACGGCTATAATGGCCGCTATAATGGGCTGGCTGTTGCGTAATTATGATGATTATACCGGCGACCTAGTAACCTACCACCAATATACGGGAATAGCAACGGCTGTATTGGCAGTTATAACCGCGCTTTTGTTGCGAAATATCGTGAACAAAAAATTGACGGATTACCGACTATATCGATTTGGACTTTTGGTAACGGTCGTATCGCTAAGCATTGCCGGTCATTTAGGGGCAAGTCTAACCCACGGCGAGGACTATTTGACCAGTGTATTGCCGAACAATCAAGATTCCTATGACGATGAGAAGACCACGGTACTTCTCACTGAATTAAAGGGACAGGATTCTTTAACTGAAACTCAGCAAGAAGATCTTAATCTTGGGGTTAGGGCAATATTGGCGCATAATTGCTATCAATGCCATAGTGAGAATAAGCAAAAAGGCGAATTGATACTGGAAAATAAAGAAGGAGTTTTCAAAGGCGGGGAATCTGGCCCGGTCATAGTTGCTGGTAAACCTTCAGAAAGTGAGATGTATAAAAGGATTACCCTTTCCCCCAATGATGATGACGTAATGCCCAAAAAGGGAAAAGTACTTAAAGAAAATGAAATAGCGCTAATTAAACTTTGGATCCAAAATGGTGCTTATTGGAGCGATAAAGCGCTTAAAGTATTTCCTGAAGCACAATTGGCACTTTCTAAACCTGATCTGCCAAAAGTAGAAAACCAAACCCACCCAGTGGATAAATTAATGGCCGCCTATTTTGACAAGAATGATATTGATTGGCCTAAGATAGTTGATGACAGAACATTCATTAGACGATCCTACATGGATATAATAGGGTTACTTCCAGAACCGAATGAGATAAAGGACTTTATAGATGATTCCAATCCCGATAAAAGAAATGTCCTAATTGACCAACTTTTAAACGACACTCACAACTATACTCAAAATTGGTTGAGTTTCTGGAATGACCTACTACGTAACGACTATAGTGGTACCGGATTTATTACAGGGGGGAGAAAACAAATCACCCATTGGCTATATACCTCACTGGAGAAAAACAAGCGTTATGACCAAATGGTCAAGGAACTGGTTAACCCAACGGAGGTATCGGAAGGATTTATTAAAGGGATAGAATGGAGGGGAGTGGTGAATGCTAGTCAGCGCACCGAAATGCAGGCGGCCCAAAACATTGGTCAGTCCTTATTAGGTGTAAACGTAAAATGTGCTTCATGCCATAATAGCTTTGTAAGCAACCTTACCTTGGAACAATCCTATGGGTTTGCGTCGATCTTTGCAGATTCCATTATGGAATTGAATCGATGTGATATGCCCATTGGCAAAATGGCCGAGGTGAATTTTCTTTATCCCGAATTAGGTTCCGTAGAGGCCGAAAGTGTAAAGGAGCGCTTATTATTGCTTTCAGAAGTAATTGTAAAACCTGAAAACGGAAGATTATATAGGACCATTACCAATAGATTTTGGGAACGACTTATGGGTAGAGGCATTATTGAGCCTTTGGATGAAATGGACAATGAGGCTTGGAACTCTGATCTACTGGATTGGTTGGCATCAGATTTTGTAGATTCCGGGTACGATCTCAAACATCTTATTAAACAGATCATGACGTCCAAGGCCTATCAATTGCCGACCGCTAATTATAAAAACATAGCTGAAATAAAAAACGAATATGTATTTAAAGGACCTATTCTAAGGCGGATGAGTGCCGAACAATTTTCTGATGCCGTAAGTCAGTTGATTAAACCGGTATATGCCGCAGTAGCTTATAACCCAAAGGGGAATGAGCTACCTTCTTCACGGATTTGGCATAGGGAATTAAAGTTCGACCGGGACGTCCTTCCTGAACCCGGCAAAAGATATTTCCGTAAAACATTCACACTCCCAGAGAAATCTATAGATAGTGCCATTGTCCTAATTTCCGTTGATCATTCGTATGCACTTTACATCAATGAAAAAAAGATATCCCAGGGAACGGATTGGACGAAAGTGGATAAGCTGAATGTCCAAAAAGTCCTTTCCAAAGGAACAAATACTATCGCTATAGAGGGCATTAATGAAGGAAGCATAGCCAATCCTGCTGGAATACTATTCTCCATGAAAATAGCCTTTACAGATGGTAGTGAAACCATTCTGAACTCAGACACCAGTTGGAAAAGTACAGCTATGGACCAAACAGAAGATTGGATAAGTATAGGCTATAATGATAGTAACTGGGAAAAAGTTCGTAATTACGGCACTTCAAATTGGGGAAAATTAATAGATTACACATTTGAGGAACGCAATGGAGAATTTGCTAGGGCCAGCCTTGTAGAACAGCACCCTTTCTTAAAAGCTCTTGGTAGACCGAGCCGAGAAAATGTGACGACTTCAAGGGACGAACAAGCTACACTTTTACAAGCCTTAGAATTGACCAATGGCGAATTTTTCAATAAGGTGTTGGAAGAGGGTGCAGATATATGGCTCAAAAGGTATAGTAGCAATAGTGAAAAAATTATAGACGAACTCTATCAGAAATCCATGGGCAGAGAGCCCACAGATCAAGAAAAGAAAATAATGATTGCGGTATTGGGCAAACAGCCAAAGAAAGAGGCATTACAAGATCTATTTTGGTCAACTCTCATTCTACCGGAATTTCAATTTATTAATTAAATAAGACAATGGATAAACCAAACGCCCGTAGGGATTTTATAAAGAATATGGCGGCCGCTAGTTTAGCGGCCTCTGCTACGACCATACCAATGGCCAGCTTTTTAAGTTCGTGCAGCAGACCTAATCCAAAGATCACTTCCACGGCCGATACGGTTATTTTGCTTTGGATGGCAGGAGGAATGGCACATACCGAGACGTTTGACCCTAAAGCTTATGTCCCCTATGAAAAAGGTGTTGAAAGCAAGAGAGTCTTAAGTACTTTCCCTAAAGTGCCGACTATAGTAGACGGACTTGATTTTTCACAAGGCTTGGAATCTATTGGCGGGGTAATGGACAAAGGCGCCATTATACGTTCATACAAATCTGCAGATCTCGGCCATATATTACACACTCGGCATCAATACCATTGGCATACCTGTTATGAGCCGCCACAGACTGTACAAGCTCCCCATATAGGCGCTTGGATTGCCAAGGAACTTGGGCCGGCCAACCCTGTTATACCACCATTTATTGCCATGGGTCAGCGATTCACGGTTGGAGAGGCCGAAGAATTAAAAGCCTTTCATACAGCGGGATTCCTAGGTAGCGAATACGGTCCCTTTCTAATACCTGATCCTTCTTCCGGCTTGGATAGTGTTAGACCACCCCAAGGGATGTCGCTTAAAAGATTTGAGGCGCGCAATAAGTTATTTAAAGAATTAGCCAACAAAAGTGAAATTATGGAAAGAGGAAGCGATTACCAGCGCGAATCCTTAATGCGTTCCATGGAATCATCCTATAGGCTACTAAATTCTCCAGAGTCCAAAGTATTTGACTTATCCCAAGAGCCTAAAGAGGTTTATGACACCTACAATACGGGGAGGTTTGGTCTAGGATGTCTTCTGGCCAAAAGATTGGCCATGAACGGAGGTAGATTTATAAGTGTCTCTACCGAATACGAACCTTTTCTAGGATGGGATACACACGAAAATGGGCATACACGGGCCGCTAAAATGAAGGAACTAATCGACAGACCAATTGCCCAGTTAATAAAAGACTTGGATGAGAGTGGTCATTTGGATCGAACCCTGATTATTTTGGCCAGCGAGTTCAGTAGGGACGCCATAATGGAAGGCCGCCCGGGTGAACTAGTGAAGGACCAAGTAGCTCAACCAGATATAATCGAAGATGAAAAATTCTACGGTATGCATAGACACTTTACCAATGGCAGTTCTATATTAATGTGGGGCGGGGGTATAGAAAAAGGTCTCGTATATGGAAAAACAGCAGATGAAAGACCATGTTCTTCCATTGAAAACCCTGTGGTGATCGATCAGGTTCATCAAAGCATATACCATGCATTGGGAATGGACCCAGAGACACAGTATACCATTGAAGGGAGACCTTTTTACACAACCCCGGACGGACATGGCAAACCCATATTAGATCTATTCGGACAACCAATGCAAAAAAGTTCAATGGACAACAACAAAGAAAAGTCGATCACAACCTAGTGGTCATTGAAAGATTATTAAACCTATCAATAAGGAATCGGAATTAAAAAGGGATTGGCTGCGCCCTTCCCTACAAAGCTCCGCTTTGAAAAATAAGGATACGTGCAGTTTCATGAATTCCTCACTCCTCTACTGTTCTCTGGAACAGAATCAAAAAGGGATTGGCTACGCCCTTCCCTACAAAGCTCCGCTTTGAAAACCACAAAAAGTTATGCTTCGCTTTACTTCAAAAAAGAAGCGAGCTTCTTTTTTGAAGCTCGCTTGCACAACCACATTTTTGTGGTTTATTAGTGACCCCGGAGGGATTCAAACCCCCAACCCTCAGAGCCGAAATCTGATGCGCTATTCAGTTGCGCCACGGGGCCAATATTGACCTAAATGGTCAGTTTTACTTTCTTAATTGGCTAATTTAGCCTTTACGATATTGGAAATGGTCTTCCCATCTGCTTTTCCTGCCAATTCTTGAGAAACAATTCCCATAACTTTTCCCATATCCTTCATCCCTGCAGCACCTACTGCAGCTATAGTTTGCTCCACAACCTTTTCGATTTCTTCCTCCGACAATTGCTCTGGCAAGAACTTTTCTATAATCAATGCCTGTGCCAATTCCGGTTCTGCCAAATCTTCACGACCTTGTTCCTTATAAATAGCTGCACTATCCTTGCGTTGCTTTACTAATTTCTGAACCAGCTTTACTTCCTCTTCCTCAGATAGTTCCGTCCCTGGACCTGTTTCGGTCTGTGCCAATAACAAAGCAGATTTTATAGCTCGCAACGACTCCAAGGCTACCGTATCCTTGGCCCTCATTGCTGCCTTAATATCCTCCATTACCCTTTGCTGTAAACCCATATCTCTTTTTTAGCCCTGCGAATATAAAAATAAACCCGAAAATAAAAGCTATTTTCGGGTTTAAACTTCGTGAATAATCGTTCACCAAACGCTACTAGTCTACATTATCATGTAAATAGGAGTTATTGGAGCGCAATTGGATATCGTCATTACTATCCTCACTAAGGCTAGTTCTGGAAACTTTATTCTCCCTAGGGTTGTCATTTAAATTTACCCCTTGTCTTTTATAAGCTGGCTGCTTGGATACTTCATCCAAGTTACTAAGGCTATTCTGGAATTTATAATTAAAGTCCTTTAGCTTTCTTCTTCGCTCGTCTGCCCGTTCCTTTAGAAGGATTTCTATTGGGGTATTTACAGGATCTTCATCTTCTACATTTACCCTTGGCTGGTTTGATTCTTGTTTAGCAATGGTACGCTTCTCAAATATCAACTCGTCCTCAACAATACGGGGCTCAAACTCCTCTGCCTTGGATTGGGCTCCGGTAAGTTTCTTCTCCAACTCCATATAATCATCCAAACTGTAGCGCTTCTCTCCATTCTTATTGTATTCGAGAACCGGTATAACTTCTACATGATCTTTCACTTCCAAATCCCTTACCTCTTCATCTAAATCGAAAGTGATAATATGCCGGGTATCTTCTTCCTCCTGTACAGGCTTTTTGGCCAAAGGCATATCAAAACTAAATTCGAATTGATCTTCCTCTACAACCTTATTGGATACTACACGAGGATCTACCACCTCTATATCCTTAATTTCATCGGAAGCATTGATTATGATAAAATCATCCTGAACATTTTCCGCTATAACTTCCTCATAGAATACATTAAAATTCTTAATAAAATTGGTTGTAGGTATCAAATCCATTTGCGACTCCTCCTGTTCCACTGTAGACTTAACTGGAGTTGCTGTAATTTCCTCTTCTTCGACCAACTGGTGAACAACACTTTTAGCAATCAGATTGTGCTCAGCGCGTTGTTCATCTTCTAACGTATGAATGATTTTTTTGGATTCGGTATTTACTATATCATCCTGTTGATCTATATTAAAACCCGTGGCAATAACTGTAACTGCAATGGCCTCGCCGAGTCCCTCATCTTCACCAACACCCATTATGATATTTGCCCCAAAACCGGCCTCATTTTGAATATGGTCGTTAATTTCACCTATTTCGTCAATCGTAATTTCTTGGGAACCGGAAACAATTAGTAGGAGTACATTCTTTGCCCCTGTAATTTTATTATCATTAAGCAATGGAGAATCCAAAGCCTTCATGATTGCTTCATGTGCCCTAGCGGAGCCAGATGATATGGCCGACCCCATTATGGCCGTACCACTACTGCTCAATACAGTCTTGGCATCACGTAAATCTATGTTCTGAGTATAGTGATGTGTTATTACCTCTGCAATCCCACGAGCGGCAGTGGCCAATACTTCATCTGCTTTGGAAAAACCAGCCTTAAATCCCAAATTTCCGTATACTTCCCTTAATTTATTATTATTGATAACAATCAAAGAATCCACATTTGCACGTAATTTTTCAATTCCCAACTGAGCCTGTTGGCAACGCATTTTACCTTCAAATAGAAATGGCATGGTAACGATTCCCACAGTAAGAACGTCCATTTCCTTTGCCATTTTTGCAATAACAGGGGCAGCACCAGTACCTGTTCCCCCGCCCATACCAGCAGTAATAAAGATCATCTTTGTAGTAGGTTCAAGCATTCGCTTTATCTCTTCCATACTTTCAATAGCCGCTTGTTCCCCTACTTCAGGATTGGCACCAGCACCCAATCCTTCAGTCAATGAAACCCCCAATTGTATCTTATTGGGCACAGGACTATTATTAAGTGCTTGCGAATCGGTATTGCAAATCACAAAATCCACCCCATTGATACCGGCCTGGAACATATGATTAATTGCGTTACTACCTCCACCACCAACACCAATGACTTTAATTACGTTGCTTTGATTTTTGGGCAAATCAAAGGCTATACTTTCAAATTCCGTGTTCTTGCTCATATTTCGTATTTTACTGGTTTCCTATACTGTTCTTATTTAATAATCTATTCGGCATTATCCAAGAAGTCTTTCAATTTCTCGGACCATTTGTCAAAAATAGATTTGCGCTCTTTTTTAGAAGCTGTTTTGGTCTGTGTGTTATCCTCGCCTGTGAAAACATCATGGTCTGCATCCTTATCCTCTTCCGCCTGGCGTTCTTCCCTTACTTTCGATTTATTCTGTACGGCATTCATCAATAGCCCCACTGCAGTTGCATACAACGGGCTAGCGATTTCCTCGTCAGAATCACCTGCTAAATGTTCATTTGGATAACCGATCCTAGTGTCCATTCCCGTAATGTACTCCACTAATTGCTTAAGGTGTTTCAACTGACTTCCTCCGCCTGTTAAAACAATACCTGCAATTAATTTTTTCTTTTGCTCGTCGTGCCCATAATTCTTTATTTCCACATACACCTGCTCCACGATTTCCACTACCCGTGCATGTATTATTTTAGAAAGATTTTTCAAGGTAATTTCCTTTGGCTCTCTCCCTCTTAGACCTGGAATGGAAACAATCTCATTATCCTTGTTTTCCCCTGGCCAAGCCGAACCAAACTTGATCTTTAAAAGTTCCGCCTGTTTCTCGATTATGGAACACCCTTCTTTAATATCTTCAGTAATCACATTTCCTCCAAAGGGAATAACTGCCGTATGGCGAATAATCCCATCTTTAAAAATGGCTAGATCCGTAGTACCGCCACCTATATCTATTAGGGCTACACCTGCCTCTTTTTCCTCCTGACTCAAAACTGCATTCGCAGAAGCCAAAGGCTCCAAAGTAATATTGCCAAGATCAAGACCGGCACTCTTTATACATCTACCCACATTACGGATTGAAGAAACCTGTCCCACTACCACATGAAAGTTAGCTTCCAGCCTACCACCATACATTCCCATAGGCTGCTTTATCTCTGGCTGCCCATCTATCTTGAATTCCTGTGGCAAGACATGTATTATCTCCTCACCTGGCAGCATGACCAATTTATATACCTGATTGCAAAGCTTTTCAACATCATCTTCATTAATGACCTCTTCGGATTTAGCTCTGGTTATATAATCGCTATGTTGTAAACTGCGTATATGCTGTCCTGCAATACCTACTACTACCGAACTTACCTTTAAACCCGAATTTGCCTCGGCCAGTTCAACAGCTTGTTGAATAGACTTGATGGTTTGCGTAATATTATTGACTACACCACGGTGCACTCCCAAACTTTTAGACCTACCTATACCCAAGATTTCTATCTTGCCATATTCATTTTCCTTACCAATGATGGCCACAATTTTGGTGGTTCCAATATCCAACCCTACTGAATAATTACCTTGTTCCATATCTTAAATTTTGGTGCACACTACTTGGTTATTAAATTCTAAGCTCACCCTATTATAATCGCTCAACGTTTTGTCTTTATTCGACTTGGTATAGAATGCTTTTAAATTGCTGAATTTTTTCTGCAATTCTGTTACATCACCCAAATCCACTACAAAATTCTCCATCCTAAATTTCAACTGATACTTATGTTCCTCAGTTATATGAACCCCTATTGTATTCTTTCTTAAGAATTCATCAGAATTTATATATGTCAAAATCTCATACACTCCTTCTGTACTTTTATTCGTTATTAGTCCCGTAATTATAGGCACTCGCGCTGAATGATATTTGGAAAACGGCATACGTCTCCCATCTTCATCAATATAAAACTTTGCAACTCCCTCAACTCTTCCGATTGGTTTACGCTGTATGACTTTAGCCATTAGGTCCCCGTTTACCGTAAGGTAAACTTGGGCATTCTTTACCATTTCATTAGCTTCGATAGCTTTTTCTATAGTATTCAAAACTATATCTTCTTTGGGCAGGTTTTTAAGGTCCCCAGAATTTTGTATTAACAATTTATTAACCGTCTCTTGGGTCATATAAAGATTCTGGTCTCCGACAAACTTAATTTCAATATTATGGATCTTTTTATGACTATTCCTGATGTTGGAAAATGCATAAACTCCCGTAAGAACAAGCAGTAAGGCCCCGAATTTTATGAAATTCCAATTAATTTTCATTTTTTATTGTTTATAGTTTTTTATCCACTAGATTTAATTCCTTCTTTATTTTTGGAACTTCCAATCCAATATCCCCTGCACCCAGGGTTATTAAAACATCTGGGTTTTGGGCTATTATTTCTGAAATCAACTCTGACTTTCCTATCAATTTTTTCCTCGGACTTGTGATTTTCTCCAACAACCATTGAGAGTTAACCCCTTCAATAGGGTTCTCCCTGGCAGGATATATATCCAACAACAGCAAACTGTGAAAATTAGACAAGCTCCGCGCAAATTCATCTACAAAATCCCTGGTTCTTGAAAATAAGTGTGGCTGAAAAACTGCCAGCACCTTCTTACCAGGATGCATTTCCGAAACAGCCTGAAAAGCTGCATCAATTTCGGTTGGATGATGTGCGTAATCATCTACAAAAACAAAATCTGCTCTATTTATCTGATATGAAAAACGTCTTTGAACGCCCTTAAAAGTACCCAATGCATCTGCTAGCCCTTGGGCTGAAGAACCAGCTTGGCTAGCCATAGCATAAGCCACTAAACCATTGAGCAGATTATGCCTACCCGGTTTATTGAAACGAACCGCTTTTAGTTTAGCTTGCGGGGAGTCCAAGTCGAAAACATAGCTGCCCTGATCTATTTTAATATTTTTGATGCAATAATCGGAACCATCTTCAATTCCGTAGGTTATACCCTCCAAGGGCAAACCATTGCGTACAAAAAGCTTCCCATCCGGCTTGATGCATTTTACAAAATCCATAAAAGATTCCTCAAGGGCTTCTCTACTACCATATATATCCAAATGATCGACATCCATAGAAGTAATGCATGCTACATCAGGGGACAACCGAAGAAATGAACGATCAAATTCATCCGCCTCTACCACCGAATAATCCGAACCTTCCAACAGAAAATTACTATTAAAATCTTCAGATATTCCACCTAAAAATGCTGTAATCGGAGTCCCTGTTTCTTTTAATAGATGTGCCAAAATACAAGAGGTCGTTGTCTTACCATGGGTCCCAGCAACCGCAAAGCAAAAGGTATCCTTTGTAATCAAACCTAGAACTTCAGATCGCTTTTTAACTTGAAAACCATTACCTATGAAATAATTATATTCCACATGGTCATTAGGCACAGCTGGAGTATAGACGATCAATGTATTTTCAGGAGTTAAATAAGTTTTGGATACCAATCCCAAATCATCGGTGTAATGCACATCTATACCCAATTCAACCAAATCCTTCGTAAGCGGGGTTTCGGTCCTATCATAGCCGGCAACATTTTTACCGACAAATTTAAAATACCGCGCAAGAGCGGACATACCAATGCCTCCTATTCCTATAAAGTAGACGTTATGTATATCTTTTATGCCCATTTTCAATTATTACACTAATAATTTTTCAATTTCATTTACAATTTCCTTGGTTGCATTTGGTAAGGCCAATTTCTTAATATTGGCTCCCAACTTTGCCCTAAGACTTTCTGAAAGAAGCAAATCGGAAAACACCTTTTCAAACTTATCATTCAAATCAGACTCCTTAATCAAAATTGCCGCATCCTTTTCTACAAGAGCGTTGGCATTTTTTGTTTGATGGTCCTCCGCCACATTTGGAGAGGGTATAAAAATCACCGGCTTGCCCACAATACACAATTCAGATACCGACCCTGCTCCAGCCCTTGAAATAATAACATCTGCAGCTCTATAAGCCAAATCCATTCTATTTAAAAATGCTACCACCTTTATATCTTCGCTGTCATATTTTTTATACTCATCATAATAAAGCTTGCCACTTTGCCAAACTACTTGAATTCCTTGTGCTTTAAAAAAAGACAATTTCTCCTCTATAAGATTATTTACCCGTCTCGCTCCCAAACTACCCCCTAGAACCAGCAGCGTGGTCTTACTAGACTGTAATTCAAAAAAGCTAAGCGCCTCCTCCTTATTACTTGCCAATGAAACCAAATCTCCACGTACCGGATTTCCTGTTTTTACAATTTTATCCTTGGGAAAAAACTTCTCCATACCATCATAGGCTACACATATTTTAGCAACCTTACCCGCCAATAACTTATTGGTAATTCCGGCAAAGGAATTTTGCTCCTGCAACACACACGGAATGCCTTTACCAGAGGCCACCTTTAAAAGAGGGCCACTCGCAAAACCGCCAGTCCCTACAACAGCATGTGGTTTAAAATTCCTTACTATGTTTGCCGCTTTTATCAAACTACTTATAACTTTAAAAGGAAACATTAAATTTTTTAAAGTGAGCTTCCTTTGTAACCCACTTATCCACAATCCTTCTATTTTGTATCCCGCCTGTGGCACCTTTTCCATTTCCATTCTGTCCTTTGCCCCTACGAATAAAAATTCAGCATTGGGATACCTAACTTTCAACTCATTTGCAATAGCAATGGCAGGATAAATATGCCCACCTGTTCCTCCTCCAGAAAGTATAAATCTATAATTGCCCACTTAAAACTTCTAAAGGGTTAGTTTCATCCAATTCCTCGTTCTCCGACTGCGCATGTTTATTACTGGCGCTTAAAATTATACCAATAGCCAAACAGGTCATCCAACTTGAGGTTCCTCCACTACTTATCAAAGGCAAGGTCTGACCGGTAACCGGAAAGAGTTCTACAGCCACAGCCATATTTATCAAGGCCTGAAAGACTATTGGGAGACCCACTCCCAAAACCAGTAATTTTCCAAAAACAGTTCCGTTACTATTTGCCACTACTACAATTCTAAAAAGCAACAATAAATAAAAGAACATTAGGACAAAACCACCTAACAGCCCATATTCCTCAACAATAATGGCATATATAAAATCCGAGGAACTCTGGGGCAAAAAATTCTTCATTACGCTTTTACCGGCTCCATTACCTACTATTCCTCCAGTTGCAATGGCAATTTTCGCCTTTTCAATCTGGTAATCAGCCTCGGTATCCTCTGGATTAGAAAAACTTTCAATTCTACTCATCCAAGTATCTACTCGGTTGGGAAACAAATCCGGCACGGCCTTGGCAGTCAATATAAACATGGTTAGACACAATATCCCAGCACCAACAATACCTATTAAATACTTAAAAGGATATCCACCTATAAAACAAAGCATCAATACCATTGAAAATATAATGCCCGCAGTAGAAAAATTAGCAGGTAGTATCAGTACTACAACCAAAAAGACTGGCACCCATAAAGGCAAAATACTCTCTTTAAAGGTTATTGTCTTATCCTTTATTTTTGTTAAATACCTAGCTACATAAATCATTAAGACCACAGCTGCCAAATTGGATGTCTGAAAAGTAAAACCAACAATAGGAATACGGATCCATCTACTGGCATTGGCCCCATCTATTACCTGGCCCTGAGCTAAGGTGAAAAGCAACAAAAGCAATACCACCGGCATTGCAATCAAAGACAAACCCTTAAAAAAGTGGGTAGGTATACGGTGTACCCCGTAAATAATACCGAACCCCATAAGCAGTAATATGGCATGCTTTACCAGATAACCAATAGTAGTTCCGTTGCCTACAACATAGACCAAGTTACTACTAGCACTATAAACAGGTAAAAATGAAAATAGGGCCAAGAGGGCAACAACTGCCCAAATAGCTTTATCTCCATTCATTTTGTTTAAAAATTCCAACACAGTTTATAATTTTTTAATTGCTGCTTTAAACTGATTTCCCCTATCCTCATAATTCTTGAACAAGTCGAAACTGGCACATGCCGGTGACAGTAATACCGTATCTCCCCGCTCTGCAATCTTATACGCCACCTTTACAGCCTCATCCATTGCATATGTTTCCACAACAAGGTCTACCACATTTCCAAAGGCATCCTTTATTTTGGAATTGTCCATTCCCAAACAAATAATTGCCTTTACTTTTTCACGCACCAAAGACATTAGCTCTTTATAATCATTCCCTTTGTCCACTCCCCCTACGATCCACACCGTTGGAGTTCTCATACTGTCCAAAGCATAATAAGTAGCATTCACATTGGTAGCCTTGGAATCGTTGACATATTGTACATGATGTATTTTTAACACTTTTTCCAACCTATGCTCCGCCCCTTGAAAATTCTCTATGCTTCTACGGATAGTTTCTTTTCTAATACTAATTAATTTAGCCGCTGTGGTAGCCGCCATTGTATTCTTTAAATTATGTTTTCCCTCCAAAGCCAAAGCATCTGTACCCATCTCTATTGTGTTATTGTCAGTTTTAATAATTATTTTATCATTTTCTATATATGCCCCTTCAACCAATTTTTTCTCAATTGAAAAGGGCAATAATTTTGATTGGACCGGGTTCTTTTTCAACCAGTCGACTATTACTTCATCATCGGCATCATATATTAAATAATCTTCCTTGGTCTGGTTTTTGGCAATTCTAAACTTGGATGCTATATAGTTCTCAAATTGGTATTCATATCTATCCAAGTGATCTGGAGTAATATTTGTAAGGATGGCAATATGTGGCTTAAAGTCCACAATTCCGTCCAATTGAAAACTACTTATCTCCAACACGTAATAATCAAAATCCTTTTCCGCAACCATTTTGGCATAACTATCACCAATATTCCCCGCCATACCCACATTTAGTCCGGCTGCCTTTAAAATATGGTTTGTAAGCATGGTCGTGGTAGTTTTTCCATTACTACCTGTAATCCCAATAATGGTAGCTTTTGTATAGTTGGATGCAAACTCGATTTCCGAAATAATCGGAATTCCTTTCCTTTTCAACTGGACTATCAATGGAACCGTATCGGGGATACCAGGACTTTTCATAACCAAATCCGCATTTAAAATCTTGGTCTCGGTATGCTGTTTTTCTTCCCAATCAATCTCAAAATGTTCAAGAACTTTTCTATATTCCTCTTTAATGCTCCCCTTGTCGGAGACAAAAACTTCAAAACCTTCCTTTTTACCTAAAATAGCCGTTCCAACACCACTTTCTCCACCACCCAAAACAACCAACCGCTTCATTCTATCTCACCTTTAAGGTTACAATGGTTATTACCGCCAATAGGATTCCAACCACCCAGAATCTGGTTACAATTTTACTTTCATGGTATCCTTTTTTCTGATAATGATGATGTAAAGGTGCCATAAGGAATATCCGCTTACCTTCCCCAAATCTCTTCTTGGTATATTTAAAATACCCCACCTGTAGCATTACGGAAATTGATTCTGCAAAGAAAATTCCACACAAGACAGGAATCAATAATTCTTTCCGGATTATGATGGCTATAACAGCAATTATCCCTCCAATGGTCAAACTACCAGTATCTCCCATAAAAACGGTTGCTGGATAAGCGTTGTACCATAAAAACCCCACCAAGGCGCCTACAAAGGCGGCGATAAAGACCACTAATTCTCCTACTCTAGGAATAAACATGATATCTAAATAATCGGAGAAGATTATATTTCCAGAAACGAGGGTAAATATGCCGAGCGTAAATACGATTATAGCCGATGTACCAGCAGCCAACCCATCTATTCCATCGGTTAGGTTTGCTCCATTGGAAACGGCAGTAACAATAATTATGATAATGGGAATAAATACCAACCATGCATATTTCTCCATCCCATCTCCCATCCAAGTAATAAAACGGGCATAATCCAATTCGTTATTTTTTATAAACGGCAAGGTGGTCATGGTAGATTTAATCTCCTTGGCCGGCACCTTCTTAACCGTATAATTCTGGGTGATTTCTGTCCTGGTATGCTCCCTTACGGTCACATCTGGATGGAAATACAAAGTTGCCCCCACCATAAGGCCTAGAACTACCTGACCTATCACTTTAAATCTTCCCTTTAATCCTTCTTTATCCTTTTTGAAAATTTTGATGTAATCGTCTACAAAGCCAATTATTCCCATCCAGATCGTAGTAACGATTAAAAGGATTATATAAATATTGTCCAAAAAACGGGCGAATAACAATACCGGAATTAATGTGGACATAATAATGATCAGTCCACCCATGGTGGGAGTACCAGCTTTCTGTTTCTGGCCATCCAGACCCAAATCCCTTACGGTTTCCCCAATTTGTTTGCGCCTTAAAAAATTAATAATCCTTTTCCCATAGACCGTGGCCAAAATAAGTGAAAACATTACCGCCATTGCTGCCCTAAACGTAATAAATTGGAAAAGCCCCGCCCCTGGCAGTTGATAATGTTTTTCCAAATATTCGAACAAATAGTATAGCATTCTTGGGCTTATTGTTTAATGTTATTCACTTTATTATTGCTGACCTAATATGCTATTTCTTTATACTGGTCAACAATTCCTTTACCATTTTAAAATCATCAAAATCTTCGCGAACACCATTGGTTTCCTGATAAGTTTCATGGCCTTTACCCGCTATTAATATTATATCCTGGGCAGCCGCCAATTGACATGCCGTTTTAATGGCCTGTTTCCTGTTCACAATAGACAATGTTTTACTTACATTTTGTGGTTCTACACCAGCTTCCATTTCCTCGATAATAACCGTCGGGGATTCAGACCTAGGGTTGTCAGAGGTGAAAATGACCTTATTGCTTAATGATGATGCGATATGACCCATAACCGGACGCTTAGACTTATCTCTGTCACCACCACACCCCACGACGGTGATGACATTTTCATTTCCAGTCCTCAATGTACTGATAGTATCAAGTACATTTTTCAAGGCATCCGGTGTATGGGCATAATCAACAATAGCTGTAATTTTTTCTTTTGATATATAATATTGAAACCTTCCATCCACATTTTCCAATTCACTAAGGAGGCGTAAGGTTTCCAATTTTTCCAATCCTAATAAATCCGCTGTAGCATATATGGCCAACATATTATAAGCATTAAAATCACCGATCAATCTGGTCCACACTTCATTATCATCGACCTTCAACAATTGGCCACTAAACTGATTTTCCAATATTTGAGCCCTATAATTGGCATAGGACTTTAATGCATAGGTATACTTTCTTGCTGCTGTATTCTGCAACATTACCAAGCCGTTCTTATCATCAATATTGGTGAGTGCGAATGCTTTTTTTGATAACCTATCAAACAACATCTTCTTGGCATCCCGGTACTCGGCAAAAGTTTTATGATAATCTAAATGATCATGGGACAGATTGGTGAAAATAGCACCTTCAAACACCAATCCTTCCGTTCTTTTTTGATGGATACCGTGAGAACTAACTTCCATAAAGCAATACTCAACACCGGCATCGTTCATCAACTGCAAGTATTTGTTGATTGTAAGGGCATCCGGAGTCGTATGGGTAGTGGAATATTCCTTCACATCTACCATTATCCTTATAGTGGATATCAACCCCACTTTAAAACCAGCTTTTTTAAACAATTGATATAACAGACTGCTTACGGTGGTCTTACCATTGGTCCCCGTAACCCCAACGAGTCTTAAATTCTTGGAAGGATTGCCATAAAAGTTGGATGCCATTATCGCTAAAGCCCTGTTGCCACTGTCCACCTCAACATAGGTTATTTCATTGACCAATTGTTTTGGAAGTTCTTCGCACACAATAGATTTAGCCCCTAAAGCAATGGCCTTATCTATGAAGAGATGACCGTCTGCTACAACTCCCTTTATAGCCACAAAAACATCATCCATTCCGACCTTTCTAGAATCGAAACAAATATTGTTCACCATAATGGAAGTAGAACCACTTACAGCAGAAAGGCTAACCCCATACAATATGTCCTTTAGCGTTTTCATGATAATACCAAAACTATTTTATTTACCTTTTTCAGATCAGTCCCTTTAGCAATAGATTGCTTTTTGACCTTTCCATTTCCCTTTACCTCTACCTCTATCCCTAAGTTTTCAAGAATAGAAACTGCATCCATCCCGCTCATACCCTCTACATTAGGCACTTCATTGTAATTTTTATTGGAAGCGGCAAAATATTTTTGAAAATCTTCGTCCAAGCCCTTGGTCTCTGCATCATGGACATCTACCTCATCTACCAAAGGGGAACTTGCATAAATTTTTTGAGCAACGGATTTAAAAACGGGACCAGACACATCTGCACCGTAGTAACCAACAGTCTTATCGGGCTCATGAATTACCACAATACAAGAATATTTGGGATCGTCCGCAGGAAAGTAGCCCGCAAAAGTTGATATGTACTTCATTACTTCTGGATCCTTGGAAACATAATTCTTCTGTGTGGTTCCTGTTTTCCCAGCCATGGAAAAATTAGGCGAATAAAGCCCATGTCCAGTACCATACTTTTTCTCCACAACGTCTTTAAGCAATTGCTGCACTTTATGTGCTGTTTCCTTTGAGCAGATAGAAGGATTAATGATTTCTTTTTCAAATTTCAGAATGGTCTTATCCCACTCCTTTACCTCTTTTATAAGCCTAGGCTTTAACATCTCCCCATCATTTGCAATGGCGTTATAAAACGTTAAGGTCTGTAATGGGGTTAAGGAAACCTCATATCCATGTGACATCCACGCCAAAGAAACTCCTGACCAACCCTTATCCCCAGGATAGCGTATTACAGGGATTCCCTCTCCTTTTACCGGCAAACCCAATTCCCTATGAAGGTTCATATTCATTAGACGGTTCACAAATTTCTCCGGATTGTCCTTATAGTTATTATTGATAATTTTAGCGAAGGCGGTATTGGAAGACACTACAAATGCTTTGGCCGCCGTTATTTTACCATACCCTCCGTGTTTAGAATCCCTAACCGTCCTGTTATAAACCTTATATGTGCCTTTTTCTGTGTCAATTACAGTACTGGTATCAATTACTTTATCCTCCAAGGCCACGACCATGGACATTAGTTTAAAGGTAGACCCCGGCTCATGTGATTCTCCAATGGCATAATTTAATCGCTCGTAATATTTACCATCCGTAGTTCTTCCCAAGTTAGATATAGCCTTGACCTCCCCTGTCTTGGTTTCCATTACAATTACACAACCGTGTTCCGCATTATACTTTTCCAATTGCCCCAATAAAGCATGATGGGCAATATCCTGTATATTGATATCTATAGTAGAAACAACATCATAACCATCTTGGGGCTCTACAATATTATCCCAACCTATTGGCTTCCACTGTCCTTTTGCTATTTTTTGCTTTAGCCTTTTACCTTCAACCCCCCTTAAATATTGACCAAAGGCCCCTTCAAGCCCAACTCTAGTGTAATATCCATCCTCATCAACCCTTTCATACCCCACACTACGTTCAGCGATTTTACCTAAGGGGTGCTCACGAACTATTTTTTGTTCAATGATCAAACCTCCTTTATACGGACCTTTGTTAAATAGTGGAAATTGTCTTACTGCCACATAATCCGAATAGTCCAAATTTCTGGCTACCAAGGCATATCTATTCTTATTTACTTTTGCCTTTCTTAACACTTGCTGATAATGGGAGGTTGTCTTACCGAACAATTTTGCCAAAGAATCCGACAAGGCCTTTACATTTTCTTCGAAATCTTTTTTCCCAACAGTTACAGCATCAAAACGAATGGTATATCTAGAAACCGAAGTAGCCAGCAAACTGCCATCATCAGAATAGAGATTGCCTCTCTTGGGTGCAATGGTGAACATTTTTTCCGTTCGATCCATGGCAAGCTTCCGATACTTATCCCCTTCCACCATTTGTATACTGACCAATTTAACCAAAACGGCCATTGCAAACAGGAATAGCAATCCTGCCACAATGTACAATCTGGTCAATATGTTTTTTTCAGTTACCGCCACTATTCCTCTGTTTCTTTTTTAACTTTTATTTTTTTTGGAGGAGTTTCCGAAGGAAATAATCCATCCTGCTCCAAGATTCTCAACACCGTCGATTCCAACTTTAACTCCTGCATGTCCGAACGAACATCCACAAACTCACTTCTTAACTCCTTAACCTGCTCATCAAGAGCGGCTATTTTATGAACTTTTCCATCGGCGCTATGGGAACTGGCAATCATTACTGTTGCCAAAAAAGAAATGTAAATAATAAACAGCCAGTTTTTTGGAGCGCCTCCACTCACCAAAAACTTTCCTTTTAATATGTCTAATATTCCTTTTCTCATCACTTAAAAAATCATTCAACTATATTATCTCAACACAAACACCTCTTTGATGGATTCTTCACAATAACCCGCTAAATTTAGGCTTGCTCTGCAATTCTCAATTTGGCGCTTCTCGCTCTATTATTACTCCTTATCTCTTCTCTTGAAGGAACCACCAATCCTCCAACCTTTTTTAACGGAACCTCTATATTCCCATAAAAATCCTTTTCCGGCTCCCCTTCAAACTGACCTGCTCTAATAAACCTTTTAACAAGCCTGTCCTCCAAGGAATGGTAACTAATAACACTCAACCTACCCCCTTCATTCAACAATTCCGGCACTTGCAACAAAAACTCTTTTATCACCTGAATCTCCTGGTTCACTTCTATCCTTATAGCTTGATATATCTGAGCCAATATTTTATGCTCCCTATGCTTTGGCAGGTATTGCCCCAACACCTCTTTTAATTGATCTGTGGTCTTTATGGGATCAACCTCCCTACGCTCTATTATGGTCTTTGCCATTGCATTGGCATTCCTCAGGTCACCATACTGAAAGAGAACCCTACTCAACTCGTCAAAGTCATAAACATTTACCACGTCAAAAGCTGAAATCTGATTTTTCTTGCTCATGCGCATATCTAGATCTGCATCAAAACGAGTTGAAAAACCTCTTTCCGCCTTATCAAATTGATGCGATGACACTCCAAAATCGGCCAAAATCCCATCTACTTTCTTTACTCCATAGAACTTCAAAAACTGCTTTACATACCTAAAGTTTTCATTTATCAACTGAAAGCGTCCATCATCAATAACATTTTGCAATGCATCTTCATCCTGATCAAATGCCAACAGTCTTCCTTCTTCCCCCAACCTTTTCAATATCTCCCTAGAATGTCCACCACCTCCAAAAGTCACGTCCACATAAACTCCATCGGGCTTTATATGTAGTCCATCAACGGACTCTTTCAACAATACTGGATTATGATATGTCATCATCGTCGTCTCCCATTACTTCTTCTGCCAAACTTGCAAAGTCCTCGGCCGTTTCCTCCAATACCTTTTCATAACTATCCTTATCCCAGATCTCAATAATATTGATTGCAGAACTCAGCACTACTTCTTTAGCAATTCCTGCCACATCTACCAAATTTTTTGGAATCAACAACCTACCTGTGGCATCTATTTCCACTACCTTTACTCCTGCAGAAAATCTTCTTATGAAATCGTTGTTTTTTTTCTTAAATCTGTTTTTCTTGTTCATTTTCTCCATCAGCAAATTCCACTCTGCCATGGGATACAACTCTAAACAAGGTTGAAAAACCGAACGCTTTACAACAAAACCATCATTAATTACGGGTGACATCTGATTTTTAAGCGCCACAGGAAGCATTACCCTTCCTTTAGAATCGGCCTTACAATCATATGTTCCAATGAAATTTATCACTTAAAGTAGCTGGTTTTTAATTTAATAACTCAAATATATAGAAATTATTACCACAATTTACCACAAAATACCACTTTGTTAATAAAATGCATACTTTATCGACAAATGACACTCAAAATGCCTACTCAAAAAACCTTAGGGAGGATTCCACAAAAATTCTTTTAACAAATAAAATGTCATTATTTATTGCCTTTCCAAAAACTTGGCTATACTTGTATAACAATGAAATGCCTATATTTGTCAACTAAGACCAGAACCATCCTTAATGGAAAAAAAGATAATTAAAGAGGGGAAATACCGCTACATTGAAATGGGTGAAGGAACACCCATTATAATATTGCACGGCCTCATGGGCGGATTGAGTAATTTCCATGGGGTTATGAATCATTTCCCGCCTAAGGGTTATAAGGTATTGGTACCCGAACTTCCGATTTATGATATGCCATTGCTCAAGACTAACGTAAAGAGTTTTGCCAAATTTCTAGAACGGTTTATAGTGCACAAAGGACTAGAAGATGTAATTCTTTTAGGTAATTCCCTGGGGGGCCATATTGGTCTTCTTCACACCAAATTATATCCAAAAATGGTTAAGGCCTTGGTTATAACAGGTAGTTCTGGCCTATACGAAAGTGCTATGGGCGACGGTTACCCCAAGCGTGGTGATTATGAATTTATAAAGAAAAAAGCACAAGATGTGTTTTACGATCCGGAAATAGCCACCAAAGAAATTGTTGACGAAGTTTTTGCTACGGTAAATGACCGAATTAAATTGGTAAAAACATTATCTATAGCAAAAAGTGCCATTAGGCACAATATGTCCAAAGATTTACCACACATGCTGACACCCACTTGCATAATATGGGGCAAAAACGATAGTGTTACCCCCCCAAATGTGGCCGAGGAATTTCATGCCCTTCTGCCCGATTCCGATTTATTTTGGATCGATAAGTGCGGACATGCACCAATGATGGAACATCCCCTAGAATTCAACAACGTCCTTGACGCTTGGCTAGAGAAACGAAATTTATAATCGGAAGTCAAGACTAATAATACTTTAATCGCAATCAAATGAAAATAAAGTCGGCCGACTTTGTCATGAGCAATTCCAACGTAATAAATTGCCCAAAGGACAATTTGCCGGAATACGCTTTTATAGGGCGTTCCAATGTAGGAAAATCTTCCTTGATCAATATGCTTACCCAAAGGAAAGGATTGGCCAAAACATCTGGACGGCCCGGAAAGACTCAGCTCATAAATCATTTTAAAATTAACGAAAATTGGTTTTTGGTAGATTTACCCGGATATGGATATGCCCGTGTATCCAAAAAAGACAAAAAAACCTTCCAAAAATATATTACCGACTACTTTATTGAGCGACAGCAATTGGTATGTGCCTTTGTTTTGATCGATATTAGACATGAACCCCAAAAAGTAGATTTGGAATTTCTGGAATGGATGGGAGAAAACCAGATTCCATTTTGCATGATTTTCACCAAAGCGGATAAATTGAGGCCAAAAGCGATTGAAAATCACGTTAATGACTACATAAAACAACTACTGGAAGGAGTCTGGGAAGAAGCACCCAATTATTTTGTTACGTCCTCCACTAGCGGTATTGGCCAAGAAGAATTGTTAGGTTATATTGATGAATTAAACACCAATTTTTTTAAAGAAATACGTTAGATCCGCCTCTAATTACACCTGAGTTTTTTGGGTATATTTTTCCCAAATACCCAATATTAAGGCTTCTTGATTCTTCATGGTATTTATCACTTCTTTATTAAGAAACTCTAACAGTCCGCCATTTTTTGAAATAAACACCTTTGGAAAGGCGTGCTTACTATGATTTTCATTTGGATAGCGTTCCTTAAACTCATCCAAATGAAGAAATTCCATTTCCAAGCCAGAATTTTGTCTGAATTCTTTCCATTTTTTATTTTCAGAAAAAACACCAAAGGTTATCGCGCATAAATTACAATCGTAGGAGCTAGGACTTAAAATTTTATGGGCACTACCCAGCAATGCATTACCCGCGCCGGAATTGGCATTATATACAAAAACAAGCTGTTCTAAGGGGGTACTATCCATACCAATAAGCTAAAAATTTGCTATTGCGTGCTTAGTCGATAAACGATGAGATTACTTAATGGAAATTCAAATAGCAAGCCCAAGAGGACAAACAGTTTAAAAGCAACTATTTTTTTAACTCCAATTTTTCAGCAAAATAATCGCAAAAATCCTTCATTGTCGCTGTCATTTTTTCATCTTGTGTTGCCTTCAAAAATGTATCGGACAAAGAAACTAAAGTTTGGTGAAAAAAGATTTTCATTTCATCCACGGGCATATCCTTGGTCCATAAGTCTATTTTCAAGGATTCCTGGTTTTCACTATCCCACACGGACAATAACATTGCCTTGGCATTTTCATTATCTATACCACCATCTTGAGCGGACCACGATAATTCCTGAGGAACCCTATTTTCATCCAATCCAACTCTTAACGTAATTTCTGATGTATGTAATTTTGCCATTATTTTGCTTTTGATTTGTTTTGATCTTTTACTGCTTTCTAGGTTTATATCCCGATCTTTTAAAAAGTTCTTCTTCAGGTACGGTCAACATATCCTGTAAAGAAATCTTATTATTATTCATGAATGCCCTTACTATTTGCCAACCTAAATACCTCCCTATTTTACCAGGCGACTCGTTATCAAGTTCCAATTCAAATTTCGAAAAAGGTGCTGGATCCAAAAATCGTGGTCCCAATTTACTATTGGTACTGTATAATAATTGACGTTCTATAAAATAACGCCAAATCTGTTCCTCGTTGGCATTGGCCCATTCCAATTCTTCAGATTCATAACCCATTGTAATGGCATCGGAACTTTGAGGCATCAGCTTTTTCATTAGGTACAGCTCTTTGCCATAAAAAATAAGTTGTGCTAAAAAAGTGCGGTCCCGAGGAGAGGGCACCACAGTTTTGGCAAACGCACTGGCTACATCACGGGTCAAATATTTCTCATCCAAATCATTGGCAATATATTTGGAAATACCTTGATAAAACTTGTGGGATTGCCCCAAATAATTATCAAGACCGATAAGAAGCAAACTATCCGTTAAAATTATCCTATTGTTATAATCCACATCGGAAGTCACTGTAACCACTTTAGGGACATTATATTTTGGAAAATAATACTTTACATACTTGAACAATACAATTAGATCCTCTTGTTGTTTATCAAAGTTGGGATAGGATTTCCCAACCTCATCAAGAACCTCTATTTGCAAAGTATCCTGTAATTTTTCAATCCATATGCTATCCGAATAATTGACAGGGAAAAGATATGGGTATTTCTTTTTCAAAATAGGAATATCCACAGGCTTTGCTTGGGCAAATTCCCTATCGAACCTAAAGACCTCCACATCTACATTTATTTTGGCTATCTCATCGGCCAATTTATCCGCACTATCACAACTGAAAAAAATAAAAATTGGAAGAAAAATAAGGAATATGGCCTTTCGCATGCTAAAGTAATTCGGTTAATGTTTTAAATTCTAAATTCTAGGCTTTATTTTTACCATACAAAGTTAAGTTTTTAAACCTTATAAATTGTTCAGATGCAGACCGAAAAAGTTATAGACTATATAGTGACATGGTTGAAGGATTATGCCACCAAAGCAAATATAAATGGATTTACAATAGGAATTTCGGGAGGCATAGATTCTGCGGTTACCTCTACCTTATGTGCCAAAACGGGCCTACAACTTTTGTGTCTGGAAATGCCCATACATCAGGCAGACAACCAAGTAACCCGTGCATCCAACCATATTAACTGGCTGAAAAACAATTATACCAAAGTAGACAGACAACTTGTAGATCTTACACCTACTTTTAATAGCTTGGTAAATGCTTTACCAGATGTTAAAAATGAGGAAGATAGATTTATGTCCTTGGCGAACACCAGAGCACGATTAAGAATGACGACCTTATATTACTTTGCTGCATTGAATAAACTATTGGTAGCAGGAACAGGTAATAAGGTGGAAGATTTTGGTGTAGGGTTCTACACTAAATATGGAGATGGCGGTGTAGACCTGAGCCCTATCGCTGATTTGTTAAAAACCGAAGTATACGAAATTGCAAAAGTCCTTGGCATTAATGAAGACATAATAAAGGCAGCACCTACAGACGGATTATGGGGCGATGACAGGACAGACGAAGATCAAATAGGAGCATCCTATCCGGAGTTGGAATGGGCCATGCAAATGGAGGAAGAAGAAAAAGTGGATACAGATTTTTCTAATAGGCAAAAAGAGGTTTTTCAGATATACAAAAGATTTAACCGCGCAAACAAACATAAGATGATTCCAATTCCGGTTTGTGAAATCCCAAATTCGTTAAAATGAACCTCTCACCTAAGAACCAAGTGATTAAATCGAAAAAACATGCATAAATTTTTGATTTTGAATAAAAAAATGAAGCTTTGCCTATCGAATTAGATATTTTAACCCTACATTGCGTGTCAGTATTTTTGGACATGATTATTGATGTTGAAATCTAGAAAAATAACCTAAAATGATCAAAATTTTAATTGCTGATAATCATCCTATAGTGCGGATGGGTGTAACACAAGTACTGGAAGCTGTTTCAGATATTGAAGTTATTGCCGATGCAGCTACTACCACAGAATTATTTAATAAGCTGGAAATCTACACCCCGGACGTTATTCTTCTGGAAATGGACATTCCTGAAATTAATGGAATTGCAACGCTTAGAAAAATTAAAAAGCAGTACCCTAATATAAGGGTGTTGATCTATAGTGGTCAGTCTGAAGATGTTTATGCATTAAGCACCATACGAGCTGGAGCCTTTGGCTACTTATCCAAAACTTCGGAGATAGATTATATTATAAGTGCCATTAGAAAAGTTAGCGAAGGCAATATGTTTATCACAAACGAACTTGCACAACGCCTTGCTTTTGATGAAGGAACACAAAAACCAAGAAGATTCTTTAGAAAACTTTCTACCAGGGAAGTCGAGGTCCTTAAACTGCTTGCCAGTGGAAAACGCAACAAGGAAGTGGCCCAAGGATTGGACTTGAACGAAAAAACGGTTAGCACCTACAAAGCGCGTTTAATGCGTAAATTGAATGTAGACAACTTAGTGGATTTATTACAGCAAGCCAAGGCATTGGAACTGTACTAGCCACCGTACCATAATATTAAAACAAAGACCGCATCCTTAACAGAATTAAGGGATGCGGTCTTTTTTTTAGGCGTCATGAGCTGAATTTCTATGAAAGAACCCTGTTCAGTTTTTTGTTTAACAGAACATTAAGCTGAATATAATTCATAATCTCTTCCAATGCCTCCATATTCCCTTCATTATTATTTAAAGTATTCTCCTGAAGAGATCCGATTCTTTTCTTTATCAAATAACACCTCAGCGTTAAAATAGTTTCGCTGACCAGCTGGGAAATTCCTACCTTTTTATCTTTGGGATATATGTCCTTACGTTCCCATTGATGCAAAGCATATTTTTCTTCTTCCATTAAAATGGAAGATATTTCCGACGCCAATTCTTGGTCCAAACTGGCAATAAAGGTGGTAATGGAAAAATTTTCCTTCTCATTTAAGTCTTCCATTATTTTATAATAGATATTCCTGAACTGTTCGTTTGCCAGTTCAATTTCATCATCTTGGAGATCCAAATAAATCTTTTCATACACCTTGGTATCCAAGGATTCGGGCTCAAGTTCCAAGTCGCCCTTTTCATTTTCCTTTAATACCAAATCCTCGAACTTCTGATCTAGGTCGCCGTAAAGCAACAACATCTCTATAATCTTACGTTCCAGTTCATATTGAACATCCACCTTCTGTCGTAAGGGTTCATTCTTAACTACATCAAAGGCCTGTTGCTCCTGCTTTACCTTTTTATTGGCATCCGATACGTCCTTTTTCCCTATTTGTGCCAAGGTATTAAACAAAACCGCCTCAGAAATATTCATGATTTGAGCGCACTCTTGAATATAGATTTCCTTTTGGATCCGATCTGGAATCTTCGAGATACTATTTACAATATCCCTTACTGTATCCGCTCTTTTTATAGGATCGTTTGCAGCTTCCTCTACCAATAGGGAAGCTTTAAATTGAATAAAATCCTTCGAATTCTCCTGAAGATAGAGCACTACATCCTCATAGTCATTGTTCTTGGAAAAACTATCTGGGTCCTCTCCTTCTGGGAAAGTACAGATTTTCACATTCATTCCCTGCTCCAAAATTAAGTCTATTCCCCTTAATGATGCCCGCAATCCAGCAGCATCGCCATCAAACAAGACCGTAATATTCTTTGTAAGCCTATTAATTAATCTTATCTGATCCGAAGTCAAGGCCGTACCACTAGAAGCTACCACATTGTGAATACCACGTTGATACATCTGTATAACATCGGTATACCCTTCTACCAAATAACAATTATCTTCTTTGGCTATGGCCTGCTTTGCAAGGTAAATACCATACAGCACCTTGCTTTTATGGTATATTTCACTTTCAGGTGAATTCAAGTATTTGGCAGCCTTTTTGTCATTTGTTAAAATCCGACCTCCAAAACCCAAAACCCTTCCACTCATACTGTGTATGGGAAACAGTACACGCCCTTTAAAACGGTCAAAGGTCCTATTCTGTTCGGGATTACCAGCATCTTCCTTTACAATAGTAAGCCCCGTTTTTTCCAGATAGTTTAATTTATATCCCTTGGAAAGGGCCGCTTTGGTAAATCCGTCCCACTGATCCAGACAATAGCCCAGATCAAACTTCTTAATGGTATCATCCGTAAACCCACGTTCCTTAAAATAGCTTAAACCAATAGCCTTGCCCTGTTCCCTTTCCCACAAAACTTCGGAAAAATATTTTTGGGCAAATTCGGAAACCAAATACATACTCTCGCGTTCATTGGTCTGCTCCTTTTCTTCGTTGCTCTGCTCTGTTTCCTCTATTTCAATATTGTATTTCCTTGCCAAATATTTAATAGCCTCTGGATAGGAAAAATGTTCATGTTCCATTAGGAAGGCTACAACATTCCCACCCTTTCCGCTACTAAAGTCCTTCCATATCTGTTTAACCGGGGAGACCATAAAACTGGGGCTGCGTTCATCGGTAAACGGACTTAAACCTTTGAAATTGGTGCCAGATTTCTTTAATTGAACAAAATCTCCGATTACCTCCTCCAAGCGGGCCGTCTCATATACTTTGTCTATGGTGGATTTTGTAATCAAGTTTTTCTTTCGTTTTAGGAAGGCTAAAGATACTACATTCAACAATGTTGCAAAAAAGAAAAGGCCTCCATATAAATTTTAAAATTAACTATCCCAAATTCTCTTAGATAGCAAAAAGAACAGCCTTACCATGTTTTTATTTTTAGGGACCAATTCCGGAAAGACAACTTCGAAATCAATTCAAATCGATTATTGTCCTAATTGCCAAAACAAGGGTGCCTTACTGGCAGTAACAAGTACAACTTATTTCCATTTCTAATGGATTTCCCTATCCCGGGGGAGCTCTATTGTTGCCATAATCTGTTCGCCCTACAGAAGGACCCATTTTAAGGATATATTTTCTGAAGAAATTAAAAATAAAATATAAGTTATTGATTTACAGTGGGATAAATTTACTTTTTTCGATCCACCACATAGTTTACCATAAGTTCCAGTGAACTCCTATATTCTGATTTTGGGTAAGTTCCCAATAAGGCCAGCGCCTGTTCTTTATAGGCGAGCATCTTTTTTACGGCATATTCAAGACCACCGTTCTCTTTTACGAATGCGATAACTTCCTTTACCCGCTTTTTATCCTTGTTGTGATTCTTAATAGAATTGATCAACCACTTTTTTTCAGCTTTTGAACTTTTATTGAGAACGAAAATAAGCGGCAAGGTCATTTTTTGTTCCTTAATATCGATTCCTGTAGGTTTGCCAATTCTTTCCTCTCCGTAGTCGAACAAATCATCCTTAATTTGAAAAGCCATCCCAATTAGTTCCCCAAATTTCCTAAATGTCTCCACATCCGTGGAATCGGGCTTAACGGAACAGGCGCCCAAACTACAACAAGCTGCAATTAGGGTTGCCGTTTTTTGTCTAATAATCTCATAATACACGTCTTCTGTTATATCCAGACGCCTGGCTTTCTCGATTTGCAGTAGTTCTCCCTCGCTCATTTCACGCACGGCGACGGAAATAATTTTAAGAAGATCAAAATCTCCATTATCTATGGACAACAGAAGCCCTTTGGAAAGTAAATAATCCCCCACTAAAACCGCAATTTTATTTTTCCATAAAGCATTTACAGAGAAGAAGCCTCGACGCTTATTACTGTCATCTACCACATCATCATGGACCAAAGTTGCGGTATGGATCAATTCTATGACGGATGCCCCTCTATAAGTCCTTTCATTGATCTCGCCGTTGTTCAAAAGTTTAGCTGTAAGAAAAACGAACATCGGCCGCATTTGCTTCCCCTTTCGATTAACGATATAGTAAGTAATCCTATTTAATAGGGCAACCTTGGAAGACATGGATTCATAAAACTTTTTTTCAAAAAGTTCCATTTCCTGATTAATCGGTTCCTTTATTTGGGATACAATTTTCAAGGGATAAATTAGGCTGTTTTGGATTGCTTGTTCTGTTGCGTAAAATTAGGTAAAAAAACATAGTAATTACCAGCCAACAGCGGTAATGTAACCGTAATATATAGATTTCAGCGAATTTGTGTTTGGAAACACCCTCTGGTTTACCTATAACCCTATTGGCAGGGTTTATCTAGGATTTATTTGCCAATTGTCCACAAGCAGCGTCAATATCCTTACCCCTCGAACGTCTTACGGTTACCGTAATTCCATTTTTTTCCAATGTATTTACGTACATCTCAATGGCAGCGTTTTTTGCTTGTTGAAATTCCCCGTCATCAATGGGGTTGTATTCAATTAGATTAACCTTGGATGGAGCAAACCTACAGAAATCTACCAAAGCATTTACATCCTTTTGGCTATCGTTAATACCATCCCAAACCACGTATTCATAAGTTATCCTACTCTTTGTTTTTAGATACCAATATTCTAGTGACTCACGAAGGTCGGCCAAAGTAAATTTGGCGTTAAATGGCATAATGGAAGTCCGTATTTCATCAATAGCCGAATGTAGGGATACCGCCAACTTAAACTTCACTTCCTCATCGGCCATTTTTCGTATCATCTTTGGTACTCCTGATGTAGACACTATAATACGCTTAGGGGACATTCCCAATCCTTCTGGCGAAGTTATCTTGTCAATGGCCTTAATCACATTATTATAATTCATTAACGGCTCTCCCATGCCCATAAAAACAATATTGCTCAAAGGACGATCAAAATACAACCTACTTTCATTATCTATGGCTACAACTTGGTCATAAATCTCATCTGGATTTAAATTTCTCATCCGCTTTAGTCGGGAGGTGGCACAAAATTTACAATCCAAACTACATCCTACCTGACTTGATACGCAGGCGGTAGTCCTCGTTTTTGTCGGAATTAAAACGGATTCTACAATAAGATCATCGTGAAGTCGAACTGCGTTCTTAATGGTTCCATCGCTACTGCGTTGCATTAAATCCACTTTGATGTGGTTGATCACAAAATTATCTTCCAACATCTGCCTAGTTTCCTTAGAGATATTGGTCATATCCTCAAAGGTATGGGCCGATTTTTGCCACAACCATTCATAGACCTGGTTACCCCTAAAGGCCTTGTCTCCCTGGGTTTCAAAGAACGACCTAAGTTGTTCTTTGGTAAACGCCCTTATATCTCTTTTGTTTTTTGCGATTTCCACTTCCTAAAGATAAATGATTCTAAAAAAAAATCCCGCCAATCCAGGTTTATCTGTGATACTGACGGGATTTAAATATTATTTTGGATACTTATATAATCAACATCGCGTCCCCGTAAGAATAAAATTTATATCCTTCTAAAATGGCCTCCTTATATGCTTTCTTCATTAAGTCGTGACCCATAAAGGCCGATACCATCATTAACAAAGTGGATTTTGGTAAGTGAAAATTGGTTACCATGGCATTTGCAATACTAAAATCGTATGGAGGAAAAACAAACTTGTTTGTCCAACCATCAAAAGTATTCAAGGTCTGCTTCGAAGATACTGCACTTTCCAAAGCTCTCATAGCGGTAGTACCTACGGCACATATTCTTTGTTTCTTAACTTTTGCAGAGTTGACAATTTCAGTAGCCTTTTCATCTATGATCAATTCCTCACTATCCATCTTATGTTTGGAAAGATCTTCTACTTCTACAGGATTAAAAGTGCCCAAACCTACATGCAAGGTCACTTCAGCAAAGTCGATTCCCTTGATCTCCAATCTTTTTAATAAATGTTTGGAAAAATGCAAACCGGCCGTAGGGGCAGCAACTGCACCTTCATGCTTGGCATAAATGGTCTGATATCTTTTTTCATCCTCGGCCTCTACCTTTCGCTTAATATATTTAGGTAAAGGTGTTTCTCCAAGTTCTTTTAATTTTCTTCTAAAATCGGTATAGGAACCATCATACAAGAACCTTAAAGTTCTTCCTCTAGAGGTTGTATTGTCTATTACTTCGGCAACCAAAGTTTCATCATCGCCAAAATAAAGTTTGTTCCCAATTCTTATTTTACGCGCAGGGTCCACCAAAACATCCCAGAGACGTTGCTCCTCATTTAATTCCCTTAATAAAAAAACTTCTATCCTAGCTCCTGTCTTTTCTTTATTACCGTATAATCTAGCAGGAAAAACTTTGGTATTATTAAGTACCATTACATCGCCCTCATCAAAATAATTAATAAGGTCCTTGAACATTTTGTGCTCAATTTTGCCCGTATCTCTGTGAACGACCATTAATTTGGACTCATCTCTATTCTCTGCTGGATACTCTGCCAATAATTCGTTTGGAAGTTCAAAATTGAAGTGCGATAATTTCATTTAGTATATTCCTTAAATTTAGATTCATGTTTAGCGGCTGCAAATATACGACGATGCAAGGGGCGATGTCAAGTAAATCCCCATATAAATAAAAATCAGATGGTTTGCACCTTGATTTTTAAATTTTCCATGTCCTTCCAAAAGTCTGGGTAAGATTTGGAAACCACTTCGGCATCGTTGACAAACAGTGAAGTTTTGAGGGCTAAAGGTGCAAAAGCCATGGCCATTCTGTGGTCGTTATAAGTATCAATGGCTATTTCCTTTTTAATTTCCTTTGACGCCTCCAGGGTCAATGTTCTATCGGTCACCGAAATGGGGGCACCCAATTTGGTCAACTCGATCTTTAATGCTTCAAGTCGGTCTGTTTCCTTAATCTTAAGGGTATGCAGACCCGTCATATGACAACCTACACCCAATCCGAAACAGGTTACGGCAATGGTCTGTGCTATATCCGGTGCATTTGCAAGTTCAAAATTGAAATTCGTATTTTCAGGATTTGCTATTTTTTTCAAAATAACCTGATGATCAAGAAAGTTGGTTTCCACACCGAATACCTTATAAATATTCTTGAGAACACTATCCCCTTGAAGACTATTTTTGTTATAGGCCGTTAAAGAAATTTCCGTACCTATATCGCAAAGTGCAACAATACTATAAAAATAGGATGCAGAACTCCAATCCGATTCCACTACCTGGGTGGCAGATTCAACAGCATCTTTTGGCGACACCTTAATTGTATTTCCTTCAAAAGAATTAGCAACCCCAATTTGCGAAAGCAAACCCAAGGTCATTTTTATATAAGGCACCGAAGTTATTTTACCGACCAATTCCAATTCCAGTCCATTTTCCAAGCTTGGAGCTATTAAAAGCAATGCTGAAATATATTGGCTGCTAATATCTGCAGGAAGACTTACCTTATGCTTCACCAATTTTTTGCCCTTAATTTTTATAGGAGGAAAGCCCTCGTTGTCTATATAGTTAATTTCCGCGCCCAAACTCCGCAAGGCCTCTACCAATACTTTTATTGGTCTTTCGGTCATTCTTTTAGACCCAGTAAGGGTCACTTCCTTATTTTCCTGTGACGCAAAATAGGCTGTCAAAAAACGCATGGCCGTACCCGCATGGTGAATGTCAACTACCCCTTTACTAATCTGCAACCCTTTTTGCATTACTTCCGCATCATCAGAATTGGAAAGGTTACTGATTTTTATGTTGGGAAATAAGGCCTGTAATAATAACAATCTATTGGATTCACTTTTAGATCCGGTTATTTTTACTTCTGATTTTATTAAGTTTTGCGATGGGGTAGATAAATGTAGTTTCAATTTCTTAGGAATTTTTTAGCTTATATTCATTATTTTTTGTTACTGAATGAAGGATCAAAAACAAACGACAAATATAGTACTATTTGAGCTTTTTATTGTTGTGGTGACGATCATGATCGCGTTTGGTCTTAAGGTCTAATTTCTTATCAAATGCCTCTTGTAAATTTATCCCTGTCTGATTCGCCAAACAAAGGACTACAAAAAGTACGTCTGCCAACTCTTCACCTAGATCCTTATTCTTGTCCGATTCCTTTTCGCTTTGTTCACCATAACGCCTGGCTATAATACGGGCTACCTCCCCCACTTCCTCGGTAAGCTGGGCCATATTGGTTAGCTCATTAAAATAACGTACCCCATGGGCCTTGATCCATTCGTCAACGGCCTCTTGTGCATTTTCTATGTTCATTATTCTTTATTTTTTGTGTCTATTTGGATAGTTACCGGCCCGTCATTAAGCAGCGCCACTTTCATGTCCGCCCCAAAAATACCGGTCCCAACTTTCTTACCGAGATCCGTTGTCAATTGTACCACAAATTTTTCATATAACGGAACTGCTACTTCTGGTTTCGCAGCTTTAATATAACTGGGCCTATTTCCTTTTTTTGTAGATGCATGAAGTGTAAACTGACTTATTACCAAAGCCTGCCCTTCAACCTGAAGAAGAGACAAATTCATTACGTCCTGCGCATCGTTAAAAATTCTCAAATTTACGATCTTATTGGCAAGCCACTTTATATCCTCTTCCGTATCGGCCTCCTCTATGCCTAAAAATACAAGTAGTCCTTTTGATATTTCTGAAACCATTTTATGATCCACTGTGACACTTGCAGTAGTTACCCTTTGTATTGTTGCGCGCATTATTTTTCCCCGTAAATATCTACCCTATAGTGCTCTTGTTCCCCACTAATCATCTGCACATAACTTTTATACCTACTCCAAGCCACCTCATCATTATCCAAGGCTTCTTTTACAGCACAGTGAGGCTCGTCCAAATGCAGACAATTATTAAACTTGCATTCGCCTTTCAACTTAAAAAATTCAGGAAAATAATCCCCTATTTCCTCCTTTTCCATATCTACTATCCCAAATCCCTTGATTCCAGGGGTATCAATTATTTTTGCCCCGAATTCCAAATCGAACATTTCCGCGAAAGTAGTAGTATGTTGCCCCTGCATGTGTTGGGAAGAAATATTTTTTGTTTTCAGGTCCAGTTGCGGCTCTATGGCATTGACCAAAGTAGATTTACCCACTCCGGAATGTCCAGAAAACATACTCGTTTTTCCCACCATCAAGTCCTTTACCTTATCTACATTTTTTTTAGTTTTTGCAGATATTCCAATGCAGGTGTATCCAACCTCTCTATAAAGGTTGGCTAAATATTTTATCTCATCCAGTTCCTCTTCACTATAGGTATCTATTTTATTAAATAGTAATACGGCAGGAATGTGATATGCCTCTGACGTCACCAAAAACCGATCGATAAAACTCGTAGAAGTTGGCGGATTATTTAAGGTTACGATTAAAAAAACCTGATCTAAATTGGCCGCAATAATGTGGGTTTGCTTGGATAGGTTAACCGATTTTCTAATAATATAATTCTTTCTGTCCCCAATCTCAGTAATAATTCCCTGGAAATTGTCAGCATCTCCATCTAGCTCAAACTCCACTATATCACCAACGGACACAGGGTTGGTACTCTTTATACCTTTAAGACGAAATTTCCCCTTAATCCGACATTCGTAAAAAACGCCATCCACAGTTTTTACGCTATACCAACTTCCAGTAGATTTATATACAGTTCCTTCCATTAACGAATTCTGACAGATTTGCCTACAAAGAAACAACTTTAGTTTTATACTAGCTTTTAAAATTGATCGTTGTTAATCAATTACGAACCATAAAAAAACACGAAAATGAAAAATTTTATACTCATTGCCTGCTTTGCTTTTGTCACCGTTATGGAGGTAAATGCCCAACAATTCAAAGTAATCACCAGTGTAGAATCCATTGTTCCAAGTGGTATGGGGAGATCCCGGATCATTAGCGCCACAGAGGATAGGGATTACAAGGAGTTTACTAGTGAACAAACCGAAGAAGATAATACTAGGAACAAGTCTGATCGCGGTGATATACGGGTAAAGAATTTTGAAGAAACAAAACTTCTGAACTTTTATAATATTGGGGGTATACGGTTCCAAAATATTGCAGCCAATGATGCATTAATATCATCGAAAATTAATGCTATGGTAGCTGAAGGATGGGAATTGGCCTTTGTTACCAGCGCAGTTGAAAGTGATAGCGGCAAGGATGATGGACAAGGGATTTTTATTACCCGTTACATCTTTAAGAAATAAAGGACTATCTCATAAAGTGTGTAAATAGAAAATAGCTGGGGCATGCCCCAGCTATTTTTTTGTTTAATTTTAAATATTTACACATTATGAAAAAAGAAGAATTATTCGACGATGAGTTTCTAAA
>NZ_PHQQ01000010.1 GCF_002909235.1 Arenibacter catalasegens
CCTTTAACGCCTCAATGGCCACTTTGGCCTTGAACGATGCACTGAATTTTCTTCTTGATCTCTTCATATTTGACAGGGTTAAATTACAACTTAACTTGCTGTCCTAAAATTGGGGAGTATTATACCCAATTAATAATTGCCAATCTGGAACTTAAATTCTTGAATGAAGAAAAAGCGAAACGTGCAGCGGAGTTGGTCATTGCAAATATTGAACTTGTCTTTCAAAATAATGAGAAATCAAAACGGGCAGCCGAATTAATTATAGCCAATAAAGAACTTATCTTTCAAAACGAAGAGAAAGCGAAACGTGCAGCCGAACTGATTACAGCCAATAAAGAACTTGTCTTTCAAAACGAGGAGAAAGCGAAACGTGCAGCCGAACTGGTTGTTGCCAATAAAGAACTAGTTTTTCAAAACGAAGAGAAAGAAAAGCGTGCTTTAGAATTAACTCAGGCAAAGGAAAAGGCAGAATATAGTGACTTGCTAAAATCAGCATTCTTAGCTAATATGAGCCACGAGATAAGGACACCCATGAATGGTATTCTGGGTTTTGCGGATTTGTTGAGAGAACCTGAACTTACCGGAGAAATGCAGCAAGAATATATAGGTATTATTAAAGAAAGTGGAGCGCGAATGCTCAATATCATCAATGATATAATTAGCATTTCGAAAATTGAATCGGGATTAACTGAACTAACTATACAGGAATCCGATATTAACAAACAAATCGAATTTATACATACATTCTTTAAACCTCAAATTGAGGAGAAAGGAATGCGTTTGTTAATCAAAACTACCTTGACTGGAAAAGAGGCGGTTATTAAATCCGATAGCGAAAAAATTTATTCCATTCTAACCAATCTGGTTAAAAATGCCATTAAGTATTCTGAGCAAGGTACAATTGAGCTGGGTTATGTTGATAGATCAGAACCCAAGCCAAGAGAATTGGAGTTTTATGTGAAGGATACGGGCATAGGAATACCAAAAGAAAGACAAGTAGCCATATTCGAACGGTTTATACAGGCAGGTCTTTCAGATAAAATGGCCATTGAGGGAGCAGGACTTGGTCTGTCCATCTCCAAAGCATATGTGGAAATGCTTGGTGGTAGAATTTGGGTAGAAAGTCAAGAAGGAAAAGGTTCAACATTTTATTTCACCATACCTCATTGGATAGAACGACCAGAACAATCAACCAGTAAAACCATCCTCTCTTCGGAAAATATTGAAAGTATATTGGACCCTAAAGCCTTTAAGTTAAAAATATTGATTGCCGAAGATGACAAGATATCAGCAATGCTTATATCCGCCATGGTCAAAGATTATAGTGTAATATTACTTCAGGCGAAAACAGGTTTAGAGGCTGTAGATATATGTCGTAACAATCCCGGCATTGATTTAATTTTAATGGATATTCAAATGCCGGAGTTAAACGGATTTGAGGCAACCCGACAAATCCGTCAATTTAATAAAGATGTAATTATAATTGCACAAACGGCATCTGTACTTTCTGGAGACAAAGAAAGGATAATTGAAGAAGGATGTAATGATTATATTTCGAAGCCCATCAACAAGGGTAAATTAACTAATTTGTTACAAAAATATTTCAATAAATCTTATGTAGCCTGAATAAATAAGGAATAAAAACCAATTTGTTACCAAAAAGAAAAAAGAAGCTTAATTACCATTATTGGTTTCGTTTTCCACTTGGTGTGATTCCTGCCCTGAGCACTTATACTTCGCTTAGCATAATTTAATTGCCTTTAATTCGAAGCTGATATAAGGCAAAAAATGTGGGGTTGACAAAGACCTTGCCTGAAACCATGAAACAAGTGGAACCGGCTCCGCCTATTGTTGGCCAGTTATAAACTCTCTAGAGAACCCAAAATCGCTCTTTGTTTATTATGTAAAGCAGAAATGGACCAGTTTTCAAATGCATTTTTTAATTTTGACAAATTATGAGTGCAAAAATGAGGATATGTGGCATAAATAGAAGGTAGGGGAGACCTATTAATTGTGTCTTCTTTTTGGCTATTATGAAATTCTAAAGGTAAATAGTTGTGTATTAAAAAAATTGGCACGACATTTGCCTTTTAAGTAAGTATTATAAATTTAATAAATATTACAATGAGTAAAGGAACAGTAAAATTTTTCAATGAGTCTAAAGGATTTGGATTTATCACTGAAGAAGGAGTTGAAAAAGATCACTTTGTACACATTTCAGGATTAATAGACGAGATTCGCGAAGGCGACGAAGTTGAATTTGATCTTCAAGAAGGAAACAAAGGCTTAAACGCGGTAAACGTAAAAGTTATCTAATACATATACTTCAAGTTTTATAAAAGCCCATCTATTAATTTAGATGGGCTTTTTTTGTGGGTTGAATACTGGATATTTTTTAAATAAAGTAATTATAGCATACAGAGATAAAGATTTAGTACAATTACAGCAGCGCAATATCTCCACAAAATTCTTAAAAGTTAATGTCATCATAGTCTGAGATGGATGTAATCTGAAGTTAAATAAGAACCTATTTAATTTCAGGTGTTAACTACCCCAATGCGGCCTGCCAACACGCTTGTTAAAATTGGTTAAAAACGTTAATACGTTTATAAAAAATAAGAGTAGACACTTAAAAATATCTTCTTTTGCTTTGAACAATTTAAATTTTAAAGAATGAATAAATTATTACTCGTTACCGCCTTGACCGTTTTTGGATTGGCAAATGTACATTCCCAAGACATTCACCTCGGTGCTAAAGTGGGCATTAACTTTGCCTCGATCTATGGGGACAATACGGGAGACCTAGACCCTATAACCAGCCTAGTTAATTTTGGTGTTGTCGCCGAAATGCCATTTAGCGAAAAACTGTCGTTTCAACCGGAACTAATGTATTCTATTCAGGGTTATAGCATTGGCGAAGATGTAGTGGCATTAAATTATTTGAATCTTCCGTTAATGGGTAAATATTATTTATCAAAAGGTTTTAGTGTGGAAGTTGGTCCACAAATTGGGTTATTACTTTCCGGAAAATATGAAGATGTAGACGTAAAAGATAATTTTAAAACCATTGATTTTGGTGTAAACCTTGGATTGGGATATAAACTAAACAACGGACTTAATTTTGGGGCACGGTACGATTTTGGGTTATCTAATATTAATGGTGTAGATGGTGCTTCGGATAAATACAGAAATGGGGTATTACAAGTTTCTGTAGGTTACTTCTTTTTTTAATCAGCATCCTTTTAATTTTTACCAGGCACAAATTGGCTCTCAAACTGTAGAGCCAATTTTTTTTGTACTAATATGAACTATAATGTCTGAGATGGGGCCAAGTGTTCTAAGAATCCCTTTTAGCAAAGGAGGGATAGGAGGGGAGATAATGGGTGTTAAATGGTATTAATTCCGCTAAGTATAATTTTTATTTAATTCCTACTGGAAAATAGATTTACTTTGGATACAAACCCTATTCTACACTTTTACATCTTTCATTTCTGACTTAAATACATAGAATATTAGCTTATATTCTGATAGACCTTTAATGCCCAAGACCAAATTATAGCCAGCAAAATCTATTGTACTTAGAAGGCGATTTTCAAAATAGGTATTTCTTATTGATGGTATACCTATGTATTTTGAAGCAGCAGCTTTGTTGGTCTTTTCGAAGATACCTGAATCACCTATAAAATTTATTTTTAATCTATAGAATTCCCCGAGGCTCTGCCTCGGGTGTAGCGTAATGATATGTATTTTTGTGGGTATGAGCGAACATATTCATAAAAGCCATAATAAAAGCTTGCTTTTGTATCATTTTGTTTGTCCTATCAAATATAGGAGAAAGGTGCTTAGTGATGAAGTTACTATAACGTTCAAGGAAATTTGTCTTGGAATAGAGGAACGTTACGAGATTCATTTTTTGGAAATCGGCCTTGATGTCGACCACGTTCATTTTCTGATTCAGAGCGTTCCGACGAGTGCTCCTAAAAAGATAATCGGAGCAGTCAAGAGCGTTACGGCAAAGGAAATTTTCAGGCTCCACCCCGAAGTGAAAAGATTGCTTTGGGGAGGTAAATTTTGGACAAGTGGGTATTATGTGAATACGGTTGGTCAGTATGCGAATGAAGAGGTAATTAAGAAATACCTCCAAAACCAGGGAAAATCTCAATATAGCGTGATACATAAGAATCAATTACGTTTATTTTGATACCTCGATGGCTCTGCCTCGAGGTAGTTCATTTTAAATTTGCGAATTATTATAACCCTAAGTTTTTACTATTAAGTTTAAAGATGAACCTATGAAAATAGCCCTACTACAAGAGTCTGACGTCAACCCGGATATGGAAAAACAATTGGCTGGATTGTTTCGCCAGTTGAATGCAGATATAAAACAAATTGATCTAAAGCATGTGCTTGACCCAGAGAATCCCATATGTCTGGTGTATTGCAAGAAAGATGATAAGGTTTTGGGAATGGCCTTGATGTGTACCTATACTGTTATATCCGGCATAAAAGGTTGGGTTGAGGATGTGGTTGTGGATTTAGAACACAGGGGGCAAGGAATAGGAAGGAAGCTTATGGAAAAATTGGTGTCCGTGGGAAAGGAAAAAGGACTTACGGAAATTCTACTTTTCAGCGCAGATAAAAGAATTGAGGCCATTAATTTATATAAAAGTTTAGGTTTTGAAGAAAAGGAAAGTCGTATTTATGTACTGAAGACCGAAGCTTTGATTAAGAAGGCCTAAAAAGTATTATGGGGAATAATGGGAGGAAATGTACCCCCTGTTATTTGAAATAAGACAATGTTATATCTGAAGTTTTAAGAAGATCGATGGGCTATTCTTAGTTCCCAAATTCTTGTATACCCCCAATTCTAAAAGCTACACCTGCTACCATATGTATTAAGGTTGGGTATGTGGCCAGTTAGCAATTACCCAAAGTCTGGTAATGAGGTTGACCGTTTTATAGCAAATATCTAGTTGGTCCAAGGCTCTAAGCCTCCCTATTTCGTTATTTTTCTCGCTTTTTATGTATCCAAGAGGGGCATTGATGTTCACAAGATTGGACGGATTTTTGATCAAGATCGGCAACCCTGCCGATTTAGTAGAATCATGAAGTACAATGACAATACTTGCCGCTGGTTTATTAAGGTACTCTGCTAGAATAGACCCATACCACATTACACGCAATCTACTTATCATTTTTAACTATATCATAGTTGGTAGGGCCATTGTTTTTTAGGGTTAATATTATAGTAGTATTTGAGAAAATCTCAGTGATAGGGTTTGTAAAATTGTTATACATTGCTAAGTCCCTAAGGCGGTTATAGTTAAGCGTATAATAATACAGTTATAGTTGCACCGGTTTAGAAAGATTTTTTCAAAAGTTAAATTGAGAAGGTAAAAATGTAATAATCAATAATTATGAAGAAAAAAAAATCTGAGAAATCTGTCGATTCACGCAGATCGTTTATCAAAAAAGGAGCCATGGCGTCCTCTATCTTTTTCGTGCCTAGGCATGTACTTGGAGGTGTTGGGTATACGGCTCCCAGTGATCGGTTAAATATAGCAGCCATTGGCGCAGGAGGAAAAGGTGCCAGTGATATTCGCAATGCCTCGGTAGGAGGTAGGGAAAAAGTAGTGGCTTTGTGTGATGTAGATTTCTCCGGATCAGCAAAGAAATCCGTAGAATTATTTCCGAAAGCAAAGCTTTACGCCGATTTTCGGGAGATGTTGGACAAGGAAAAAGATATTGATGCTGTTACTATTTCTACCCCAGACCACGTTCATGGACCGGCAGCGGCCTATGCTATGGAGCGTGGGATAAATGTATATGTTCAAAAGCCAATGACGCAAAATATTCGGGAAGCAAGAATTCTGACCGAAATGGCAAGAAGTAAAAGGATAGTAACCCAAATGGGGAACCAGGGCGGTTCCAATCCTTTATTGGGAATGGTTCAAAAATGGGTAGATTCCGGGGACCTTGGTAAAATAGCCAAAGTACAAGTATGGACCAACAGACCAGTTTGGCCACAAGGGGGAGCATTTCCAAAACCGGATCCAAGTGCTAAACCAAAAGACCTTAATTGGGACCTATGGTTGGGACCATCAGAATTTAAGCCTTATACCCCTCACTTGCATCCCTTTGGATGGAGAGGATGGTGGGAATATGGCACCGGTGCTTTAGGTGATGTAGGGTGTCATTTGATCGATATTCCATTTAGAACTTTGGGACTTAAGTATCCAACAGATGCAGAATGTAGTGTAGGTGAGATTTATACTCCAGAGAACGGGAGGGAATACCACCCAGAAGGATGTCCTGCTTCTTCGTATATAACATTACACTTTGGGGAGACAGACAAGAGTAAGTCTCCAATAGAGCTTACTTGGAGCGATGGCGGCATTAGACCTGCACATCCAGAAATAATACCTGCAGATCATAATATTGGTGGTGATGGTAGTCGTAATGGAGTAATGATTATTGGAGAAAAGGGAATTATCTCTACCAATATCAATGACAGTTCTCCTTTAATGCCGAAACTGTATCTAAATGATGGTTCTACGGATTTTGGTCCGGAAGTAGAGCCTAATGATGAGCCGGAATATGGACATCAGCGACTTTGGGTAGATGCCTGTAAGGCTGGCTTTGGCAGTAAAGAGCACCTTGGACTAACATCCTCTTTTGATTATGCTGGGCCAATGACAGAAACTGTGCTTATGGGGAACTTGGCTATCCGTAGCTATATGTTGCAAAAAGAAAACGAGAAAGGCAAGATGGAGTTCTTTGCTCGTAAGAAATTACTTTGGGACGGTGAGAACATGCGCATTACCAATCTTGAAGAAGCAAACCAGTTTGTAACCAGAAATTATAGACCGGGCTTTGTAGTATAGATTGGAATATCAGGGAATTAAGCACCCTTAAAATCTTACTAGTTGAGGTTTTAAGGGTGCTTTGTTTATGATAATTAACTAAAATTTATATAGTCCTGCCAAAATTTCACCATCAAAGATTATAGGTAATACGCTATATTTGCCCCTTAAAAATTAATAACTATGAAGAATATACTTTTTGTTTTGGCCCTAGTGCTCTTTGTTTCTTGTGATAATGATAAAAAATCTGAAGAGGAAATAGATTTTGTGGCTAAAAATGAGGCGGATATAAAGGCTTATGTTGAGGCGAACGATTTAACCGCCGTACGGAGTAATTCAGGGCTTTATTACGTAATTGAAGAAGAAGGAACAGGAACCCAAGCCGTGGCTACTTCCAATGTTACAGTGGCTTATAAAGGGTATTTTCTTAACGGTTCTGTTTTTGATCAAAGTGATTCTGAAGGAATCTCTTTTGGACTGAACCAGGTAATAAAAGGTTGGACAGAAGGAATTGCCTATTTTAAGGAAGGCGGTAATGGTTTGCTTTTGGTGCCTGCACACTTGGGATATGGCAGTAGGGATTATAATGGGATACCTGGTGGATCTGTACTAATTTTTGAGGTCACTTTGATTGCCGTAAACTAGAGAGAAATCTATTATTCTTCAGTTTGCGTTAGTTTTTACCTAGATGTAAGAATATACATAAAACCAACCGATAGGTTGGTTTTATCTTATTATAGATTTTATGCGGCTTATGATATTCGGAGATTAAACACCAATTTCATCGATGAAATACCTGTTTATGACCCTGTTTCCTATAAAATAGTACATAAACCGACTAATAAGTTTGTGTCTATTCTATAAAATTTAACCTTAAACTGACATGTACCCTTACCACAAGGATTATATTTTTGAGAGTATCCAAGTTGGGCCATGTTTGTAGCACAGTAACTGTAGCGATAGCGGATTACTTAAAATGCCTTCAGCAATTTCTTTTGTGAGTTTTTCTTTCCTTGCCTAAGGATCAATTTTATTTTATGGAACGTTTAGTTGGCAAGAAAGAGAAAAGTCTTAATCTGTTTTCAACCAAGATATTTTATTATGGATTTAAATATTTACCCATAGAGAACGTGGCCTAAAGCTGAGCTGCTTCTTAAAAATGCTTTGTCCTTAATCAACTTGTCCCTATATTTAGAGATTCTTATAATTATTGGATGGCATTGGCCTCCCTACCTAACAAGTTGGCGGAATAGTGAAGCTAAAACGGAGAAGAAAACTCATTACTTACCTAAATATATTGGACCAGCCAATTCGGTTCAATCCTTTTGTGTTTAGTCGCACCTTTTTATTATGGGCCTTATTGGGTTTATTGGGGGGATTGATCGCGGGCATATACTGGATAGTCTTGGAATTTTTGACCCACAAAATGGCATTTTTTGAAGGTTGGTTCGTAATTCCCCTTATGTCGATCGCTGGTTTATTGGCCGGTTTGGTGATTCATTTTATTGGTGACCCCGGCGAAATCCACCTCATTGTAAACAACATTCGCTTTAATAAAGGGAAGTTAGACCCCAAGAATAATCCCTCAATGATATTATCGTCCTTGCTGTGTGTAGCTTCCGGAGGCAGTCTGGGTCCAGAAGCTCCTTTGGTACAAGTTACTGGATCAACTGGCACTTGGCTTGGAAAAGTATTTCGGTTAAAAGGCGAAGAATTACGTTCCTTGAGTATTGCGGGTATGGCTTCGGGTTTTACGGCCTTGTTTGGCGCTCCATTGGGGGGCAGTTTATTTTCATTGGAAATACTGCATCATAAGCATGCTGTGGAATACTATAAGGCTATTATTCCTGCCTTGGTAGCAAGTAGTTTCAGTTATGTAGTTTTTGCTCTGATCATTCACTTGGGTATTGGTCCCATTTGGAATTTATCGGAATATGAATACAGTGGGGTGTTCGATTTTCTCTATGCCGTAATTTTTGCAGTGGTGGGCACCATAGTGGCCTGGGGATTTATCTACTGCACCAAATTTTTCAAATCAATTTTTGAAATAAAACCTATTCCTATTTATTTAAAAACTTTGATTGGGGGTTTTCTTTTAGGGATTATAGCTTATTATTTTCCGTTGACGAGATATTTTGGACATCATGAAATTAACGAACTGCTTACACAGGATTTATCACTGAATGCCCTTGTAGCAATCTTGGTTTTTAAAATTGTCGCCATAGCCATTACGGTTACCTCTGGTTGGCGGGGTGGCTTTATTATACCTTTATTTTTTGTTGGGGTAAGCTTAGGGATGATACTTTATATTTTATTCCCTTCCATTAATCCCACTCTGGCTATAATAAGTTGCATGGCAGCAATAAATGCTTGTGTCACGAGGACACCAATGAGTACTACTATTCTTTTGGCTACTTTGACCGGATTTGGGTATTTTATCCCTATCCTGTTTGCTAGTCTAACGGGATATTTTTTGGCTCCGAGAATACCTTTTATAGGCTCACAAATGGAATAATAAATCAAGGATAGTGTAAAATGGGATTCAACATAGATCCACGAATTGAAGAGGTATCGGAAAAAAAATTGATCGGAAACCGATTGGTCATGTGCTTATCGGAGGATAGGACCAAGGAACTATGGCAGGGATTTATGAGCAGAAGAAAGGAAATTGGGAACGCTATCAACACGGGTCTGATAAGCATGCAGGTATATGAACGGCTGCTGAGTTTTTCGGAATTCAATGATACCACCCAATTTGAAAAGTGGGCGGTTGTGGAGGTGAAGGATTATAAGGTCTTGCCCAAGGGGGTGGAATCTTATACCTTGTTTGGAGGATTATATGCCGTTTTTATTCATAAGGGTTTGCCCAGTGCCTTTCCCAAAACGGCCCAGTATATTTATGGAGTTTGGTTGCCGCACTCTGACTATGAATTGGATCATAGGGAACATTTTGAGGTTTTAGGGGATAGATATAGGAAAAATGACGATAGTTCGGAAGAGGAGGTCTGGGTGCCCATTAAAAATAAGAAATTAAAATAAAGTTATATGAGAACAAAGTCGCTTATTGGTTTTTTGACAATTATTTTTCTGTTTCAATTTACCAATGCCCAGGAGGATAAAAACATCAAATGGTGGAACCCAACGGACACCAATTCCCTGGTCGTTGAAGGGCAGGCTTGGCCGGACCAGGTGGCTTCCAGGTATCATAGATTACCCAAGCAGGCCGAGGAAAGAGTTAGGGCTGCTGTTTGGAACCTATCCAAACATTCGGCAGGGCTCTCTCTTAGGTTTAGAAGCGATGCCGAATCCATTACAGTACGCTACAAGGTAAAAGGCAATCATGCCATGCCCCATATGCCTGCAACCGGTGTTAGCGGGGTGGACTTATATGCCAAAACCAGTGATGGGGATTGGCGATGGTACAGAGGAAAATATTCGTTTTCGGATACGATACAATACCGCTATTCCAACATAGATCCTAAAGAAAAGTATCATGAAAAAGGTAGGGAGTATCAGTTGTATTTGCCTTTGTACAATGAGGTGGAGTGGTTGGAAATTGGAGTTCCAGTAGATGCTGTTTTTGAGCCTTTGCCTTTAAGAGGGGAGAAGCCTGTAGTAGTATACGGTACCTCCATAGCCCATGGAGCGTGTGCCTCTCGCCCTGGAATGGCATGGACCTCTATCTTGGGAAGAAAATTGGATAGGCCGCTTATTAATTTGGCTTTTTCAGGTAATGGAAGACTGGAAGAAGAGGTACTCAATTTTATTACGGAAATAGATGCCAAATTATATGTTTTGGATTGTTTGCCTAATTTGGGCGCTACCAAGGATCGCTCATTGGACGAGGTACGGCAACTTATAATTTCTGCGGTAAAACAAATAAAAAAAAGGCGACCATTTACCCCAATTTTAGTGGTGGAACACGATGGATATTCTGATGGGGCCGTAGACAGTGAACGTTTCAAAACTTACACGGATTTGAATAGAATTGCAAAAGAGGCATTCGCCCAACTACAGGCTGAAGGTGTGCAAGATATTTTTTTAATGACTAAAGAAGAAATGAATCTATCCATGGAGAGCTTTGTGGATGGTACCCATCCTACGGATTTGGGGATGATGGAATATGCTGTGGCCTATGAAAGGACAATTCGTCAAATAATAAAGGAACCCATTGGGACCCTTTCTACGACAATTCCTGTAACCCAAGCTAGAGAGCCCGGAATGTACCCTTGGGAGGGTCGACATCAGGAGTTGTTAAAAATGAATAGGGAAACCGCTCCCAAAATATGTTTTTTCGGAAATAGTATAACCCATTATTGGGGGGGTATGCCAAAAGCCTCTTTGAGCAATGGGGCCGATTCCTGGAAAACCTATTTGGAGGATTTTCAGATAAGGAATTTTGGTTTTGGTTGGGATAGAGTGGAAAACGTGCTCTGGAGAATATATCACGATGAATTGGATGGCTTTGAAGCAGAGCAAATAGTACTAATGATAGGCACCAACAATGAACATCTCAATACGGATGAAGAGATTCTCAGTGGATTGGAATTGGTAATCAATGCCATTAAAGTAAGGCAGCCTAAAGCTAGACTATTATTGTTGGGATTGTTCCCAAGGGTGGATAAGGAGGAGCGTATGCTTAATTTAAACCTGGGGATAGCTGCGCTGGCAATCGACAATAATGTTGATTATGCGGATATCGGGGAGGTGCTTTTGGATAAGGACAAGAAAATTGATGCCAGCCTTTTTTCGGATGGCTTGCACCCCAATGCAAAAGGTTACCGGAAAGTGGGCAAAATACTAAAACAAACCATAGAGACAAATGCTAACTAGAAATCTGAGAAGCACCCTTCCCTTCTTTTTAGGCATATTATCATTTTCCTGTAATTTAAAGACTGACGGAAATTCTTCGAATACCTCTCTGAATAAGGTAGAAATAAAAGAAGCCACAAGACCTCCCAAGGCACCCATTATGGGTTGGGCCAGCTGGAACAATTATCGGGTAAATATTAATGAGGATATTATAAAATCCCAAGCAGACGCCATGGTAACCACTGGGTTAAAGGACGCTGGTTATTCGTTTATCAACACAGATGACGGATTTTATGGGGGAAGGGATAAAAATGGAAACCTTTTGGTACACAAGGAGCGTTTTCCTTCCGGGATGAAATCTCTGGCAGAGTACATTCACACAAAAGGGCTAAAGGCAGGAATCTATTCCGATGCGGGAATCAACACCTGTGCTTCCTACTGGGATAAAGACACTATTGGTTCCGGAATGGGGCTTTATGGACATGACCGGAAGGACTTGACCTTATATCTAAAGGAATGGAAGTACGACTTTATAAAAGTTGATTGGTGCGGCGGAGAATGGTTGGGACTGGATGAGGAAACCAGATATTCCGAGATAGGAAAAATAGTAAGGTCTATTGACCCTAACGTAATTTATAATGTCTGTAGATGGAAATTTCCAGGAAAATGGGTGACCCAAGTAGCAGATTCATGGCGAATTTCCGGAGATATCAGCAATAGATTTGAATCCATTTTAAGGATTATTGATTTAAATGCCGATTTGTGGGCCTACAGTTCTGCCGGACATTATAATGATATGGATATGCTTCAAGTGGGACGGGGAATGACGCTGGAGGAAGATAGGACCCATTTTTCAATGTGGTGCTTAATGCATTCGCCACTTTTATTGGGTAATGATCTAACCACCATGTCTAATGAAACATTGAAATTGGTCAGCAATCGTGAAATGATAGCACTCAATCAAAGTTCTTATGTTTATCAAGCAAGGCGTTTGGTAGATTATGGGGAATTGGAAGTTTGGGCAAAACCACTTATGGATACTATGAGCGGCGAAATAGCTGTAGGATTGCTTAATAGGTCCGATAGCCAGGCGAACATTACTTTAAAACTCTCAGATATAGGAATTAAGGCCTCGGCAGGATATACCATTCGGGATATATGGGCCAATAAAGACTATAAAACCACCAAGGAGGAAACAATTCAGATGGAAGTTCCAGGCCACGGTATTGTGGTTCTAAAGATTAAAGGTGCGGCCGTTCCTTTTAACGTTTTCCAGTTCAAGGAAAATAATTGGTAGCCTTATAAGGGCCGTGCCACCATAATCCCCGTATTACTTTTAATTCCTTTTAGGTAATCGGTAAGAGGTAGTTTGGATATTTCAACCTCCATAGATCCGGTGGAAGCATGTAGCAAATGTATTCTGCCATCGGCTTCACGACTAGCAATACCCGTGTGCGTGATATCCAGCCCTTTAATGGAAGTAGTCAGGGCAATTATATCGCCAGATCGAATTAAATGCTCATTGGCTTTGATTTGGTCCTGTGGTAGGATACAGATGGACTGCGATTTAAGAAATTCCTCCGAAGCCTCAATCTTTTTATAGTTGTCGGCATCTTTTAGAAATGGATAAAGCTCCCGATGTGTGCTCATAAAATTGATGGCCTTATTGCTTTCCACACCTCCAATTTCGGAGGTTATATCCTTTAATAAGCCCTTATGCCCATTGTTGGCGATCCATTCTGAAAAATAATGCAGCCGTGAGGCGTAGCCATTGAGCTTTCCATCCTTATACCGAATGGTTTCTAAGTAATCAAGAAAGGAGTCGAAGTCCTTTTCATTATTTTGTACCATAAGGCTAAAGGCCCAAACATTTTCTACAAAGGTTGTGCAGTCCAGCCCTTGAAGGTTAATTACCAAAGATTCAGTCACTCCAATTTCCAAGGTTTTGGCTACATAAGGAATCCCGATAAAAGTTTTTCCAACGGCCACTATGGTTGCTCCAATTTCTTTGTTTTTATGAGTTGCTATGACCTTGATCTTACTGTCAAAGGTATCCCTATCCTGTGCAGAACAAATCAGATTTTGCGCGGTTCCATGTAGGTTGAAACAAAGAAATATAATGAAATAGAATGTATTTTTCATTTAAGTATAATTAAATCTATAGTTGAAATAAATTTGCACAACTATTTGTATGTTAGAATAATATAAACATTTAATACCAATTGGTTTTAGGTTATTGTTCAAGTCTGCGAAGTTGAGCTATTTATTGATACAAGTCTTTTAATAGCCTAGCCAAGTTCATAAAAAATTCTTGTAAAATCTTTAATTCTAATATAATTTATCAATTGCATACATTGGACATGCTGCTTGTTTCATTACGCATGTTATCTCTAATTCGACTATTTGGGACATCATTATTTTTATATCGTTCGTTCTGTCTCTAATGCATAAATCCTGAATAGGCAGAAGGGTTGGTTACTATGGTCCGTGGTCTGTCCTTTAAATTATACTCTTCGGTAGTTAACCGCAATACTTCTTCCTCCGTACTAATGTCCGTAATGCTGAAACCTTTGTTTATATAATAAGATTTAGATTCGATGTTATTGGATTTTTTGAATGCTAATAGGTACATTTTTAAGGTATTGCTATAATTATCTTTTACTTTAAAAAAATAGCCGTGGTAATTGCTGGAGGGATAATACAATTTTTGATTCTTGACGTATTCAATTGCGTGTTGCTCGGGATTTAACTCCATAGTGTTATAGAGAATGGACTCCGCTAGGGCTTGTTGATTTCTGTAAATGGAGGGAAACATATTTAATTTGCCAATATGCTGTAATTTCTCGAATAGCAATAATCGTGTTTCTGGATTTTCTGCCAAGGAAATTATTAAACTTTTGGGTATTTTTATGTCACCACTAAAGGGATTTTCTTCATTTTTCACTATTAGAGCTATATAGGATGTTTGAATTTCCGGGTCTTCCACCATAGACAGGCGTTGGAAAAATGAGGCCACCTCCATTTCCTTAATAAATGGGTATAGTAAAATCGCATAATTTTCTAGGATGTCATAATTGTTGTCGGCGCTTGTAGAGGACTCATCAGTTAATTGATCCATGGAGAGACCCAGCTGTCTTTTAAGCTGGATTTTAGCATCATTTAATATTTGGTTTTTATATTTCTTATAGCTTTTTGGTTTGATCAATCCTCGGGCTTTTAGCTTTGCAAGAATGGAGAATATTGGGGATTTATATTCTTCTATGGCACTGTAGTCGAAAATCTCAGGAAACAATTTATTGGCAAGTGGCAGACTGTCTAAATACGGCTGGAATATGTTTTGAATTTCCTGTTTGCTTGAAACCAAAGGCAGGTCAGTTGACATTAGCCGCAGGAGTAATTCTAAGGAGCTTTCGTTTTGTTTTTTGCTTATGGCCTGTAGTATCTTTGTTTGTGCCTTAGAGTTGCTGTAGGATTTGGCATAATAGGTCTCAAAGAACCCTGTGGCATCCACATCTTGCATTTGCGCCAATTTTTGGATTAGATGTGCTTGTAAATATTTTTGATTGTCCTTAAAGTTAAAGTCGGATATGTAGTATTTTAGGGAATCTTCGTGTTTTTTATAAAATTGCACAAAGGGATAGCCATCATGGACAATACTATCGTTCTGTCTGATGGCCTTAAAAAAATTGCCTGTTTTATCGCTTAAAATGGATGAACCTATGAGGGTATCCTTTGGGGTGAAGTTTTCGAAGAAATCGGTGATAAATTTACTTGGGGGTATAACGGTATCTATTAGTGCTTTAACTTCATAAAGCAGGCCTCCCTTAACGATGTTTTTAATCATTATTCCCCGTGTACTACCCGAATCTACAAGGGTTAAGTTTATCTCGTGATATTTATTGTTGTATTGTGGGCGCTGCTCGCGAATAATATTAAGCGTATTTTGACGGTACAATTTTCTCCTGAGCATCCATACTGAATCAATATTGGGAAACATCAGAAAATCATGTGCTTTGTTAACGGTTACCAATACGGCCTCATTATTTTTATTCTGATAAACTGATTTCTTGGTGTAAGCGCTATAAGGTTTTGGCTTTTTATGGCGTTCGTAATAGTTATTGCTGTTTTCAGCAAATTTAGGAGGGTCAATAGGGCTTACCGTTGAAAAAAACAGTGCCGTATCTTGTACTTTTTTAAACTCTTCGGTATAATTTGGTTTCTTAATTTTAAAGGAATCGAAATACCGCTCCGCGTAAGTACTATCCGTATTTATACTCCCTAAGAGGTAATAGTTGTTATTGCGTATAACGGTCTTTAAATACAGCTTTTGCCTTCCGTTCGGGCTAAAATTAGCAGAAGAGGTTAAACTTTGGTTGTCAATGGGTCCGTATTCTGGTTTTAGTTTAAGGTCTTCATAAAATCGAGTTTGAATTTGTTTCAGCTCAAAGGTGTCCTCTTCAATAAAGTTAAAATCATTTAGGGTAGCTTTTTTTAGAAAGTAGTAGGCTGAGGTTTTAGGATCTACTCCTTCAATAAATCTATTGCCTTTCCTTTTCCGATTCGTAAAATTATACAAAGAAGGCATTTCTATTTCAAAATCATCGAATTGGGAAAAAAGTACCGTACGTTTTTTTTCTAGTGACTTGAAGCTGATGCTATTAAATATGGTATCGGAATGTTTTGCCACATAATCACCATGTCCGCTCATTTTAAAAATCAGTATTTCTAATGGGGTAATATAGATATGGTATCGTTGAAAATCGCCATTTTTCAACTGATTTTTAATATCCAAACCGGGATACAGCTCATTTTCTATCTTAGTCTTTTCAAGGATTTTCCCGGGAATATTTTCGAACAACAATCTATCCACATCCTCAATGGTGTAGGTATAGTCCTTTTTTAAATAGGAAAAAGTTGGGATTCGGTTTACCATAAGATAACTTCCGTTGGCTAAATCTGGAGATACGTAGGTCGTATTGGTATATTCAGCAATGGGATATAGTTTGTTGGGAAGAAGAATACTAAAAAGGGCGTCATCGGGGGTCCTAGTTATGTATTCATTGGTTAGAGTTTTATTTTCCAAAGAATCTTTAAGTGCCCGTCCCTTTTGGGAGAATCTGGAAGTAAGGGCCTTTACTTTGTATCCCTTGTTTCTTAAAAGTTGTATCACCCCGTTTTTTCCTGGAAGATGTGCGGCCCCAATTCCTGTGAATACTTTTACAGTTTGCATTATGGAGTCCAGCCTTTGTACCATATTTACATTTCTAGCATAGAGCATATTTTGTAAATAATACTCTGTATACATTGCCTGGTCAAGTGAATCTATAAGATTTATATTGCGTTCCCTATATGCGTCCTGCAATAATGACATAACATCCTGCGTCTGCATCTTTTTTTGAAGCCACTCGTCCGGTTTGGGTTTCATGGCATTCATATTGGCCCTGCCCACCAATGCACTGGATTCCTCCAAAACTTCTAAGGCTACTATAGGTTTGGAAAACTTTTTGCCGGCCTGATAAATAAACATATCCAGATAGGTTTCCTCCTCGAAGTTTTGAGAAGTTTCATTTGTACGGTAAAGGATATTGTTCACTAACCGATCATCCAAGGAAAGGTAGGAGGACAAAATTTCCTTGGTAGGGTTTTTAATTGTAAAAGGGTATATGTAAAAGCCTTTGGAAACAAATCCTGTCCCAAATCCTATTCCGCTGCTGCGCATTTTCCCATAATCCTCAAGCCATGTTCCTGGGTCGGATTCAAGAGCCACAATTTCACTTTTATCCAAGGCTTCGTAAAAAACATCGTCCAATCTAAAGGCAATTTTCTGACTTACATGCATAGTCCCATATAAATAAGACGACTGCGGTAGGTTGTTACTGGAAATTTCCCAAAGAAGACTGTTTTCTTCCTGGGCATGGATTCCTTGTGTTAAAAGCAATAAAAGTAAACCTAGGCCTAAGCGCATACCAAAATCCAAATTTTAGTTAAAAATGCCTCAAAAATATGTAGGAATAAAGGCTTGGCGCATAATTAACGTTTTATTTGTATTAAAGCATCATGTTTCATGCCAATCAAGAGAGAATTCCCTTTATTTTTCAGAAGAGGTAGGCTCCATGTTGTTGCTAAGGGATAATCGGGTATGGGGTAGGCTTTCAGGATAATTTTTTTGTAAAAAACCAATCAGTTTTTCTCGGACCAAAACCCTTAGGTCCCACGCAGTAGGTGAGTCCACCGCACTCATTAAGGCACGTATCTCTACACTCTGGGCCTTGGCATCGGTAACCTGAAGTACATTTACCTTTCCGTCCCACAATTCAGTAGTGGACAATATCCTGGTGAGTTCTTCCCTTAGTTTATCAAAAGGAACACGGTAATCTGTATGAATAAAAACTGTACCCAAAATATCTGAGGATGTTTTGGTCCAATTTTGAAAAGGGTTTTCAATAAAATAAGGCGTTGGAACAATTAGTCGCCTTTTGTCCCAAATATTGATTACTACGTAAGTTAGTGTAATCTCTTCTATCCGGCCCCACTCTCCCTCAACTACCACTACGTCATCAAATTTAATGGGTTGGGTAATGGCAATCTGTATTCCGGCGAGAATGCTTCCAATTAGTTTCTGGGCGGAAAAACCTATAATTATTCCTGCCACCCCAGCAGAAGCAAAAAGACTTACACCTATTTCTTTAATGCTGTCGAAACTCATTAAGGCCGCTCCCAAGGCCAGTACCGCAACTAGTACAATGAAAATGCGCTCTAATATGTTGAATTGAGTATATATTTTTCTGGCCTTTAAATTGTCGGATGTTTCTACATTATAGTTTTGGATAATCAACTTTTTGGCAACTTTTAGGGCTACTATAATCAACCAGGTGATAGAAAATATGATAAGAAGTGTGCTGGTCTTTTTAATGACAAAACTAAAATCGTTTAGATATAATACAGTATGAAGGGATTTAGAGCGAATCAGGAAAGATAGGAATAAGATGAAAAGTGGCATACCCACTTTTTTCATGGCATCTTTGGGAATTAGATACTTCGGACTGCTTCCCAATTTCCGGAGGGTAAGGTAGGTGATTATGTAAAGTATAGCCAAAAGAACAAACGTGCCCGCTGCATATACGACGGTCTGGTGGTCTACGTTTTTAAATATATTTTCCATCTAGGTGAATTTTTATTCAATGTTATCCGTAACATACTAAAATCTATTCAATATAAAAACTCCTAAGCCTTTGTCCCAGCTAATCTTTGACCCAAATCTACTGAGGTATCCCTCATATTGGCATGGAAATTTATAATGCCTAAAATAGATGGAGAATGGGTTTTATAAATAAAATACTAAATGGTATTAATAATGAATGTTTTTTATTTATGCGTTTAAATTAGGGATATCTATGACGGTATAGAGAAACTATTTGGAGGATTTAAATTATTGTTGCCCTGCATGTGTTATTTTTGCTACGCAAGTAAATTAATCAAAAAGGAATAATGAAAGGAGTTTTGTTGGTAAACCTAGGTTCCCCTGATAGTCCCACGCCTAAGGATGTTAAACCTTATTTGGACGAATTTTTAATGGATGAACGGGTTATTGATGTTCCCAAATGGTTAAGAAATATTATTGTGCGAGGGATTATTTTACAAACCAGACCTAAAAAATCCGCCGAGGCCTATAAAAAGATATGGTGGGAAGAGGGATCTCCCTTAGTCGTGATTTCCGAACGCTTTGCGAACAAGGTAAAAGAACAAAGTGATATTCCAGTTGTTCTGGGTATGCGCTATGGAAGTATGACCATTAAAAAAGCCCTTGAACAGCTGCATGAAAAAGGAGTGGACGAGGTGTTGTTGGTTCCATTATATCCTCATTATGCTATGTCTTCATATGAAACGGTTGTGGTAAAGACTATGGAGGTTGGGGAGGAATTTTTTCCTAATATGAAAATCACAACTCTTCCGGCATTTTATAATAATATCGACTATATTGAAGTGCTTTCAAAAAGTATTGCGGAGGGATTGGAAGGTTTTGAATATGACCATATTTTATTTTCCTATCACGGTATTCCCGAAAGGCACATTAGAAAGTCCGACCCCACAAAATTTCATTGCAAGATAGATGACAATTGTTGTAAGACCAATTCGGTGGCACATCATACCTGTTATCGCCATCAATGCTATGAGATGACAGAAAAAGTAAAGGAAAACCTTGGTCTTTCCAATGATAAGGTGAGTCTTTCTTTTCAGTCTAGATTGCCCAACGATCCTTGGTTAAAACCTTATACCGACTTTGAGTTTGAACGTTTACCAAAAGAGGGCATTAAGCGCTTGGCTGTAATTACGCCTGCCTTTGTTGCAGATTGTTTGGAAACTTTGGAGGAAATTGCCATGGAAGGAAAACATCAGTTTCAGGAAGCAGGTGGAAAGGACTATAAACATATACCCTGTCTTAACGACAATGAAGCCTGGGTGAATTTAATGGTAAAATGGATTGGAGACTGGCAGGCTAAGGAAACACTTCCCGGGTAATGGCCAAAGTGTCCTCAAATCAGTTGGGCAGCGAGCCTATAGGTAAATTACTGATAAAACAAGCAGTTCCGGCATCTATTGGTATTTTGGTCATGTCCTTAAATGTTCTGGTCGATTCTATTTTTGTGGGTAACTGGATCGGTTCTATTGCCATAGCGGCGATCAATGTTGTGCTTCCGGTTTCTTTTTTTATAGCAGCTCTAGGAATGGCCATTGGTATTGGCGGTTCCAGTATTATTTCGCGTGCCTTAGGAGAAAGTAATAGCGAAAAGGCACTAAAAACCTTCGGGAATCAAATTACCTTAACACTTCTTGTCACCATAGTTATGGTGATATTGGGGCTGTACTATGTAAATAGCCTTATTCCTGCCTTTGGAGGTAAAGGAGATATTTTTGGACCGGCTAAAATATACTATACCATTGTTTTGTACGGGGTGCCGTTTTTAGCCTTATGTATGATGGGAAATACGGTTATTAGGGCTGAAGGCAAACCTAGATTTGCTATGAACGCTATGATAATTCCCTCAGTAGGAAATCTGTTGATGGATTATATCTTTATCTATGTCTTTGACTGGGGTATGGAAGGTGCTGCTTGGGCAACGACAATTGGCTATTTTCTTTGTTTTGCATATATTCTTTATTTCTTTCTTTCCAAAAATTCTGAACTTAAATTGAAATGGTCCCATTTTGGACTCGATCGACCCATTCTAAAGGAAATTGGGGCTTTGGGTTTCGTTACCTTGTCCAGACAGGCCGTAATAAGCTTAATTTATTTGTTGATGAACAATATTCTCTTTGGTTTGGGAGGGGAAGCTATGATAGCTGTCTATGCCATTATTGGTCGAATGTTGATGTTTGCTCTATTCCCTGTATTTGGGGTCACTCAGGGGTTTTTACCCATTGCAGGCTTTAATTATGGCGCAAAAAAATACCAAAGGGTACGGGAATCGATCAATACCGCTATCCTTTATGCCGCTGGCTTGGCTTTTATAGTATTTGTAGGGCTAATGATTTTTCCAGCTGAGATAGCTGCTTTGTTCTTAAGTAATCAGCCAGGGATGTCCGCCAACGAATTGGCCATGAATGCATACGTGTTGGAACACACCCCTTCGGCCATGCGCTGGGTCTTTGCCGCAACACCAATTATAGCCATTCAATTGATTGGCGCCGCCTATTTTCAAGCTATAGGTAAGGCTGTACCAGCACTACTGTTGACACTAAGTCGACAGGGGTTCTTTTTTATACCACTCATTTTAATTTTACCAAATTACTTGGGGGAACTTGGGGTGTGGATTTCTTTCCCCATTGCTGATGTTTTGGCCACATTGGTTACAGGCTTTTTTTTAAGGAAAGAAGTTAGAGCTACATTGTTAGAAAAACCATAAGGAATAATGGTTCTAGGCAAAAACAATTTGCATCTCCTTTGCTAGGTAAATACAGACTAGCAAATATAGAGTCCGTTTATTAAATAATTCAAAACTTAAAAAAGGGGTTGGATTTCCTATTGCTATATCCATGGAATAAAATTACCGATAGCAGAACAGCACTACATGCCAATGCGGAATATGCAATTATTTCCAAACCGCCTTGGTGCCTAATGTAAATTGCGAATAGCGCCCAAACCCCAACAGCCGCAAATTCGCGCATGTTTCTTTTGTAAATGATGACAAGATTAATCAAAGTGGCAACGATTATGAGCACAATGGTCCATTGCACTTCAGTTAGAAATGCCCCGTTCCATCCTATTTTTGTTAGATAAAGCGCAATATTGGCTATAGTGGCTACGGTAATCCATCCACTGTAAAAGCAAATTGGCCACCAAGAAAAGACTATTATTTCCTTAGGGGCATCCCATCGTTCCATATTGGTATTGATAATGATCTTTAATAGGGAGATTAGGATTCCAGCAATAATGATTACGGTTAAGCCCATATAATTATAAGCAAAAACAATAACCCATAGGGCGTTCAAGACATTTGCAAAGGCAAACCAATTCCCTGTCTGTTTTATAAATGCAAGTTCCTTCCTATCAAAAAAAACAACTTTAATCTGAAAGAAGGCATATGCCAATAAGCCAAGAAAAATAAGGCCCCAAATGGCAAATGCATAACTGGCAGGAGTGAAAAGATTTGTATATCGCTGACTTAATTCTCCTATAGTGGTATCGTTAATGCGGACTGCTTGTGAAATATAATTTACGGCGATGACCAAAACTACCGAGAGTAGGTTTATAATGGATAACTTTCTTTGCATTTACCCAAATTACGTAACTTTTTCAGGGAATCATGTCCTATTGCTAAAAAAAATAAACCATTCCAAATTCATCTTAAGGCTCCTGAAGAACATTTTAAGTCAGTTAATAGGGCCATATTTTAAAGAAATACTCAGTATTGGATATTTTTTTATTCGCTTTAGTCTTCTGTAATAATGAAATAAACAGTACGGGTACCAAAGATTAGTTTTTAAGAAACCCGTCCATTATCTTTACAGAACAACAGCCAATATATGAGCGACTATTACAATTATATTAAAGCCCTTCATCTCATTTTTGTGGTTACCTGGTTTGCGGGATTGTTCTATATTCCTAGATTATTTATTTACCATATAGAGGCTGATCAAAAACCATCGCCTGAAAGGGAGATCCTTACCCAACAATTAAAGTTGATGACCAAACGGTTATGGTTTATTATTACCTGGCCTTCCGCTATTTTGGCCACATTATTCGCTATTTGGTTATTAGTGTTATATCCTGCTTGGTTGCAACAGCCATGGATGCATATAAAATTGACTTTTGTGGTATTACTTTTTGTCTACCACTTAAAAAATCATCAAATTTTCAATCAATTGCAGCGGGATGAGGTAAATTACACTTCCAAGTTTATGCGGATTTGGAACGAGGGAGCTACCCTGATTCTATTCGCAGTGGTCTTTTTAGTTGTTTTAAAGGGTACTTTTAATTGGATATTTGGTGTTGTCGGAATTATAGTACTGGGAGTGCTGCTAATGCTGGGAATTAGACTTTATAAGCGGATCCGAGATAAAAATCCTGAAGCTTAGGGGGTTTTTGAGCTGGAATTGCTGTTTATTTTGGCTTGATAATTGTTACCTTTAATATCTAAATTAGATTTCAGTTGCTCACAAACTTTTCGTTGCGTTCCCGAATTTTTATCTCAATGATTTTTTGGGTAGTAATTGCTTTTGTACTAATTGCATCCGTTACCGTATACCAGTACAGCGAACAAAACAGGGACTACCATGCCGACCGTATGGAACGGAAGGAGGAACAGATCAAACAGAGTATTGATTTGGCACTACAAAAGACAACCTACCCCGTTACTACTGAAAATTTGGGCTTTATTTTTAGGGATGAAATTTATGAGATTGCTCTGGTACAAAATATTAATTTTAATATTTACGATTTACAAGGCCAATTGATCAAGAGTTCTAGGCCTAAATTTGAAATTGACTCCATTTCCACTTGCTTGGATGCTGAAGTGCTTAATAATTTGGCTTCTACGCCTACAAAGAGGTATGTGGAACAAAAATCGGCCGCTGGCTTTAATTATCAGGCTTCCTATACCTACATAAGCGACAAAAGATTTAAACATGTGGGTATTTTAAACCTGCCCTATTTTGAGGATAATTCATTTAATGATAAGGAATTAAAGGAAATATTGTTAAGGCTTACGGGAGCCTATCTTCTTTTGTTGCTCTTGGCTATTGCACTTGCCTATTTTATTTCAAAATACATTACTAGGTCTTTACAGACTATCTCGGACAGATTGAATCAGACCGACCTGACCAAACGGAACGAAAAGATCATTGTGGAGAATCCAAGTGAAGAAATTGGAAAACTGATTACCTCCTATAACGAAATGATCGATGAGCTGGAGATCAGTGCTGCAAAATTGGCAAAAGGGGAGCGGGAGCAAGCATGGCGCGAAATGGCAAAACAGGTGGCACATGAGATTAAAAATCCACTTACGCCCATGCGCTTAAGTGTACAGAATTTTGAACGTAGGTTCAACCCCAAGGATCCGGAAATTACAAAAAAGGTTTCAGAGTATTCAAAAACGTTGATTCAGCAGATTGATACCATGAGCAGTATTGCCTCTGCATTCTCCAATTTCGCCAATATGCCGGCACAGCAGAACGAGACTTTAAATGTGGTGAAGATCGTAAAGATGGCAGTTGACATTTTTGATGAAAACTATATTCACTTTTCGTCCGATGAAGAGGAAATAATAGCCAAATTGGATCGTACCCAATTAATTAGAGTAGTGACCAATCTTGTAAAGAATGCCACACAGGCAATTGTGGAAGTGGAGGCGCCCTATGTTATGGTTACAGTTTCTAAAGATGGGGATTTTGTAAAAATGACCGTAGAGGATAACGGCATTGGCATACCGTTGGAGTTTAGGGACAAGGTGTTTGAACCTAAATTTACTACCAAGTCCAGTGGAATGGGCCTCGGGTTGGGAATGGTTAAAAATATCGTGGAAACCTATAAAGGGACTATCAACTTTACATCGGACACCAACAAAGGAACCGTATTTACCGTTCGGTTTCCTATTGCTAATGCCGTGGCGAATATAATGGATCGGATCGTGCAATAAAGTAGATACTGAGAATTTAACGAAACGAGGTGTAATTTAATATTAAAGCAATGCAATACGAAAATTTACTAATTACTTCAGAAGTAAAGGTAGCCACTATTACCATTAATAGGCCTACTAAACTGAATGCACTTAACAAGGCAACAATTGAGGAGCTACATTATGCATTTAAGGACTTGGAAAAGGATAAAAATGTAAATGTTATAATTTTAAGGGGTAGCGGTGAGAAGGCATTTGTAGCCGGAGCCGATATTTCCGAGTTCGCTAATTTTTCAGAGAAAGAGGGCGGGAAACTAGCAGCAAAAGGTCAAAAACAATTGTTCAATTTTGTGGAAAATCTAACCACTCCGGTAATAGCGGCAATTAATGGATTTGCCTTGGGAGGTGGATTGGAATTGGCTATGGCCTGCCATTTTAGGGTAGCCAGTCACAATGCCAGAATGGGCCTCCCTGAAGTTTCTCTGGGTGTTATACCTGGCTATGGAGGAACCCAGCGCCTTCCACAACTTATAGGCAGGGGAAGGGCCATGGAAATGATTCTTACCGGTGGAATGATCGATGCTGCTAAGGCATTGGAATACGGTTTGGTCAACTATGTGGTTGAACAAGAGCATTTAATGGACCTATGTATGAAATTTGCAGGTAAGATATCGAATAATTCGCCTGTGGCCATTGGCTATGCAATAAAAGCGGTAAATGCTGGTTTTAACAATAGTATTAATGGGTTCAAAGCGGAAATAGAAGCTTTTGGCAGTTGTTTCGGAACTTCTGATTTTAAGGAAGGTACTACGGCCTTTTTAGAAAAAAGAAAAGCCAATTTTCCAGGAGCTTAAAGGATACCCCTAAATGGCTTGTTATGAATATTGGGAAAAATCTTGGGTTACTTTGCGTGTTTATGTCCTTTTTCTGCTCAACACAAGCACAGGAAATGCCTGTGAAATATAGTTTTGGCGAAAAATATAACGATAGGTACAAATACTCCAACTTATTGGAAATTTCAGATGACGGTATGGGAGGTACAATTTTGGTGCGCTCTTATTACACTGGAATAATCTTAAAACCAAGGGGGTATTATATAGAACACTACAATGAGGACTTGGAGTTGGTGGGGGAATATAATTACAAGATAAAGGGCCTTGACTTTGTAAATGCCTTTGTGAAAAATGGACAACTGAATATATTGTTGCTGGACTATAATCTTGGTAATGGGTCGTACGATTATGTGGTGCATAGAAGTCCAATAAGCAGTTTTAATTTTACAGAAGAGACTATTCTTTCCATAACTTCCGAACAGGTAACTCAGCCTTTGGACCATAACTATTACAAGAGAAATTTTTCATCAGGTTTTACTACTACTGCCTTTTTCAATGAGGACAAATCTGCTTTTGCAATAAGTACACATTTTAAAAAGGGGAGGGAAGAAAAACATTTTGTATATCTCTTCAGCAGTAGTTTGAACAAACTTATGGAATACGATTTTTCCGAGCAGATAGAAGAAAAGAACTATGCTTTTGAAAACATGGTTACTTCCAAGGATTTAAGTGAATTGTATTTGGTAGGTAAGGCCTATTATAAAAAGAAACGGTTTGCTGTTACAGATCGTAAATTTCAATATGAATTGCTCAAGGTGACCAAAAGCGGGGCCGGTATCCAAACTTTTGATGACCCAGGTAAATTTTCAGAAGCTTTAAAACCGATAATGGTCAATGGGAAATTAATATGTGTTGGATTTTATGCCGATAGAAAGGATAATAGATATAATGGCTTGGCCTATTTTGAACTGGAAAGGAATACTTTGGCGATCAACGCTAAAAAATACAATCCTTTTTCACAACAATTTATGGCGGATAAATTTGGTAGGGAAGACGATATAGAAATTAAAAATTTAGTGTTTAAGGATGTTAGTGTTACCGAGGATAATTCCATTTTGTTCAATGCAGAGGAATACTTTGTAACTTCGAGTGTGCAACAAGACCCAACTGGTTCCAGGGTAAAAATTGAGAGATTTCACTACAATGACATTGTCAGTGCCAAATTAAATTCGGAAGGAGATATTATCTGGGCCAGAAATATTAACAAGTCGGAGGTTACTCAAGGGGACGGCGCCTATGCCTCCTATAGTTCATGCGCTAGGGGCGATAATACCTATTATGTTATCAGCACTGCATCAGAAAATCCACAATTGTTAAGTGGCGAAAGGCTAATTTTTAGGCAGGGCCTTAGCCGAAATAGGAATGTTTTCATGATTAGGTTGGACAAGGATGGAAAGATCAGTTATGAGAAGGTTATCGATGACAAAGAAGCTAGACTCCCTTTAATGGTTTCTATGCCGTTAATTGACAAGGAGAATAGTCGAATGCTCTACTATGCCAAAAGAGGTTCTAAAAAGCAATTAGTGAGTGTAGAAATTAATACTCCATAGGCTATTACACTTTGATTAGAGGAATTTCTGTAAACACTATTGGAAGAATCAATTTTGTTAATTAACAATGGCATTTTCAATGATATGGATTTATTCCATATTTTTGGAATAAATCCATATCATTGAAATCAAAAGAGTATATAAAAGGCCGTGGGGCACAACAAAATACGGACAATAGGTTTGCCCGATTTTCCAATGAATTAAGGGACGATTTTTTGGAGTTCTGTCGCTTGGAAGGGGAAACTGCGGACCATAATAAGACACAGTACCTTCCAATTTTTCCAAAATCTATAGTGAACAAGGTAAATAGCCCTGATGTGGGCATGAGTTTTTCCTTGAATCCTTATCAAGGCTGTGAACATGGTTGCATTTATTGTTATGCAAGAAATAGTCATGAGTACTGGGGCTACAGTGCCGGACTCGATTTTGAACGAAAGATCCTAGTTAAAAAGGACGCACCAGCCTTGTTGGAGACCAAATTGAAAAGTAAAAATTGGAAGGCAGCTACTATAGTTCTTTCCGGGAATACGGATTGTTACCAACCGGCGGAGCATCAATTTAAGATTACTAGGGCTTGTTTAGAAGTTTTTCTGAGATATAGACATCCCGTAGGAATAATTACTAAAAATGCCTTGGTATTAAGGGATTTGGATATCCTAACCCAATTGGCAAAGGAGAACTTGATCGGGGTAAATATTTCGGTAACCTCATTATCCGAAGAAACCAGACGTATATTGGAACCTAGGACAACAACCATTAAAAGGAGGCTGGAGACCATTAGAATATTATCCGAAAACAATATTCCGGTAAATGCCATGTTGGCCCCGATTATTCCCGGTATAAACAGTCATGAAATACTTAATTTGGCCCAAGCGGTATCAGTTAACGGAGCCCTGTCCTTTGGGTTTACAGTGGTTAGATTAAATGGAGCCATAGGGAAAATTTTTGAGGATTGGATTAAAAAAACCTTACCTGACAGGGCGAATAAAGTATTGCAGCAAATAGCGGACTGCCATGGGGGGAACTTAAACGATAGTCGTTTTGGTATTCGCAATAGAGGTGAAGGTAAAATTGCACAGCAAATAAATGATATGGCCCATTTGGCGCGCCATAAGTATTTTAAGGACAAATCCTTTCCTAAATTAGATACTAGTCTTCATGAGCAATATAAGGATGGTCAGTTAAAGTTATTTTGAAAATAATGGCGAGATATGTCCAAAGCAGAGGTTTCTGTTCGTCATTAAAGCGAACATAAAAACAATTTTGTTAATTTAAATTCAAGATTATGAGCAATTTTTTATTTTTATTTAGGGGCGGTGATGCCGCAAGAACCAATCAAACGCCAGAAGAAATGCAGGAACATATGCAGAAATGGGGAGCTTGGATGGGCGGATTAAAGGAAAAGGGCCAATTAGTGGATGGTCTGCCTTTGGCAAAGGAAGGTAATGTAGTAAAAAAAGGCGGAGAAGTAATTACCGATGGACCTTTTGCTGAGGGTTCCGAGGTGGTTGGCGGTTATCTTATTGTGGCCTCAAAAGATCAAAAAGGGGCAGTGGAGATTTCCAAGGGATGTCCAATATTTGAGCATGGAGGAAATGTAGAGGTAAGGCAAATAATGTCCATGGATATGTAGAAAAGTAAAACTGGGTAAAAGTCGTTTAAAAGTAGGACTCTTTGGTGTTTAATTAGGTTAGAAATATTTATTTCCCAAGAAATGGCAATAATTTCATAATTGGCATTTCTTTGAGCGAAATTGAATGTACAAACAGGACATTGGGAATTAACTACTTTCTAACGGCTTTTTATTTTTTTGGGATATGACAGAAACAAAGAAACAGGTAGAAAACTTATTTCGTTATGAATATGGCAAGATCATAGGCGTACTCATAAATAAATTTGGCCCAAGCAATATAGAGAAAATTGAGGATGCTGTGCAGGACGCCCTTTTGAAAGCCATGCAGGTATGGGGATACAAGAACCTGCCAGATAATCCCACGTCATGGCTTTACCGGGTGGCCACCAATAATCTTATTGATGCACTCCGAAGAGATAAGAAAATGCTACTTAAGGCATATGACAAGACTATTTTAGTAGAAAATTACATCAGTATTCCAGAGATTGTTTTGGAAAGTGCTATTTCGGACAGTCAATTAAAAATGATCTTTGCATGTTGTCACCCTTCACTTTCCGTTGATTATCAAATTATTTTAAGCTTAAAGTTAATAGGTGGTTTTGGTAACAAGGAAATAGCCAAGGCTTTACTAAAAAAGGAGGAATCAGTAGCAAAATCATATACACGGGCTAAAAAGCAGTTGAATTCGAATATCACTACATTGGATATTCCCATTGAAATGGGCTTGCAATCTAGGCTTTCTATTGTTTTAAAGGTAATCTACCTACTATTTTCTGAGGGTTATGCTTCGAGCATCGGCTCAGATATCATTAAAAGGGACATATGTTTGGAAGCTATCCGACTGGCTCTTTTGTTGAGTGAAAATGAATATTGCAATAGACCCAATGTAAATGCCCTGCTTGCTTTAATGTGTTTTCATACCTCTAGATTTGAAGCTAGGGTAAATGAAGCTAGGGAATTGGTGGATTTGGAACATCAGGATAGAACAAAATATGACAAAACCCTAATTGCTATAGGCATAGAGCATTTGGAAAAAGCATCCAAAGCTGTTCTTGAGCCGTCCAATTACCATTTGGAGGCAGCTGTCTCATATTATCATTGCATTGCTAAGACATTCGAATTAACGGACTGGAATAGCATTTTGAATTTATATAATTTACAGTTAAAGAGACAATATTCCCCTGTAGTACAATTGAACAGGATAGTGCCATATTATAAAGTAAATGGGGCTAAAATGGCAATGAGTAAGCTTTTAGAATTTGAAGACAATACATATTTCAAGGTTAGTGTCCTTTATTATGCTATTAAAGCGGAACTTTTATTAAAATTAGGAAGTAAAGTGGAAACATTAGTGGCGTTAAAAAATGCCATCGACCTTACGGAGAATGAAATGGAACAAAAACATTTCTTAAATAAAATGGTACAATTAAGAAAAGAAATGATAGATAATCAATAACCGAAGATCGTAATTAATGGTTTAATGTAAATTGGATTTTATTCGAATAGTAATTGATCTGATTACTTAATTAATTTCCTGGCATGAATTGCCGACGATTTATTAATGTGTATTCTCCAGCATTTACCTAGATTTTTAAGAATCCATTTTTGAATTCCTAGGTTCGCACTCAGATTTAAATGCCAATGGAGCTTTATATTAATTCAATGTCATTAGGCATTTCCATTCCATTCCGTGTAGAATTGCTCCAAATAATCCAGCATATATTGATGCCTTTTTTCAGCCAATTTCTTGCCAGATTTGGTGTTCATTTTATCTTTTAGGAGCAGCAATTTTTCATAAAAATGATTAATGGTAGGCGCGCTGGATTTTTTGTACTCCTCCTTGCCCATATTTAAATTGGGGGCAATTTCCGGGTTATAGAGTTCCCTGTTCTTAAACCCGCCATAGTTGAAGGCGCGGGCAATTCCTATCGCGCCAATGGCATCCAGGCGGTCGGCATCCTGCACTACCTTAAGTTCTTTGGAGGTAAATAAATTTTTGGAACCCAAACCAGATTTATAGGAGATGTTTTCAATAATTTTCACCACATGGTCTATAACCTTTTTATCAACCTGTAAAGAAGTTAAAAATCCGGAGGCTATTTTGGGTCCTACAGTTTCGTCCCCGCCATGGAACTTTGCATCGGCAATATCATGTAAAAGTGCCCCCAAACTAACTATAAGGACATCTACCTTTTCATCTTTTGCTATAAGCAGCGTATTCTTAAAGACACGTTGTATATGAAACCAATCGTGTCCCCCTTCTGCTCCCTTTAGTGTTTCTTTTACAAAAGCAATAGTTTCTTCAACAATCTGTGTATTGGTCATGCAGATGGAATTATGGCCTGGGTTATGGTTTTTTCAACGCTATCAATGAGATTTTCCAAATCTCCAGAATTTTCCATTGGCTTGTGTACGTCGAAAGTAATGTGGTTACAAAGTCCATAGGGAAATTTGCCATATTTTAACATTTTCCAGGAATTATTAATGCTAATGGGGATTATTACGGCAGAGGGCGACTTTTTTAACAGCACCTTTAATCCAGTAGTATGGAATTTTTTGGGTTGGCCAGTTTTGCTTCTTGTGCCTTCTGGGAATATCACGGCAGAGTATTTATGTTTTTCAATATAACTTCCTAGTTTTGCGATTTCCGACAGGGATTGCCTACTGTCCTTTCGGTTAATGAGTACCGATCCACCGTTTCTCAAATTGTAGGAAACGCTTGGTATGCCCTTGCCCAATTCCATTTTACTAACAAATTTGGGATGATGTTTCCTCATAAACCAAACAACCGGAGGTATATCGTGCATACTTTGATGGTTGAGCACTATAATAGCTGGCCTATTTGTTGGGATGTCTTGGGGATTATTAAAAGAATAACGGGTGCCAAGGATATGGGTACATCGCATTAGAGTAAGGTTCAATAATGCGACGCTCTTTCTGTGGGCGTCATAACCAAACCAATTAAAGCAGACCCATTGAATGGGATGAAATAATATTAAAGTGAGCCCAAATAATATGAGATAAAGGGCCGACAAAGGAAATGCCAATACTTTTTGCATGTTACAAAAATAAAAAACCGCTCTTTTACAGAGCGGTTTCATTCAAGAATATTTCCAGAATATTAAATAGATCCCAATTAATCAACAAAATTCGTTGTAGGCTTCCATTAAATTTTCTGCTATAACTTCTGCAGGTCTTCCTTCTATATGATGACGTTCTATCATATGTACCAATTCGCCATCCTTGAACAAGGCCATACTAGGTGATGATGGAGGAAAAGGAATCATAGCGTTCCTCGCCGCATCAACGGCCTCGGTATCTACCCCAGCAAACACGGTTACCAGATGATTTGGTTTTTTTGAGTTTTGCAGGCTCATTTTGGCAGCTGGTCGTGCATTGGCGGCGGCACAACCGCAAACCGAGTTAACCACTACCAAAGTAGTTCCTTTTTTGCTAATAGCGCTTTCGACAGCATCGGCCGTATATAATTCTTCAAATCCGGCAACAGCCAAATCTTGTCTCATTGGTTTTACTAATTCTGCAGGATACATAGTATTGTTTTTATTGGATTATTACTAAAGTTGTCAAAGATAACCATTTTAGGTCATTCCAATGGAATACTTAACGTTTCATTAGACCTTCTGTTGTACCTTAAAATTATATCTTTGCCAAAATTTTGTATTGAGATGATTAAATGGTTTGCAGCAATATTGGGATATTACACCTTTAGGTTTCCAGGGGCTATTCTAGGGTTTATTATTGGTAGCTTTTTCGATAATCTGAAAAGCTCGGGGGGTGGAGGTGCCAGATCTGTTTTTAGGGATATTACACAGCAAAATGTATCGCCTGCCGATTTTGAGATTAACCTACTTTCACTTTGTTCCATTGTTATAAAGGCTGATGGTTCTGTAAGTCAGACCGAGATGGATTACGTTAGGCGATATTTTGTCGGTACTTATGGCAAGGAAAAAGCCAATGCTATTTTTAAGACCTTTAACGAAGTAGTTAAAAAAAGGGAAGTCTCTGCGGAGCGTATATGTACCTATCTAAATCAGCGTACCAGATATGAGGTCAGACTTCAGTTATTGCATTTTTTATTCGGCATAGCCCAAGCAGATGGAACCTTGCGTCCTGCAGAGATAAACAAAATTTCGGAAATTGCTGGATATTTTAGGGTAAGTCAGATCGATTTTGAAAGTATTAAGGCTATGTTTATCAAATCGGCCGACAATGCCTACAAGATTTTGGAGATTGAAAAATCGGTAACGGATGAAGAGGTTAAGAAGGCCTATAGAACAATGGCTAAAAAGTATCATCCGGATAGGGTAAATACAGAAAACGAAGCCATTAAGAAAGGGGCTGAAGAAAAATTTAAGGAGGTTCAAAAGGCCTATGAAATTATTCAACAAGAGAGAGGTCTTTAATAATTTTGTTCATGAAAATTAAATATATCTGTATTAATTTTTAAGCATGGGAGATTTTTGGTTTTATATCCAGTTGGGCTTGGAACATGTATTGGATTTGGATGCCTATGACCATATATTGTTTTTGGCGGCCCTAACCATACCTTTTACCTTTATGGATTGGAAAAAAGTATTGGTGCTCGCTACCGTATTTACAATTGCCCATTGTTTTTCACTTGGTCTATCTGTATATGAGGTGGTGGCTGTGGATGTACGTCTCATTGAATTTTTGATTCCAGTCACTATATTTTTTACGGCGATATATAATTTAATAAGTTCTAGGAAAGCTACGGATCGGAAAAATTTGGTGGCATACATAGTGGCTACTGGTTTCTTTGGACTTGTTCATGGTTTCGGGTTCTCCAATTATTTTAAGATGTTGATGGCAGGGGAAGAGGAAAAAATTTCACCCTTATTGGGCTTTGCGGCCGGGATAGAAATGTCCCAAATATTAATTCTATTGACTGTTCTTTCGGGCAATTACATTGTAAGATCCTTGTTTAAGGTGAAACAACCCTATTTTATCCAAATAATGTCGATTATTGTACTATTAATTACAATACCAATGTTGATTACAACGTTTCCTTGGTAGAGAGAGTTTGGCTAAATCTTAACCTTTCAAGATTGTGAGAATTGTAGGTAGCATCTATCTTAGTAAGAACTAAAGTTGATTTAATCCCTATTGGCTAATATTTTCAATACACAGTTGCCTTATCTTTGTGGTAATCAAACCAAATGGAATAGGTAAATAGGAGTCTATAGGCACAATATTTAGAAATGGTCCCATGCGGTATTGGGAAAAATTATTGAATGAAAGAACGTAAACAAGAAAAGTACGATAAAGCGTATTTACGTATGGCGAGTGAATGGGGAAAACTCTCTTTTTGCAAGCGCAAACAGGTCGGGGCCATCATTGTTAAGGATAGGATGATTATTTCTGATGGTTACAATGGAACTCCAACTGGTTTTGAAAATATATGTGAGGATGAGGAGGGTTATACCAAATGGTATGTTTTACATGCCGAAGCCAATGCCATATCCAAGGTAGCCTCTTCTACCCAGTCCTGTGAAAGTGCAACCTTGTACATTACATTGTCACCCTGTAAGGAATGTAGTAAATTAATACATCAGTCTGGCATAAAACGTGTAGTATATCAGAAAGCCTATAAAGATAATTCCGGCTTGCAATTTCTTGAAAAAGCTGGAGTGCAACTCGTTCACCTGCCCATTATCGTGAACGTTTAAAATGCTAATTTGAATCATGAAGAAAATAAATACCTACATATGGCCTACTGTAATAGCTCTGGCAATTGCCATGGGAATATTTGTTGGTGGAAAATTGAACTTTAATGATTCTCCAGAAAAACTCTTCACGACCAATTCAAAAAAGGACAAGCTCAATAGACTAATAGACTATATAGACTATGAGTATGTGGATGAGATTAATACGGATAGTATTGTAGACGTTACCGTTAACAATATTCTTGAGAAATTGGATCCCCATTCCGTGTACATCCCAAAACAGGAAATGGATAAGGTCTCTGAAAATATGAAGGGAGATTTTGTGGGGATAGGGGTTAATTTTTATATGTACAAGGATACTATTTCCGTGATTAGAACCATAGAGGATGGACCGAGTTTTCTTAAAGGTCTACAGCCTGGGGACCGTATTCTGATGGCCGATAATGACACTTTGTTTGGAGAGAATATACCTAATAATTTGGTGGTGGAAAAACTGAAGGGTAAAAAAGGGTCTCCTGTTAGATTGAAGGTATATAGAAAGGACAATAATACCACCTTCAATGTAAATATCAAGAGAGATGTGGTTCCCATTAAAAGTGTGGAGGCGTATTATATGCTTACTAATGATATGGGTTATATAAAGGTAAATCGCTTTGCCGAATCAACTTACAAAGAGTTTAGAACGGCCCTTAGGAAGTTAGAAGGGCAAGGAGCCAAGAAATTAACCTTGGACCTGAGAGATAACCCTGGGGGTTATTTGGGTATTGCCGAACAGATGGCAGACGAATTTCTCTCGGACGGCAAGTTGATTTTATTTACAAAAAATAAAAAGGGTAAGATAGATAAGGTATTTGCATCCAAAAAAGGGGATTTTGAGGATAAACCGGTGTATGTTTTGATTAATGAGCGTTCGGCTTCTGCTAGTGAGATCATTGCGGGATCTTTACAGGACAATGATATAGGTACTATAGTAGGACGTAGGTCTTTTGGTAAAGGTCTAGTGCAGCGTGAAATGGATTTAGGAGATGGCTCTGCTGTGCGTTTAACGGTTTCCAGATATTACACCCCAACAGGGCGGTCTATTCAGAAATCGTACGATAAAGGGAACAAGGATTATTATCAGAAATTTACTGATCGTTACCATAGCGGGGAACTCATTTCGGTAGACAGTATTAAAGTGGCCGATTCGCTAAAGTTTAAAACCCCTAAAGGTAAGGTGGTATATGGGGGTGGGGGAATTATTCCAGATGTTTTTGTGCCCATTGGGACCAATGAATCCGAATATTTTGAGAGCATGGAAAGCGTGGGGTTTTTATCCTATTTTGTATTTGAGCATTTGGATGGGAATAGGGCTCAGTACAAAGGTTATTCCAGAGAGGAATTTATCAATAACTTTAGAGTAGATGATATCCTTTTTGAGATATTTATAGATTATTGCCTTGCAAGAAATATAAAAATGGACTTTTATGCCTTCGAGGAAAAAATTAAATTATATATCAAGGCTACATTGGCCGAGCAATTGTTCGACCCCAATGCTTATGCACAAATAAAAAGCGGTGAAGATGATATGCTGAAAAAGGTTTTGGAATTGGATAAACCGACCATAAGCCAAAAAGAGGTAGATAAAATTGAAGCTACAAATTAATCTTGTTCAATTTTTCTCTGGATCTTTTTAGAGGTACTGTATATCAACAATAGCGCTACGGCACATAAGGAAGCCACTATTCCTATTAAGGCTATTATACTATTTCCTTGAAAAGGGTCCTTAAAATCCACTAAAGTTACGTTATAGGCTATTAAGGCCAATCCCAATACAATGAGTATTACTATTAATATTTTGTTCATCTCACCTTCTTTTTTATTGATTAAAATAACTGGTTAATATTTGAGGTAAACAGTTTAACCGCAATGGCCAAAAGTATAACACCAAATATTTTTCGGACTACATTAAGTCCGTTTTTACCCAAAATGTGTTCTATTCTACTAGAGGATTTTAGGACGATGTATACAAAAATAACATTTATTATAATGGCTACAATGATATTCTCCACGTAGTATTCCGCCCTTAATGAAAGTAAGGTGGTTACCGTACCGGCACCGGCAATTAAAGGGAATGCGATGGGAACTATAGAAGCACTTTCGGGTTGTTCGTCCCTATACAGAGTGATTCCCAAAATCATCTCTATAGCCAAAAAGAAAATTATAAAAGCCCCTGCAACGGCAAATGAGTTGACATCAATACCTATTAGATTTAAGATTTCTTCCCCTACAAACAAAAAGGCTACCATTATAATAGCCGAAACAACTGACGCTTTTTCAGATTGTATATGTCCTACTTTCTTCCTTAGGGTTATTATGATGGGAATGCTCCCAATAATATCAATTACCGCGAAAAGAACCATACTAGCCGTAACTATTTCCCTAAAATTAAAATTGAATTCCATAGCTTTAAAAATATAATCTTAGTCCATCAGGTGCTTATTTTGCCCTTTCCTCCTAAGACGCGGCAAATTTACGTTTAATTAGGGGTATTTGAATTTAATTAAGGGAAAATATATCCACCTAAAGAATTATATTTGCTGCCTAATAAAATAGTATGTTCCAACTGGGAAAAACAATTGTGTCCGAGGAAATTATTGAGAACGATTTCGTTTGTAATCTAAGTGCTTGTAAAGGGGCTTGTTGTGTTGATGGTGAGGCTGGTGCGCCGCTTGAGGACAGGGAAACAGAGATTTTGGTAGATATTTATAGTAAAGTGAAACCCTTTTTACGACCAGAGGGTATTGCCGAAATAGAAAAGCAAGGGGCCTTTATTAGAGGAGAAGATGGCGAATGGGAAACTCCCTTGGTAAATGGCAGTGAATGTGCGTATGTGGTTTTTGACGACAAGGGAATAACCAAATGCGGACTGGAAGAAGCTTATAATCAAGGGGCTACTAAATGGAAAAAGCCTGTGTCATGTCATTTATACCCTATTCGTGTACGAGAGTATTCGGAACTTACCGCCGTTAACTATCATAAATGGGAAATTTGCGATCCTGCATGTTCCTTGGGGAATGAACTTAAAGTGCCCGTTTATAAATTTGTAAAGGAGGCCTTGATTCGCAAGTTTGGAAAAAAATGGTATGCCGAATTGGAGCAAATAGCGTTAGAGCATACTAATGGGTAGGGATATGTAAAACCACTTTAGTGCCCAAAGCTACCTTATTGACGTCATAGAGATCTATTATTTCTACCTGAAAAGAATTTTCGAAGTCTTTGGAGAAATTGGCCAACCGTTCCTTGGTAATATCGATGCCTATGGATTTTCGTTTCAAAATCTTACCTTCCTTTATTCTTTCTGATGCTTCCCGTCCAACACCGTTGTCAGTAATGCTAATTTGAATAAATTTATCGTTTTCCCGACTTACATGGAGTAGAATATTTTTTTCCCCTTCTTTGGAGGAAAGTCCATGCCAAAGGGCATTTTCCAGAAATGGTTGAAGAATTAACGAAGGAATCTTAACAGTGTGCTCATCTATGGGTTCTTCCACTCGCACTTTAAAATTTATTTCGTTGGAAAATCTAATGTTTTCAATGTTCATGTAAAGTTCAATGGTCTCCAATTCGTCTGCCAGGGATATTTCTTTTAGGGACGAAGCTTCTAGAATTTTTCGCACCAACTTGGAGAATTTATTGAGGTAGTGTACTGCATTCTTCTTTTCGTTATTAATGATGTACAACTTGATAGAGTTCAAGGAATTGAACAAAAAATGTGGATTCATCTGGCTGCGCAGCATACTTTGCTCGAGGGTTAGTATCTGTTTTTCGTTCTTGAGTTCTTTCTGTCGGTAAAGAATGTACAGTATAAACGTCAATAGCGCCATACCCAATGCCCCAATAATCAAGGTATTCGTTTTTTTGCGTAGCCGAAGATTCATAAATTCGTTTTCCCTGGCCAATGCCTCTATTTGATTGGTTTTTTTTTCAGTTTCATATTTAATGATCAAATCATTAATATAACGCCGATTCACTTCACTATTTATTTCCTCGTTAAACTTTTCTGCCATTTGGTAATACTCCAAGGCATTTTTATAATCCCCTTTGTAGGTAAATAATTTGGATAGAAAGGCATATGCCTGTGCAATGTAAGTTGGAAGATGGTGTTTCTTGGACATTTCCAATCCGGAAGTGAGATATTTTTCGGCTTCGTTGTATTGTTTTAACTCCATCAATGCCCAGCCCATGTTAATATTGATGGCAGTAATAATAGACATATCGCCTAGAGTTTCAGCAGCCAATAGATTTGGTTGTAGAATCTCTATGGCCTCATCTAAGTTGTTTTGCTTTAAGTAGATTTGGGCAATACTGTTTTTACAAATAATTTTACCCTTGTCATTTTCAATTTCATTATTGTAATCCAAGGACGTCCTATAGTAGTGAAGGGCCTCCTCCAATTCCCCTTTATATTCCAAACATTCCCCAATGTTTTGATAATTTATTGCCAACCCTAATTTATTGCCTAGCTCTTTTGCCGATTCCATGGCCCTTTTAAATTGGGAAATAGCTATTTCATACTGTTTAAGGGTTAAATAAAGGTTGCCAATGCTATTTAAGGAAACGTTTATACTTTTTTTGAGTTCGTTGGAAGGATTGGAAACGGACTCTGCCAACTCTAGGGCCTCCTGGTGGTAATCCAAAGCTATTTTAATGTTGTCATTCCTTCTGTAAACCACACCCAACATATTTAGACTAAATACCCTGAATTCCAGATCATCGGCATCTATGGCCGCCTGTAATCCTTTTTGGTGAAGTGCAATGGCTTTGGCGTATTGCGATATATCCCGGTATTTTCTCCCTATTTGATTTAGGGCATATGATTGTCCTGATGAATATTGTTTTTTTGCGGCTTCATTGGTGAAGTAGCGCATATAAATGGTATCAGTCCTTTTGGAGTGTAGGATAGAATCCAATTCCTGGTAAGTTTTTGGGGCAGCTTTTATTAGACTATCTGTTATTCTTTTAAAATCTTCGGTAACTTCCTGTGAAAGGCTTTTGGGAGCAGAAATGAAGGTAAGAACTAAAAAAAAAAGGAATGTGTTCGCTTTTAAGATCGATAGTCTCCGTATAAATAAAAGAATGCAGGAGGGAAAATTCATGTTATGGTAATAGATTATATTAAATCTAAAAAGTCGGATTTTTTTTGTCTTGAAACAGGGATTTTATGATTGGATTGTAAAATTACATATCCATCTGTTTTAAGAAATTCCTTAATTTTATTGAGGTTGATAATAAAGGAATTATGAATTCTAAAAAAAGTATCCTTGGGTAGTATTTGATTTACCTCCTTTAATTTTTTGGTAAGCAAAATTTTTTGTCCATCCGTTAAAAATAGTGTACTGTAATTTCCGTCGGATTCCGCAAATAGAATTTCATCACTTTGTAAAAATAATAATTTCCCATCTGTATTAATAGTAATCTTTTTTTGGAGTGAATCAGAATTGAATTTCAATAAAATTTTCTCCAGCTTTTCCGCAGTGTAATTTTTATTGTTAAACTTTTTTATTTTAGCGATTGTGTCGTTTAAATCGTCTGTGTCTATGGGTTTTAGAAGATAATCTATGGCCTCATTTTTAAGGGCTTTTATGGCATATTGATTATAAGCAGTGGTGATGACTACCGGGAAGTCTTTGTTCTGTAATTTCTGAATGAATTGAAAACCATCCATGGTGGGCATTTCTATATCCAAGAACAAACAGTCGGGAGGATTTTCCTCCAAATATTTTAATGCCTCAATAGGGTCTGTAAAAGAAGCCACCACTTTAATTTCATCACTAAAGTTGGTCAGCTCCCAGGAAAGGCTCTGGAGGGCTTTAATTTCGTCGTCTACTAAAACTGCTTCTAACATAAGTTTAGGAAAGATACTCAAAATTAAAAATATTGTTTGTTATGCTCCCTATATTTTGTGTCAATGGAAATGAATTGAGTATAGTTGGTGGTAAATGATTTAGGGTTGGAGCTTTAGGATTATGTAGAAACGATCTATCGGGAACCTAAATCACAAATTGCGCAACATATATCTTGAATTTGGCTAATGTCATTTATACAGGATAATTTACCATTTACACATTTACGAAGCATCTGTTAGTGCAATTCAGCTACATTTGATCAACATAATTATTTCCCCGGATATGTAAAATGTATAACCTACAATGCAAAAACCCAGGTGATGAATAAATGTATAGTTTTTTTTATCGTTTTAGTTTTAGTCCTTATTACTGCTGTGATTACTGATAATGAGAGAGCAACTTCCCATGAAAATAATCTAGTGGAACATAAGGTTGATAAAAATACAAATAGGATCCTTGTGGAAAATAATGCTGTGTCCAACAGGAGCTACTAATAAAACAAAGCCGATTGGTGGAAAGATTCCTTGAATGGAATAGTATTCTTTGGCTATAACAACAAATAATTAGAATTAACTGCCAAATAAAGTGCGGTCCTGTAGAATTAAGTTTTAAATACGAACATGTCATTGTTGCAAAAACGATTCGAAGGATGTAAATGTAAATTTGAAAAACGCAATCAACTTGTAGGTTTTGGATTTTTCATAGTATTTAGGTTTCGGGGGAACTACCTGAACATGTAAATCCGATTCTCGTAATTCATAATCTCGTTGCATCGTGTGGATCGCACTTTATTTGGTAGTTTTCTTTTTGGTTTACCCTCTCTAATATTCTTCACGAACACTTCTTTAAGTCAAAAAATACAGAAGGTCTTTAGTCCCTGACTTCTTCTTTAAATATGTCAATTTTTTGGTTGGATTGATTTCCACTTAGATAAACCTTATCTTGTTGTAATGTTTTTTAACAGGATAGGATGGCTGTATACAAAAGAACCTCTTTACCCTTAGTGTTAAAGTTAATATTGGGACTAATGTATCTCAATACAATTTTTACAGCCCAATCCCAATCCCAAATTAAGTTTAGACAACTCTCCGTTCAGGATGGACTTTCTCAAAACAGTGCCATATCAATTTCTCAAGATAGTATAGGTTATTTATGGATTGCCACTCAGGACGGTCTAAATAAATATGATGGCCAAGTGTTTACAACATACCCTTTTACTTTTGTAGATATTACGCGTTCTAACTATAGTAATTTGGGAAAGGTCTATACAGATTTAAAGGGAGGGATATGGATTATCCCAATAAATCGCATACCGCATAAACTAGACACAAAAACAAATAGTTTCGTTCCCTTACAAGGAGTAACCGATGCCAGCGCCATTTTTATGGATAGGGAGTTTAATCTTTGGATAGGGACTTATTCCAATGGACTTTATGCCTTAAAAAATGGTCAGGCCATAGCAAAAGAAGTAATTCCGCCTTCAGTTCTCAAAAACACGATTTACAATTTGACCCAAAATGATAATGGAGAGCTACTATTGGCTATGGAAAATGCAATTGCCACATACGAAGTTCATAACAACAAATTTAATAAGGTAGGGGCCTATACCAAGGAGAATAGCAAGTTGGAAGCGAATTTCAGTGATATAGTTGTTGATGCTGCGTCAAGGGAGTGGATTGGAACATTTGGTAAGGGACTTTATTTTAGATCTTCAGCTAATGGGCCCTTGAAGCGTATTCATGCTTTATCCTTTTCAGATGTATTGCCGGCAGATTTGAATATTACCGATCTTTACCTGGATTCCAAAGATAGACTTTGGATTGCGACCTATGGCCAAGGACTTTATCTCGTTAATTTTGAACAAGTTTCAATAACCAATTTTGTTACTGAAAAACATAACCCTACAGCTCTGCATTACAATGATATACTGAGCATTTATGAGGATTATTCAGGCACATTGTGGTTTGGTACAGATGGGGCTGGAATGAGCTATTACGATGAGTATTTGGAAAAATTCAATTCCTTCACAGATTACCAGACCCCGGAAAATGTGAGTATCGATGTCGTGAGGTCTATTGTGGTGGACAAGGAGAAATCTGTTTGGATAGGGACATCTGGCAAAGGTCTTACACAGTATAGTCCCAGCACCAATACCTGGAGAACCTTTAAAGCCTTAAATGGGGATATTAAAACTATTTCATCAGATCGTGTTATGAGTCTTTATGTGGATAAGGACGACAATTTGTGGATAGGGACGCAAGAGGGAGGATTATCTATTAAGGAGCCCAATGGTGATTTTTTGCATTTTTCTAATACTTCGGAAATTAAATTAACAGCCAATACCGTTTGGTGCATTTTTGAAGATGGTGAGAATAGGGTATGGTTGGGAACAAGGGACCAAGGGCTAATTCAATTCGATAAAGAAAAAGGAGAAATAAACAAATTTGAGTATGACTCAAGTAAGAAAAATGGGATTCCCAGTAATAATATTAGGGCGATCACCTCGGATGGGAAAGGTAATTTGTGGATTGCGACAGAGAGCCATGGTATTGGAATGTTTAATATTGAGATGGAAACATTTAAAGCTTATCAGTATTTGACCAATGGTAATTCGCTGTCGTCCAATAGCGTAAAAACCTTGTATTACTCACCCAATGATATCCTTTGGGTCGGCACTAATGGAGGTGGCCTTAATGCATTTGACGTTGAAAACAATCGATTTTACCACTACAGTGAAAAAGTCGGCTTGGCCAACAATGTCATTTATGGGATATTGCCCGATAGTGAAGGTAATTTGTGGTTGAGTTCCAACAATGGAATTACCAAATTTACAATAGGACATTTATTGGATGAAACCCCGGAAATAGTAAACTATAATAACTATGAGGGATTGGCGATTGAATTTAATACCGGTGCAGCCTTCAAGGATTCGGAAGGCTACCTCTATTTTGGTGGTTTGGATGGGTTTTATTGGTTTAGGCCCAACGAATTAAAAGAAAACACCATCTTACCCAAGACTGCGATTACCGGGTTCGATGTATATAATAAGCCCTTTCCTTTAATAGATGAGCTTGCCTTGGAAGCCAAGCAAAATACGATTTCCTTTACCTTTTCTAGTCTTCAATTTTCCCTTCCTCAAAAAAATCAATACCAATATAGGCTGGTTGATTTTGATAGCGAATGGGTTTTTGCGGGCAACAAGAACTTTGCCCGATACACCCGATTACCACCTGGAGAATATGAGTTTCAAGTCAAGAGTAGTAATTATGATGGACTTTGGAACAATGTGCCCGTAAGCTATACTTTTTCAATTTTGGCTCCTTGGTATTTTACCCCTTTGGCCAAGTCCGCCTATCTTCTTTTATTTTTTATGTTGGTTTATGGGGTTTACGCTTACTTGAAATGGAAATGGCGCATGCAACTTAAACTTCGATCAAAAATCGAGGAGACAGAACGGTTTAGAGAACTTAATGATTTGAAATCCAAATTGTATACAGATATTTCCCATGAATTCCGTACTCCCTTGACCTTGATATCAGGCCCAGTGGATGTAAAATTAGGGCAAGCCAATCTTTCCGAAACTGATTTCGCCAATTTCTCTATGATAAAGCGGAATATAAATAGGTTAATTGCCCTGGTAGATCAACTCCTACATTTGGCAAAGTTGGAAAAGGGTAAGCTGAAACTTAGGGTTTCAAAGGGAGATCTAGGTCTTTTTTTGGGTATGTTAACATCATCATTTAGGCATACGGCATCAAGAAACAATATTGAATATAAAGTCGAAATAGAGCCTTTGCCCAATGCCTGGTTCGATGAGGATGCTATGGAAAAAATTGTTGTAAACCTGCTTTCAAATGCTTTTAAATATATAAGCGCGGAAGGTATATGCCAGTTTACGGCCATTAAAAATGAAGGAGAAGTGCAGATAAGTGTTAAAAATACGGTAGAAAATTATTCTGATATGGATATCGATCTACTTTTTACACGGTTTTACCAAAAGGATGAATATTCGGACGGAGCTGGTATTGGCCTTTCGTTGGTTAAGGAATTAATAGATATGTACCAGGGCACCATATCTGTACAAATGGAAACAGGTGGGATTATTCACTTTAAGGTAATCTTGCCAATACTAATTTCCAACTTTAAAAATTTCGAATTAATTGAGAAATCAGAAGAAATTGGTATTCAGCCCTTAATAGGTAATGAAGCAGGTTTGGTGCTGCCCAAAAAACCAATGATTCAAAATGGGGAAGCCAAGGACTTGCCCATTGTTCTGATCGTGGAAGATCATAAGGAAGTGCGCGAATTTCTTAATGCCGTTTGGTGCAGCAAGTATCGGATCCTGCAAGCGGGCAATGGCTTGGAAGGAGCAAAAATTGCAGTGGAAGTGGTTCCTGACCTTATTATTTCGGATGTTCGTATGCCTTTCTTAGATGGTATATCGCTTTGCAATAAATTAAAAACAGATGAGCGTACTAGCCACGTTCCCATTATTCTGCTTACGGCCGGTTTGGATGAGGAGCAGGAGTTGCAAGGGTTGTTGTCAGGGGCAGATGATTTTATCACCAAACCCTTTAAGGTCCGGAGTCTGGAAACACGAGTTGAAAATTTAATTGGAACCAGAAAAATGCTTCGAAAGAGGTATAGTCATGAACTTATATTGGAGGCAAAGGATATGGCCATAAGCCCCACAGATGAAGTATTTCTTAATAAATTGGAAAAAGTACTGGATGTGCACCTGCTGGACTCTCAGTTTAACGCAGCTTCTTTTTGCGCAAAATTAGGTATGAGTAGAATGCAACTACACCGCAAATTATTGGCTTATACAGGTCTGTCTACAACAGCCTTTATAAGATCTCAGCGACTAAAACGGGCTATTCACATTTTAAGGTCTTCAGATGTTTCTGTCAATGAGATTGCGTATTCCGTGGGCTTTAACACTCCTTCCTATTTCATTAAGTGTTTTAAGGAAATCTACAACAAAACACCAACAGAGTACCTAGAGTCGCTTGAATAGTAATGCACAATGTTCATGTTACATTTCTTGCAAACTTTGTTACATATAAGGCATATCTATTGAGTTTACTGCAATATATTTGAAACTAGATGATGAAGGGGATAAGAATACACTGTTTTGATGAATTCGAATGTTATTGTTGTAGATTATCATGAGCTGTATTATTTCCGTTGGAGAAAAAAAACAATGGAATGAACACTATAAAACGTAATTAACTCAAACTCCACTAATATGTTTACTTCTAATATTAAAGCTATAAGCTTAGTTTTCTTGGCCATGATTGCCATTTCCATTATGATGATTTTGGCAGCAATATCCATTTAGTTTTTCAAATTAAATTTGGAAAGGTGAAATGCCGATTACTTGGTGACTTTGCATCCAAATCTATGGATGTGAGCACATATGGATTAACATAAACCAAATAGTATGTTTTTATATACTTTTTGGTTTATTTTTTTGAAAGAATATTTTTCACTGGGAGAGTTTCTCATTTTATAATTTCCGTTGTTCAATAAAGGTAATGAACATCACTTGCGAACATACATTTCAACATTTTGTGTTAAAAACTTTGTGGGTAATAATGCTTATTTAGCTTTAGTTATTGGGTGTATTTTGCAATCTTTGTTATCTCCGACCGAGGGCAAATATTCGCCTTAGTTTAAGAAACCCTTAAAATCTAAATAAGATATGTCAGTAGCTATAGAGCCGATTCTGAAAGAAAACCTTAACCGATTTGTTATTTTCCCTATAAAGCATCACGATTTATGGGATTGGTACAAAAAATGTGAGGCTAGTTTTTGGACTGCCGAGGAAATTGACCTGCATACTGACCTTAACGACTGGAACAACAAGTTGAATAGTGATGAGCGTTATTTCATAAAACATATTCTCGCCTTTTTTGCGGCTTCTGACGGAATTGTAAATGAGAACCTTGCCGAAAATTTTGTAAGTGAAGTTCAATATGCCGAGGCAAAATTCTTCTACGGTTTTCAAATCATGATGGAGAATATTCATTCTGAAACCTATTCCCTATTAATTGATACTTATGTAAAGGATGAAAAGGAAAAGGATTTGCTTTTTAACGCTCTTGAGAATTTCCCGGCCATTAAGAAAAAGGCAGATTGGGCCTTGAAATGGATTGAGTCGCCCAGTTTTGCAGAACGGCTAATTGCTTTTGCTGCAGTTGAGGGTATTTTCTTCTCTGGTGCCTTCTGTTCCATATTTTGGCTTAAGAAAAGAGGCTTGATGCCCGGGCTTACGTTTTCCAATGAATTAATATCAAGGGATGAGGGAATGCACTGTGATTATGCTGTTTATCTTCATAATAAACATCTTATAAATAAGGTTCCTAAAGCTCGTATTACCGAGATTTTAGTAGACGCATTGGATATAGAAAGGGAATTTATTACGGAATCGCTTCCTGCCAGTTTAATTGGGATGAATTCGAATTTGATGACCCAGTATCTGGAGTTTGTAACAGATCGCTTGTTGGTGGAGTTGGAATGTGACAAAGTGTACAATTCTACCAACCCCTTCGACTTTATGGACATGATTTCACTACAAGGCAAAACCAATTTCTTTGAAAAAAGAGTAGCTGAATATCAAAAGGCTGGGGTCTCGAACAACAAGGATAAGGACGACGATTCGCAGAAAATTAGCTTCGACGCCGATTTTTAATAGGTAACGGTATAAAGGAAATCCCCTTTGGGTTATAAGGGGATTTTTATGCGATGAATTTGATATGTTAATGTTTTTAACATATGCCCCATGGCCCAAACGTATGTATCATTAAAAAAAAAATTGTAGCAACATGTATGTAGTAAAAAGAGACGGAAGAAAAGAGCTGATAATGTTCGATAAGATCACAGCTAGAGTAAGAAAATTGTGTTATGGCCTAAATGACCTGGTAGATCCACTAAAGGTCGCCATGCGTGTAATTGAAGGGCTTTATGATGGGGTAACTACATCTGAACTCGATAATTTAGCGGCTGAGATTGCGGCTACCATGACCACTTCACACCCAGACTATGCCAAGTTAGCGGCACGTATTTCCGTTTCCAACCTACATAAAAACACCAAAAAATCCTTTTCGGAAACGATGAGGGATTTATATGTATATGTAAATCCAAGAACGGGCAAAAAAGCACCATTGCTGTCCGATGAGGTGTACAAAGTTGTTTCTGAGAATGCAGATAGATTGGATTCTACCATTATTTATAACCGGGATTTTGGCTACGATTATTTCGGATTTAAAACTTTGGAGCGTTCCTATCTTTTAAAACTCAATGGGAAGATTGCAGAAAGACCACAGCATATGCTTATGAGGGTATCCATAGGGATTCATCTTAACGATTTGGATTCGGCCTTGGAGACATATGAGTTGATGTCCAAAAAATATTTTACCCACGCTACGCCTACCTTATTTAACTCTGGAACTCCTAAACCTCAAATGTCTTCTTGTTTCTTATTGGCAATGAAAGACGACAGTATTGATGGTATTTATGATACATTAAAACAAACAGCAAAAATTTCGCAATCTGCTGGGGGAATCGGTCTTTCTATCCACAACGTTAGGGCCACAGGTTCTTATATTGCAGGGACAAATGGCACCTCTAATGGCATTGTACCTATGCTACAGGTTTTTAATGACACAGCGCGATATGTAGATCAAGGCGGTGGAAAGCGTAAGGGAAGTTTCGCTATCTATGTTGAGCCATGGCATGCCGACATATACGAATTTTTGGACTTGAAGAAAAACCATGGAAAGGAAGAAATGAGGGCTAGGGACTTATTTTATGCCATGTGGATACCAGATTTATTCATGAAAAGGGTAGAGGCCAATGAAAATTGGACCTTAATGTGCCCTAATGAATGCCCTGGACTATTTAATCATCACAGTGAGGATTTTGAAAAGTTGTATGCTAATTATGAATCAGAAAACAAAGGGCGTAAAACGGTTAAGGCTCGTGAACTTTGGGAGAAAATTTTAGAATCCCAAATTGAAACAGGTACTCCGTATATGCTTTATAAGGATGCAGCCAATAGGAAGAGTAACCAACAGAATTTAGGTACTATTCGCTCCTCCAACCTTTGTACGGAAATAATGGAATATACTTCGCCTGATGAGGTGGCTGTTTGCAATTTAGCTTCCATTGCGCTTCCGATGTTTATTAAGAATGGGGAGTTTGATCACAAGGAATTGTTTAGGGTCACAAAACGGGTTACGAGAAATTTAAATAAGGTTATAGATAGAAATTATTATCCGATCAAGGAGGCCGAAAATTCCAATATACGCCATAGGCCAATAGGTTTGGGGGTTCAAGGTTTGGCCGATGCGTTTATAATGTTGAGGTTGCCATTTACAAGTGATGCTGCCAAGGAATTGAATCAGGAAATTTTTGAGACTTTGTATTTTGCAGCGGTTACGGCTTCCATGGAAATGGCAAAAGAGGAGGGGACTTACTCTTCCTATGAGGGTTCTCCAATATCCAAAGGAGAATTTCAGCACAATTTATGGGGTGTTAAAGATGAAGAGTTATCCGGGAGATGGGATTGGGGAAAATTGCGTAAGGAAGTAAAAAAGAACGGAGTTCGCAATTCCCTATTGGTAGCGCCTATGCCTACAGCCTCTACATCGCAAATATTGGGTAACAATGAATGTTTTGAACCTTATACATCCAATATTTATACGCGTAGAGTATTGTCCGGGGAGTTTATTGTAGTGAATAAACACTTATTGGAGGATTTGGTAGGACTTGGCCTTTGGAACGAAAATATGAAACAGGAATTAATGCGTGCCAATGGTTCTGTGCAGGATATTGAAAATATACCTACCGAAATTAAGGAGTTGTATAAAACAGTTTGGGAGTTAAGTATGAAGGATATTATTGATATGTCCAGACAACGTGGTTATTTCATAGACCAGAGCCAGTCCTTAAACTTGTTTATGGAGAACGCCAATTATTCCAAGTTGACCTCAATGCATTTCTATGCATGGAAAAGCGGACTTAAGACTGGAATGTACTATCTAAGAACGAAAGCGGCAGCAGATGCTATTAAATTTACTTTGGATAATAGTAAGAAACAGGAAGTTCCTGTTGCTGAGGCGCCATTGGAGACTAGTATAGTGGCTAAAGAAGTAACAAAGACCATTAAGGTGGAAGCTACTTCGGCCAACCAGCAACAGGTGGAAGTAAAACCGATGACAGCGGCCGAGATGAAGGAATTGATAGCTCAAGCTAAGGAAGGCCAAGCAGATGACGATTGTTTAATGTGTGGCTCCTAAAGGGCTCACATCCTCGGAATTAATCAATAAAAAATCCCCAAAGATTACTTTGGGGATTTTTTATTATAATAGCTAAAGTGCCTTAGCTCATATAATTGTAATCAATTATTCTTGTAAGCTGTTTATCTATTGGATATATAAGGTTTTAGTACAAACGCACAAAGGAACGCTATACAATATATTATTAGAATTGTGATGTGCTTATCCATTTTGCCCCGTATTAGATAGTTTATACATTTATATACGTGAGAAATAGGAAATTGGATTATAATTATCTTATATACAATAATTTATCATAACATATCCTTGTCATTTTTTAAAATGATGGTGATATATTATTCTTCCTAATGCGAAGAATATAAGGTAGACTGCTAAGGTGTAAATGTAAAGTTCCATCTTACCCTTCTGACGAAGAAGCAAGATGGAAACTTTCTAAAAGCAACGTTAAATTTGTGGACTACAAGAAGTTATCCTCGGACTTATAGGCATTTATAACGGCCGTCTCACCCTCCTTGTCCGGTCTGGAATTGCCGTGTTCCATGCCCAAGACTCCTTTAAATCCTTTGCTGTGAATATATTTGAAGACATTTTTGTAATTAATTTCCCCAGTAGTAGGTTCCTTTCTACCAGGATTGTCCCCTATTTGGATATAGTCTATTTCATCCCATGTAAGTTCCATATTGTGGATTAAATGTCCTTCAGTTTTTTGCATGTGGTAGATGTCAAACAATATTTTACAGGAGGGGCTATTCACGCCTTTACATATCATATAGGTTTGATCTGAATTTTGTAGGTATAGATCTGGAGAATCAGATAAAGGTTCTAATACCATTACCAAGCCATGAGGTTCTAAAATCTCCGCTCCTCGTTTTAATGCCTCAATAACATTGCCGTCCTGAATACCAATTGGCAGTTTTCTTTCGAATCCACCCGGCACAACGGTCATCCATTTGGCATTGACACGTTTGGCAACATCTACGGCTCTTCTGCAGCCGTCCAAAAAGATATCAATATATTCCTGTTTACCTGCAGCGAGGGTATTTGCCATATTACCTCCTTTGTCAACTACAAATACACCCATGGTCATATTCCGTTTGGCTAAGGTTTCGCCTATTTTGGTTTGCATTGCAACGTCCCTACCCATCATGCCGTTGTCTTCAAAAGCAGTAAACCCTTGGTCGGCCATAAAGTTTATTTGGTCAATAAGGTCATCACCGGCAAGGTTTTTAAACATCCCAAAATGGGGGGCATATTTTAAATTGAACGTATGCTTCGCTTCTAAATTAGGTTTGGCTCCATAAGCCAAAGAACCTCCAATTGTAATGGCACTACTTGTAAGTGCTGTTTTTTGTATAAAATCTCTTCTTTTCATTTTTTGGATATGGTTGAATTTATTTATAAAAGAATGCTAATGGAACTAAGTGGCCTTTTGGCCTTCCTAGTTCCGTTAGCATAATAATTTTGGTATAATTTAAAGTGACCAGGCCTTTCCCCCGGTTAGTTCCTGAAGATCTCCGCAACCAATGTATTCCCCAGGTACCGGTAAATATGATAATACATTCTCGCCGACCAATTCGGATGACTTATAGCCCCAGATAGTTAGATCTCTTAAATTATTTGCGAATGCAAATCTGGATATATCATCGTTCAAGTTGTCCGTTTTGCCAGCTTTTACGGCTTCTGTGTAAGTCTTTATTGCCTTGAAATGGTTTACCTGATCTTCTTTTGAAATCTTCAGGGCATTGGCCAAGACCGGTTCCAGTTCTTTTGGAGTTAAGTCCGCAATCTCTGTCTTGCCCGAATCCTTTAAGACCTTATCCAAGAATTTCCCCATGGTCATCTTTAACATGTCCTGCTGTTCTTTTTCCATTACCTGATCTGCCAAACGGTCTATAAAGATATGGACCTGTACCTCAGAGGCAGAAGGGGTATCGGTTTTAGGAAGTATTATGTCGACCAGATGGGTTAGAACGGAGCCCTCTGCAGAGGATAGAAAATCTGGTGTCCATAAAATTGCAGCGTCTTTTTTACAACTTTGAACAATGCTTAACAAGGTTGGGGTGGCTACGGTGTATCCCAACGCCAGTCCCATATTTCTAATTGCTTTTCTTCTATCCATTATATATTTCCTTTTTTAAGTTCTTTTACCGCATGGTCAGCGGCTCTAGCAGTGAACGCCATATAAGTTAATGATGGGTTAACGCAACTGGCCGAAGTCATAAATGACCCATCAGTTACATAAACATTAGGTACGTCATGCAATTGATTGTTCCCATTGAGCACAGAGGTTTTTCTGTTGCGTCCCATCCTTGCAGTACCCATTTCGTGAATTCCCAAACCTAAGCCGGTTGGGCCATCATGTCCTTCTACATCACGTAAACCAGCTTTTTCCAACATTTCTACAGCTGATTGCTGCATGTCTTTACGCATGTTAAATTCGTTTTCCTGTAAGTCGGCATCAAAGGTTACTGTGGGAAGCCCCCAGCCATCTAGTTTATCGTAATCCAAGGTCATTCTGTTGTCTTGATAAGGGAGCACTTCGCCAAAACCACCGATGCCCATTCTCCAACCTCCTGGTTGAAGTATATTTTCCTTAAGGTCTTTTCCGTAAGAGAGTTCGGCAACCGTTTCTTCCCAATTACCCCTGCTGGCTCCCCCTTGATAACCGAAGCCACGTTTGTAATCTTTTCTATTGGAATCTCCCCCTAAATTTCTAAATCTTGGAATATATATACCATTAGGTCTTCTACCTTTGTAGTACCTATCTTCGAAGCCGTCGAATTTACCGGAAGCACCAACCCCTAAATGATGGTCCATAATATTGCGGCCCAATTGGTCAGAATCATTCCCCATACCATTCGGGAATCGATCGGATTTGGATTGCATTAATATCGAAGTGGAAGCTATAGAGGAGGCACATAAGAAAATTACCTTTGCCTTAAATTCAAATGTTTCCTTTGTTAACCGGTCTATAACTTTTACCCCTGTAGCTTTTTTGGTGTTAGGGTCATAAATTACCTCATGTACAATGGAATCTGTACGTAATGTCATGTTTCCTGTTGCTTCTGCCGCAGGTAGGGTAGAAGACAAACTACTGAAGTAAGCTCCAAAAGGACACCCTCTAATACAACGGTTTCTATATTGACACTTGGTACGTCCGTCAAAATTTTTGGTTCCGGTTATGTGTGCAACCCGACCTATGGTAACGGCACGGTCGTCAAAACCTTCCGTAACTTTATTTTTAAAATGTTCTTCAACACAATTCATTTCCATGGGGGGCAAAAAATCACTATCCGGTAACTGAGGAAGATTAAGTGCCTCCCCACTAACACCAATATAGTTTTCCACTAAAGAGTACCATGGGGCAATATCCTTATAACGCACGGGCCAATCAACTGCAATGCCATCTTTTAGGTTGGCTGTAAAATCGATGTCGCTCCAACGGTAACTTTGACGTCCCCATTGTAATGAACGTCCACCTAGGTGGTAACCTCTCATCCAATCAAATCGCCTTATTTCGTTATATGGGTGTTCCAGATCATTTACAAACCACATTTTACTTGCAGCATTTGTGGTATATCCAGTTCTGTTCTGTTTAGGTTGTTTTTCAACATCTGCCTTGGTCGGTTCTCCGGCATTCGGAAAGTCCCAAGGATCCATATTGGCAGTCTCGTAGTCTTCGATATGTTTTATCATCCTTCCACGTTCCAAAACCAGGGTTTTAAGTCCTTTTTCACATAATTCCTTTGCGGCCCACCCTCCGCTAATTCCCGTACCTACGACAATTGCATCATAAGAATCCTGCACCTCATTGTTAAAAATCTTGCTCATTTATGAAATTGTTTATTTAATAAATTTATTAAATATAAAATTAATTTTCTACATTTAAACCCTATATTTATTAATACTATAGCACTATAACGTTATAGTTATTGTTAATCCTTGGATTTAATCTCAAACCTGATATGAAGTGTAAAAATTTAAAAATCAATGGAATTAAGGTAGTTTTATTTGCCTTATTAATAGGTGTTTTTTCTTGTAAGGAAGCTCCTAAGGAGCAGCCAAAGGATGTGGAGGCCTCTGAGTTATCCATGAAGGTTGCAGATCCATTTTTTAAATTGTCATTGGCCCAATGGTCCATTCATAAAATGATACGTAATGATAACGTTGATCCTTATACATTTGCGGAGAAGGCAAAAAAATGGGGCTTTACCGGGCTCGAGTACGTAAGTCAATTATATAACCCTGAGTTGGAAAAAGCTAATTATTCCAAGGAGGCCATGGCTGCATTTGTCGAGAAATCTAATGCAGAGGCAAAAAAGTACGGTTTGCAAAATGTATTGATTATGATCGATGGCCAAGGGAATTTGGCCGTAAGCGATGAGAAAGAAAGAAATGAAACCGTTGAAAAACACAAGATATGGGTGGATGCCGCTGCCGCAATGGGATGCCATGCAATTCGGGTAAACCTTAACGGAAGCAGCGTTCCGGAAGAGTGGAAAGCGAATGCCGTTGACGGACTTACCAAGTTGGCAACTTATGCTAAAGGCAAGAATATTAATGTTTTGGTCGAAAATCACGGGGGCTTGTCTTCCAATGGCGCATTACATGCCGAAGTGATGGCAACTGTAAATATGGATAATTGTGGAAGCCTTCCTGATTTTGGCAATTTCTGTATTGAGCGATCAAAGGATGGATGTGCCGAGGAATATGACAATTATAAAGGTATCAGTGAATTAATGCCGTATGCCAAGGCGGTAAGTGCCAAATCCCACGATTTTGATGCGGATGGCAATGAAACTAAATTGGATTACCCTAGAATTCTTAAAATCGTTAAGGATGCGGGTTATACTGGATATATAGGTGTGGAGTACGAAGGTAGTATTTTAGGCGAGGAGGACGGAATTCTTGCTACTAGGGATTTATTGATAAAGGCGGGTAAGGAACTTAATTAGTAGTGGATCCTATGAAGGCCTTTTTTAATCAGCTGTTCGATTATAACTTTTATTGCAATAAGAAATTGATTGAAGAGTGCCAAAAGCTGGAAAATGTTCCAGATAGAACAATGGAGCTCTTCAGTCATATTTTAAATGCCCATCATATTTGGAATGCTAGAATTCTTGGAAAAAAGATTGAGTATGATGTTTTTCAGTTACAATCTCCAAAGGATTGGGGAGACATACATTACGAAAATCAAAGAAGCTCTTTTGAGATAATAACCAATGTGGATGATCTTGAAAAGCGATTGGATTATGAGAATACCGAAGGAAGGTTGTTTACTAATACCATTCAAGATATGTTGTTTCACATTATAAACCATTCGACCCATCATAGGGCGCAAATTTCCATTGATTTTAGAAATAACGCCATTGAGCCTTTGGTCATGGATTATGCTTTTTATAAGCGATAAATATACCCTCTAAACCGTGAATGTAAAAACCAAAGTGCAATTGTCCTTTATGATGTTTCTCGAATTCTTTATTTGGGGCGGTTGGTACGTAACACTTGGTACCTTTTTGGGGGAGAACCTTCAGGCCACTGGAGCAGAAGCGGCAATGGCGTATTCAACGCAATCCTGGGGGGCAATTATTGCTCCTTTTATAGTTGGATTGATTGCCGATAGATATTTTAATGCGGAGCGAATTTTAGGTGTGTTACATCTTTTGGGAGCGGTGATGATGTGTCAAATGTATACCGCCGTGGACTTTGTCGGTTTTTACCCCTATGTACTTGGATATATGATACTCTATATGCCTACTCTGGCCCTAGTGAATTCAATTTCCTTTAGTCAGATGAAAAATCCGGCCAAAGAATTTTCTTTTGTCAGGGTTTTTGGAACCATAGGATGGATAGTGGCCGGATTAGTAATTAGCTATGCGTTTTTATGGGACTCCGAAACCTCCAGGGGAGAAGGCTTATTAAAAAACACCTTTTTAATGGTGGCTATCGCTTCGGCTGTTTTGGGACTTTTTAGTTTTACGTTGCCCAAAACACCTCCAAAAGTCAAAACTGATGAAAAGATATCGATTTCGAGTATTTTGGGACTGGATGCCCTGAAACTTTTGAAAGATAGAAATTTTTTGATATTTTTTGTTTCATCAATACTAATATGCATTCCCTTGGCCTTTTATTATCAAAATGCCAATCCGTTTTTGTCGGAGGTTGGAATGGAAAACCCAACAGGTAAAATGACCATTGGGCAAGTTTCGGAAGTTTTATTTATGTTGCTGTTGCCATATTTCTTTAAGAAATTCGGATTTAAAAACACCATGATTGCCGGAATGCTCGCCTGGACAATTAGATATCTCCTTTTTGCCTATGGAAATAACGGGGATTTGACTTTTATGTTAATTTTGGGTATTGCCCTGCACGGTATTTGCTATGATTTCTTCTTTGTTTCCGGACAGATTTATACGGATTCAAAGGCGGGTGATAAATTTAAAAGTGCGGCACAAGGATTAATTACCTTGGCTACCTATGGTGTTGGGATGTTGATAGGTTTTTGGGTTGCAGGTAAAATAACAGATAGTTATTTACTGAGTGAAGGGTTGCACAGCTGGACGGATATCTGGACATTTCCTGCTATTTTTGCACTAGCGGCTATGGCGCTGTTCGCTATATTTTTTAAAAACGAAGAAGTAGAATATAAAGAGTAATTAGGAATAAATAGATTATGGGTAAAAAAATTAGATTAGGAATTCTAGGGGGTGGAGGAGACTCTCTAATTGGGGTGTTACACCGAGTGGCATCACAGATTAATGATAATTACGAAATTGTTGGTGCTGTTTTTAACCCGGATTTTGAAGCGAATGTTGCTTTTGCCGAGGAGATAGATGTGCCTACCAATAGGATTTATAAGGATTTTGATACCTTGGTGGAAGAGGAATTAAAACTCCCTAAGGAAGAACGTATTCAGGTATGTTCAATACTTACCCCTAACTTTTTGCATTTTCCAATGGCTAAAAAGTTGTTGGAAAACGGGTTTCATGTAATTTGTGAAAAGCCCATGACCACTACCTACGAGGAGGCTAAAATATTACAGGCCACCTTGGAAAAAGCCAAAACTGTTTTTGCGGTTACCCATACCTATACCGGGTATCCTATGGTTAGACAAATGCGGGAGATGATAAAGGACGGTGCTATTGGGAAAGTACACAAGGTAGATGCACAATATTATCAGGGATGGATCAACTCCATCATACATGATAAGGCTAAACGGTCTACGGTTTGGAGATTGGACCCTAAAAAGGCAGGGATTAGTTCGTGTATGGGAGATATTGGGGTACACGCCTTTAATATGATCGAATATACAACCGGCATGGCCATAAAGTCTATTTTGGCAGATTTCAATTATTTATATGAAGATAACCAGATGGATGTAGACGGTACAGTTCTGATCCGTATGGGAAATCATGTGAAAGGGGTTATTCGATCTAGTCAGGTGGCTACAGGGGAAGAAAACAGACTTTCCATTGCTGTTTACGGAGAAAAGGGTGGCCTTAGATGGGAGCAAGAAAATCCCAATTATCTTTATGTCTTAAGTGATGATAAACCCCTTCAGGTATATAAGCCTGGTCATGCATATAATTCCAAATTATCCTTGAATGGAACTAAATTGCCTCCTGGACATCCTGAAGGTATTTTTGATTCTATGGCCAATATCTATTTAGGTGTTGCAAGGGCAGTTAGAGGTGAAAAATATAACGATGGAGAATTTCCTACAATGATGGATGGTGTACGTGGTCTGGATTTTATTGAGAGCACGGTAGAGTCCAACAAAAATGGGAATGTTTGGGTCGATTTGAAATAATTAATATTTGATTGATATAAAAATGGCCGCAATTGCGGCCATTTTTTATGAAAATATTTTAAGTTAAAGAGATTATCCGTACACCTTTTCAAATTCCACGCAAACTACGATGGTACTATCTCTGGGAACACGGTCGTAAGGTGCCAGTTCACGGGTAAAATAATCCCAATGGTATTTTTTCCAGTACTCAAGACTTTTGTCGCCCATGCCTTCCAATTGTACATAATCTTTGGTAATGCTGAAAAATGGTTTCAGCTTTACAGCGGTAGTCCTTATAATGCACTTGGCTTTGCCGTTCCAATCTGTAATTATCATAAAAGCACCTATTTTGGGTAGTGGCTCCTTTCGGTTTTGAAGACCCAATAAGGAAAAAGAGGTCGCTTTTTTAATATCCTTTATAATTAAACCCACAAAGTGGTCTGCGTCTTGTTCATTGTCGCTAAAGTGAAGCACTTTGGGTGCTTCTACAAAAGCAAATTCTAGGTGGGCATCCAAAAAATCCCCCCACATATTTCTAGCCGAAGCATTGTCCATTCTAATTAGGTCTAAGTTTTAACAGTAACGGTAAAATACATTAATTATTTCTCGAAGGATGTTATGAAAATTTGCCCTCTTTCAATTGTTTGGCTGCATGATTTGCCGCCCTGGCTGTAAATGCCATATAAGTCAATGACGGATTTACACAATTGGAGGAGGTCATAAAAGCACCATCGGTGACATAAACATTGGGAACTAGATGCACTTGATTATTTTTATTCAAGATGGAAGTTTTGGGATCATGCCCCATTCTGGCGCCACCCATTTCATGTATGCCCAATCCCGGCCAGGAAGATTCCTCATAGGACTGTACATCCTTAAATCCAGCCGCTTCAAACATTTCTACGATAACTTTTTTGATATCCTTGCGCATATTCAACTCGTTTTCCTTGAATTCAACATCAAACGCCAATTGTGGAAGTCCCCATTTATCTTTTTCAGTAGGGCTTAAGGTGACCCTGTTGTCGTCATATGGCAGGAATTCTCCAAATCCGGTAACACCGATTGTCCAATGACCGGGCTTTAGAATACTTTCTTTGAGTTCTTTTCCATATCCCAATTCCCCAATGGCTTCCGACCAATCGCCTCTACTGGCCGTACCTTGATATCCGAATCCACGAATATACCCATCACGCTTGGTCTTTTTGTCCATATTTACGAATCGGGGAATATAAAAACCATTGGCACGGCGACCTTTATAATATTTGTCCAAATAACCATCTACTTTAGCGGTTGCCCCTAATTTATAATGATGGTCCATAATCCCTCTACCTAAGGCATCCGAGTCATTTCCAAGACCGTTAGGGAAGCGTTCACTTTTTGATTGCAATAAAATACCGACAGAAGCCATGGCTGAAGCACAAAGAAAGATAATACGGGCTTTGAACTCCACTTTTTCGTTGGTCTCCGTATCTATGACTTTTACTCCGGTCGCTCTTTTTGTTTTATCATCATAGACGACCTCGTACACAATGGAATTGGGTCTGAGCGTCATATTACCAGTTCTTTCTGCGGCTGGCAAAGTGGATGAATTACTGCTAAAATAGCCTCCGAAAGGGCAGCCACGCCAGCACCTATCTCGATTTTGACACACTCCACGACCTTCGAAATCTGCATTTGGATTTGTAATGTGTGCCGTACGACCAATGGTCACCAAACGACCATCGTCAAATTTTTCTTCGATAGATTTTTGAAAGTCTTCTTCTACACAATTCAATTTCATGGGGGGTTGAAATTTGCCATCCGGCAATTGTTTTAGCCCGAGGGCTTGACCACTGACCCCTATATATTCTTCAACTTTGTCATACCATGGCGAAATGTCCCTATATCTAACAGGCCAATCAACACTGATGCCCTCTTTTTTATTGGCTTCAAAATCAATGTCACTCCAACGGTAACTCTGTCTGCCCCATGTTAAGGAACGCCCACCGACCTGATATCCTCTTATCCAATCGAATCGTTTGGTTTGAACATAAGGATGCTCCAAATCGTTCACAAAGAAATGCTTATTGCTCTGATCTGGTGCCCAATTCAACCTACTTTGTATGTGATATTTCTCCTTATCCGATTTAGATAATTTGCCTTTTAATGGGTAATCCCAGGGGTCATCGTTCATGGTGGGGTAATCCTCGATATGCTTAACCATTCGTCCTCTTTCCAGCACCAAAGTCTTTAACCCATTCTCACAAAGTTCTTTAGCTGCCCAACCTCCACTAATTCCGGTACCTACAACAATGGCATCAAATATTTCACTTTGATTCATTCTATATTTCTTGTATTAATTCTGATGCTTTTCCTATATTTATGACTTCGCATTTGTAGGCATAGGCTACAAACATTAAATATAGGATTTTTATCCTAAATGTTAACAATGGTTATTTTCAATTACACTTAATAAAATTTAAAATGAAGACAATTAAAGGGCCGGCAGTATTTTTAGCACAATTTGTAGATGAAAAAGCACCATTCAATTCATTGGATGGCATGTGTAAATGGGCATCCGATTTGGGATATAAGGGAATTCAAATACCTACTTGGGTCGATTTTCTTATCGATTTGGATAAAGCTGCCGAGAGTCAGACCTACTGTGATGAATTAAAGGGAAAGATAAATTCCTACGGACTTGAGATTACGGAGTTGTCTACGCATTTGCAAGGACAATTAGTGGCAGTGAATCCTGCTTACGATTTGATGTTTGATAATTTTGCGCCCGATAAAGTAAAAAATAATCCCAAGGCCCGTACCGAGTGGGCAGTAGATACTGTTAAAAAAGGAGCTACAGCAAGTAGAAGACTTGGTCTTAATTCGCATGCCACCTTTTCTGGTTCTTTATTATGGCATACGGCCCATCCATGGCCACAGAGACCAGCGGGATTGGTAGAAATGGGCTTTGAAGAACTGGCCAAAAGATGGTTGCCTATCCTAAATCATTTTGACAAGGAAGGTGTGGACGTATGCTACGAAATTCATCCTGGTGAAGATCTACATGATGGGGATACTTTTGAACGCTTTTTAGCTGCTACCGGAAATCACAAAAGGGTCAATATTCTTTACGACCCAAGCCATTTTGTACTTCAACAATTGGACTACATTGCTTATATAGACCATTACCATGAGTTCATAAAATCATTTCACGTTAAGGATTCTGAATTTAACCCAACTGGTAAGAAGGGTGCTTTTGGTGGATTTAACGATTGGGGAGACAGGGCTGGAAGATATCGCTCTCTAGGCGACGGACAGATAGATTTTAAAACCATTTTCTCTAAATTAACACAGTATGGCTGTGATGTTTGGGCAGTAATGGAATGGGAATGCTGCATAAAAAGTCCAGAACAAGGGGCACGGGAAGGAGCCAAGTTTATCCAAGACCATATCATAGAGGCTACAGAAAAGACCTTTGATGATTTTGCCGGCGCTGCAATAGATAAAACAGTACTGAAGAAGATATTAGGAATATAAAATTAATATAGAAGAAAATGAAAAAATTAATTTTCAGTGCCTTGATAGCTGTTATGGTTGTTGGCTGTAAGGATAAAACGGATAAAAAGAACATGGACTTAGACTCAGATCCCATGACTAATTCTGAGCAAGGAACTCCACCTCCACAAGCTCCTATTGAAGGGGAATGGCAGGTACTTTTTGACGGGACCAATTTTGATGCATGGAAACGGTATTTGGAAGATGGTGTTGGGGATGCATGGAAGATTGAGGACGGTGCCATGGTGTACTATCCACCCAAGGACCGCAAAAAGGGAGAGAAATACAATTTAGTAACCAAGGAAGACTTTACCAACTTTGTACTATCCGTAGACTGGAAAATTTCAGAGGGTGGGAACAGTGGTATTTTTTGGGGAGTTAAGGAAGTTCAAAGCCTGCCGGAAGCCTACCACTCTGGGCCAGAAATTCAGGTATTGGACAATGAAAAACACCCTGACGCCAAAAATGGAACTACCCATCAGGCCGGTGCTTTATATGACATGATAGCCCCGAGTATAGATGCCACAAAACCGGTTGGGGAATGGAATACCTGTGTAATTACCATAAACCATAAAACCAATAAAGGTAATGTAGTTTTGAATGGTACAGAGGTAGCTTCTTTCCCTGTTCATGGTGAGGAATGGGAGGCCATGATTGCCAAATCCAAATTTAAAGGATCAGAGCATTTTGGTAAATATATGACCGGACGAATTGGATTGCAAGATCATGGGGACAAGGTGTACTTTAAAGGCATCAAAATAAAAACATTGGACTGATCCAATATTAATTAAGTATATGAAATTGAGACTTGTTTATACCTTCTTTCTATTGATTTTGGTTTTTGCCTGTAAAGAAAAAGTTGCGGAGGATACATTGGAGCTAAAAGATTCAAAGGAAATTGAGGAAGGAATTGTAGTACATGGGGAATACTCAGGTGCAGAACCAACAACTCCGGAGGGGACCGAATTTTATAAACCGGTTCCTCCTGTGGTAAATCCTTTTGATCCCATTAAGAGAGCTCCCAGTGATGCTATTATTCTCTTTAGTGGAGGAAATTTGGACAATTGGATTACTACTAAAGACAGTACAGCAGCCAAGTGGATTGTTAACAAGGACGGTAGTATGACGGTCAACAACAAGACAGGGGATATACAGACAGTACAAAACTTTGGGAGTATGCAATTGCATCTTGAATGGAAATCTCCTGCAGAAATTCAGGGAAAACAACAAAGTAGGGGTAATAGTGGTGTTTTTCTTCAGGGCTTGTACGAGGTACAGGTCTTGGACAACAATGATAACGATACCTATGTAAACGGGCAAGTGGGGTCTGTATACAAGCAACATACCCCCCTTGCCATGGCATCTGTGCCCACTGGGGAATGGAATACCTATGATATTATTTATCATGCACCGGAATTCAATAAAGACGGGAAAAAGATTAAATCGGGAACTGTAACTGTAATACACAATGGTGTCCTTGTGCAGGACAATGTTGAAATTAAGGGAACCACTCCTTATATTGGCTGGCCCAAAAATCCAGCCCATGGAAAAGGTCCTTTAAAACTGCAGGATCATGGGGACAATAGTAGGGTAAGTTATAGGAATATCTGGGTAAGGGAACTTTAGATGGAATGGGTGTTTATCATTGGAAACAAGGCACCCAGTTTGCTGTTTTTACTTTTTGCCTGGTTCGTTGTACATGCCCTCCTACATACATATTCACATTTATGGCTATCGCAGCAGAAAAGGCATGAAGAATCGGGAAGCGATTAAAGAGTGAGCACCAATCCAGAATGGAAGAGTTCAAATTAGCATTAAAGGCCTTAATGATTGACTTTGCACTGTACTTGTCCATCGAAGAATACAAATCCCAATTTTATTTACCTTTATCAAAATTTAAAAACAATTTATGATCCAATCTATGACAGGGTTTGGGAAGCACGTTATACAACTTCCTTCGAAAAAAATTACCATTGAAATCAAATCTCTAAATAGTAAAAGTCTTGATTTAAATGCCAGGATACCCTCTACGTACCGGGAAAAGGAATTGGAATTGCGAAGGACGATTGCCGGTTCCTTGGTCAGAGGTAAAATAGATTTTAGTCTATATATTGAAAATACGGGTGCTGAGACCACTTCGGAGGTTAACGAAGTAGTGGTTAGACAATATATGAAACAGTTGGGTCATATTGTTTCCGGTAATGAAATGAGCCTATTGGAAATCGCTATGCGCATGCCCGATACTATGAAAACGGAACGGGAGGATATAGATGAGGACGAATATAAGATTATAAAAGAGTCGCTTGAAGAGGCACTAAAGGAAATAAATATTTTTAGAACAGAGGAAGGAAAGGTCTTGGAGGTTGATTTTGAAGCAAGAATAAGCACTCTCAAAGGTTTATTGGACAAGGTTGCACAAATGGACCCAGACAGACTTTTAACGATAAGAGAACGGCTGGAAAAGGCTGTAGCAGACCTAAAGGCCGACTTGGATGCGAATCGTTTTGAACAAGAGCTTATTTACTATCTTGAGAAATATGATATTACAGAAGAAAAGGTTCGTTTGCTTAATCACTTGGATTATTTTGCCAGTACGTTGAAATCTGATGATTCCAACGGTAAGAAACTGGGTTTCATTAGTCAGGAAATCGGAAGGGAAATAAATACTATTGGTTCCAAGGCTAATTTTGCCCCCATGCAACAGTTGGTGGTGCAGATGAAGGATGAATTGGAAAAGATCAAAGAACAAATGCTTAATGTTTTGTAATGAAAGGAGGAAAATTAATTATTTTTTCTGCCCCTTCTGGTAGTGGAAAAACAACCATAGTGAAACATCTTTTAAATCAGCCAGAACTTAATCTGGCATTTTCAATTTCGGCCACTTCCAGACCTAGACGTGGAAAGGAAAAAAATGGTGAACATTATTATTTTATGAGCTTGTCCGAATTTAAGAAACATATTAAAGAGGATGATTTTTTGGAATGGGAAGAGGTGTATAGGGATAATTTTTACGGGACTTTAAAAAGTGAGGTAGACCGACTCTGGGCCGAGGGGAAAAATGTAATCTTTGATATTGATGTTGTTGGAGGTTTGCGAATAAAAAAGAAGTTTCCAGAACAGACCCTTGCGGTTTTTGTGAAGCCTCCGAGTGTAGATGAGCTTAAAATTAGATTGAAAAAGCGCAGTACGGAATCTGAGGATAAAATAAATATGCGTATTGCGAAAGCCTCTGTAGAATTGGCCACTGCTCCGCAATTTGATACAGTTATCAAGAATTACGACTTGGATACGGCACTAAATGAGGCACATAAGTTGGTGGCGGATTTTGTAGGTGTTGAAATTATAAATAAAATAGAATAAGCTTTTTCAACCTTGAACGGACGAATTAATTCTAGAATGTTTAGCAAAAAAAATGATACTGAATCAAGTTTCTCATGAATAAAAAAATAGGACTTTATTTCGGTACGTTTAACCCAATTCACATAGGGCATTTGGTGATTGCCAATCATATGGTGGAGTTTTCTGACTTGGATGAGGTCTGGTTTGTGGTAACCCCTCAAAGTCCTTTTAAAACAAAAAAAACACTGCTGGACAATCATCATCGGTATCAATTGGTAGCCGAGGCCACCCAGGACTATCCCAAATTAAAACCAAGTAAAATAGAATTTGAGCTACCCCAACCCAACTATACAGTGAATACCTTAGTTTATTTACAGGAAAAATATGATGTGGGTCATGATTTCTGTTTGATTATGGGGGAGGACAATTTAAAAGGCCTGCACAAATGGAAGAATTATGAGATTATTCTGAAGAATCATGACATTTTTGTATACCCTAGGATTTCAGAAGGGGAAGTGGAGCATAGGTTTAAAGGTCATGCCAAGATACATCATGTTACGGCCCCTATTATGGAAATATCCTCAACGTTTATTCGGGCACAACATAAATTGGGTAAAAACATTAGACCTTTGCTGCCAGAAGGAGTTTGGAATTATATAGACGAAATGAACTTCTATAGATAGGTTATAGGGTATTTTTACCCAAGACATCTGTTCCTAAATATTGATCTTTTTTATTGTAATACCACGCCCTTGTCTTCGGCATTTTAATGTCATTTATGATTTCTTCGCCTGAAAGTGATATATACTCCCCATCATTTTTGGATTCATCATGGTAAAATTGATAGACTTCCATGGCGTATGTTGAGGGGTCAAAATAAAAATACCAAGTGTCTTTCCCGACCTCTTCGGAATACGTTACTTTGAGTCTCAAATATTCTTTGTTCTTAAAGGTCTTTGTCTCCACATTGGACTCAATTATGGTCCCGGGATCTCTTAGTTTCATTGGTAGACCATAGAGATAGGTATAATAATCCTTCATCTTTTTAGAGCGTTCACAAGAAATATTATGAGTTGCCCTATCCGTATCCGAAATATTGGCACTGCCATTAAGCCTTAAAATGCAGTCGCCTTTGTCCACGGTTTGTTCTAAGGTGTTACCCTCCTTATTGGTAATCAATTTAAAATAGGACGCGGGCAGATTAATCGCAATTTGGCTTATTCTGTTATCTCCTTTGGGAGATTTCATAGTTACCGTAAAATCACCTTTAAAGGAATTCCAGTTGCCTTTGGGGTCATGATAAGCTATTGCCTTTTCCAAAAGTTCCATACCCGTAATATTTTGCCCAATGCTACATGCGGTACAACCAAAAGTGATGAGCAGGAACAAGAATTTCATTCAATGGTTTTAAATTATGGACCCTACTAGACTTCTAGTTTTGCAGGCTTAACCGTGCTGTCGTGTTCCTTGTAGTAAAGCTCCAAAAGGTTCATTGTTGCGTTAATAAAATCTTTTGTTTCCAAAAGAAAAGTAAAGTATAAAGTAGTGTTTTTAGGACTGGATTCTTCAGTACGTGTCCTGGCTATCTGTTTTTCAATTTTTTGAGAAACCATATCCAGTAATGCTTGTTTACTGGCAAAAATGGTACCAATTCTATGAAAAGATCTGGTTCCAAAGGCCTCCTTGGTAGCACCTAACAATTTTTGTAATTCAAGATCTATTTCTTTTAGTTCTTTAATTTGGTTGTATTTTAATTTTTTATGGTTGTTGTGGATGTGTTTATGACTAATTTTATTTAAATATTCCAAAGATTGGGCCATATCCTGCAGATACCCTAAAATGTTTATATATAGATTACTGGCCCCTACACTGGCCTCATCCAAATTCTTAATAAAATAGAATATATGGTCTCGTAATTCGTCTATTTCATCAGAAAGTTTACCAACACCTTTTTTATTCTTTTTCAGAAGCTCCAAATCTTGCTTAGCAAGGCCGTCGATGATGTTTGTATATATTTTATTACTTCTTTTGGCAACGTTGGAAATATTGTCTGCACTTTCTTCGATCACCCCTTGGATAGAACTGCTTTCGGCCTTTCGTAGACTATCCTCAGCTTTTATTTCCTTTGATTTTTTGTTGTGTGAAATGTAGTTCCTTGCCAGTAGAAGAACCGCAAGCAATAATAGAATGGCCACCATGGACGGAACATGAATATTGATAAGTGAAACTATTACCGCAGCAGAAACAAAGGCGATAATGGCTGTAAAGAACCACCCACCAATAACATTCAATACCCCTGCAACACGGTAAACGGCACTTTCCGCTCCCCAAGCCCTATCGGCCAAAGATGAACCCATTGCCACCATAAATGTAACATAAGTGGTAGATAGCGGCAATTTATATGATGTGGCCAAGGAAATAAGGATCCCTGCAACCATCAAGTTAACAGAAGCCCTTACCATATCAAAAGCAGGCATTTCAAAAGTTTTATCCTTTGAAAGTGCTATAACTGGCTTTTTAAAGTTGGAATCTATTTTTTCCTGTAACGATTTTGGTAAAAGAGCGGATGTAACAGAAGACAGAGCCATAGCTGATCTTACAATACCTCTAGAAAGAAAATTTGGCTGAAAGCGTTCCTTTGATTCACCTTCCCTGGACAGGTTTATTTCTGTTTGGGTTACATAACGTGCTTTTTTGGAAAACCACAAGGTAAGAACCATAACCATTCCCGCTACGAATAACAAAATAGTTGGCGTAGGAACCTTTTCTGCCAACACCGTCATACTAAATTCATTGGCTGGGATACCCGAGGCCTGCCAAGCTTCAAAGGACTGCCATGCGGCAATTGGCACACCTATGAAATTAACAAGATCGTTCCCTGCAAAAGCAAGTGCCAAGGCAAATGTTCCAACAATAATGATTAATTTATAAACGTCGTATTTCAAAACTACTGAAATAAGGTATGATGTAAGTGTCCAAAGAAAAAGACTTCCAATAATAATGGTGCTGGTGTTATTTTTTATATAATCCAGAACATCAGCACTTACGAAAGTGGCGCCTTTTAAACCCTTAATAAGTATGAAATAGGTGATTGCGGTCAAAGCAATACCTCCGAAGAGTGCTCCTATAATTTTTGCTTTTTTTCTAAAGTCAAAAGAAAGCAGTATACGGGATAAATATTGTACCAAGGCCCCAATTGAAAAGGCTATAACGACCGAAAGCAGTATGCCCATAATTATTTCAGTGGCCTTAGAAGTGTTTATATAATTATATATATCAATATAATCACCCCCACTTGAGGCTATTTTAATAAATGACATGGCAACTGATGCGCCCAATAGTTCAAATACAATGGATACTGTAGTAGAAGTGGGCATCCCTACCGTATTGAAAAAATCCAATAACAAGATGTCGGTTATCATGACAGCCATGAAAATAATCATGATTTCACTGAACATGAATTCACCGGGATGAAAGATTCCCTTTCGGGCTACCTCCATCATACCGCTGGAAAAAATGGCACCTATGGCTATACCCAAACTGGCTACAATCATTATGGTCCTAAACGAAATGGCTTTGGAACCAATTGCGGAGTTTAAAAAATTAACGGCGTCATTACTAACCCCAACTACCAAATCTGCTATTGCCAGGAAGGCAAGGGCAATAATCATTAATAAATATAAATTGTCCATTATCTTATAAAAATAGTTTGCAAATATCTAAAGTCTCTAGGTTCGTAACGTTATCTTAAGGTTATATTTTTGGCTAAAAATGAACATCCAATTGTAGCCTATACATTAATTCATCAGAGCCATTCATAACAGATAGATAGCTAATATCTGTTTGTACCTTTAATTTATGGCCTACAATATATTTTGAAAGTCCTAAGGTGTATTGGTTTTCTGGATTGATACCCGTAATATTTTTATCTAATTCTATGTTTGTGTATCTACCTGAAATCTCCCAATTACTGCGAAACAGATATCCGGATTGTAGATTTAATCCATGGCCTTTTTGAACCACATCCCCGGTCAAGGAACCGTCGATATTTGCTGCAAAGGGGTTTTCAGTATCCCTATGTGCATATTCTGCCATGAAGGAGAATCCGTTGTATTTAAACATGGCATCAAGGAATAATGTGTTGATATTGGTTTGGTGAAAACCGAAATCTGTAACCATATAAGTCCCTTGATTACCTCTGGTTTTTACAGCGTTTAAATTAAGGTTGTAAGTAGCGGCCAGCATTAATTTTGGAGATGTTTCCCTTTTTAGATCGCCACCACTGTATTCGCCATTACTCTTGAATTCACCAAAAGGCAGTATTTCCAGACGTCCGGTGTACTGGTGCCCTCCTAAATTTCCTGTGGTTACATTTCTTCCTTCCCCTTGTGAAATGGCGATTATTTCCCGCATTAAAAATGAATCCGTTAGGTAGGTGAAGTGCCTAAGTTGTAATCCCATTTCACGATCTAGGGTAAACTGGCTATTTAACCTTGAGCGGTCTACCATTTGTAGGTTACCTGAGGAAATAACCCGTTCCATATTGCCGGGGAGTTTGGTTTGGCCCACCCAAAGTTCAAAGTTTTGATAAAAATTCCACATTACTACGGCATCCAGTATATATCGTGGAGCGTCACTGGTATATTGAGAAGCACCTGAGATATCCCTATTGGACAATCCCAATTCTAGTTTATAGCGAAGTTTAGGTGAATATACAAATCCATCAAATTTTAACCTTGCCCTTCTAATAAGCGCATTGAATTGAGGGTCCGTGTAGTTGCCGTTAGAATTTTCAGTCCAAGACGTGCTACTCAAAAATTGCATTCTAGCAGCAATCTTGGCACTCCAAGTACTGTCCTTACCCATTAAATTAAAAAGTCCCTTGCCAAATTCCTCGGAATTGGTTTCCTGAGAAAAGGAGGTAAAAAATGAGCATATAATTAGCCCAAAGGCTAAACATTTCATGTTCATATTACTTTAGTTTTTGTCGACGGCAAAGTACCAATACAAGTGTTAATTTAATGTTAACTTAGAAACAATATTACTTTAAATAAAAAAGCTACCTTGGCCAGAGGTAGCTTCAGATTTCAAATCAATAGTCGACAAAAACTAATAGTTAAAATGAAACCGAAATAGTCTAAAGACTAATGCTAAGATGCGGATTACTAATTAGCCCATTGTAATCTTAAGTTTAATTTATTGTTAAAAATGACCCTGATTATTTTGGGTTACCTAATGTGCAATAGGGTTTTATTATGTGTTGAATTGCTAAAAATGTATCTTGCGGCAACTAAAATTAGATTATGAATTGGGAACAGCTACTATCATTGAAACGCTTTGGTGATACCCATAAAAGAATAAGAAAAGAACAGGATGAAACTCGATTGGGTTTTGAGGTGGATTACGATAGGGTTATATTTTCTACCGCCTTTAGGAGTTTACAGGATAAGACCCAGGTAATTCCGCTGTCCAAAACCGATTTTGTCCATACCCGCCTAACACATAGTTTGGAAGTTTCGGTGGTGGGGAGAAGCCTTGGTAGGATTGCTGGGAAGAAAATTTTGGAAATCCATCCCTATCTTGGTGAGATACACGGCTATAAGTTTAATGATTTCGGCGCTATAGTAGCTGCTGCAGCATTGGCACATGATATTGGAAACCCACCCTTTGGACATAGTGGTGAAAAAGCGATTGGGGAATATTTTAAAACGGGAAAGGGCCAACAATTTAAGGATGCCCTATCCCAAAAGGAATATCAGGATATTATAGATTTCGAAGGAAATGCCAATGGTTACAGGTTATTAACTGAGACCCGCAAGGGGGTAGACGGCGGTTTGCGCCTGAGCTATGCAACTTTGGGTGCTTTTATGAAATATCCAAAAGAATCCTTACCCAAAAAACCAACCAAACATATTGCGGATAAGAAATTTGGTTTTTTTCAGCAAGACGTTGACACCTTTAAGGAGGTGGCCGTTGAACTGGGATTGGAACCAAGGGGACAGGGAAGGGATGTAGGTTTTTGCAGACACCCACTTACCTTCTTAGTGGAAGCTGCGGATGATATTTGTTATACTATTATTGATTTTGAGGATGGAATAAACCTAGGGCTTATTTCAGAGGATTATGCCTTGGAATATTTGATTAAGTTGGTTAAGGACAGTATCAATATAAAAAAGTATAATGATTTGATCTTTATGGAAGATCGTCTGAGCTATTTAAGGGCATTGGCAATCAATACATTAATTTCGGATGCTATTGCTATTTTTATTGAAAACGAAGAAGCCATTCTAAAAGGGGAGTTTTCGGTTTCCTTAATGGAGAAAAGTAAGTTCAAGGCCCAAATTGAGGATATTATTAAATTAAGTGTACAGAAAATCTACCAGTCTCAAGAGGTTATTGAAAAAGAAATTGCCGGTTATAAGATCATCTCAGATATTTTGGATGTATATACCACGGCTTTGATTAGGAAAAAGGAAGGAAACAGTTCCAATTACGATCGACTAATGATTTCTACCTTGCCGGAACCCTATCGGGAAATACCAGATTCCACATACTCAATTTTATTGAATACCTGTTGTTATGTTGCCAGTTTGTCGGACAGCGCTGCGGTACATATTCATAATAAGATTATGGGAAAACAGCTTTAGAAATCATATACCAAACCAACACCTAGTAATTGTTTAAACTGAACTTTGCGTTTACCAGGGGTTGTAATGGTGCCATCTGCAGCCTTTACCTCGTCGAATATAATATCGTGGTCATATAGGACATGGGTGCCTATGGAGGCCTTTACGTATTTGTTTACCGTTAAGTCCAAGTTTAATTCCCAGTCCACATCAATATTTCCGAAATTTTTGACGTAGTCCGAGTATAATTGTAGCCGATGGTTCAATTTTACATTTTCATAAACCATGGTTTCCCAACTGTTAGAGACCAAAAAACCAAATTCGAGATAAACGTTTTCACCCTCCTTGATTATGTTTCCATCAGTATCCACCAGTGCCCTTTGAACTCCAAAAGCTCCACCATTTGCCAAGGTCTGGTCCAGGACAAAGGTAGCTTTAAAAGTAAGTGGGGCTAAACGCAGGTTGAATTTCTTACCTTCCGGTATATATGAGGTACCAGCACCTAACAAGGAATAGCCGGGAGCCATAAATCTGGAAATTGGTTTATCCCTATTGGGATATTTGTAACCATTGGAGAACTGTGTTCTAAATTCTGCGCTAGCGGAATAATACCAATTACTAATGGTGTCCCTTCTAAACGCGAAAGTGGAAGAAAACCGCAGTGCATCATCGGACTTTCTTAATTTGAACCCTTCCTGGGCATTAAGGCCATATCGGATATCTAAAATGTTATTTAATTGAACGTATCGAAATTTATAATTTCGCACAAATTTCGCGCTGGCCAAACCGGAGATGGAATTGTTTCCCCCTGCATTCCAGTTTACAAAAGCTACCTCGCTAAAATTAAATCCAATTTTATTTTCTTTTTCCCAAAAAGAAGGTATTCTAAAACGCCTGTATTTTTCTTCCAAAGGTTTAGTGCGATTAAAGGAAACTACTGGATTGGTTAGGTCTGCACCACGGGGAATATATTTTATTTTATCCTGCAAGGTCCTTATAACAATGGTGTCTATACGCATAGAGTCGACACGCATAGAATCTACTTTTGTAGAATCGGGAACTTGTGGAGCGGGAATAGTGTCTTGGGCAAATAAAAAATTAATATTTAGAAACAGAAGGACAATAATGAAAATTTTACCACACATGCTAATTAGAATTCAAGAGGTTGTTAATATAATTTTTTAAGGTCGATATATCTATTTTGGCTATTTTTTGGAGCTCTTCCACTGTTCCATGCTCTATAAAAACATCTTCAATACCAAAAATCTTTATGGGAACAAAACTATGGATCTCATTTGCATATTCCAAAATTGCAGTTCCAAATCCTCCTATTTTACAGCCATCCTCTATAGTGATGACCTGCTCATAGCTTGAGAATATGTTGCGCAACATAACAGTGTCCAAAGGTTTCACAAAACGCATGTTGTAATGACCAATTAGGTTGTTGTCCTTAATGCCTTTCAACAAACTGGTGACCATATTCCCTATATGGCCGATCGAAAGTACCGCAATTTTCGTTCCTTTTTTTAATTCTTGCGATATTCCTATCGGTATTTTATTAAAATCTTGTTTCCAATCCAGTATTATCCCTCTCCCTCTTGGATATCTTATGGCTATAGGTTGCCCTAATCCTAGTTGAGCTGTGAACATTATATCCCTCAACTCAATTTCGTTCATCGGTGCAAAAATAATAAGATTAGGAATACATCTCAAATAAGCCATATCATAGATTCCATGATGCGTTGCCCCGTCCTGACCCACAATACCTGCTCGATCCAAACAAAATATAACTGGGAGATTCTGTATGGCAACATCGTGGATGATCTGGTCGTAGGCACGTTGTAAAAAAGTGGAGTAGATATTACAAAAAGGAATTAATCCTTCCGCAGCCATACCCCCGGCCATTGTCACCGCATGCTGTTCCGCGATACCAACATCAAAGGCCCTTTCCGGTAGTTGTTCCATCAAGTATTTTAAGGAACTACCAGTAGGCATAGCAGGAGTTATACCTACTATATTTTTATTTTTTTTGGCCAATTCCACAAGCGTATGCCCAAATACATCTTGATACTTTGGGGGTTGTTCTTCAGAGGATTTGGGTAAAAGGTCACCCGTTTCCTTATTGAATTTTCCCGGTGCGTGATATACTACTTGATTTTCCTCGGCTTTCCTGAGACCTTTCCCTTTGGTGGTAATGATGTGAAGTAGTTTAGGTCCTTCAACAGATTTTAGCCTATTCAATTCCTTAATTAGGGCGCTCAAGTCATGACCGTCCATGGGACCGGAATAATTAAAATTTAAACATTCAAATATGTTTTCATCTTTTGCAGTTCCTTTTTTAACATTGGTAAGGTATCTTTTAAGGGCCCCTACGCTGGGGTCGATCCCTATGGCATTGTCATTGAGAACTATAAGAACGTTGGCATTGGAATCACCCGCGTGGTTGAGTGCTTCGAAGGCCATTCCACTAGCAATGGAAGCATCGCCAATGACGGCAATATGTTGTCTATTCCTTTCGCCATTTAGTTGAGAGGCTATGGCCATACCTAAAATCGCCGAAATGGAAGTGGAGCTATGCCCGGTTCCAAAATCGTCATAGGGGCTTTCAGAGCGCTTGGGAAATCCGCTTATACCTCCTAATTGTCTGTTGGTATTAAATATTTCTCTCCGTCCGGTCAATATTTTGTGTCCATAGGCCTGATGTCCCACATCCCAAATTAGTTTGTCGATAGGGGTGTTAAACACATAGTGTAGGGCAATAGTTAGCTCCACTACACCCAGACTAGCTCCTAAGTGCCCTTCTTTAGTGGCTACAATGTCTATGATGTACCCTCTTAATTCTTGGGCAAGTTTTATTAAATCGACAATTTCTAAGTGTCGAAGATCCTTAGGGTCATTAATATGTTGTAGAATTCCGCTGGACATACTTGAAATGTTACGCAAAACTAAGGTATTTAAAAGTTGAATTGAGTATTTTTTAGGGGATGATTAGTGCTTTTTTTGGATATTTTAAAGAAACGCTATTTTTTTTGACTCTACGCCAATATTGTTTACTATTGTGACCTAAAGTGATTATTATGATTAACCCTTTCGACGATACTTATTTTATGAAAAAAGCTTTGCAAGAGGCAGAGACTGCTTTTGAAAAAGGGGAGGTCCCTGTTGGGGCTGTTATCGTTGTTGAGAATAGGATCATTGCCCGGGCGCACAATTTAACAGAGCGCTTGAACGACGTTACAGCACATGCCGAAATGCAGGCCATAACTGCCGCAGCCAATTTTCTAGGTGGAAAATACCTTCATAATTGTACCCTTTATGTAACCTTGGAACCATGTCAAATGTGTGCAGGGGCTTTATATTGGAGTCAAATTTCGAAGATTGTTTATTCGGCAAAGGACGCGGAAAGGGGCTTTGTGGCTATGGGAACCAAAATACATCCCAAAACACAATTGGTTAGCGGAGTTTTGGAAAAGGAAGCATCAGAACTACTAAAACGTTTCTTTATTCAAAAACGTAATTTAAATTAGTTGGGGTTTTTATTAGGATCCATTACGCAACCTTTTAATGGAATTTGGGTCTATTTATTAATAATATTTTGGTAATATGAAGGTTTACTGTTTAATACTTTACTTAGGTCTAATACAAGTTTTAATTGGTTGTACCAATGAGAATACCCATGGAGATGAGGATTTAGTAAGTGGTAATTGGAACTTAATTAACGTGAGTGGTGGGTTCGTAGGGGTCGATGATGATTTTGCCAAGGGGGAAATCGTATGGAAGTTCGATGCTAAGGCCGAGACTTTGATCGTAGTCAATAATGATGAGTCCAGTTCAATTTTTAATGGTTTGTCATCAGGTAACTACAACTACTCCCTTTTAAAGGAGAAAGACAAATATTATTTGCTGGTAAACGACAAGGAGATGGGTGGAATATTGTTCACCGAAGCAAAATTGATTCTAGATCAAAATAATACTACATCCGGAAGCGGGGCAGATGGATTTGTACTTGTATTGGAAAAATAGTCACTAATATAGCTAAGGGCTTAAAACCAAAAAGACCCTAGGGTTAGCCAAGGGTTTTCAATTCTTTCAAAATAAAATAGGTTAGCCAATTACTTGCACTTGCCCAGCAACTATTCCATTTCGCCCTTCTTCTTCTTGATATTCCACTTTATCACCTTCGTTAAGCTCAGTGCCGTTTAATGCAGTTGCATGAACAAAAATATCTTTACCTGTGTCGTCGTTGGTAATGAAGCCATATCCCTTAGATTCATTAAAAAATTTTACTGTCCCAGTCATTACAATGAAATTAAAATAATAATTGATTAGATTACTAATTTATAATTTTTTGGTCAAAAATGGAATATAAACGTTTTAAAAAAATATCAAAATCACTGATTGTCAGTAGTTTTCTTCTCCTTTCCCTGCATTTTCAGAATGTTTTCCTCATTTAGCATATAATCCTTCATTTTCTTGCCTTTACTGACTTTTATAAGAAAAAGGGGCATGGCCACCAAAAATATTCCTACTGTACCAAAGCCGATACATTTTTCGGATAAAGATGTATTTTCCTCATTTATGCTAAACCCATAGAGAATTGAAGCAAGTGAGGCCAAAAGAATTAAAGAGATGATATACTTCATGCGCAAGAGTGGATTTAAGCGGTTAAATTTATTAATTTCCTTCTGTAAGCGGTCAACAATTTTGATTTGGAAATGAACCCAATATATTTTTCATCCTTAATAACTGGCAGATTCCAAGCACCACTACTTTGAAATTTATCCATGATATCGGTCATTTTATCTTTGTCCAATTCTATAATTTCAGGGGGGGTGTTCATGACGTCACTGGCCAAGACTTCCTTATATAATTTCTGGTCGAACATGATGGGACGTATGTCGTCCAACAAAATAATCCCTAGAAGTGTATTGTCTTCCTTATCAATAACAGGAAAAATATTTCTGTTGGATTTGACGACCGCCTGTTGCACAATTTCCCCTAGATTCATTTCGGGATAAATAGGGACAAAATTATCTTCAATAACTTTATCAATATCCATGAGGGTCAAAACGGCATGGTCTTTATCGTGCGTAATTAATTCTCCTTTTCTACCTAATTCCATATTATAAACCGAATGTGGGTGAACATATTTGGTAATGGAAAAGGAGATTGTAGAGGTTATCATTAGTGGGATAAATAACTCATATCCACCGGTAACCTCGGCTATAAGGAATATGGCGGTGAGTGGAGCATGTAGCACGCCTGCCATAAGTCCGGCCATGCCCACCAATGTAAAATTACTTTCGGAAACTTGGTATGGAAAAAATCCGATACTGTTGATTACTTTGGCAATGCAATTGCCCATTATGCTACCCATGAAAAGTGTAGGGGCAAAAATCCCCCCAACCCCTCCTGCTCCAAACGTAAGCGCACAGGCAATTATTTTAAAAAAAACCAATCCTGCAAGTAGGCCTATGACCACCCAAACCTTGGTAAGGTCTAAATGAAAAATGTTGTTTTCCAATACTTTTTCAGGGTTACCTAGGAGCAGATTGTTTATAACATCAAAACCTTCTCCGTATAGCGGAGGTACCAGATATATTAATACCCCAATAGCTACACCCCCGTAGAGTAGCCTTTTGATAGGGGAGTCTATTTTGTCGAATATTTTTTGGATCCGTTCATATACTTCTGTGAAATAGATAGAGGTTAGGCCCGCAAACAATCCCAGAAGAATGAAGAAGGGAACGTCCGATATAATAAAATCATCCTCAATTTTAAAGGGCAATAGTACATCGCTCCCAAAGAAAAAGTAGGAAGTTATGATTCCAGAAATGGAAGCCAATAGCAAAGGCAACATGGAGGCAATGGTCAAATCCAAGCTAAATACCTCAATGGCAAAAATAATGGCTGCAATGGGTGCTTTAAAAATAGAGGACATGGCTCCGGCGGCGGCACAACCAATTAGTAAATTCCTAGTAGTCTGATTTACATGGAACATTCTAGAAATATTGGAGCTAATAGCGGCCCCAGTTGCTACAGTAGGTCCTTCCAATCCAACAGACCCTCCAAAACCTACCGTTATAGGTGCAGTTAGAATGGACCCGAACATTTGATATTTCCGCATGATTCCCTTCATTTTGGAAATGGCAAAGAGGGTAGAAGGTATACCATGACTCACTTTGTTGCGAATGACATATTTAATGATCAAATAAACAAGGGTAAGACCAATAATAGGAAAAACAAAATAAAAGGCATTGTGGTAATATCTCACCAAATTACCTTCCAATAGATGTTGAAAAAAGTGAGTTAAATTTTTAAGGACAACGGCACCTATCCCGGAGGTGAAACCTACCAAAATACTAAGCAAATAAATAAATTGCTTTTGAGAAATATGCTTTGCGCGCCAAACCAAGAAGTTGTTTAGCCAGGATTTTTTTAGTGCAGCCATGATAATTAAAAAAAATCCTGCTATGTAATTGCATAGCAGGATTTTAAAGGTATGATTATAAATCCAATTTTAGGTGAAGTTCCCGTAATTGTGTGTCATCTATCGCGGCTGGGGCATCGATCATCACATCGCGGCCACTATTGTTTTTTGGAAAAGCAATAAAGTCCCGAATTGTTTCCTGTCCGCCTAAAATGGCCACCAATCTATCCAAGCCAAATGCCAAACCTCCGTGGGGAGGGGCGCCATATTGGAAAGCGTCCATTAAAAACCCGAATTGAGCCTTTGCCTCCTCCGGACTAAAACCAAGATGCCTGAACATGGTGGCTTGTATTTCTTTATCGTGAATACGTATCGAGCCTCCACCAATTTCGTTGCCATTTAGTACCAAATCGTAAGCATTGGCCTTTACTGATGCAGGGTCTGTATCCAACAATTCCAATTGTCCAGGTTTTGGTGAGGTAAAGGGATGGTGCATGGCGTGGTAATGACCCGTCTCCTCATCCAGTTCCAATAATGGAAAATCAATTACCCAAAGAGGTGCAAATTCATCCTTTTTGCGAAGTCCCAAACGTTCTGCTATTTCCATTCTAAGAGCACTTAACTGGGTTCTAGCTTTATTCGCGTCACCGGACAGTACACATATTAAGTCTCCTGGTTTTGCCCCCGTGGCTTCTGCCCATCTGGCAAGATCTTCCTGATCATAAAATTTATCAACTGAAGATTTAAAAGAACCATCGTCGTTATATTTGGCATAGACCATTCCTTTTGCGCCTATTTGTGGTCGGCGTATCCAGTCTACTAGTCCGTCTATTTCTTTTCTGGTATAGGCAGCTCCACCAGGGATGGCAATGCCCACCACCAATTCAGCCTCGTTAAATATTGCAAAATCCTTATGTTGGGTAATGGCATTGAGTTCTCCGAACTCCATTCCAAAGCGGATATCCGGTTTATCATTGCCATATTTTTTCATAGCTTCATCATAGGTCATTCTAGGGAATTTGTCAATGGATACCCCTTTAATTTCCTTCAATAAATGCCTGGTCAATCCTTCAAAGACATTTAGAATATCTTCTTGTTCCACAAAGGCCATCTCACAATCGATTTGTGTAAATTCGGGTTGTCTGTCTGCTCTAAGGTCTTCGTCCCTAAAGCATTTAACAATCTGGAAGTACTTATCCATTCCCCCAACCATTAATAGCTGTTTAAAAGTTTGTGGGGATTGTGGCAAGGCATAAAATTGGCCTTCGTTCATTCTACTGGGAACCACAAAATCACGGGCACCCTCTGGTGTGGATTTTATTAAATATGGGGTTTCAACTTCAATAAAGCCTTGATCAGAGAGATGTTTTCTAACCTCTATGGCAACTTTATGCCTAAAAATAAGGTTGTTTTTTACTGGATTTCTACGAATGTCCAGATATCTGAATTTCATGCGGATATCTTCCCCTCCGTCTGTTTGGTCCTCTATGGTAAAAGGGGGGGTCAAGGATTTATTGAGTATTTTGATTTCGGATACCAATACTTCTACATTTCCGGTAGGTATATTCGGGTTTTTGGAGGTCCTTTCAATTACGGTTCCTTTAACTTGAATTACAAATTCACGACCTAGCGATTTTGCAATTTCCATAATCTCCTTTGAAGAACGTTCCTCGTCAAAAATGAGCTGGGTAATTCCGTATCGGTCCCGCAAATCGGCCCATATCACAAAACCTTTATCCCTTACTGTTTGTACCCATCCTGACAGGGTAACCTGAGCCTGTTGATTGGCTTCCCTTAATTCACCGCAATTATGACTTCTATACATCTTTTTGATTCATATATGAAAAGGCAAATGTAAGAAGTAATGGGGTAAGCTGAAAAAAATATCTGCAATTGAGAAATTAAGATATTTGTTAGTTATATTTTATCAAATTCTAATAATTTTTAGATAATATTAACAAAACTTAACTATTTTAGTATATAATTCTAACGAAACTCACTAATATGAAACACAAATTAATTAAGAGAAACATCTTGTTATTTTTTTTAGTGGCTCCTCTGCTGTTGTTGGCTCAGGATGTTGTTAAGGGAAAGATAACAGACACTGGTCTAGGAGATCCACTTCCTGGGGTAAACGTCGTAATTAAAGGAACTACTACGGGTACTACTTCCGATTTTGATGGGAATTACGAAATTTCCGTGGATATTTTTCCTACTACCTTGGTTTTTTCATCATTGGGATATGCCCCAAAGGAGATGCCAGTGACAGGGCCAACCACTTTGAATGTTGCTTTGGAGGAATCCGCAACAGGTCTGGAAGAAGTAGTAGTAACTGGATTGGCAACTTCAGTTAAACGAAGTAATTCTGCCAATTCAGTAGCTTCGGTATCTGCAGATGAATTAACAGGAAGAACACCGCCACAAACCTTGGATGGTGCATTGGCCGGTAAATTTGCGGGAGCGCAAATTACGGCGGCCTCCGGAGCTCCTGGTGGTGGTATGTCGGTAAAATTAAGGGGGGTAACCTCAATTAATGGACAGGGACAGCCATTATATATTATAGATGGGGTTTACGTGAATAACAATAGTGTTTTTGCTGGGGGTCTAAATGAGATTTCCAATGCTGCCGGTGGTGGTGCTTCCTCCACCGATTCACAGGACAACGCATCAAATAGGATTGCGGATATTAATCCGGACGATATTCAAAATATTGAGATATTAAAAGGTGCCTCTGCCTCTGCCATTTATGGATCTAGAGCAGCTGCAGGTGTAATCATTATTACTACCAAAAAAGGGAAAGCAGGAAAAACAAAAATCAATTTTTCCCAGGCTGTAGGATTTAATGAGGCTGTCAACTTATTGGGTCAAAGAAATTGGACCGCGGCATTGGCAGAGAGTGTTTATGGTGAAGGAGCACTGTACACGGCAGCTGAATCTGCGGGCAGACTGAGGGACTATGAGCAGGAGATATATGGAGAAAAGGGCTTTATTACCAATACTAATTTAAGTATTTCAGGTGGGTCCGATAAAACCTCTTTCTTTGGGAGTTTTACTAATAATGAAGAGGATGGCATTGTTAAAAGAACCGGAGCGTCTAAACAATCGCTTAGGTTAAATGTGGATCACAGGATAACAGACGATATTAAATTGTCCGTAACAGGAAATTATTTGGAGTCGAGTGCAGATAGAGGATTCTTTAATAATGACAATTCCAATACGACAATAGGTGTTTCCTTATTGTTTACAAGGCCATGGGATTATTTGTTGCCCGATGCAGACGGTAATTATCCTAATCATCCAGCTAATTCTTCCAATCAGATACATACTCGTGATGTCCTGACCAATAATGAATCAGTCAGCCGTCTTATTGCAGGTGGATCCTTGGATGTTAATTTGTTCAGAAATGAAAATCAGAGTTTGAAAATGATCCTGAAGGCGGGGATAGACACCTATACCCTTAAAACAACGGTTTTTTTCCCTAGGGAACTCCAATTTATGAGTCCGGCTGTGGGAGGATTAGATGGTTTATCTTCAGATGGTACTACTCAAAACACAGACGCCAACTTTTCGGCATTTTTAGTACACAATTTCAGTACAGATAACGAACTTAGTTTTACTACCCAAGCAGGGGTGACGAATGAGCAATTTTCCCAAAATACCGTTAGGGTAACCTCAACCGGTTTAATAGCCTCTGAACAGAATGTGGATCAAGCGGCTAATGTTAAAGTAGATCAATTTAGGTTGGAACAGGAAGATGCCGGTTTTTTCGTTCAAGAAGAAGTTAACTTTCAAGATAAATTAGTGGGAACCATTGGGATAAGGGGGGATAAGTCCTCCAACAATGGTGATGCCAATAAGCTGTTTTATTATCCTAAGGCTTCTGCAGCAGTTAATATTCACAATTTTGACTTTTGGAATCTGGAGCAGGTAAATCAGATTAAGGTTCGTGCTGCTTATGGGGAAGCGGGCAATTTTGCGCCAAATGGGGCACTTTTTACTACTTATATAAATTCCTTGATTGACGGAAATGTTGGGATAATAACGCCAACGACACTTGGGGATCCGTCCATACAACCAGAAAGGCAAAAAGAATTGGAACTTGGATTGGATGCAGGGTTTTTTAATAATAAGGTAAGTCTGGAGCTAACCTGGTACAATAAAAAAGTTGAAGACTTAATTCTGCAAGCAGATAATGAACCGTCATCAGGATATAGCTTCCGTTGGGCAAATGCTGGTGCATTGGAGAATAAAGGAGTGGAGATTGGTTTAAATGTTAATGCCTTTGATACAGAGGACTTTTCATGGGATTCGGGAATTAGTTGGTTTAAAAACAAATCTGAGATTACTAAATTAACAGTAGCTTCCTTTGATACCCAGGGTTTTGGTACGGGCCTGGGAACATTTAGAATTGAAGAGGGCAAAAGTGCTACCCAAATTGTTGGGAATGACGAAAATGGTAATGTAGTGGCATTAGGAGATGCCGAACCGGATTTTCAAATGTCTTTTAACAATAATTTTAAATACAAAGATTTCACTTTATCCTTTTTATGGCACTGGAAGAAAGGAGGCGATAACGTAAATCTAAGTAGGCTACTTTCGGATTTTGGCAACACAAGTGCCGATTATGATGAGATGTCGCTAGACCCTTCAGGCACCTTGAACAATGGAGATTATAGAAAAGACGCTTTTGGTGCAGGTTTTGCAGGACCTTTTGTAGAGGACGCCTCCTATTTAAAATTAAGGGAGATAGGCTTGTATTATAACCTTCCGGAAAATACGTTGCAAAAATTGTTTAAAGGAAATGTATCCAATGTTAAAATTGGCCTTTCAGGACACAATATCATCAGTATTTTTGATTACAACAGCTACGATCCAGAAGTGTCGAATTTTGGTTCAGGAGCTGCAGGGATAGGAATTGAAGTGGCACCATTTCCATCGTCCAAAAGATTTATGTTTCACTTATCAATTGGACTATAACATTTAAAAAAACTAATATGAAAATCACAAATAAATTAAAAGTTCTATTTATGACCTTAATCGGATTTCTGGTTTTTGGTTGTACTATTGAAGATGGGAAAGATTTAAACGGCCCGGAAACGGTATCTATTTCGGAAGGAGTATCCAGACCAGAACTTCCACAAGTGGTAGCTGGAATTTTAGCGGATATGAGGGATCGGTTAAATACCCAGGAGGATGCAATTTCGGTTGTTGGACGGGATTATTGGAGGCATCAGAGCTCTGATCCCAGATGGGCTGGAGATCTAATGACAGGTGTTTTGGATGATAACGCCTTTTATCTTACTACACCTTATGCAGCTCGTTATGCCGTAGTTAAGGAATGTAATCTTTTGTTGGAAGGATTGGAGAATACGACAACGGATTTTTCTGAAGCAGAAAAAGCGTCTATCAGAGGGTTTGCCAACACCATTAAGTCGCATCAATTGTTAACGGTACTCAATATGTTGTATCAAAATGGAATACGCACAGATGTGGCCGATCCGGATAATTTAGGGAGCTTCGAGGGTTATGATGCCGCTTTGACTACTATTTTAGGATTATTAAATACAGCTGCTTCTGATTTGGCTACCGGAGGAGATGTATCCCCAAACACTTTAGGTGTCTCCTATTTAGAATTCAATAGGGCAATAACCGCTAGGGCAGCAGCCTATCAAGGGAACTATTCCCTTGTTTTAAGCGCTTTGGATGATTCCTTTCTGGATTTTACGGGAGATATGTATTTAGGAGCTTACTACCGATTTTCTGCTGCAGGATCAGATGAGTTAAATCAGTTGTTTTTTGCCAAAAATTCCACTGGGGCCAACGCGAGAATAGCACATCCGGATTTTGTTAATTCTGCTGAGGCAGGGGATGGTAGATTGGGGAAGGCTGTACTAAGGACTGACGGTCCACTTAATATTGCAGGGTTAACTCCTGGAACTCATGATGTATTTATTTATGAATCTAGCACGGATCCTGTAGCATTGATTAGGAATGAGGAGCTTATTTTATTATATGCAGAAGCAAATATGGTTGATAACCCTGGAGAATCCGAAATGGCGATCAACGTTGTGAGAAATGCAGCCGGACTTGATCCTATTCTTCCCGGTACTGTAGACGAGGATAGGCTTTTGTATGAAAGAAGATATTCTTTATTTGCTGAAGGGCATCGTTGGATAGATTTAAGAAGGTTTAATAGGCTGGATGAGTTGGTTATTGATAGGGCAGGAGATAATAGGGTTACCCAATTCCCCATCCCTCAGAATGAAGGTCAATAAGGAAACTGTTTAAAGCACCTGTTAAATGACTAGAAATTAAAACTCCCTGTTTCAGGGAGTTTTTTTATTTGTAAACAATTGACGAATAAACTATTAAAGGCTCAATGTAAACTTAATGTTAAGTTAATGTATATTTTAAGTAAAATATATGTATCTTTAAAACGTTGATAGCATATAGACAAATTTAAAATCTCGAATAAAATGAAAGGAATTACCCTAATTTTCGCACTTATATTTTCAGTGGTAATCAATGCACAGGATATAAAACCAATTTTTGAACAAGATGGTGATGTGTTAAAGGCCACTTATTTTCATGACAATGGAGTCGTTTCCCAAGAGGGTCATTTTCTAAATGGAAAACTTCATGGTGAATGGAAGATGTTTGGTGAGGATGGAAAGAAAATTGCCATGGGTGAATATACCCAAGGAAAGAAAACTGGGAAATGGTTCTTCTGGGATGCTAAGATGCTTAAGGAGGTAGATTTTGTGGATAGTAAAATCGCCAATGTTACCCAATGGAACGGAGTTGGAGAATTGGCAATTCACAAACAATAGAAAATTATTATATAAATAGGAACCTGGCGATATTCGCCGGGTTTTTTTGTTTATGATTTGAGGATAATATGGTTTAAAATTGGATGTTGTTTTATTGGGTATCTACAATGTCAAAATATTGCACAAAAAAAGTGCCTATCTTAAAATAGGCACTTTTTAATTTAATTGGAATTATCTTAAGCTGCGGTTATAGCCTCAGTTTCGGTCTTGCCGCTACGTCTAAGGGCAATTTTCATTCTATAGGTAATATTGAATAGAACAGGTACAATGATCAAAGTAAGAAAGGTGGCTACGATCAAACCAAAGATTACGGTCCAAGCCAAAGGACCCCAAAATACCACATTGTCTCCTCCCATGTAAATGTGCGGGTTAAATTCAGAAAATAACGCAAAGAAGTCGATGTTTAAACCTATTGCCAAGGGTATTAATCCTAAAACAGTGGTAATCGCGGTTAGAATAACCGGCCTAAGCCTTGCCTTTCCGCCTCTAATGATGGCTTCGGTAGCATCTTCCTTAGTCAATAGGGCTTTATCATCCATTCCAAGTTTTACCTTCCTACGGTCTATAAGAATTTGGGTATAGTCTAATAGCACCACTCCATTGTTCACAACAATTCCCGCCAAGGAAATTATTCCCATCATGGTCATCATAATCACAAAGGACCACCCTGTAATCATTAGTCCTCCAAATACCCCTATAAAACTTAGGAAAATGGCAATCATAATGATTAGTGGTTTAGAAATACCACCAAACTGAAATATCAATATCAGCATGATTAGTCCCAATCCGGTAAAAAATGCACCGACCAAGAACATCATCTGTTTGTTTTGTTCTTCAATTTGTCCGGTATAATCTATTTTTATACCTGTTGGAAGGTTCTTAAACTCTTCCATTTCCTTTTGAATCTCTGCTACTATGGCTGCAGCATCGGTAAATCCAGGTTGCAGCCCAGAATATACGGTCACTACACGTTTGTTGTCCCTATGCTTTATGGCACTAAAGCCGGAAGTATTTCTCTCTGTTGCCACCGCGGAAACAGGAATTTCTTTGACTTTTCCCGTAGCTTGATCTCTAAAAATGATGTTTTGATTAAAAAGGGCACTTTTGTTGTACCTTAAATCCTCGTTAAAACGAACATTTATATCATAATCCTCACCGTCTTCCTTGAAAACACCTGCTTTTTCGCCAAATAAGGCCCTTCGCAATTGGTTCCCGACCTGCCCTACCGAAACTCCAAGCTCACCCGCTTTTTTACGATCTACTACCACTTGCATGGAAGGTTTACTTTTATTTACATCGATCTTTATTTCTTCAATACCGGCGATATTTTTGGTATTTATAAAGTTTCTTATATCCTCAGCAGTATTGATCAATTGGTCGTAATCTTTCCCTTCCAATTCAATATTAATGGGATAACCTGCTGGTGGGCCATTCGCCTCTTTTTCCACGGATATGGCAACACCGGGATAAATACCACTGAGTCCGGACTGCACTTTGGCGCGGATGTCTTCCGTATTCAATCCTCTCCTATACTTGAATTCACTAAAGTTAACAGTGATTTTCCCTTTATGGGGCATTTCGGCCGCAGAACCTCCATCGGCCAAAGGATTGCCAGCTCCTTCACCTACTTGTGATACAGCAGTGGTCATCATAAAGTTTTTACCATTGTCCATATATGCCTTGTCATTGACTATGGCATAGACCCTTTTTTCAATATCAAGGGTAATGTCATTGGTCTTTTCTATGGCTGTTCCTTCGGGATATTCAATGTATACATAAATTTCATTGGGTTTATTGTCCGGGAAGAATTCAATTTTGGTTCTTCCACTTCCGACAGACATTCCGAATAGCATAAATACAACCACTAATAACATTACTGTAATTCCAAAATACCAGTATACATTTTTACCCCTTAAGGCGTGTATCAATCTTTTCTCATACCAGTTTTCAAAACGTGTCATCGTATTTTTTTGAAAACGCACGGCCCATTTTTTTACTGCGTATTTGTATATCCAGAACATGCCCGCCGTTAAGATCATAACTGAACCAAAACCTCTCATGGCTCCGCCAAAGAACAAAATCAATAGCCCGATTCCTCCCATTATGATGCTAATTCGTACCAACTGCTTTACGGTTAGTTCCTTTTCTTCCGTATCCATAAAATTGGAAACTAACATGGAGTTCATAAATATGGCTACAAATAAGGATGACCCTAATACTACAGATAGGGTAATTGGAAAATAGATCATGAATTGCCCAAATATCCCAGGCCAAAGTCCTAACGGAACAAAGGCCGCAACAGTAGTTGCCGTGGAAATTATGATGGGGAAGGCAATTTCACCAATACCCTTTTTCGCCGCCTCAATACGTGACATACCCTCATCCATTAAACGATACACATTCTCCACTACCACAATACCGTTATCCACCAACATTCCCAATCCCATGATCATTCCAAAAAGAATCATAGTATTCAGGGTATAGCCCAACCATGATAGGATCATAAAGGACATAAACATGGACATTGGTATTGCAAATCCAACAAATAGGGCATTACGGAAGCCCAAAAAGAACATAAGTACGCCTACCACCAAAATAATTCCAAAAATGATATTGTTGACCAAGTCGTCTACTTGGTTAAGAGTTCTTGTGGATGAATCATTTGCAATAGAAATGTGTAGATCCGGAGGGAAATAGTTGGCTTTGGTAGTTTTTACAATTTCCTTTATTTGGTCAGATGCCGATATGGAATTTTGACCTGCCCGCTTTTTTACATCCAACATCACCACGCTCTCCCCAAATTCTCGAGCAAAGGTAGTTTTGTCCTTTTCATCAAAATGTACCTCGGCAATATCTTTTAGATATACCGCTCCGTTTTCGGATTTTACAACAAAATCGTTGAGCTGGCTTGGATTTTCTACTTCGCCTATGATCCTTATGGTACGCCGCTGTCCACCAATTTTTAAATTCCCTGCGGACATGGTCATGTTACCATTACCTATGGCTTGCATAACATCGTCAAAACTTACCTTGGCAGCCATCATTTTATACACGTCTACCGCCACCTCTACTTCTTTTTCCTGGGCTCCACGGATGTCGGCTTTTTTGACTTCAGGAAGGTTTTCAATTTCATCCTGTAAGTATTCGGCATATTCCTTTAGCTTTTCCACCGGATAATCGCCGGTAAAGTTGATGTTCATTATGGGAACTTCCTCTGAAAAATTAAGGTCGAATACATTTGGTTCTACTTTTGCACCGTTAAAAGTAGGCCAGTCCTCACTGGCTTTTTCCCCATCAACTTCATCCTTAACCCTTTGTTTGGCCGATTCAACTGAAATTTCTTCATTGAATTCAACGGTGATAATCGAATAGTCTTCTTGCGAGGTAGAGACAATCTCCACTACATTGCTTATATTCTTTAATTCATCTTCCAAAGGGTCCGTAATCAACCTTTCAATATCTTCGGCAGTATTTCCGGGATATGGGGTGCTGATATATATCTTCGTTTCTATGATCTCTGGAAAGTCTTCCCTAGGCATGGCGAAATAGGATGATAATCCTATCCATAGAAAGATACCGATCATTACATATATAACCGACGGGTTGTCTATTGCCCACGATGATAGACTAAATTCTTTGTCTGCGTTTTTTTGTAGTTTGCTCATGGACTTTTTAGTTTAAAACTTTAACTTTTTGGCCATCTTTTACGCTTCTGGCACCTTCTTTTATAATATGATTACCATCGCTTATACCAGAAAGTACTTCTACAAATCCATTTTGGGTCTTACCAGTGGTTATGATCATCTTTTTTACAATAGCTTCGTTGTCTGCGTTCAATTCTTCGGCAACATAAGCATACTGTTCCCCATCCGCATTTTCGGAAACAATACTCTGTGGAATAAGAATGGCGTTTTCGCTGGTATAATCGTTTAATTGTACCTTGGCGCTGAGGTTGGGCTTAATGGTTCCTGTCTTATTGGGTACCGGTATTTCTACCGTAAAAGATCTGTTTCCAGGGTTTATAAAGTTTCCTGTCTGTCTAATATTGGTCATTATGCTATCTCCTAAAACAGGGAAATATACTTTGGCTTCCTTTCCATTTTTTATGCTGCCTAAATAGGTCTCAGGTACATCGACCACGATATACATATCCGATAGGTTTACAATTCTAAATACTTCGGATCCTTGACCAGGGGCAACTACTGTACCTTGGTCCTTAATAACGTTGTCTATAATTCCGGAAAATGGAGCTCTAATGGTTGACTTCCCTAATTGGCTCTGCATTTGATTAACGGTATTTTCTGTAGCTTCATAATTAGCCTGAGCCTGAAGAAACTGAATTTCGGAACCTATTTTTTGATCCCATAATCTTTTTTGGCGTTCAAAAGTTGTTTTTGCCAATTGTGCTTGAGTTTTCAACTGCTCCAGTTGGCTGCCCATTCCACCATCATCTATACTTGCCAATATTTGGCCTTTACTCACTTCTTGGCCCTCTTTAACATATACTTTTTTCAAAACACCTTGCATTTCTGGGTAGATAAGTACATTTTGTTTCGTTTTTACATCACCTTGTAAGTCAAGGTAATGATCAAACTTTACAGGATGGGCTACAACCGTGGTTACCAAAGGAAGATTTTCATTTCCGCTCATGGTTCCTATGATCGAATCCAACTTCTTCATTTCGGATTCCATGACTGTTTGTTTCTCAAAAAGTTCACTTTTCTTGGCACGTAGGGCGTTAAGGTCTCCGCTGGAAATAAGTTGATCTATTGTTTGCTGATTATCGGAACCGCAAGAGGCCAGAATGGCCCCCAAGGCGAATATTTGAAGTATGTTTTTCATGATTTTTTATTCTTAGGTTGATGTTTTACGTTTATAGTTTGCTGTTAAGTACCGTTTCCAATTCTGTTTTGTTGTTAATTACTTGTACCATGGATTGAAGGTATTCCTGTTGTGCATTGTACAACTGTGTTTGTGCCTGTCTTAGCTCAAAGCTGGAGGCAAGGCCTTCGGTGTATTTCACTTGGTTTTTATATTCTATTCGTTCTGCTAAGGCCAAATTTTCGCTTGCCGTATTGTATTCTTCTATGGAAAAGAGGTAATTGCTTTTTGCAGTTTTGTGATGTAGGCGAATATTCTGTTCGGTCTCAGACAGTTCAGTCTTGGCTTTGTCCAACGCAATTTTTGCCCTCGCTGTTTTAGCGCTTCTCCCTAAAGAACTAAAAATTGGAATGTGTAGGTCTAAGCCCAATACCGATGAATCGAACCATTCGGTATCGTTACTTAAAAAGTTGAACTTGTCACTGTAAGAGGTGCTACCGTAATTTACAAACGCATTTAAGGTTGGCAGGGCCATACTTTTTTGCAGCTTAAGTTCCAATTCCCTTTGCTGGTTTAGATTGTTCACTATTTTAAAATCGATGTTGTTGTCTAGTATGAAATCTTCTTCCAAGAGATCTAAACGTATCTGAGCTTGGGCCAAATCGGATAGTTTTTCCTTTAATAGGGTAGGAGCATCTATGTCCAGACCCATAATTATATTTAACATCTGTAAGGTGATCGACTGTAGACGAAGCGAGTTTTTTAATTGATTGTCAATGGAGGATAGGGTAATCTGTAATTGTTCCACGCTTTCTTCATCGCCAAGCCCATTTTCGAAAAGCTTTTGGGTTTCGAAAAGATTTTTTTCCAAATTGACCTTGTTTTTTTCCAAAATGGCAACGCTTTCCTGCGACAAAAGAACATTCCCATAAGCCTCAACAACAGATTTACGCACCTCCAATTCAGTTTTCTCCTTGTTGTTATTACTATAGGCAATAAAGGTTTTTGCCGCTTGAATGCCAACGAGGTATGACCCGTCAAAAATTTGTTGTTTAAGGGTCGCCGTGGCATTGGCAGTTTGGGGTTGTCCAAAGACAACGGGAATAAAGGTTCCCGGCTCCTGGCCCGCCAATTCACCTGGCAACAGGGATACGGGTTGCTTTAATTGATTTTGATAGCTCACAGCCCCATCTATTTGTGGAAGCCCCGTGGCAATTGTTTCCCATTTTTGTTTTTTTGCGTCCAACAAATCCCTATCGGCATTAATGGCGCTGTAATTGTTCTCCAAGGCAAAGGCAATAGCTTCCTCTAGGCTGAAACTATATGTCTGTTCTTGGGCGTAGGTCCAAGTAACTGTAAATAGCATCAAAAGTGCTAAAAAGCTATATTTCATAAAATTCGATTTAATGTTTTTTGATCGGGTCATTTAGTTGTTTTTTATTCATGTGTAGAATCGATGATATCATTTAGTATCTTTCTTCCCTTTGGTGTTACAATTCCACGCAAATGATATTCAAGAAAATAATCCTGTAATTCTTTTGCAGAGAAATTGCCCTCTGGAAAAAAGCGTTCGTCCTTGATACTTGCCACGCCCGAAATATAGATGCGTGATACAAATTCGATGTTCAAATTTTCCCTGTAAATCCCAAGTTCTAAACCTCTTTTAATATTTTTTATCGTGCATTCCTGCATTAGTTCGTATTGCTTTTTCCTAAGGTTTGCAAAAATTTTGGGATAGTATTTCTGTAACTGGTACTGGGGGGAAGACTTTTCATCCTTTAAATGGGAAATGACAAACTTTTTAATGTCGTACAATTCTTCAATAGGATTCTTAACATTGGCACATATGAATTCTATTCCTGTATTAATTTGATTAAATAAGCTAAAAGTACACTCCTGTACCAACTTCGTCTTATTTTCAAAATGGGTGTAAATCGTTTTTTTGGATATCCCCATTTCATTAGCCAAATCGTCCATGGTAACACTTTTGAACCCCAGGTTCAAAAACATATCAGTTGCCTTTTCTAAAATTTTTTCTTTCATAGAGTTTGCAAATATAGTTTAGGAAACTAATAAAACAAAAAAAGTTTCCATAGTTTTACGATTTCTTAACATTTCGGTCAATTTCCTTCTATTGGCATTGAGATTTGTTTCATTATGATAAGTGATGTCTTTTAATGTATTTTTGAAAAAAATTGCCATTATGCAGAGTATAGAACAATACAGGGCCGAATTCCTGGCCTATATGGAGTATAAATTCAAAATTAAAGAGCCTGTAAATCTGTATGAGCCTATCTCCTATATTCTTAATTTAGGCGGGAAACGATTAAGACCTGTTTTAACTTTAATGACGACCGATATTTTTGGAGGGGATTATAAAAAGGCTTTGGATGCCTCTTTGGCCATTGAGGTATTTCACAATTTTTCTTTGGTACATGATGATATTATGGATGAGGCCCCATTGAGAAGGGGAAAGCAGACCCTTCATAAAAAGTGGGACATGAATACAGGAATTCTTTCTGGGGATGCCATGTTAATATATAGTTATCAACTGTTGGAAAGTTATCCTGCGAGCACCTATAAGAACTTAATGAAATTGTTCAGTAAAACTGCTTTGGAAGTTTGCGAAGGACAACAGTATGATGTGGATTTTGAGAACAGGGAAGATGTAAGCATTCCTGAATATCTCATTATGATTCAAAATAAGACGGCTGTTTTAGTAGCCGCGGCCATGAAAATGGGGGCTATAATTGCAGATGAATCGGAGGATGTCCAAGATTTGATTTATGATTTTGGAAAAAATCTGGGGATTGCCTTTCAACTTCAGGACGATTATTTGGATGCTTTTGGAGACCCCAAAAGCTTTGGAAAACAGGTAGGGGGCGATATTATTGAAAACAAAAAGACCTATTTGTACTTAAAAGCTTTGGAATTGGGAACCCCAGATCAGGCTCAAGAATTAGAGCATTTGTTTTCCATTAAACCAAAGGATGCCACCAATAAAATAAATACCGTTAAAGAATTATTTGAGGAAACAGGGGCAGTATCCCGTACTATAAAAGAGATAGAAAGTTACACCGATAAGGCATTTAAAACTTTGGAAATGCTAAGCGTTGCACCTGGGAAAAAGGAAACATTAAGGCAGTTTGGAACTGCCTTAATGAACCGCGAAGTATAAGTTATTCTTTTTTCATACCGGCCAAGAATTCGATTACATCCCTTATTTCCCTTTTGGACATTAAGGAACCCATAGGAGGCATCCCTGAAGCCATATTTTGTCTCTTATCTATTCTGGATAGTGCAATTTCCATGGGTTCTGCATCAGAGGTTTTAAGTATGAGCTCATCCTTGGTTTCCTCTTCCAAAATTCCTGTAACCGTTTGCCCATCTTTTAGGGTAACGGTAACCATTCCGTAACCTGGTGATAAACGTGCACTCGGATTAATCAACGCCTCCAGTATTTGTTCCCTGCTCAATAGGTTTCCAATATTGTCCATGGCAGGGCCTACAGATCCACCTGCACCCCCAACGGCATGGCACCTAACACATTGCCCAGTTGAATTAGTATTGAAATAGTCATATCCTGCCCTTCTGTTTCCGCCATTTAGGGTTTCAGAATAGGCATCCAAACCATCACCGTGGGCTTTAAGTTTGCCCAGTTGAGCAATTAGTTCTTTGGATTGGGTAGCCTCAACAGCCTCTGTCAGATCCAAGATAACCCCATTTGATAGCTTCTTGTTATTTCCTTGTTTTATTAGAGCGCTTAGTACATCCTTACTTTTTTCAAGTGGCATCTCTCCCAAAACGCTTAGCATTTTTTGTTGTTCAATAATGGACCCACTTTTAAATATAGGCTCTACAATAGCGGGCAATTTTTCTTTGGGAATATCAACTTGGGTTACTAATCCTACAGCCACGGTACGCACATCCCGATTTTTATCTGCCATACCAATTCTCATAGCCTCTTCAATATTGGTATAATTTAGATCTCCAAGTGCCATTAACATGGCAGAACGCACCTCTGGGGAAGTATTGCTTTTCATGATAGTTGCCAATTGGGCATTGTAACCATCTATTTTGAGGGCGCTTATGGCCTTGGCTGCGGCCACTAAAATATCCGGGTTTTTATCCTTTAAAAAGTCGGGAATATATTTTTCTATTTTATGTTTTACGGCAATGGCATCCCTATTAATTTCTCCCCTATAACGCCCATCTACCCTGTCCAGGACAGAAGGGGAGGCCCATGTGCCAATGGCTGCCAATGCTTCACCTCTAAGTGTGCTGGACACAGTTGTTCTGCGTGCAAAGTCGATTAGCAGGTCCAACTCCTTATCACCTCCAACCCTAAGTGCGGCATTAATACTTCTGCGCAATAATGGTTCAGAGGTAAATCTTTCCTCTTTCAACAAGGAGGCTAAAGCAGGCAAGGCAGGTTCAATTGACCAATCGTCGTTGATTGCCCTAGCGGCCTCGGTAACTATATATTCATCCTGGTCCCTTAAAAAAAGGGCTAAATGTTCATTCTGTAGTCGTCTCAATACCAATACAGCGGCTATGCGCAAACTTCTGTTTTTACTGTCGGCCAAGGCAATTATAGGGGCAGTTTCTCCAATTCTGCTAAGCGCCAATACAGCTGCATGTCTTAAATAAAGATCTTCGTCATTATTAGCCTCCAACATGGTTAATAAGGGCTGAACTGCACTTTTTTCCGCAATCCTACCTATAGCTTGTGCAGCGAAGAAACGAACTCGGGCGTTTTGGTGTCCAAGCAAGGAAATTAGGTTTTTACCGGCATTATTATATCTAACATCTCCCAGAGTTTTGGCAGCCTGTGCCACAATTTCCGCGTCACTGTCCTTTAAAAGGAGCATTAAAGCTTCCGCTCTTTCCAATTTTTTTCGTGCCAATTGTCCAATGCCCCAAATTCCATGGACCCGGGCCAATTGGTTTTCCTTTTGTGTAATGGCTACGGTAAATGCTTTTTGGCCCTTATTATCCCTATCTGCCAATTCGAACTGCGCTTTTTGGCGAATACGCATATCTGGATATGATAGGAATTGGATCAATTCGTCTGCGCTTTGGTCTGTATAGTCCAAGGTCATTAAACGCTCTGTTTCCTTTCTTTCCGCCTTAAGGTCGTTTTTGTTGGCAGCAACATCCAACTTCCAGACCCGACCGTAATTTTTGGTGTCCCAGCCGTTCATCCAGTCTGCAATGTAAAGAGCACCATCCGGTGCGAAACGAATTCCTGTAGGGAGAATTCCACTCAAAATATCTTGTTCCTTATTTAATTCAAAGGAGGCACCTTTAGGTTTTAAGTCGAAACTCCATATGTGAGATCTACTTGGATTACCAACAAACTCCACTAGAAAAAATTTATTTTTCCATTCTTTCCCCAAGGCCGTGCCGGGGTTGTATGCCATTCCAGTGGGACCATTGTGAAAGTTCATTATGGGCGGAATAATATAGGCGGCTTGGTTTTCCCAACGTGGAACAAAAAGTTTTTCATCCATCCAAACGTTGTAGCTATTGTTTTTTGGGTCGGTATATTTGCCATATTGCCAGTTGGAGCGCCAACCTGCATCCGATCCTTCGACAATATATACCAAGCGTTCACTTTCTCCACGGTGATCTCCGTCATTATCAGCGGTAATAATATTACCGTATTCGTCAAATACGAATTCATGCGTATTACGGACACCAGCGGCAAAAACTTCAAAATCGCTACCATCGGGATTGGATCTAACAATAACCCCTTGATTAGGGTATTTGTGATTTGTTCCGTCTGCGGTAGTAATATTGGCCCCTATATCGCCAATACCCCAATATATCCTTCCGTCAGGACCTTCAATAGCTCCGGACATTCCATGTCCCCCAAAACCGATATGTACCCCGTAACCATGGGAAATGGAAGTTTTATCGTTCATAATCCCATCTCCATCCTCATCGGTAATTCTCCACATATCCGGAGCAATACCTACGAACATATCATTTTTCCTAACCAATAATGCTCCGGCAACATCCGATTTTTCTTCATTAAAATCATTCACAATTCTTGTAGCAACATTGGCATAGCCATTAGCATTTTGATCCTCCAATTTCCATATTTCCTCCTTTTGCACCGTGAGATCTTTCCAATCGTGGATGCCATCATTATTTAAGTCCTTTAACCATTCGTTTTCCTCGGTTTTTTCGGAGGCGAAGGTTTCATGTAAAAAGTTCTTTCTATCCTCCACGGATTGTAGGGCAATTGATGGTGTCATCCAATGTCTGAAACCTCTGATATCAAATTCAGAGTTTTTTTGACGGTTGGTCCTAGTAAGGTATATGTTTCCTTCATCGTCAACGGACATCGCCACTGGATCAGGAGCCAAGGAATCTGAAGCCCATAAAGACAATGTTAAGCCTTCTGCGACTTGTGCGGGAACGCTTTCCCTTATTTCCTTAAACCTGTTTAAGGCAGTAGTGGTGTCTTCTTTTATTACCAACAAGGGTTCCTGGGGTTGCTTGGGTTTTTTATCACAGGATATGGCAAAAATGCCAAAAAGGGATAGAACTAAGGCAGTTCTGAAGGTAGATATGGTTTGCATGTGAGTAATTGGTTTTTAAAAGAGTAAAATATACGGGTATATATCAGTATTAGAAAATATAGCTTGTTAAATTAAAAAAACCCTTCGGATGAAGGCCTGAATAAATTCTTTTTTAGGGCAGGCAGCTATTATTTTTAAGTCTTCCAGGATACCGGTTTTTTCGTCTAAAAATTTAAATATTTGTTGTGGCCCACGGTTCTTGAACAGTTGTCCAAAAATTAATCTTCCCTTATTGTTGGTCTTATGTAGTATATCCAATAGGAGGAGGTCATAAAACCAAAATCGGTCCTTTTTAAAAAAGGAATTTAATGGTTTGTCTCTTTTTAAAAATGGGATTAACGCTGTTATTTTTTGGTGTGTCCGCATAAAGGTATAGCCCGAACTTGGCTTTGCCCAGCCTCCGGCAACACCTATATGCATTAGGTTTGTGCTGTTGTGGATGTTAAAATCATAACAGCTCATGGGGATACTTCCTTTTTCCCTTTCTATTATTTCATAATCTTGGCAACCCAATTCATCATTTAGATAGGACTTTATAGCCTCTTCATATTCCTTTTCTGGGAGCATATTTTCAGAGAATAAGGTGTATTCCACCAAGGCCTCTGTTTCTGAAAATGGCAATACGTACATAAAACGGGTGTTTCCCTTCTGTGGAATGGAGAAATCCATAAAAGTGGCTTGATTCCCATCAAATATAGGTTTTGTTGTTTTTACAAACCATCCTATGAAATGTTGCTGTAAAACCGGATATTTTTGTTGTTGTAACAGCGGCTTATAGTCAAATATACTATTGAATACCCTTTTGCCTTTAAAAGTATTGGTATCAGTGGAGACCATTACTTCATTGCCTTTATCTTGAACTTCTTTTACGTTCCCTTGTAACAAAGTGATGTTGGAACGGCAAGCTAATTGGTTACGGTAAGAACGGTAAAAATCCTCAGCTCGAATCATTTTATACAGGTATGGGGCAATGGACGTGCGTTTGGAATATTGATCATCTGCTACTAGAATATGATCCCAGGTTTTGTAAAGTATAGTATCAAAATCTCCTTCGCCAATTTCCCAAAAACACCAGGTGCGGTCATTTTGTTTGTTTAAATTTCTGTCTAACAATAGGATTGATTTCTGAGCAAAGAAATTATCCTTGGTCATAGCATTGGCCAATAACAAACCAGAGGCCCCTGCGCCAATAATAATATAATCGTATGTTGCCGTGGAAATACTCAATTGTGTTAAGGGATTAGGCCGAGTTTAGTGTGAATTAGTGTCCATCATCGGGATGCCATCCAAAAGTACAAATTCTATTGGTAGAACTTACAAACCGGATAATGGTAAATTATGGAGATTTTTTAAGGCATTTTCTCTAGTATTCCCAGTAATTGATCGGCATCAAGATATTGAAAATAGCGTGCTTGGGCAATAAAAGAGGAATCCATAAATACTAATGCTGGTAGCGTAAAGGGGGCATCTTTTCTGCTAGCCAATAGAAGGGGTATTTCATGAACGGGATTACGTCTTTTTGCTCTTGGATTTGTAAAACGCTGTTCTCCAAAAACAATGGTATCCTTGGTTTCTACATTAAATTTTATAGCATAGAAATCCTTATTTATTTTATGAACAACTTTAGGGTCTTTAAAGGCTACTTCATCCATTTTTAAGCAAGGAGAACACCAATCCGCATAAAAATGTATGAATACCTTTTGCGGATGTACTTTAAGGGAATCATGTAGTTGCTCAAAGCTAATCCAATTAATTTCATTTTTTTCTTGTGCATGTGCATCGTTCCATGGTAGAAATGAATTCACCAGCAATATTATAAGTGTTGTCTTGGGTAGCTTCATTCTTATAAAGATTTTATCCTTAGTCCTATAAAAACGGTTCTTGGAGCCCCAGGACCATAGACGTAGTTACTATCCCTGTTTTTCCCCAAATCAAAATCGTCCTGATAAGCATTGGTCAAATTTTTGACACCACCAAATATCTCTATTCCTGTGTCAATTTCGGAAAATGCGTGGTTATAGCCAAGGCGGAGACTTAGTTCCGTAAACGTTGGGGACTGGGTATATTCATTTACTTGCTGTCCTGTTCCCTCCCCACTATAATGGGCAATTTCCATAGGTCCGGTGTACACAATATTGGCGCTACCACTTAATTTTTTAGTGGGTGTATAAGTAATAGTGGCATAACCGTAGTGGTTTGGGGTTCTTAAAAATGCCCTTTTTGCTTCCAATCCTGTAATATTCTCAATGGCATTATCGAAGAGGCTGGATTGTAGGGTGAAGCCTGCTTCGATCTGAAGCAAATAATCAAAATTGGCTCTAGTTTCTAGGGTAATACCCCGGACCGTTGCACCAGGACCGTTTCTCTTTTCAAAACGCTGTCCAAATTCATCCTCGCCCAAAGGGAAAAGATAATAGGCATCATTTAAGTGGGTATAAAACCCCTCCAGAGTAAAACCGGCAATGAAGTGTTCTGATGCCTTATCATAATTAATAGATCCTGTAAAACTGTTGGAGCGTTCCTCCTTTAGGCGGTCGGATAATGAAATACGGGAGATACCACCTCCGGCAAAGGCAATGTGCAAGTCCGTATCAAAAGCTTGGGGAGCCCTAAAACCAGTACCCCAACCCAATCTCAATTGTGTCTCCTTGTTCCACTTGTAGAGCAAGGAGAGCCTAGGGCTAATAATAGTTTTGTCTACTAGGTTGTGGTCATCGATCCTAAAACCGGAAAGAAAATTTAATTTGGCAGAAATATCCCAGTCGTTCTGTATAAAACCACTTAAATTCCTAGTTGTTTGGTCTATTTTATAATTATAGGGTTCAATAACATCCAGTACCTCGTCATATACAAATTCGGAACCAAATGTAAATACGGTTTTACCGCCAAGAAACTCTTTAAAGCTATGATTGTATTGTGTGCCACCTTGATGTGTAGTAACATTTGATATTCCGTAAGGGGGGTCCGCCAAGAATTCCCCCAATTCTGGTTGGCTGTCCGGGATTATGCCCGTATAATGATCACGATCGGTATATTGACCACCATAATAAAGTATAAGTGCACTTTTTTCCTCATTAAAATTTATTTGATAATCCAGACTGCCCATGAGTACGTTATGGGTCCTTTCTTCGGATTGCTGTGCCAAGTGGGCAGGTTTATCCACCATCTCCCCGCCGTACCGGTATTCATTTATGCTACTAATACTTACTTCTAACTTTTGGTTTTTCTTTGGTAGGTAAAAGAAGTTGGTACCGAAGGAGTTGTTTTTTAGCTGTGGTAGCTCAGAAAAATTATCGCCGTTAGCGTCATAGGTGTCACGGTCCCTCTTGCTGACGAAAAAGGTGGCTCCTGCATTTCGTTTTGGATTTACTACGGTTGCGTTTCCTACTAGAAGATGATCGTTGCCATTGTTCCCTACATTTTGATAGGTATAGGTAAAGGAATAGTCGTTTTGTCTTGGAATTTTGGTGATCACATTCACGGTACCACCTATGGCACTTGATCCGTATAAGGCCGAAACGCCGCCTCGGACTATTTCTATACGTTCTATCATGTTGGTTGGAATTTGCTCCATACCGTATAAGCCGGTAAGCGGGCTAAAAATAGGCCTTCCGTTGATCAATATTTGTGAATACCCCCCTTGAAGTCCATTTATCCGCAATTGGGTATAATTGCACGTTTGGCAATCGGTTTCCACCCGGAGGCCTGGTTGGAACCTAAGCCCTTCAGAAAGATTTGTTGCCACTACATTATCCAATGTTTTACTGTTGATCAGATTTACGATGACGGGGGAGTCCGTGCGTCTTTTGTCCGTTCGCGTTCCAGTTACCACTACCTGTTCCAGCCCCATAACATCTTCTTTTAATTCAAAATTTAATTTTAATGTAGGGGATTGGTCTACAATAGTTTTTTTAAGTATGGAGGTGTATCCTATGCTTTGGCAAACTACGGTATAGCTTCCAAAGGGAGCGTTTAGGCTATACTTCCCTGTTTCATCCGTAGTGGTGCCGATGTGGGTGCCTTGCAGCTGTATGGTCGCCCAGGCCAATAGCTCTCCGTTGGAGGTAACTGTACCTTCCAAGGTTCCGGTTTGGGAGAAAAGAAGGGATAATGGTGCAAATAGAAATAGTAAAATTATATTTTTCATTAAGTTAAATTATATTTTAGGCAAATCTAAAAATTTGTTTGTACAAATAAAAATGTATTTTTGTATAAATATTATTTGATGACACGTTCGGAAGAGAATTATATTAAGACCATTTTTCATTTAGGCAGAAAGGGGACAGAGGAAGTGGCCACCAATGCCATTGCAGAGCTAATGGAAACCAAGCCCTCCTCGGTTACCGATATGATTAAAAAATTGTCCGAAAAAGATTTGGTAAACTACAAACGATACCAAGGGGTTTCGTTAACCCCATTAGGGACAAAAAGGGCATTGAGCATTATTAGAAAGCATAGACTTTGGGAAGTTTTTTTAGTGGAGAAACTGGATTTTTCCTGGGATGAGGTCCATGAGGTGGCGGAACAGTTGGAGCACATTAAAAGTGACCAGCTAATAGATAGTCTAGATCGTCTCTTGGCATTTCCCAAGTTTGATCCGCATGGAGATCCAATACCGGATAGGAACGGAGCCTTTAAGGAAAGGGATAGGGATTTGCTTAGTGAAGTCCCTATTAATACTATTGGAGTATGCGTTGGCGTCAAAGATTCATCAGCAACGTTTTTGAAGTTTTTGGATAAGAATGGTATAGCCTTGGGTAATCAAATAAACGTAATCGAAAGGGAGGAGTTCGATGGTTCATTAAATATTGAAATAGACGGAAGGAAAATGCAAATTTCACATGTCATCGCTTCTAATTTGTATATTAAAACCAATGATGAAATATGAATGAAATTATTGATTATTTTGAATCTATCGACCCAATACTAGCTGCTTTTTATGCTACCTTGTTTACATGGGGACTTACGGCCCTGGGTGCCTCATTGGTGTTTTTCTTTAAGACTATGAATCGTGCCGTACTGGATGGCATGCTTGGTTTTACGGGCGGGGTCATGGTAGCGGCCAGTTTCTGGAGTTTATTGGCCCCTGGTATAGAAATGAGCCCTGGGGAGGGATTTGTTAAGGTGATACCGGCTGCAGTTGGCTTTTTATTAGGGGCATTGTTTCTTTTTGGGTTAGATAAGGTATTGCCTCATTTGCATATAAACTTTAAGGAAAACGAAAAAGAAGGAATTAAAACTCCCTGGCATAAAACCACCTTATTAACTTTAGCGATTACCCTGCACAATATTCCAGAAGGATTGGCAGTTGGGGTCTTGTTTGGAGGTGTTGCAGCAGGATTTGATGGAGCTACAATTGGCGGGGCAGTTGCCTTGGCCTTGGGGATAGGACTTCAAAATTTTCCGGAAGGTTTTGCGGTGGCCATGCCGTTAAGGCGGCAGGGCTTAAGTAGGAGAAAGAGTTTTATGTATGGACAGGCATCAGCCTTGGTGGAACCTATTGCAGCGGTATTGGGTGCATGGGCGGTTCTTGCTTTTCAGCCTATTTTACCCTATGCCCTTTCTTTTGCAGCAGGCGCTATGATTTTTGTGGTCGTTGAAGAGGTAATTCCGGAAACTCAACAAGATAAGTTTACGGATATAGCCACCATGGGTTTTATAGGAGGATTTATAGTTATGATGATGCTCGATGTAGGCCTTAGTTGAAATATTTTGGTTTGTTAGAGGAATCATCTATCTTCATTTAAATTATGGGAAATACAGAAAAAAGACATTGGTTTTTAAATTTGCTTATTGTGGTCACCATAATTGTAGTTGCCTTGGCTTTTACGGCTCATTACAAAAATTGGATAAAGACGGAAAAGGAGGAATTGGAAATATTATCTGGAATATATTTCGTTAAAATCCCTTATGCGGAGATGGACAGTGTTGCAATGGTGGAAAAGATTCCTTCCATGGAACGCATCAATGGATTCTCTGTTAAGGAAAGGGAAAAAGGAGTCTTTAAAGAAGATAGCTTAAGCCTTAACAAGGTGTATGTTTATGTGGATCGACTTTCCCAACCTAAAATAAGATTGGTATATCAGGATTCCATGAAATTATTTTTAAACATGCCAGATAGCACGGAAACGGTGGCTATGTATCAGCTTTTATCAAACAAAATTAATCCTCCAAAAGAATAGTTGTGGGGTTTACAATGGTCGGTTATTTGAAGAAATATATTTGGCTTGTGTTGATTTTATTTCCATTCAGCGGCATGTCCCAAAATAAACTGTCCGTAGTAGTGCATGGCGTAAAATCATCCATTGGCAATATCAATATTGCCATTTACAATAAGTCCGAAGGGTTTCTAAAATTTGAGGAGGTATATAAGGTAGAACGCATTACCGCTACTGAGGTCACTACCCATTTCAAGATTTCCGATCTTCCCAAAGGCGAATATGCCATGGCTATTTTTCATGATGAAAACGAAAACGATAAATTGGATACAAATTGGTTGGGAATTCCAAAGGAACCCATAGCCTTTTCTAATGCCAAATTAAAGACCTTTGGTCCTCCATCTTATAAAGAATGCGCTTTTAATTTGAATAAGGACTTGGAATTAAAGATGGAGTTCAATTAGTTTTATTGTTTACTACTTTTATAAAAATATTTTTATGGTTCTTTTAGCGCATGTACTGGGTTCTCTTTACGGTCTTTTAGCAGTGGTTTTCGGGGCATTTGGAGCGCATGCCCTAAAAAAAATCATGAACGAACAACAATTAAAAAGTTTTGAAACTGGGGTAAAGTATCAAATGTACCATGCCATTTTATTACTGGTTTTAGGATTTAATTTTAATCTGGAAACAGCTTTGGAACGTTATATGATTTATTGTATTATAATTGGAGTGTTTCTATTTTCATTTAGTATTTATGGACTTTCTATAAGTGCAGCTAAAGGAAAAAAACTCAAGTTTTTGGGTCCAATTACCCCATTGGGCGGATTATTCCTAGTTATTGGTTGGGCATTGTTGTGTTATTCCTTTATTCAAAATTTGGTTTAGTCTTTAGTTAACCTCTACTCGCGCCGTAAAATCCTTTATTGCCTGGTTGGGTTCTATTATGTTATACCCCTTCCAAAATTCAGGATTGTAGTTGGGCATATAGGTAGGAAGAACGGTATTATTTTCCTGAACGGCATTGAATTGGGCGGTAGTTATGGCTTCAGAATCAAAAAGGATCACCTCGTGCCTGTTTACCCCACTGCTCGCCATATCTATTTTTAAGGAAAGCTCGTTCTGTTTGTTCCTTCCCTTTACACGCTTGTTTAGTTCAATGATTTTCAAAGGCCTTTTTATGGCCACCTTTGCGCCCAGTTCTTCTTCAAAATAGCGTAAATAGTAAAATCCTTCTTCATTCTTGGAAAATATCATCTTGCCCTTGTCCAAATATTGGTCCAAAGATACTCCCAATAGCTTAAAGGTCCTCAAGGATTTAACATTGCTGTAATCCAATCGGATTATAGCAAAATCATCTGCATGGATATATAGCCTACCTTGGTAGTCTGCAGCTCTTTTGGGCTCAAAATCCAGGATATAGACCGCATCATTCCCTATGTAGGTAAAATCTACCATTTTAAAATTGTACCGATTGTCTTTATGGATGAAATTGAGGTCTGAATCTTTCAGAAAGAACTGTTTTTCCATAATCTTACTGAGACTTCCTTTTTTAAAGGAAGCGAAATTCTTTTTTCGATTTTCTTCCTTCTTTTTCTTTTCTTCCAATTCTTTTTTCAGGGCCTCTGCATCTGCACCTTCATTCTCTGGGGTAAATATTTCGTCGGCATCCACTTTTGTACCGAATAGACCCGATTTAATTTTGAAATAGGAATCGGACTTTATATTTTTCTTTAGAATATCATTGAATTTTTCTTCCAAGGAAGTTAGGTCCAATTCACTTTGCTTGTCGTAAAGCTCAGAAGCTTTTATCAGGGTGAGTTTTTGATTGTCCTTTTCATAATTGCCATAGAAGTCACCTAAGATTTCGGTGTAACGGCTCGATTTTTTTGGGATGGTATTCAAAACACTGTCCAAGAATTTCTCGTTGAGCGCAGCTATGGTGGATTCTTTGAAGGTATAATTGGATTTGGTAAGGTTTTGATGATAGGAATCCCTAAAGAACAATCGTTTTTTAGTGAGGGATTTACTATAATTCTTGTCGATATGTTCTTTTACCTGCTCTATAAGCTCTTCGGCAGTATATTGTTTGTTACTGACAATTACAGGATTTAATTCTATTGGCTTGGCACTTAGAAAAATGACAGCTTCGGTGAATTGATTCAATGGCTTGCGCAAACCTTCATAGCCTATGCACGAAATAAATAGGGAGTCGGTGTCTTTGCTTTTTTGATCTAATATCAAACTAAATCGGCCTTCTTCATTGGTAATAACCCCTTTTTTATTGGACAGTAGAATTGTGGCATAGGGGATAGGTTGTTGTGTAGCGGAGTCTTTTACAACGGAGGAAATTACTTGGGCCTGATTAAAATTGCTTCCGAAAACAATTAAAAAAATGGGGAATAAGAATTTAAAATTGAGCATACAAGTCATCTAATGAATACCAAATTAAGGAATTGGATTTCTGAAAGCAATGGACTTGTGATTATTTTAAGACAGATTTATTTTACTTAATAAAATGTAATATTAAGTACCAATGGAAGATTAAAACGTTTTCTACTAGGATTAATGACAACCACAATCCCCATCACCACAAGCTTTAGAGCTACGTTTTTTTCCTGCAAACAAGGATTTTGGCAATAGAAATTTCTTTACAATGTATCCCAAGGCTAAAACCACGGTGATATAGACCAGTATGTGTTGAAGAATGCTCATTTTAGGTGTTTTAAAGTCCTATTAAATTATCGGAAATAAAGTCCGTTACATTTTTACTTATTTTTGGTCATCCTGGTTACTTTAAGATCTGGTATGCGATCAATGCTACAATATAAGCAAAAAGGCTCATAAAAACTAGCTGTGCTGCAGGCCATTTCCAGGTATTTGTCTCCCGTTTTACTATGGCAAGCGTACTCATACATTGCATTGCAAATGCGTAGAATAACAAAAGAGAAATGCCAGAGGCCAAATTAAATAAGGGTTTCTTTGTTTTAGGGTCTATTTCGGCGGCCATTCTATTCTTTATGGTGTCTTCTTCGTCACTGCCTACACTATATATAGTAGCTAAAGTACCCACGAAGACTTCCCGAGCAGCAAAAGAGGCAAGGACGGCAATACCAATCTTCCAATCGTAACCCAGCGGGCGCACTACCGGTTCTATGGCTTTTCCCATATATCCCATATAAGAGTTTTCCAGTTTGTAACTAGCTATTTCTTGGTTCACTGCCTTGTCGTGTAAGGTCTTTTCTTTAAGCCTTAGTGAATCTCTTAATCCTACTTGGTCCATAGCGTAGGCTTGGGTATTGATGCTATCCTGAAGTGCTTGTTTGTACGAGGCCATGGTACTTTCAATATTGATTTTATTGAAATCCGAAAATCCTTGTTTTTCAATTTGCTCACTTACAATCCCCTCGGCATTGGCAAAATTATCCGAAAATCCATTGGATCCCAGAAACCAAAGTATGATGGAGATGGCCAAAATAATCTTACCGGCGCCCAACACAAAACTTTTAGTTTTTTCCCAAACTGTATAGACCACATTCTTAACGAGTGGGAGCTTATAATTTGGCATTTCCATGACAAAAAAAGTCTTGCTTTTTATCTTCATGATCTTGTTCAAGATCATCGCCGAAAAAATAGCTGCTCCAAATCCCATGAGATAAAGGAGCATTAAGGTCAAGGCCTGATAACTCAGCCCAAGAAATCTTCCCTCAGGAATAACTAGGGCAATAATGATCAAATAAACAGGTAGTCTGGCAGAGCAGGTAGTAAACGGGGTAACCAAAATGGTAATAAGCCGCTCCTTCCAGTTTTCAATAGTCCTAGTGGCCATAATTGCGGGAATTGCACATGCTGTTCCTGAAATCAGAGGCACTACGCTCTTGCCGCTTAAGCCAAACGGACGCATCAATTTGTCCATTAAAAAAACAACCCGGCTCATATAACCGGATTCCTCCAAGAGGGCAATAAAAAGGAATAAAAAGGCTATTTGGGGAATAAAAATGACTATTCCACCTATCCCAGCAAGGATTCCTTCCGCAATTAAATTGGTAAATACCCCTGGAGGTAAAGTGTCCTTGACCCATTCACTGGCAGAAGCAAAAGATTCATCAATAAAATCCATTGGGTAACTGCTCCAGTCGTATATGGCCTGAAATATGGTTAGAAGTATCAAGAAAAAAATGACATACCCAAATATTTTGTGTGTCAAAATCTTGTCCAATGTGGCCCTGAGTCCCTTGGCCGCATTAATATCCACCTTATATGCCTGTTTTAGTATGCCATTTATAAATTGATATCTAAGAATGGTTTCCTTCTGTTGCAACCTTTTTAGTTCGGCCTTAGATTTGGTGGCAAAAGAGGAGGGAATGGTAATTGGATTTTTTGCTATGGGCATAAAATTAACATCCTGTGTAATTACAAGCCATAGTTTATAAAGTTCTTCTTTTGGAAAAGTCGATTTCAATTTTTCAAAATACTGGGGTGCAATTACCGTAGTGTCAACATTAGGGCTAATGGATAGATTTTTATAGTCCGCTATCAATTCCTTAACTCGGTCTATACCCGTACCTTTTCTGGTGCTTACCAACGCTATTTTGGTGTCCAGTTTTTCTTCCAACAGTTCTATGTCCAAAGAAATACCAGTCCTGGACATGCGATCGGCCATATTAATGACCAAGATTACCGGGATTTTAAGATCTTTGATTTGTGTAAAAAGAAGAAGGTTTCTTTTAAGGTTTTCAACGTCGCTGATTACAACGGCAACGTCGGGAAAATCCTTATCATTTTTATTGAGCAAAAGTTCTACCACTACACTTTCATCCAAAGAAGTAGTATTAAGGCTATAGGTACCTGGTAAATCCAATATATGTGCCTTTACACCACGAGGCAGTTTACAGACCCCTTCCTTTTTTTCAACAGTGATGCCCGGGTAGTTGCCTACTTTTTGTTTTAATCCGGTTAGTTGGTTGAAAACGGAAGTCTTTCCGGTATTGGGATTGCCTATAAGCGCAACCTTGATCTGTTTGCTCATAGTGGGGAATCTTCAATAATTTCTAATTCTATCAGGGCGGCTACAGATCGCCTAATGGCTATGTGCGTGCCGTTAACGTTAATGTATATGGGGTCTTTAAGAGGGGCCACTTGTACGAGTTCAATTTCATTGCCAGGAAGGCAACCTAATTCCAATAGTTTAATTGGAAGTATTCCATCGGCAAATTCTTTGATGATTCCCTTTTGACCTCGCTTTAAATGTGCTACTGTGGTAGTCAATTTTTATTTAGATTGATTTTAATTAAGCACAAAAATAAAAGAAAAAGATGAAGTATTACGGTAAAACCATAAAAAGTTGAAGCTTTGAAGGCCTGTTGCTTCCAATTGAAGAGACACTAAGATTTTTTTAAAGGTAGCAGAGGTGGTAAATGGGACTTCGACATAGGAAATCGCCAATCTTAATTATACCTTTTTATCCGTAAAGAGTTTTTGGTACTTTACTCCTTATAGGAAGATTTCAATATTTTAAGATCGCTCAATAATTTATCCATTTCTTCCGATTTTGTACCATCATAAAAGCCCCTTATCCTACGTTCTTTGTCTACAAGAATAAAGTTTTCGGTATGGATCATATCGTACGGTCCTCCGTCACCACTGGTCTTAACTGCTAAATAGGATTTTCTAGCCAGTTCATAGATCTGTTCCTTGTCACCTGTAACCAGATTCCATTTGTTATCCTTGACCCCTTTTTCCAAGGCATATTTTTTTAATTGTGGAACGGAATCTATGTCTGGGGTAACGGAATGGGATAGCAACAATACGTCACTGTCATTCATGATTTTGTCCTGAAGGCCAGCCATATTTTTTGTCATTATAGGACAAATTGTGGGACAGGTAGTAAAGAAAAAATCGGCAATATAAATTTTGTTGTGGTAGTCCACTTGAGTTATCGATTTGCCGTTTTGATTGGTCAAAGTAAAATCGGCAATAGTGTGGTATTTTTTCACATGCTGTAAGGTGCTGTCTACCAATTCAAAATTTACCATGGCTGGTTGGTAAACCGGTAACAATTTTTTGGGTTGAAGGGCATTGTAGAAAAGGGTGACGATTATCCCGGAAACAATGAGTAGAACAATGCCGAAGAATTTAAATTTGGCAAAAAACGAACGCATGTTTTTTTGGCAAAGGTAGGGCAGATACCGTGAAATTTCAAGCATCTTTAAACGGATTGCTACTAAAACTTTCATAAAAATAGCCCTTGTGGGGAATAGTTTTTTTTTAAGACCACCTAATAATGTACTTTTGTGCGCTTTTAAAGTTTAAAAAAAATACTGAATGACGTTAGCAATACAGATTGTACAGTTTGTACTTATCATATCCATTTTGGTGATTCTCCACGAATTGGGCCATTTTCTTCCCGCAAAATATTTTAAGACGAAAGTGGAGAAATTCTATTTGTTTTTTGATGTGAAGTTTTCCCTTTTCAAAAAGAAAATAGGGGATACGGAATATGGAATTGGTTGGTTGCCCTTGGGCGGTTATGTGAAGATTGCGGGGATGATCGATGAGAGCATGGACACCGAGCAAATGAAGCAAGAACCACAACCTTGGGAGTTCCGTAGCAAGCCGGCTTGGCAACGTCTTATTATAATGACAGGTGGGGTTATTGTAAACTTTTTGTTGGCGTGGGTAATTTATACCACGATGTTGGCAAGTAATGGTGATACGTATATTCCTTCGGATAGTTTAAAATATGGAATAGTAGTAGATTCAATTGGAGAGCAGTTGGGATTAAAGACAGGCGATCAAATTTTGATGGTGGACGATAAGAAAACCAGAAAATTCAACGAGGCGGTTTTGGATATCATTCTCGGAGATGAGGTAACGGTTAAAAGGGATGGAAATGAAATTACCTTTCCTTTATCTGATGAAGGAAAGGAAACTGTTTTTGCAACCCAAGGCAAAAATTTCTTGGGGTATAGATCCAAGGCTATTATTGCCAAGGTGCAGCCCAATTCGGTAGCGGAAGAGGCAGGCCTATTGCCAGGTGACGAAATTGTTGGGGTAAATGGTGTAAGTACCAAGTTTTGGGATGAGTTCAGAGGTAAAATTGGTTCATCCGCCAATCAAAAGTTAGACATCAGCGTTTTGAGAAACGGGGCTACAGAACACTTGGAACTAACAGTTCCCGATGTAGGACTCATAGGTATAGAATTAGATCTTAACGATCTTAGGGTCACCGATAATTATAGTTTTCTTGAGGCCATTCCTGCAGGTTATACACGTACCATACAGGTGTTGACCGATCAGATAAGACAGTTTAAAGTTATTTTCAATACCAAGACGGGAGCTTACAAACAGGTTAAAGGACCCATAGGAATTGTGGAAATGATGCCGGAAACTTGGAATTGGATTTTCTTTTGGAATTTTATGGCCATGTTTTCCGTATGGTTGGCATTTTTGAATATTCTTCCTATTCCGGCATTGGATGGCGGGCATGTAATGTTTTTATTGTACGAAATAATTTCTGGCAGGAAACCAAGTGAGAAAGTGTTGGAAACGGGCCAAATAATTGGTTTTGTTATACTTATGGGGCTTATGGCAGTGGTATTTGGAAACGATATCTGGAATATTATCAAGAAGTTTTTATAGGAGAATTAAATATTTTTAAAAATTAGGTGTAAAACAGCCATTTTTTGTTTGGCGTATTTGAAAAAACATTTTATATTTGCACCCGCTTAGGCGATAAAAATACACTCCTCCTTAGCTCATCCCGATAGCTATCGGGAGGTTAGAGGAAACGTTCTTTAAGAGAATTAAAATATATACACTCCTCCTTAGCTCAGTTGGTTAGAGCATCTGACTGTTAATCAGAGGGTCCTTGGTTCGAGCCCAAGAGGGGGAGCTTAATGAGAATAGGCCTTACGAGAAATCGTGAGGCCTTTTTCTTTTCATGGGTACAACATAGGTACAACATTTTTTTTTCTACATAATATTACTTCAAAGACTCCAAAAATTATTCTTAGTTAGGCACTTTCAACAGAAGAAACTAGTTAGAGCTATATCCCAAATAGGATTCAGCTTCCTTTTTCAAATACCATCATATGAAATTTGCGTGTTGCGTAATTCTGACCGTTTTTTAAGATTCGTTGTCAATCCCTCAATAACTATCATTTTTTTAAGTTAAAATTTTCTCGTTCTTCTTTCGGTGTTATTTGCTTCTATAATTTGAAGAAAATCATAAAGTTAATTATCATGGAAGAAAACGAAAACGTAGTGGACCTGCTATCCGATATCAAGGGTCTGTTGTCCCACACCAAGAAAGTAATGAACGTGGAGGATCTGGCCGCATACACCGGACTCTCCAAAAGTAAGATCTACAAACTGACCCAGCTAAAGCTGATTCCCATGGGGAACAATCCCCATATCCGACAGAAATTTTTTGACAAGGATACTATCGACGCCTGGCTCTTGGGGGAACCCGACCTTTCCGATGAGACCTTGGAACATAGGTTCAACAAGTCCTTGGTGAAAAACAAGAGAAAATTATGAAACCTGAAGAAAGAAATTTTCAGGGTATCTGGATACCGAGGGTGATCTATCTGAACTCGGATGCAAATTGGTATGCAAAAATCTTATTCCTGGAGATACATAGCTTCACCGAAAGCGGGAGGGAATGCTTTATGTCCAACAGGCACATTGCTACCTTTCTGCATATTTCCGAACGACAGGTCACCAGGTACATTTCCGAACTAAAGACCTTGGGCTGGATAGAGGAAACGGCCTTTAACGGAAGAAGGCGATATCTGAAAAGTTTGCTGCGTTTTAATGATAGAAATGGCGGGCCTGGCAGGACAAAAATGTCCGGACAGCCTGGACAGTTCTGTCGGGGCAGCATGGTCAAAAGTGTCCACCATAATAAACAAGGGATAAAACAAGAAATAAAACAATTTACCTTTTTAAAAGAAGAAAAAAACAATAGAAGTCCAATATTGGAATAGGCGATATGGAAAAAGGATGGTCAGATCGGTTTTTAAAAAAGCAAACGGAACTTAAACCGCTATGCGCCCCAGAACTTTTTAAAAAAGTTTTTTTTAAGGCGGCACAGGAATTTTATGCCCGGATGGATCTAGATTTCGAGGTGGACGCTACCAATAAGAGCTTCTTGGCGCATTTCTGCAAGTATTGGAACCAAGACCCCGAATTTGAAATGGTGGATAACATATCGCTTAGAAAAGGGCTGATAGTTTTCGGCTCCTATGGAACGGGCAAGACATCGAGTTTTAAAATTATCCAGAACATGTCCAAACAATATGGGTTGCGGGAATTGTGGTTTCCCTCAATTGCGGCACAAGAGGTAGTTGCAAAATACAATGCTGAAAAGAACAAGGACCACATTATAGATTACTATTCCAAGGGGACATTTCTATTCGATGATCTGGGATCGGAAACTGTGGGGAACAATGTTTACCAGTACGGGAAGGAGGAAATATTTGTTAGGATACTTTTAAACCGTTATCGGAATTTTGAAAGCCTTGGGACAAAAACACACATTACGACCAATTTGAGCCTGGAACAGATAGGGAACAGGTACGGAACACAGATTTCGGATAGGTTCATAAGGATGTTCAACCGGTTAAAGTTAGATGGCCCTAGCCGTAGAAAATAGCTGGTGAAAGAAAAAAAAGAACTTTTGGAATGAACAAAAGTTTTGGAAGGTCACCAAAAAAATCATAAATCGGGTGAGGCCTTTTAGAAGTCATAAAGAAAGTATTCCGGTACGAAGTAAAACGGAACTAAGGGGAATAGCAAGAGGGTAACGGGCTAAAGCCACGTTACAATATATAAGTTATTGATTTTCAATGAATTGAAAATTGTTTTACTTCTTAATCTGAGAAAATTTGCGACAAACACCATGTAAAGGCCCATTTTTAGGGGAGAATTTGCGACAAGCAGAAAATTATGAACCCATTTATAGGTATTCGTTTTAAGAAAGATACAGCAAAGCAGTTCCAGACGTTTTCGAGACAGCTTTTCAAGACCCATACGGAGGCGCTACAAACGATGTTGGATTTCTTTATTTATAACGAGATTTCTCCAAAGGAATCTTTTGGTCCCAATGGACGGACCATTCAGAATTTGATCAAGAAGCGGTTTAATGCGATGGTCGCCATTATGAAGAATATGGAAAAAAATGGGGTCCTTCCGACCAAGGCTATGATAGAACTTTTATTTGAACACTCGCCACAAAAGAAACGCAGGCAAGCTCCTTTGCTAATGGAAGGTAAGAATGCCGATCCGGAAAGGGATAGGTTCTTCAAAAAGGTGGAAGAGGCCATTAACATAGAAATGGAAAACACCAATCTTAAACGCGACCTAAAGCAAAGAAATGTTGATATTTCGTCACTGCTCGGTAAGATTCAATTGGTAAAGAGCAATTTTGGGAAGCCAAGGTTACAATTGGATATGACTCCTGAGGATTTCGAAAAGCTTACAATAAAGATGAAAAAAGAATTACACTAGAATAGCCCTATTGGATGATTTCGAAAAACAAATCCAGTACCTGCGGAAGTTGAAAAACCCAAAAGTTTTCCAACCTCCTCGGAACCGCTCATAAAAGCATGGAACGTAGAAAGAACATACCATACCTTTATTTTTGCCACCACACGGTTACTTACCACCATCAAAAAGAGATATCCTTCCACTAATTAAATAAGCAAGTGCGCCCTATCCGATTTTTGCTTTACGATTATCTTCCGGAACACTACAAAAATCGGACAGGATCCTCGCGCGGTTAAGTTATGGTAAGATTTGGGGTTGTGTCCGTTTTTTAAAGTGTCCTTGACAAAAAAAATAAGTAGGCAGTACTAAATAAGCCCCAAACTTGAAGCTACATAGACCAAATGTGTAGTATTGGAAGCATTGAAATGGTCCTTTAATTTACTGATATTGGCCTCAATAGATCTTATGCTATTTGGGGAAATACCATCTTCTTTGAGCAATATGCTAATTTCATTCTGCTTATATCCTATGGCCAATAATGACAGTAATTTTTGATCATAGTCATTTAATTCCAAGGTGTTTTTTTGTTGTAGTGCAGCTGTGGCTATTGGGCAAGTGTATGGTTCGCTGTTGGCAATGGATTCAATACAATGCTGAAGCTCCTTAAGCCCGTTAAGTCCCTTACAGACATACCCATCAATTTTTTGGTCCTCAAACAAAGATTTTATGGTGTTGTGATCGTCCTCCACAGAAAAGACCACTACTTTGACTTCTGGATAAATTTCCTTTATAGCCGAAATAAGCTCTTGCCCATTTAGGAGGTTTTTTTTATCCCTAGGATTGTCGAAGGATAAGTCGGTTATTAAAAGCTCATAAGGCTTGCCATCCTTAATTGCCTTTTTTAGTTTCAAAAGAGCTTCATCACAGTACTGGGAATGTCCTATATTGGTATATCCCAAAGTTTGAAGCATGGTAATGACCCCTAGATTGTTACTGTCTATATCTTCCGAAACAAATATCCTGTTGAATTGCATATGTATTTTAAATGGCAAACGTAATGGTGGCGGTGACACCTTCGTTTGGTTTTGAATCGAAATTAATATTTCCTTTTAAACCCTTCATACGGTTTTCCACATTCTTAAGACCGTTTCCAGAATAATTCTCCTTCAAAGAAAAGCCTACCCCATTGTCTTTATAATTAATGGTCACTTGTTTTTTGGTCTTTGTGCAAGTAATGGCAACCAATGAAGCCTGACTATGTTTTTTCATGTTTACCAATAATTCTTGCAGTACCCTATAGACTTCAATCTTAGCTTTTGCCGAGATATCGTCCCAAAAATTAGGTGCTAGTTCTTTGGTTATTAATTTTGTTTTAATGGAGCTATAAGAATTAAGCAGGGCAAAAAATTCTTTTCCAAAATTTTCTCCCGTATTAATGACCGTAAATTCTTTGGAAATATCCCTTATTCTTTTATAAATGCTGTCCAAACCTTGCAAAATTATTGTGTTTTTAGAAGCCGGCATTTCTGGAGAGTCTTTTTGTATCTGGGTCATTAAGTAAAAAATATCATTGCCGAGCTCATCATGTAATTTTTTAGACAAGCGTAGTTCAGTCTTATAAGCTGTCTCCAGCTGCTCCTTTTTTTTCTGCTGATTTTTAAAATATATAACGAAGCCTATCAGTGCCAAGAAAAATAATGCAACTGAAAGCGCTATAATTTTCTGTTTCTCTTTAATGGCAACTTGGGCCAATAGGATAAGGTTCTTTTTTTCTAAATTATCATTATCATATTTTGTTGCAGCATAAATAGAACGCACTCCCTGTTTTGTTTTTTCGAGCTTATTTTGCACAGTGGAATAAAATATGGCTTCTTCGGAAACATCCTGGTTCAAGGCTTTTTTTAGGTGCAAAATTAGATCGAGGGATTCCAAAATAGCGACCGAATTGTTCAGTTTTTTTGAGTTCTCAAGTGCTTTTTGAGCATATTCCAGCGCTTTAGGTTTATTGGTTTCAAAATAATATTCTGCCAAATGAACACTACTGGATATTAATCCAGGAGCCGTATTTAATTCTTGTCTTATGTCCAAAGACTTTAATAGGAGGGACTCACTCTCTGGGTTGTTCTTATTTTCTATCCACTTATAATGCCCCATATTGCATATGGCGCGTGAATATTGTTCTTGATTGTTTGCTTGGGTGCTATTGGCTATGCTATCTAAAATGCCAAAACTGGTATTAAATTCACCTAGTAGCGCTAAGATATTTGCCCTTGTAGTTCTCATGGCATACACATTTTCTGTAGAAATGTCCGAAGAAGGATGCTGGTTTAACAGACTAAAAATTTTATTGTTCCAGCGGAGGGCTTCTTGGTAGTTACCTAATTCTTTCTGGCAGACGGAAATAGTTTGGTACAGACCAGTGATGGATTCTATTTCTTGGGAGCCTTCCAAATATTGTAAACCCTCCGTAGACGTGATCATGCCTCCATTATAATCGCCTAAGCTTTTCTGAATATTGGCCATATCCAATAAACGGTCACCGGCACCGATACTATCCATTAATTTTAAATTTATGGTAAAGGATCTGTCTAAATAGTAGTAAGCAGAATCTAATTGGTCGATTATTTTAAAATAATAACCTTGTCTCCAATAGGCATTACTTATATGATTGCTATCGGATAGAAATTGGGCTTGTTCGAGTAATTTTTTGGAATGGATAATGGCCTTCCCGTAGTCTTTGTTTTTTGCAAAAGCACCAATTTGTTTTTTTAGTTGGGCTATTGAATCCTTTGATTTTTTTAAGGAAACAGCATAATTGTGCACAACATATTCAGTGGAAAACCCTGCCTGGCAACAACTGAAAATGAGCACAAAAAAGAGGGACAAACCAAACTTAAGTTTCATCCCTCCAAAATACAAAAAGCGTTCACATTAAAGGAACGCTTTTAATTAAATACCCAATAATGGGAAAGGAAGATTAATCTTCATCAGGATTTTTTTTCACATCACCATCATCCCCCTCAGTGGCCGATAGATTTTGATACAAAGCGTCAGTATCTGCTACATTATCTTTGTCGCAAGAAATAAAGGACAGATTGGCAATTACTAGAACGAGTAATAAAGCTATTTTTTTCATGTTTTCTATTGTTAAAAATTAGACATAGGTGTTGCTGTTCGGACTGGTCCAAATATTTTTCAGCAACACATTAAGTGTGTTGGAGTACTCCTTTTTTAGGTTGGGAAGTGGAAAACATTTGCAGAAGCTAGGAGCTACTTCCCAATGGCTATTCGCTTACTGCAACTGTTTTCCTTTACTGTAATTGGGATGTTATCATGAGTACATAATCAATTACAAGGCAAAGAAATAAGGTTTGCGTCAGAAGGAATGGAGATCATGTGGAAAAGAAATTCCAGCAGTTTTTTTCCATGAAATTTCCAAATATGTAGTAGTTTTAGAGTGCATTGGAAAAAGAGGATATGTCTAAAAAATTGATATTACTAGTTTTTGAAAAAGCTGAAAGGGAAACGGGGTCTTCAAAGAAAACAAGAAGGGCGCAACATCTTTCGGATATGCTTTTGGAGGATTATAAATATCAAATAAGTGAAAGAACTATTCGGGATTATTATACAACTTATTTAGAAAAAGAGGGGGCTAATAATGAGGAGCTGAAACCACAATTAATTTTGTATTTCTGCAAATATTTGGGCTATGACAATTATGCCAGTTTTGTTAGTGAGCACCCTTCAGAGGTAAAAGTGGCTGCTCCAGAAATAATTGGGATAAAGGGTTTGAATAAAAAGTCTAAAAATGGAGTAATCTTATCTTTTTCAGGACTTGTACTTAGTGTCTTAGTGTATTTTGGATTTGTCAATGAAGAGGAGAACTGTATGGTCTGGAAAGGAAATCACTATGAAAAAACAGTTTGCACAGGAGCAACCCTAGAAAGACCTTTTGCTGAGTTAATACTACTGGAGTTTAGGCAAATTGAACACATTGATTCCTTGGTGGAAAGAAAAGCCATTGGAAAAGAATTGTGGTATGACAAATCGAATGGGAAAGTAGAATTTTTTACCTATCACGGCTATCACCCGGAAAATAACAAAGCCTTAAAAAGTGTAACGGACCATATCTTTCAAACTTATGTCTTGGAAAAAGGCAAGGATTCCCTGGAGATTGGGCTCTAGGATTAAATAGTTGGACCTTGCAGTGAGCCAGGTTTATTCATATAGCCAATAGTCGACGCCCCCGTGATGTGAGCAGGCACCTCTTCCTGTTGCCCTAGAAGTAGATCCATCGTTACAAACAGATCCAATTCTTACCTTTACATTATTAATTTTTGTCTTGGATGAGGTTTTAATCGAGGGCGTTTGGAGGTAATCACTTTTACTTTTATTCTCTAAGGTATTGGGCCAATAGTAATTCCCCGGATTTTCTTGGATACAGCTGGAACTGCTAGAATTTTCTATGGCTTTAGAAATGTTGGTTTGCTTTTTCAGAGTAGGTTCACCATCACTTTTTAAGTAGAAAATAATGAGTACAAAGGCAATTAAAATACTGGTTTTAGGGTAGGCACGGGCTATTCCTATGACTATCCCTAAAAGTATTATGCCGCCGACCAAAGTCATAATTAGTGATTAACTTGAAAAATCATCAGCCCCAACAGAACTAATACTTCTAATGTTTTTTTTGAAAAATTCTCCTATTCATCAAAAAAGAAGTCATGTATTTCTATGATATTACCCCTTTTAATTTGAATTAAATTTTTAGTTTCCTTCAAATAAATACCAAGGGATTTTTCATTGTAAATAAACTTCATGTCCTCGGAGTAATCCGTTGTTACGTACATGTCTCCAGAAAGTTCATAAAATGGAATTGTAGTTTTGCTTTTCACCTTAATTCCTTTGTTTACAATTTTCCCACTGGTTAATTGCTCCTTAACAAAAGTGTCATTTTTTTCTCCAGAAGCAACTTTGGTATAGGAGGTCATCATTTTAATCCATTCTTTGGAATCTATTAAAAACCAATGAACTTTATCAAAGTCGATACCGAATTCATTTATCCAACCATAGCTGGTAAAGCCAAGCAAAATTTGTTTTTTTCCGTCCAACTCCGGTTTGTCCTGAGGAACAAATTCCTGAATTTTAAAGGAGATTACGGATGTTTCCGACATGTCCTTTAACTTTTTTCCATTAAAATCAAGGGTTTGTAAGGAAAAATTGACCAACTCCGGATTATTGGATAAGACCCATTGGGTAGCCGTTAATTCTGCACGCTCCTTCATCTGCTCCACTGCTGCAATTCCTGCGCCGATGGCCAACAAAGCTCCTGCGCCAGCTGCTATAACAGCTCCATTATCTTGGGCTTGTGTATTCTTTGGGACTAAAAAAGTAATGATCAATAAAAATAGTAAGGTGATTTTCTTCATAATTTGTTTTATAAAATTTTCTCTTAAATCCCCGTTTAAAAAGCTGCAATTACTAGGAGAATAAAGACTCACATTGTCAGTCTAATTTTTTATTTATAATTTACTCAATAGTATTATTTCACAATTCCTCGATTTCTAATTTCATTATAATAGGCGCTATACTGGTAGAATATATTAATGATAGTATTAACCCAATAAATGGTATGAATAGAAAGATTGTTTTAATAGGTGCGGAATTCCACATTGCGCTTAATATGGGGACTGACATATTTCCCGATACCATTTCAGGTGGATTGGAATAAAAGAAAGCAAATACTGCTATTATTCCCAACAATCCGGCAATTGAATGTACCACTGCAGTGAACCAGTTTAGCCCATATAATTTCAATATTAGGTAGCGCAATAAACTTGGAATACCGTTTGTAAGCCCAAAAATGAGACCGATTAAAAAAGTATAACCTAGAAGGAGCCATATCCAGCTCAATGAAAACATCCAGGTCATTAGTACTACGCCAAAATAGATGCCTAGATACGCGGTTAAATACCAAAGAAAGATAGTAAGTGGAATAAGCAGATATTTCATATTGGGTTGTTTTGGTTTTTTCTAAGTCAAATCCAATTCAAACATTGGGAAACTTTCTGAAATGGTTGGAACAATTAGGGCCTTATTTTTAGTGTTGGTTAACTTTATTTAAATCGATATTACATTAACACTGATACATTTTATATTTAAAGCAAGGTAATTATAACTGTCAAGGAGATAATACGGAAAACCGCAGTGCTAGAAGTAAATATCAAGCTATAAGGAATTGAAATCCTTTTTAGTTTTTCACTAATTTCTTCGTGAGAACTTCTGAAAGATTTCTCAAATCTTCATTATTTAGTGAAATCAGTCTTAGTTTCTTGGATTTGTAAAATTCAATTTTTTCTTTTTTGCGCTGTTCGTAAACGGTATCACCTTCAAGACCCCAATACTCAATATAGCAATCCCAATCCGGCAAATAAAAATCAGAAACAACGGCAAGTTTGCCATTAGCATAAATTTCCTTTTCATATTCATGCTTTATATTTTGTGTAATTAACCAGAGGTCAATTATAAGTTCCGATTTAGATCGAACCTTATGTCCATCGCTTGATGTCAACATACCTCTGCCCCTATACATATCGGCAAGAGAATTATCATGTCCAGATTTGTAGTAATCAACAGCCTCCATGATATAATTGTGTAATTCCTCCGAACTCCAACCACAATATTTAAGTTTCAACATTTTGTCTGATATTGCAATGCATCTAACTACTACTTCCTCAAAATGTCTATTCCCCTTAATGTACTTCTTAGACTTATAAAGTTTATTTACCTGTTTATTGATTAGGCCTTTGCCTTCATGTGCCTTTGTAATTGTTAATTCAGCAAATTCTTGATCATAAAAGGTGGGGTGGCGTTCTTTTAAATCTTGAAGATATTTCATAGGTAAGTTGTAAAGGTTTGAGAGTTATTAACGGGGCATTTACGGTTTTGGTGTAAGAAAACGCCTGATTTTTTAGGAAGAAGAATAGATTCCCTTTTTAACAGTTGTTAATGAGGGAATTACGAAATCCTCCCACCAATAAAGACTTGGACAAACCCTTTCATTTTGGTTAGGATTCGCTCGCCTATTGCGCGTACTTATAAAATGCTCGGAAAATGTCCAAACATTTAAAACATCGTCTTTGATAGGTTCCTGACCGTTTAAGGTGTAAGCATCTAATAATGCCTTAAACTGCCCTTTAATAAAGTTAGGAATGGGATCATTATACTACGGAAAGTCGCAAGGTATACCCGTATATTATTGGTTTATTTGTGACATATGGACATTGAATTTATATAGAGTAACTTTGATGTTTTTTTAGTTCAAAATTTTAAATGGTACAATTGCTTTATGAGGAACACTATAATAGAATTAAATAAATCCATTGCTTTAGTAATCTTATTTACATTTATCTCCATTTCTTGGGGTCATGCGGAAAACAGTTTAATACAACGGGGGGGTAATTTTCCTTTGAAAGACCTGGAAGAGGAAAAGTTCGTCGAATTTTCTAAAACTGATACCACCAAATTAAAGTACTTAAAAGGCAAAATCATTAGGATTCTTGACGGTGACACTGTAGAAATGCTTTATGGGCAACTACCAATTAAACTGCGATTGGAACATATTGATGCCCCGGAAAAAAGAGGAAAACAACCTTTTGGGAATCGGGCTAAAATTGCTATTTCCGATTTATGTTTTGGGCAAATAGTCAATGTCCGATCCGATGGTAAATTTGACCGCAACGGAAGACTGATCGGGGTTATTTTTAACAAGGACAGCTTAAATGTGAATAAAGAAATGGTACGCTTGGGCATGGCATGGCACTTTAAAAAATATTCAGATGATATGAGCTATGACGAACTGGAAAAGGAAGCCCGTGCCGCCAAAGTTGGCTTGTGGAGTGACCCCTATCCTATAGCGCCATGGGATTTTAGGTAAATTTCTAATCTTTTTTAATTTTCGGATTGCCAAGCCATAATAGGATAAAAGTCGCATTAATTTTTTACTAGTTGGCAGTGTAGCTTTACCCTTAATGTAGTCAGCCCAAAAAATATGATAGCATAAAATTTAAGTCAACAAATGTAACTACTGTATTTTTTGATGTAATTGAGTGAAGGGCAATTTTACCTATTCAACTGCATTTAAATTATTTTTGATAACCCAATCACTAACATAATTATTAATAGCCTTTTGCCAAACTTTAATGTCTTTTTCAACACCAATGGAAATGACGCTACATTCTTCATTACTTAGCTCCATTGCATCAGATGAACTATGGTCGAAATACAGACCAGATTTATTGCAATTTTCTGACCCAAGGTATACCAATATCATACTATTTTTGGCACAAAGTTGTAGTGTATTTTCTATCCGTTATGCCGTTTGTATTTTTCGTACTCCTGCTCAACAAAACTCCGTCCGAGTTCCCAAAGTTTTATTATTCGGCCAACTTCATCAAAAACTTTTGCGTTATTCTTTTCGCTTATTGTTTTCATTGCTTGGTAACTGCTCCTGAAATTATCTATTCCTTGACATGCTTTTTCGAGTTCAAAAAAAGTAACAGGTGTTTTTTGTTCCCTTAACTTCATGTAGTTTATAAGTATTTGGCTGTTTTTTTGATAAGGTTTATTGAACCAAACTGGAACCTTTTTATAGATTTTAGCCAACTCCTTTTCTTTTGTAGTTCCCGTGTAATTATCTGAATGGTATGTTGCTTTGGGGGTATAATCAGTTCTTTGTACTTCATGCTGAACCTCGTTAGGATCGTAAATTTTTATCATAAAATCAATCAATACCCTGTCTACGATATTCTGGCTGTATTCTTTTAAAAGTTTGTTTTTCAATTCGTTTTTTAAGTAGTCCGTATATTCTGTTGTCTTTATTTCTTTTTTTATTTTTTCGACATATTTGTTTTCCTTTATTGTCTGAATTTTCTTTTGAATATATTTCTCAATATTTTCATTACTAAAAGTTTCTTTTTGGAAAAGATTAATGAATTGCAAACCTTTCGGATTGTCTTTTTTAAATGAAATTCTTTCTAAAAGTTCCGATTGGTTTGATCCCACCAAAGAACCGTCAACAAAAATTTTTATTTCATTTCCGATTAAAATGCCAAAATTCAAACGCAACATTCTCATGTAAGATGAAAGTTGGTCTTGAAAACTGGGGTTTTTTAGATCTACTGTTGGATTTTTGACCTCAATTACAAAGAGATTGGTTTGGTCAGATTTTATTATAATATCAGGTGTTATTCTGCCTGAAGCCCCCAATTGGATGCTTTCTCGAACCGAAATATCGTTTTTGAAATGGCTCCAGCCCAGCTTTTCAAATGCTTGAATAACCTTAAGTTCAAAAACTTGTTCCGATGCGTTGGAAGGGATACTTTCTGAAAGTATAAAACACAATTCATTCCATTTCTCCATATTCTATTTTTCTTTTGGGTTCGGTTGGTTTTTATAAATATCACCTCCTAAATAATAAACGGCTAAAGATTAAAGATTCAATTCAAGCCACATTTTATACTGGTAATTTAGTGTTTAATAGTCTAAAGATAAAAGCTATCTATTATAGTTTTATAATTTGGCGGCATTTTAGCTTGGACATTCTCGTTTTGTTTTAAAAGCATTTAGCTATCATCCTATCTAGGGAATAAAAGATTTATTGGATGGTCACTACCATCTTAACACCTGATTATGGTGTTTTTTATTTTTCAGTCCGTTAGCGAGTGGCATTGCTCAAAATATCCGAAATACTCCACCGCCAAAAATACATAAGATTGTAATTGGTTTTAGTGCCGTTATCTGTTAAAAATTCCGTTCCGTCTTTTGGTTTCGCCTGTATTTTTCTTAATTCATCCACGATTTTTCAAATTTTGATGTAGATTTAGGTAATAGTAATGTGGCATCCTTAGGGGTACTTTGAGCAGTAGCATTTTTTAGCTTAAATGAGCGGTCTTGTCAAGCAATGGCAATCTTGCTCAATCCTAATTTAGTATCTCCATTCCACATGTCTAAAAGGTAATTTGTTCAGTTCCTCTCTGTATAATCTCCATTTGGGCATAAACTGATTCATATAGCCTACAAAAATTTCATTGTGTGGGCGTTCAAGTAAATGAACTAACTCATGGACGATAATGAATTCAATACATTCTATCGGCTTTTTGGCTAATTCTAAGTTGAGCCATATTCTTTTAGCTGTTGTATTACAAGTACCCCATTTGGTTCGCATTTTCTTAATGCCGAATTCATTAGATTGTACCCCAATAACCTTTTCCCATTTCTTAATTAGCTTTGGAATCATTTCTTTTAATTCTTGACGATACCAATCTTCTAACACTTCTGACCTTTTATCTTTTGAAGTATTAGGTCTTACATATAATTCAAGTGTGCTGTGTTTTATGATAACTTTCGGCGGATTATTGTGTTCAATTACTTGTAGTAAATATCGTTTGCCTAAAAAATAATGGCTTTCCTTAGTCAGATAGTCGCGAGGGGGTTCTCTATCTTGATTTTTGAAGGTGTTTTGCTGCTTTTTAATCCATTTTAATTTGGTTAAGGCAAAAACACGTATGGTATCTAAATCCATACGGGTAGGAGCGGCTATACGTACAGCACCATCGGGAGGGTAGACACTCAAGTGAATGTTTTTAATATCCTTTTGTTCTACTTCAATTTTAATATTTCCTAATTCTATCTCTTGCATTAATATTCTTTCTGTTCTCTAATAATATTGAATATCGCTTCAACCTTATTTTCTAATCCGTAAGGTTCTGGGGGCTCATTTGCTATATCGATATTTGTGTCCACCGCGTAGGTCGCCAATTCTTTATAAATCGCGGCTTTAATTTCTCTTTCCTTAGGCAGATTACCACGCCACCCATCTCTTTTTTCACTTTTTACGACATCATCAATACGTAATGCCAAATATTCATTTTTACCTAAATTATTATATAACGCTCTTTGGGCAATAGTTTCTAATGTTCGGGGAGTCTCATCTCCTTTTCCTTCATTAACTCGTTTAGCTAATGCAGCAATTTTTTTTAAGTATTCTTCGTAGTTGAGTGCATTTGCCTTTCGCTCTTGTATTAGAGCAGCTAAAAGCGTTGACATCTCTTCAAAAAAAGCGGGATCAATAAGGTGTTCTTTAATAATTTTTGAACGAACATTGTTCTCTATTGTTTCTGCGATGGCACCTTGATTAGATTTAATACCATCTGGCATGGAATTAATACCGTCGGCTATTCCAGATTTTACAATAATATCCAACAAGGACATTCCTTCGAAAGGGGAGATAATTTCTGATTCATCGGCTTGAATGTAGTTGTCAATTAAATGACGCATATCAGCTTCAAATTCTTTGATATCTAGCTTTTCTCCACTGGCTTGGCGTATTTCTTCCCGTAGTTTTAAATAGAAATCAACTTCTTTTGCAATAGCGACTTGCTCTTTTTCAGAATACCCAGCATCTTCCATTTCTTCATTGATATTGGCATAAGCTCTTATCAATGAAACTATTTTTTTGTACAGCGTATTTCGTCGTGGTTCTGTAGCTTTTAGCTGGGCTTCAATTTCGGTGTTTCCACAGAAATAGTGTTGGTATTCTAAAGAAGTTCTTGGCACTATTACGGGTTCACAAAGAATATGTAGTTCTTCAAGGGAATTGTCAAGTCGTTCTTTTGCAGATTCCAAACGGTCTTGAAGCAGAATATCTATTTCTTTCTTCTCAAAGTCATCATAGTCCAAATCTGCCGTGTATACAGCTACTGCATTTTCAACGTTCGTAAACAGGTCTTTGTAGTCTACAATATACCCGAATATTTTATCTTCGGTATCTAAGCGATTTACGCGACAGATGGCTTGAAAAAGACCATGGTCTTGCATGCTTTTGTCAATGTATAAGTAGGAGCACGGTGGTGCATCAAAACCTGTTAGTAATTTAGAAACTACAATAAGAAGCTTCATGTTTGCCGGTTCATCACTAAATTTTGCCTTTGCCCAATCTTCGTATTGCTCGGTTGTTTTTGAGCCTAACAATTCTTTATACAAGTTGTACATAAATTCTTTTTCTGAATCTGTACCGGCACCAGTATCTTCTGTAGTTACATCACTTGTTTGGGGACTATAGGATGTTATAATAGCAAACTTATCTCTAAGCTCTGAATTTGTTCTTTTTAATAAGTCATAATACCGGCAGGCTTCGTAAATAGAACTAGCAACTAGTATAGCATTTCCTCTTTCGCTACTTAGTCTTGGCTGTTTTTTAAAGTCATAAATTATATCACTGATGATTTTCTCCATACGGGAACGGCTGCTAAGTACCTTCTGCATGGTACCCCACTTTTTCTTCAATTCAGATTTTTGAAAATCGTTTAAATCTTTAGTGGCTATATTGAAGTATTCGTCAATTCTTTTTTGAGAAGTAATACGCTGATCTATATCTCTAGCTTCATAGACTAAATCTAAAATAACGCCATCTTCAACCCCTTCATTGAATTTGTAAGTGTGTATGTATTTACCAAAAATCTCTAAACTGGTTTGCTTGTCTTTTTTTAATAGAGGAGTACCTGTAAAACCAATAAACACGGCATTGGGTAAAATTGCTTTCATTGTACGGTGTAAGCGACCACCTTGTGTACGGTGGCATTCATCTACAAATACAAAAAGTTCCCCAACTGTTTTTGAAGGCTGACTTTCAAGTTCATTAATAAACTTGTTAAAATTACCAGTGTCTTTTTTACCAAACTTATGTATTAAGGAGCATAATAGGCGTGGGGTAGGGCAACTTAATTTATGAATTAAATCAGTGCCACTTTTGGTTCGGTATATTTTTTCATCTGCATCTTTGAAAACGCTTTCAATCTGTTTATCTAGCTCCGTTCTATCTGTTAAAATGGCTACTCTTGCTTTGGGGTTGTTCTCTAAGATCCATTTGGCAAGGTATACCATGGTAATACTTTTGCCACTACCTTGAGTATGCCAGATAATACCACCTTCATATTTATCTACATATTTTTGAGCTTCTTTTACGCCAAAGTATTGATGTACTCTAGGTAGTTTTTTAATGCCACCATCAAAAACAACGAAGTTGTAGATAATTTCTAAAAAGCGGTTTTTATCGCACATTTTTAGAATGTACTTATGCAGTAGGTTTCTGCTGTTGTCAGCAACATCTTCTTTCCATTTTAAATAATATTTCTGTGGGGTTCTAATAGCACCATAGCGTAGCCCTTCGGTATCGTTTCCAGCAAATAAATATTGAACAGTTGAGAAAAATGGTTCTATAAAGCGGTCTTGTTGATTAGTAATGTTTTGGCGAATCCCATCATTTATACTTACTGTACTTCTTTTTAATTCTAATACCGCTAAGGCAATACCATTTACATAAATAACAATATCTGGTCTTTTGGTCTTGTTTTCTTTTATGGTAACCTCTTCTGCAATTGCAAAGTCATTTTCTTCAAAATTAGACCAATCTATAAAATGAACTTTCTCCGTATTCTTACCTACTTCTGTTTTAATGTCTGAGCCATAGCGCAGTAATTCATAGACGTTCTTATTGGTGGTGTATAAACTATCGCTAAAATTGGTTGCTCTCGTTTTTAGTTCATAGATAGCCTTGGTAATTTGAACGGTATCGTAGCCTTTCCTTTTTAAATATGTTGTGAGTAATTTTTCCTCTATATTGCTATTGCCTTCACGTTCTTCCCAATCCCCTAAATAGGTATATCCCAGTTCATCTCTGAATAACTGAACTACTTGATTTTGGGTGATACGTTCTATACTACCGACCTTTGTCATACGTTATAGTTCTTTAATAAAAACATTAAATTCATCAACCATTTTGACATTATGTTCTTTGATGGATTCTACTCCCCAATTATTGGGATTATAGCCGTAAACCATTACATTCAATTTTATAGAATCCATTGGTAATTTACTCTCAGATTTTTGAAAATAGTCTCTTTTTGCTGAAGGTAAATGATTATTAAGCTTAGAGTTCTTGCTGTGACTTATTAAGCATAGGTTACCAAATGAATGCAATGCTCTTTTATCACTTAAAGGTTCGCCTCCTATTGGATTTTGAGGATAATAATGCTCCACAGAACTTCTAAATGTAAATTCAAATTTGTCTATATAATTGGGATGTTCCCTATCCCATAAAATATAATCTAAAAAGTTAAATACAAGATTATTTTCAATATTACCATAGGTCAACTTAGGGTTATCGTACCCAATGCGATAATCTTTCAAATCAAGCTCATCTACCTTATAGATTAGGTCATAATAATCCTTCGGAGCTTTAGCTAGAAATCTATGAAGTAAAAGGTTTTTAGCAAAAGTTTCTAGGTAATAAATGTAATTTTCATTTACAATTTCTTCATTGTACATGTAATTTATATGTAAAAAATTAAGAGCGGCATTTAACCAATGTTTATATATCATCGTGGGTGTTGAAACGTGAAACATGGACAAAAGCATTATTAAAGTTTGGTTACTCTCCTTAAAGGTATTTACATAACTTGCTTTCGACTTTTCATAACGCTTGAGTTTTTTAAGGCTCCAGTTCTCTTTGCCGTTAGCTTCTTCTCTTTTTATAATATAGCTATCGAATAGAAATCTAATTCTAAAAAGATTGAAGACAAAATCATCAACAAATTCTATTTTATTGGGTTTAGATTTAAGAAGTTCATCAAATGTACCTAGTAATTTTTTATCGTCTAATTTAACAGTATCATTTTGTTCTTGGATTCTCAAAACGTGTAATAGAAAATTAGGGAAGTTTATCACCGTTGTAAACCTTTCGGATTCTTCTAATTTATCACCATTAGGGTCAAATGTCTTTTTTGAGGCTATGACCTCATCGATAGTTAGATTATCTACATTATGTGAGGTGATCTCTTGATTTAATATGTTAAAAAGTTCATCATAATCTTCAACTTCTAACCAATTCCAATCTTCACCAAAAAGTTCTGTCCTAATATCCGGTTCATTTTTTTTATTATTAGTTGGAAAACGATATTGCATATAATAATTCATATCGGAAGTGGCTTCCCATACCATATTGAAAACAGCAAAACGTTGCATTCGTTCTTCTATATTTTCAATTTTGTTATACTCATTTAGTAACGATGCTTTTAGAACCTCGTGTTTTTCCAATTGTTCGCCACGCGTATTCATTATCTCAAAATAATGATTAAGGTCTGTATCTTCAGGTACTTGTACTCTTACAATTTTAACTTTGGAAAATAGAAAATCGCTAAAAGTTTTTAAAGTCACTTCTGCCTCTACTAGTTTTTTATCAAGGTGTTTCAAAATAAGATTATGACCATTAATAATATTATCGTTGTAGGTTTTATTATGATTGTGAATATTTTCTTGAAATATATCGAACAGGGTTTCCGTAGATTTTAACCTGCTTTGAAAACTAAGGTTTATACCTTGATACCAATCTAAACCTTGCTTATGCTTTATAACACTTGTGAGTAAGCTTAGTGTGGTAAGCCGTTGCTGACCATCAATAGTTTCATAAATGATTTTGTTGTTGACATCTTGCTTATTGATTATCAAAGTTCCTATGAAATAGTCTTTACTTTCGTCATATGAAGCGCTGGGGATATAATCTAAAATATCTTGGATAAGTTGCTCAATTTCCTTTTCTTCCCAAGCATAGTTGCGCTGATATATAGGAATCATGTAGCTATCTGAACCATCAAGAAGTTCCTTTATGTTTAATTCTGTAATGTTAGAAGAGCTATTACTCATGATATTTAAACTCTTTAAAAAGGTGAATAAGTTCAGGTATATTACTGCCTTTAATTTGGTCTATATTCTTTATAGATAGATTTATGATTGGATCAGGAGTAATAGCCTGGCTAATTTCTTTAAATATGTTGATTTCATTAACAACATAATTGTCAATCGAAGCAAAACCTAAATTTTGATAGTTAAGTCTAATCGAATAAGCCCAGACAAATAATTTTTCTGTGGCTCTTGAAATATTTTCGTATTGAAACTTATCTATATAAAATAAAAGTGCACAATCAAACAGGGCACGAGTATATTGGTCTCCAATACGGTGGCGTGAAGAATATGTCTGGATACAATTGAATATTTTTTTAGTCGTGTCGTCTAAGGGCAAACCTTTATAACCTTGACTGTAAAGCGTATCGATTATATTTTTATAATAATTCACAAATTCAAAAAAACGGCGACCATTAATAATAGTCTGGTCTAGTTGGAATGGAAATTCCCGCTTAATATTGTCTATTTTTCTATCAATATGATGGTTGTAATCATCCGTGAAATAATGCGCTATTCTCAAAGGAACAGTATATGGAAAGGATTTTGTTTCGTCAAGATGCAAACCTTTGAATAGCGGAATATCATCCTTATCAAAGTAACGTGCAGAATTACCTTTAACCCATCCCTTAATACGATATAGATACTCTGAAAAAAGGGTAGCCAGCTCTTTAGATCTGGTATTTTCCCATTGTTCTACGATTTCGTTTTGTAGAGCAATATCGGACATGGAGAACTCTCTTAAATGAAAAGCCTTCAACAAATCGTGTGGATCTAAATCTCTACCTCTAGCATTTTGGGCGTCAAAAAATTGAAATGCCTCGGTTATATCTGATAAGATAAACTGTACCATCTCGCATTTGTCAAACAAAAAGAAAATTTCTTCCTCCGTAAGACGAGCCACTATTCTTTGAATTTCTCGGTAATTTTGCTTGACATTGTATTTGGAAATGCTGTTTGTAAAATTAAAACTTATCAGTTTTGAAGCTATAAATTCTAATTTTTTCCGTAAAACAGGATTCTGATAATTTTCACGATTACCTAGTATTGCCTTTGTGATAAGAATTAATGACACCGTGCGCTGCTGACCATCTACGATGTTTTTTATAGTCTTACTTTTTTTTATGTCTTCGTGTATTACAATAGTGCCCAAACGATAGGCCTTTTTTTTGCTAAAATGACATATGTCCTCCAATAATTGAGAAACATTTGTTGTACTCCATTTATATGGTCTTTGGTATACCGGTAGTGCTAATTGCTCAGTTACCAGTAAATCTTGCACATTAATAATTCTACTATTTACTCCTATTTCACCCATACACTATTCTTGTTGTGTAACATTATAATAAATTTGTCTTGCTAATGAATGATGATCTTGATTAATTATTACAGTATGATGCCCAATTTTCTCCAAATTATTGAATAGATTTTTTTTATCAAATAGATTTATCAATGCTGTTTCAACGGCTTCCACATGCTTTCTGTTTTGTTTGTGGTTTTCACCATTAAATTCTAAAATTTTATAAAAAACGGAGCTTATTTGTAATGCCCCACTAGAAATTGCTTCTTCCATACAGACTCTAGTTTTCTTATCTTTGGTAGGCTCTTCGATTAAACCATGAGCAATCAAACCATTTCTTAATTGAGCATCTGTGGCTTTACTGTTATATGGGTTAAAATGAGCCATTAATCTATAAAAAGGAGAGCGAGCAGCGCTAAAATGGCGGTCACCAGTTTGCCCTATATAATAGAATGTCCCTTTTTCGTTGTGTACCACTTTAAGAACATAGACGTAGTAACCAGACCCGTACCAGTCGGGTGAGAATGATATTTCAAATGCTTTTATTGCTTCCATATTAAACCAACCTGATTCCATTAGTTAACAACTTCTGCATTAACCCTTCTTAAAAATTTCGTTTTTCTTAGAAATGTAATACGACCTATAGCCTTCATTTTCACATTCCTTCTCCCAAATATCTTGAATGACTTCACTTTTGTTAAAAATGTCGTTCATTCCTTTACACCAGCTTGCCCAAATTTTGCCATTAATTCTACCCTCTGAATGCCAATGATATTCTTCTGCGCAAATATTAAAAAAGTCAATTATCACCCCTTTGTATCTTTCCTTTTTTTTGGGTTTTAACTTTTTCCACCTATCAGAAGACAACTTTGATATTTTATCAATTTTATTATTTATTCTATCGTAGCGCTGATTGAATTCTGTGAAGAGTTCTTTCATCATTCTATCCTGTTCAATTTTCTTAGTGTGCTTGTAGTAATTTCTTGAGAGAATATAAACTATAACACCTGCTATTATTGTAGCTCCAGCACCAATGAAACTTGCAATTATCTCGTCACTCATTCTTTTAATATTTTCCTTAAATCAAACCAATATTGTTCTTCCCAAAACTTCCTAGCACTCCCTGAAGTCGAAGGAGCACAGTACAGCTTACTTTCTCCAATAGTACCGGTCATTAACCCATAGTCAATGTATTTGGTTTTCGAGCCCATATATTCTGCCGCGGCTTTTTTGCCATTAAAGCAAACTAACTTAGGTTGGTATTTCAATATCTTTTTAACAAAACTTCCAGCATCATAATCACTTTTGTTAAGTACATTGTCATTACCGCTGGTAAGCTTGACTAAATCTGTAAGCCCAATGTTATATGAAAGTAATTCTCTGTACTCATTAGGATACAATAGTTTTGGAGTAAGCCCTGACTTATACAGAACGGGGTAAAATTGATTTCCTGGTCCAGCATAATACGCTTGTTTTTGTGCCGACACTTCACCTGCAGCAGTACCACAAAAAACAATATCTAAGTTAGGTTGTAAAAGGTCTTTTAAAATCATTGAATCTTTCGTTTAAATGAGTCTAATTCTACCAGTTAACAACTCTTGCATTAGCCCTTGTTTCACCAATTTATATTTAGATAGTTTTCGCTCTAATTGAGCTATTTCTGAATCCATATCGGAAAGGATGGTGGCGATTTGGGTTTGTTCGTTCAAAGAAGGAAGTCGAATTTCTATTTGTTCAAGTGTATTTTTACTTAAACTAGGAACTCCTGATGCTTCGTTGTAATCCTTCCAGTTAATTAGTAAGCATTGATAATAGATATATTTTGGATCTGAATTTATAAAAGAATGTGTAAAAAATAAAGTGTCAACTGTCCAGAACTTCCCATTCAAGAAAATGGGTTTGTCAATAGTTCCTTTTCTCCCAATACCAACAGATTCTCCTTCGAATAAATAATCATTTACAAAAGTCATTACACCACCAGTGCCATATACAGGAATACTTCCTGATTTTAAATGTTTATAATCTTTACCACTGCCAAATATTAAAACCTCTCCCAACTTCTTAACCTCCCAATCCTTTTTAGGCGTCAACAACTTTTGCATAGCGCCTTGTTTTAGGGCTCTTTTTTTAGTGAGTATTTGTTCTAGGGCTTGTATTAAATTATCGGTATCGCTTAATACTTGTGTAATAGCTTTTTGTTCTGTAAGTGGAGGAAGAGGTATTTTAAATTCGGCTAAATTTTTGTTTGTTAATTGATTGATTGTAGCCCCCATTGTTTCATCAATCTGCTTTTGAATAATACTACTTTGAAATGAATGAAAAATATATTTAGAGAAATCACTTCTATATATAGACATAAAAGCACCAAAAGCAAACCCTACAGCTTTCTTGTCAATTAATGCACATTTACCAATAAGGTGTTTACTACCATTACGAACACAAATTAGAATATCATCCTCCCTTACAATAACTCTTTGAGGTAAATCCATATCAACAAAGACATTATTTTGATACTTTAATTGATTTTGCTGAACGTTTGAAGACCTCAGCACTAAAGTGCCATAATCACTAACATCTTTGGGAGAATAGGTAAGACCAATTATTGTTTTGCCTACATCACCCATATATACACATTCCCAATCGACTGGAATAAATCCTAAATCAGTATTTTTATAACCCTGTTTTAATTCCATACAAATCCCATTTTTTCAAGATGAGCATTCACCTTACTCTCCAAATTTTCTACTTCGGCATCAATTAAAGGTAATGGTTTGGCATAGCGTTCTGCCAGTTCCTTTACACGGTTCGTTAGGCGTTGGCTAATATGGTCTATTTCATCTTTTATGGTACTTTCTATGGTTTGCATCCATTTATTATCTACTACCAATGTTTTTATTTCTGCTTCGGTCAATGTTGGGTATTTGGAATACAGCTTATCGTCTAAGGCAACTTCAACTTCTTTTATTTTTTTATTGGTATCCGTTTGTTTGGTTAGTAGCGCTATGTAATTGTTTAGGGTTCTTAGTTCGTCTTCAATTTCCGTTTTGTTCTCGACTGCGCTCGAACTGACACTACTTTTTTGGTCAGCTTTTAATTCTTTTATACGCGCAGATATGGTGGCTTTGTTTACTTTTTCAAATTCTGTAAAAACGCCATCTTCACCACTTTGTTCTTCTTCTAGTTCAGTCAATGAACTAGCAATGGTTTCTTTTTCTTGTAGCAGTATTTCTAATGCTTTTTTCTCTTTTTTGAAATAGCTATTTATTACCAATTCTTTGGGCACTAAATCGCAATCCCAACCTTTGTCAACCTTCTTTTTGTTTTTGCCACTTTCTACAATAATTCTGTAGGTTTCGGCTTTCCAACCGTCTTGGGTAATGATGTAGGCATCATCTTGCATAACATCAAACCAATAAGTCATAAGGTGTTGGTACATATCATATTTATCTATTAGAGGCTTATCGCTGTATTGCGCCAATAAATCTTCAGATATCCCGTGCATTAATTCCTTAGGGTTAAAGCCGGTAGTCAGTGCTTTTAATGAGGTCGTTGTTTTTACTTTCCAAGTAGTAAAAATGTTGTCCATTTGGGCGCTAAATGCCACAAACTCTGGGTGTTCAAAAATGGTGTTTTTAATTTCCGCGTTATCAACCTTTAAATTAGAATACTTAGGTCTGTCCGTTTGTTGAAAAAGAGCTCCTTTTACATTAGGGTAGACGTTCCAGAAATTCTGTAAAGCATCTATATCTACATTGGGTATACCACCTTTTAAATGGGCTTCTATATCTTGTAAGTCTTCCGTTTCTTGGCTTTCTATATACCTTGGTATATTTAAATTGTATTCATTAGTTTCAATATCGTTTATAGATATCATTTTACTAAAGCCAGGAATGTGCTCTTGTTGGTTAAAGACATCTGCGATTCTATGAATATCTTGTTCTCGTAATCTGTTTTTATTACCATCTTTAATAAATCCTTTACCAGCATCTACCATAAAAATACCTTTTCGGTTTTGGGCATTTTCTTTCTCAATAAGAATAATACAAGCAGGTATGCCCGTACCGTAAAATAAGTTGGCAGGTAAGCCTATAATGCCTTTTATGTATCCTTTTTTAATAAGGTTAGTTCGTATCTCTGCTTCTGCATTTCCTCTGAACAATACGCCGTGAGGCAAAATAACTGCGCCTTTGCCGTGACGTTTTAAAGAGCGTACAATGTGTAGTAAAAAAGCGTAGTCTCCATTCTTTGAGGGAGGGATCCCATAATCTTGAAAACGGTTATAAGGATTGTCCTCTGGTAAGTTTAGTCCGTTGCTCCATCGTTTATCGCTAAATGGTGGATTGGCAACTACGAAATCGAAGGTTTTAAGATTATTTTCCTTGTTTAAAAACAAGGGATTTGCCAAAGTGTTACCTTGTTTTATCTCAGCCGTTGGATAGTCGTGTAGAATCATATTCATACGAGCCAAGCCAGAAGTTGCAGCATCCTTTTCTTGTCCGTATAAGGTAACTTTGCCTTTTGCCTCGCCACTCACCTTTAAAAGTAATGAACCCGACCCACAAGCCGGATCATATACGGTTGTGTCCGATGTTGTTTCAGAATCATTTATACCTATAATTTTAGCCATTATTCGGCTTACTTCGGCTGGTGTATAAAATTGGCCTTTACTTTTTCCGCTTTCGGTAGCAAAATGTCGCATCAGATATTCGTAAGCATCCCCTAAAATATCATCCCCTTCTGCTTTGTTTTTGCTAAAGTCTAGTTCTGGTTTTTCAAAAATGGCAATAAGGTTGGTTAACCTGTCGACCATTTCCTTGCCACTGCCTAATTTTGAAACGTCATTAAAATCTGGCATATCGGCCAACTTGTTGGCCTCGGCAATTGGCCCCACAATTTTTTTGTTAATCTGGTCACCGATATCGGTTGAACCTTTTAAGGCTACCATATCCTTGAAGCTTGCACCGTTTGGGATTGTTATTGGTGCATAAGGCTGACCGGCCCATTTGTCGCTAATGTATTTTAGGAAGAGCATTACCAATACGTAGTCTTTATATTGACTGGCATCCATTCCGCCTCGTAATTCATCACAACTAGCCCATAATGAGCTATATAATTCTGATTTTTTTATTGCCATTGTGTTTTTTTGGATAAGGGTAAATATACCCATTCCTGTACAGGTTCAAAAGTTACTATACGGTTAGTTTTAATTCTAAAAATTCGGCTTTACAGTTACATAGTGAGCCAATTTTACGCCTTTATTAATTTCAACTTGATAAGCTACTGGGATACCTGCTTCTATGGCTATTTCTTTTTTAGAAAATTTATTCGCAGTTATTTCTTTGGCATATTTAATCCCAAAAAGATGTATCATGGCAACCATTTCGCCTTTTGGTGCATTAAAATACATATCGTGTAATTTTTTACTAAGCTCTTTACAATCCATCATCTTTTAATTTTTTGATTGTTCGTAAACATAGAAATTAACAAACCTATCCCTACAATAACATCTACCATGTTCCAGATTTCTCTACCTAGTGCTATTTTGAAGAAAGGTTGGAAGAGTAGGGCTAATACTATATAAATAACTAAAAAGGTTTTGTCGTTTTTCTTATGGGCGTCATAAGCTAAAATTCCAAAGCCAATTAGGGCAACAAAACGCACTAACTGATAAAACCCGTAAGGCATATCCAATAGACACAGAAACAATAAAATTGATAATGCTATTTTTATTAAACTAAACATTTGATACCGATTTTACCAATGGTTCAATTTTTTCCTGTCCGTTACCGTTTATTATATGGTTAACACCGATATTCAGTTTATTAATTTCTTCTTCTTTCCATTTTTCAATAGCTAGTTCAGCAATTTCGGCCTGGGCTAATGCAATTTTGTTTAGCAAAGCTTTGTTCCCTGCTATTTCTGCATCTAGTCTATTTTGATTTTTGTCAGTAGAAATTTTTATAGAGGTATTTATATGGTCATTTATGTCGGAAATTTTCTGTTTTTCTATTACCATTGACTCATGTTTTACACGAGCAATCATTTCATCATATGGTCCCGATTCTGTCATTAACTTAAACAATACAGGAGCAATTTCAATAAATATAAACAGAAGAGTAATCAACCATTTAGCCCAAAAAATTGTAGGTTTTTCGGACGTTAATCTATTCATTGCTTCTAAATGAGCAGCAAATCCATCATAATTTTCAGTTTTATTATCAATATTTATGTCTTTAATTTTTTTAGCAACTTCTAATTCCTTTATCTGTATTGTTAAGGCATCGATCTCACTTCTTTTAGCAGTTAATAAGTCATCAATTTTTTCACGTTCATTTTTAATGGCTTCTCCGCGATTTTCAGTTAACTCAATTATTTGGTCATCGATTTTGCTTTTTTCGTCTCTTAGATTGTTTCTAACACCTATTTGAACATTTCTAGCGGACTTAAGGTTATTAATGTTAGCTAAAGGTAATGAGTCATTTATAGCCCTTATATAATTACTATGCAACGTATTTACTTTACTTTGGATGGAATTTAGTTCAGATTCCTTTTGTTTAGAGTCGATTTTTAATTCATTTCTCCTATCCTCATAATATGCACCTGCATTTTCTGTTAGTTGTTTTTTGCTATTAGTTAATTGAATTTCTTCATTTTCTAATTTGGATTTTGCCGTTTTCTTTTCTGTCAGTTCATCATTTGCGGATTTATCACCATTTTTTAAGATCTCACCCTCTTCAATTTTTAATCTTTCCACAATTGTTTGAATTTCTGTTTCAAATATTTTTAACTCTAAGGGGGTAGATATTACAAAGCCCAAAAGGATTGCCATTAATAACCTAGGAGTAGCAACCTTCCATTCATCTCGTGTAATTTTTGAAGTACCATCATCTTTAATTGTTGCAACAATATATCTATCCAAATTAAATATTAATAACCCCCAAAATGCTCCAAAAAACAACGATGGAATTACGGATTTGAATGCTGTAAAAAAGGCATAACCTCCTGCAAAACTAGCCATTAGTGCTGTAAACACAATTGTTCCGCCAACACCAAAATATTTTGCGTGATCAGTAGGACATTTTTGTAAAATTTCGATGTTGGCTCCCGCACACCACCAAAAAAATCTGTTAATTCTTTTCATTAGATTGGTTGTTAAATATTTTGGAAATGATTTTAGTGTTATTTATGGCTTTAAAAATCTTTTTCAAACCAATATTTTTTTTATTTAGTCTACTGAAGTTCTCATCCAGCGTGTTGAATTTGATCTGCTCAACAGAGCTGTGAATGCTACTATTTAAATTTACATTAAGACTATTTGAAATATTATTTATACCCAATTCTAGATTGGGAAATCCGGGAAGACTAACTTCTAAATTGGTTGTTTTTTCAAATAAAGGCATTGGTACTTGGATACTTTCTATAATGGGAGTTGGAAAAACTTTTATCTCTAGCCTCTTAACAACATTTTCATTGAATCCAATTGCAGTAAGGACGTATTCTCCATTATTTTGAGGTTTTAGAGTAATATTTCCCTTGTGGTCAACTTCATTAACCCCATTATTTATAGAGACTTTTAGGGCATTATCAACCTCCCATTCAAGATTAATCTCACCACCTTGAATCAGCACTTCTCTATCACTTTTAAACAGTTTAACCACTGGAGGTTCTAAATAAAGGGGGAATGGTTTTAATTCTGTGTAGAGGTTAGTTTTTAAATAGTCCACTAATATGGAAAGAAGCTTGTCCAGTTTTATAGAATGGCCATATAGGTCCCTATAAATATCTGAATTTTCCAGATCTTCGAAATCGGTTTCTGAAAATAACAAATATTGCGTGTCTTTGATTTGATACTTATCCCAAAGTTCTGGTTTTTCAGCCAAGGCCAGAATTGATAGATATATAACCAATTCTGAAAAATAATCCGCCTTTAGCGAAGCTTTTCCACCTTTAAAACGTGAAGGATGCTGATAACCTTTAAGTCCAGTGACTAGCTCCTTTTGGTCTTCAATTTCAGGAATGCAGATGGAATCATAATCTACTAATTTAATGTCTCCATTGCTATCTATTAATATATTTCCTTCCTGAAGGTCACCATGAGAAATTTTGTTTTCTCGCATTTCCTGACACATTTTTAAAAAATTGTCGGCTAGCGAAACTAATAATGATGAATTTCCAAGATTCTTTTCAATGTATTCTTTGAAAAGCATGCCATCTAACCATTCCATTCTTATCGTGTCAACCAATTCTCCATTTATAAGAATTCCTTTTTCGTCATATATAAACTCTGCGAAATAGGGTAGTTTTTTAGAAGTTAGGTATTTTGATATTTTTAAATATCGTTCTTCATTTTCGCCCATTGGAACGTGCCAAACACGAAACGCCCATTTTTTTGATTTATGGGTTAATTGAAACACCATATTAAAACCACCTACGTATACAAATGGGTTTCCATTTTTATTAATTCTGGCCTTTGCACCCTTTAAGGCAGGAACTTTTAAGAAAAGATCTAGATTTTTTATTGCTGTTAATATGTCCTGCTTATTAGCCATATATTAAAATTTATCTAAAATACTTGAAGTGTTCTGTGATGGCATTTTACTTTTGGATTTCTTGTCCCATTTGGCCATTATAGTTTCAATGGGCAACAATGCTACCTCGTTGTTTTTCATTGCAAATCCAAATTGTGGTTTTAAATCAAAAAATTTGTTCTCAAATTGCTCTGTTAATGAGCTATCATTTTTTATGATTAGAATATTCTCATCGTTAGTCCTGGCTTTAAAGGACCAATTGTACGAACCCGTAATTACAATATTATTATCTATGATGCAGAATTTATTGTGCATTAAACTATCTCTGGAACTATCGTCAAGATTACCTATATAACCAACTTTTCCGTTATACTTCAACAACTCAATGAAATCAACTCTTGATTTTTTATTAAACTTATGATTTGCAACAATCACTTCAATGTTTAATCCTTCCTTGAGCTTGTCAACCAATTTTGAGTAAATCTCATAGTCTGTAAACCAAGCAACACAAATTTTTATATCAGATTGTGCATTTTCAATATGATTAATAATTTGAAGATGAATATTTTCGAAGTAAGCTTTTACCATTAAAATTTATTTGTAATGTTGTTTTTATTAGGTTTTGTTGCTTGCTTCATTACAGCTGGATTGGGTTGATTTTTCCACTTATCAAAAATATTCTCTTTGGCTGTTTCCCGTCTATTTACTAATAGTTCTTCCAAAGGTCTTAATTGTGTAATGTCAGTTGCTTTTAGTTCCTCCATCATTCTTTCTGTTAGTTCAGAAATTGTGGCATTGGTTGATTTTAAATGACCAGAAATTAGTTTGGAATTGTAGGGGTCTGAAAAGTCATCCTTTGAAAAAAGCAAATCTTCCGTTTCATAATAGTCATCCCATAATTTTGGGGTATCTGCATAAATTATAAGGGAAAGATATATTACAAGTTCAGAGAAGTAGTCCAGTCTTGAATTTACAAATTGATTGCCATGTCTGGACGGATGTTGATAACCTGGTAAACCTTTTATGGTGTCGGTCATTCCATTTAATGGTTCAATGTACATTGAGTCATAATCAATTGCGACAAGCGAACCATCACTTTTCACCAAAATATTTCCATGCTGTAAATCTCCGTGAGCAATGTTCACGTTATGAAAATATGTTGTCATTTCTCTGAATTTTTCAGCCAAACCAATAATTTTAGACGAATTAGCAATATTGGAGTTGATATATTCTTTTAAAGTTAGGCCATCCACCCAATCCATGAGAACAATGGGATGCAAAGTGCCATTTACCAATACTGCATCATCAATATATTTAAAGCCTGCAAAATACGCGTTATTCAATTTTTCCAAATAATTGGAAATTTCGAGCGAACGTTTTTTTGCATCCCCTATATCTGCTATCCATAGGCGAACAGCTACTTTATCTCCTTTTGTTTTATTGAATGGGAAAACAGTTGTGTAACCACCTGAATATTGAATTATCCTAGAGCCATTTTGAATAACTGAACCGCCCTTTATTTCATTAGCTTTAAAGCTAACCTGTGGATTTCGCATTGCGGTAACAATATCTGTTCTGGAAGGATAATTTGACATAGTTAAAATTTATCAGTAATGTTTTGGGAAGATTTATTTAGTATTATTTCTTTGGATTCAGAATTTTCATTCCTGTTCGGCTCACTCTCTTGTATTTGATTACTTTCCGGTTTCTTAAGCTCGCTATTATTTTCCCCGTCTTGTGATAACGATTCTTTTTCTTTCTGATTTTCCTCTGTTACTTCCTCTTTTTCATCAATTGGAGGTTCTTCTGTTTTAATGGGTTGTTTACTTTCTTTTTTTCCTAAGATTCGTGTAAATAATCCGTCTTTGGGTTTTTCTAACTCATCAGCGGGCTGATTTTCTATAATTCCTTCCTGATTCTTTTCTTCTACAATTGTTTCCGAATTGGAGTTTTCTTCTTTTAGATCTAATTCTTCCTTTTTAGCAATTTCAGCCGCTTCAATTACCTTTTGCTGAACTTCGATAAGTATATTAATATTTGAAACATCTTCAGAAACATAATTAAGATTCTCTTTCTTATCATCTACTATTTGAATTATAAGTATGGCTGAATCGTCATTTCCAAGTTTCTCATTGAGTCTTTCTTCATCAACGAAGCGCTCAAAATCCTTTTGGTTTTGCCATACACTAATTTTGCCTATGGCATTTTCCTTTTCGTTCAAAAACCATTCTGCAAGGGCATCCGTCATTAAATAGAATGTGCCGGGATTCAACGGATTTTCTTTAAAACGTTTTTTTCCTTTATGAATGTTGCCAATGCTGCTTAAATAATCTGGGAAATTGTCAAAAATAATGGGTTCTTTTTTGGACGATAAAACAATGCACTGCTTTGAAAAATTTCGAACTTTTTCCGGCACGAAAAACAAAAAACTGTCGCCTAACGCATTTGCCTTCCAAAACCAATCCTTTTTCTTTTTATAGAAACATAAGCCAACAAAAGTTGCCAATCCAGATTCTTTTCTATTGAAAGCGTTTGTTGTGAACCATTTTGCGTCAGGTTTATAAACTATTTCAGTGACCTGCTGTAACCAATCTTTTTGACACTCTTTAATGAATTCTTCATCTGTATTCCATATTTCACCTACCCATTTATTAACTAGAACATCTGCCCAAATCTTTGGGAAAAATGATTTGGATACACCGTCAGAAATGGCGAATTTGTTTTGCGATTTGTCATAAGAAAATCTATCGGCACAATCATAAAACAATTCTGATTTTTTTGATGTGATATATCCTTTAATTGATACCTGCATTTAAGTCAATTTAAAGATTATGCGATTTTGTCTGCACCACCAGAAGAACCAAAATTGATAAACTTGATGAACATTTCGGGGTCAGCGTTTGAAACAAAACCTCTGGACTCGGCCTTAACTTTAAAATCTTGTTTTACTGCAGCTTGTTTGTATGATTCGGGAACCTTACTTGATATTTTGAATAAGAATTTGGCTTGATCGTCAGATAGTTCACTTTCTGATTCTTCAAAACCACATTTTGCAGCACCTTCATCGCCGATATGAGAGTTAAATATTAATGGGTTTCCATCCGCAGAATTAATGTTCATAATTTGCTTAGAAACAGAAATAGCTTTGTTCATTGCTTCGTCTATTGAAGCCCCTGTATATGGTAAGCCATCAGAAATGTTTATAATAATTGGAGCCGGATTGTCGGGCTTTTTTTGAAGCCAACCTTCAATTAATTCTTTAGCAAAAGAAAGAGCATCAGCCATTGGGGTCAACCCATTCGCAGTAGGTTCTATAAATATTGGCATTTGCTCATCTATTTCTATTAACCCTCCAGCACCATCAGAAACTTTCTTTTTTAATTGCTCCATTCGCAATGGACTGTCTGCAAATGAACTCAAATAGTCAGACCTAATATCATCAACTGCAAGGGCACTACTACCACCATATCCAATCATAGAAATAAAGACACGGTCTTTTACTTTTTCACCGTCCATATTTGTGTTAATGAGTTCGTTTATGGTGCGATTTATTACCAAAGCCGTAAATTCCGACCTATCCTTTCCTTCAGCATAAGATTCAGCCATAGAACCCGATTGGTCTACAAGAAAAATGATGTAGCCTGGCGTTGCAGAACTCCATTGTTTTGAATTTGAATTACTCATATTGGTTAATCATTATTTGGTTATTAATATTTAATTTTTGGCTTGTGAAGCTGACTTAAATTTTAATTTTTGAAGTTCAATCTGGTGTCGTTAGAGAATGCTTGTCATTCTATAAGGACTATTTTGTATTAACTCCATTTTTTTTTGGCAGGTTTTAAATGCCTAAAAATACTTTTCATTTTGTTTATTTTATTGCGGGTTTCCGCAATAGACTTAATTTAGCTATTGTCTTTCTCCTTTAAACTGTTTCGAAGAACTTTATAGCATACTTGCAATATTCAATAATAGTTTCTTTATCTGTCTCAAATTCCTTGCGCTTACCCAAATAATTATGACAAGTTGATGTGATTTCTTTGCCTTCACTTAACTCTTTATATGAAATGCATTTTATATGTTTTTTTGTGACTAGCACAAATAGTGCGTTTTCAAATGGATAATCCCCATATTGTTCAATATCCTTTAATTTTAGTTCTCCATTGGCCCTATATTTTACTTCTAGAAAATGGGCTTGCTTGTCTTTGAATACTACAAAATCAGGCATTTGTCGAATGTTTTTAGAAACGTCTCCACGAACTCCTTTGAGAAGTTCCTTTATTCCTGGAATAGAATTTTCCATTCCGTAGCTAAACACTTGAAAACCAAGTGATTGAAATAATTGTTCAACTATCGTTTCCGCTATTCGCCCTTTAATTACCCCAGATATCCAAGGATTTTCTTCTGTTTTTTTATTCGCTTCTAATTTGTTCTCTGCCTTTTTCTCAAGTGCTTTTACTACTACATTAACAACTTTAGATGAATCATCTTTTTTGTAACAAGAGTAGCAAAGTCCTCCATCAAATTTGGTGTAATCTCCGCAATTTGTGCATTCTGCCATATTAGTCATTTTCTGTTGAAGCTAACTTTTAGACAAAATAACATGCAAATACTATTTTTTAAGTTAGCCAAGGGGGTTAACTAAACGCTTAAATAATGAATTTTAGTATATTATAAGTATATCCTATTAATGCTGTAAAATTTTCGCTGGTGTAAAGAGGGGGGAGTACTACAACCATGTATTTGCTACTAACCTTCTAAGTTAGTAAATATTGGTTTTGGATTTTGTTTTATCGATAAAGGTCGATTATAACCGTTGAGTGGTGTTTTTTTAGTTAATTAAGAATTTACCCTTAAACTCAGTTAGAATAGGAGTGACCCAAAGTAAAATGACACTCTTTAGTAAACAGTACATAAAAACACACCATAGTGTCACCACAAGAGCACATACCATCTATCAACTTAGAGTGTACTGTGGCCATACCCTTGCACCAAAGAGTTCAATGATTACCATACCAATAACAAGAAAAAGGAATACCGTTCTCAAAAGCAAGTTTGTATGTATTATCTGATTAGGAATAAATGTTTGGGCTACTCTTCAATCACCTATTACCGGGAGGAATACCAAAAGGTAAACAATTCGCAGGGCGGGCAAACGGCAGAGTATGGTGGAACCCGTCTTTGGGTCCCTTACCCAATTCATAGGGCTAAGAAAAATCATCACATTGGGCTAGGTACAGGCCAACAAGACAATACATCTACTGGCCATAGCCTACAATATCAAAAAAATATCTGAAATTTTAGGCTTAGGTAAAAGCAACTACGATTGTTGTAGTTTTGATTTCTCAATTTTATAAATGTATTCTCCTATTTTAAGTTTTTCTCCTGGGGTTTTATAGAATGTTATTTTTCCATTTTCGTCAGAAGTCAGCGTCGCTTGATTTTCTCCAAAACCGAAAATTGCTAATGCGTCACCTTGCTTAATTTTTGAGCCATTTTTAACCAAAATATCCTCTATTAATAAGTTTGATTTTTGATATTCGGCTGGGAAATTAATTTGGGAAAAATTAATAAATGACACACTGCTAGAGCCATTATTCAACTTAATTTCATTATTGAGTTTATATTTTCTTCGTTTTCTTATAACAAATTTATATGTTTCTTCAGCCAGCCAAATTAGGAATAAAACAACATTCCATAAGACCACTGCAGCAATAATTGCTGCTCCTATAAATAATAAAATCATTAAAATAACAATCGCTCCATTACCTTTTTTGGATTTTCCAAAACTACTTCTAAATGAAAGTCCAGGAATTCCAGTTCTGATGGAAAATCCTCTCGACCCAACAGACCCGTATTTTGTTCTGTAACTTGAAGATATTCCAGATTTGCCAAAATTGAGACCATACCCATTTCCTAAATTTACCCTTTTCTGATATCTTAATCCCATTTCTTTTCAAATTACTCTCAATGATTCTCAGCTATTCTTTGATGCCGACTCTTAAATTAAATACTTGTAAAAATGAAGAAAAGACCATGTTGCACCTATTCAATTTTATCTTGTCTTTCTTCCTCCTCTAATTGTCTAGCTTTTGTGAGTGCAGTAGCAACAAGTCCTGCAGGAACAGTTACTATTCCTATCCCAATTATTAGAACAAAGAATGTGAATATTCTTCCGCCCGTAGTTATGGGTAATACATCACCATATCCCACAGTAGTAAGTGTTACGACCGACCACCAAAGGCTATGAAATATTGAACTGAAAACTTCAGGTTGCTCTTCGTTTTCGAGGAAATATATCCCTGAGGCCGATAAGAATATTAATATCGACGTAACAATAAAGAACAGGACTATTTCTTCTTTTACAATACCTGCTGCAATGTGAAAGCGTTTTAATGCCTTATTGTATCGAATCAGTTTCAAGGCTCGAAATATTCTAAAAACACGAAAAGCTCGTAGTGCCCTAAGATCAATAGCAGCCCTCAGATAAAATGGTAAAATGGCTAGTAAATCAATTATCCCATAAAAACTAAAAATGTATTTAAGCGGGTTTTTGGCAACAAAAATGCGCAACAAATATTCGGCAGAAAATATCGCCACACAGCTTATTTCAATTATGTTGAGAATATTAATTGTTTGTGGGCTGTTATTGGGGAGTGTCTCTATCGAGAAAGAGATTAAAGAGATAAGAATTAGAAACTGAATGAAATAATCAAATATTTTCCCACTCTTGGTGGTGTTATCGTCAATTAATGTTCTAATTTTTTCTATCATGGGCTTTGCGGGATATAACGGTTGGCTTACTATTTTGTTGTTAAATCGTAGTAGACTTTTCCAAAAGTATTAAGGATAATTGATTACATGGATTTTCATTTATGTAACATTCGATGACAATTTGAGCAAACTAATGCAGCATCTTCAATAGTCAAATTCCTCATTCTTATTTGAAAGGGTATCAGATGATAGATTTTATTAAAATTTTTACCGAGCGGATCATATTTACGAACGGTCGTGATTCTTTAATCCGAGGAATATTAATTTAAAAATTATCTACATCCACTCTCCAACAAAATCGTTAATAACCTTTTGCCATAATTTGATGTCCTTTTCAACACCAATGGAAATGACGCTACATTCTTCTTTACTTAACTTCTTTGAATCAGCTGTACTATGATCAAAAAATAGACCTGATTTATTATGGTTTTCAGATCCCGGGTATACTAAGGCTACCTTTTTGGCTCCATAATATTTCATATAAACAAACATTTGTCTCAAATCATCAGGAGAGGGATTATAACCATTGAGATTTTTCCATTTAGTATCAAGAACCACACAATCCTCAGTTCCTTTGTTTAGGACTAGATCAGGTTTAATTTTAGAATGATAGCCTGAAGTAGGCTTCCAAAAATTCTTAATATTTTGTGCAGCTATTGTAGTAGTTTTTGTTTTATACTTTCTTAGGCTTATATAAACAAACTGTTCCCAAAGCACATTCATATCAAACATTAAAGCTAGAACACTATTTTCCCCACGATTGACATCCGGGTGGAAGTTCAGCAAGATCAGCCTTGCAATTTCCAATGCGTTCTTATACGGTTCCGTTTTTCGATCCAAGGTTATTTTTTGAAAAAGGAATTCTGTGATTTTTATATCATTTAGCACAGGAAAGTCCAATAAAAGTACCCCTAAACGACTATTAAGCTGTGTATCTGTATTTATGTAGCTCAACAACTTCAATGCTTTGTATAGAATGGCATGGATAATATGATCCTTGTCGTAGGTGGTATACTTAACGTAAAACCTTTCTTGGTGCACTAGATTTTGACTGATATGCCTCGCGAATTGAATGCTTCCCTTTAGTGCAGTTCTATTGCCTTCAATCTTTCGATATTTCTTTACCAATCCTTTATGAAGCAAGAATTCCACTTCTTTTATAAAAAGCTCAAAGTACAAGTCGAGTATTGAATTGGCTCTTAAGTTTAAATTACTCTTGCTTGGTGCGTGAATATCAAAAATACCCACGGCATGTAGCATTGAAATTAGGATACTCCTCCATGCCGCACTATCATTTGATTTGTCCGCTTTTGGCAAAACCTCAATAACCGTTTTCCCTACCTGTAATACCCCTACATATTCATTGAACCGCACTCCCTGGTGAACAAGCGAATAATATGGCACACCTTTTTCCCCGTAAAAAAATTGTAAGGTTTCAAGTTGACTTTTGGTAAGTTTTTGTGTACCCTTGTTAGTATGAATACTTTCGTGTTCAAAAACGGTGATATGTCGTGAGCCTTTCTTCAATTATTTGTTCTTTCTAGACAGTGATTGTATTGCGGCTAAAAAGTCTTTATCATTCATGGTTAATGTATTTTTAAGATGATATACTTTGCGCTCTAACAATGGACTGCTATCATAGTCTTCAAAAGGAGCAAAGAAATCCTCCTCCACTTGGTTGTCTTCGATATCAAAAAATCCTGCCCCTAGGATCAATCCTATTTTGCCATAATCGCCGAAGAAATATTCTTGTAGCAATGGAATTATTTTATTCTGGAATACCGCTTTTAATTCATTTAAATCCTCAATAGATAAGAAATAACTATGACCTATCATATGGTCTTTGTCCAAAAGCTTTTCTATACGGTTGTTGATGGTTTTCAATAATTGAGAGATATCAATTCCTGTTATAAGTCCATTTTGTGCCTTACCATGGGTTTTAATCAATTCAGGTAATGGCGGCATTTCTATAAAACTAAACCTTCTTCTAAGGGCAGTATCCAATGCTTCAACACTCCTGTCCGCCGTATTCATAGTGCCAATGATGTGAACGTTTGGCGGTACTCCAAACCATTTTTTGCTATATGGTAATTGTACCTGTATGGCTTCAGCTCTTCCCAGACGTTTATCTTCCTCGATCAGCGTTATTAATTCCCCAAAAATCTGAGAAACATTCCCGCGATTAATCTCATCAATAATAAGAACAAAGGGTTCACCTTTTTTGTCTTTATAATCATCTTTTTTTAGCGCTTCGACAACTCCCTTTATGTTCTCTGGTGAATATTTTCGATCAGCCTGATTAATGTTGACAGGAATAGTATTATAATTTCGGATTGCATTCAAAACAGCCCAATTGACGGTTGAATTACTACCTCCTATGATAGACCGAAATTGTTGGTCTATGTTATTTAATTCCGATAAATCTGGGAAAGCGGTATGCAACTGCGAAAGTCTTTGTTTGGAAGCAGGATAAGTATTGTCCTTCCCTGGATGTTTAATGATAATATTGCCTTGTTGAGATATCCCATCCACGAGAACCTTTCCACCATTCTTGGTTGGCAACTCAATGGGTTCTTCCAAAGTCAATTTTTCTTCAATCTGTTCTACAAAATTGTCGAAGGCTAAAGAGAAGTTTAGTACTTTTCCCGTAGTAACAGATTCTCCTTCTTTGGCTATTGAAAAAGAAGCTACATTACATAGCTTTCTAAAAATACCCTCCTCAACTCTATATACTACTGGATCACCTTCTTTTTCCGGTTCAATTGGCTTAATGCCCTCCACAAAATCTTCATAGGACATGCTTTGGTGGAAAGTTGTAAAAACGATTCGACCTTTATCAACTTTCTGTTCAAAACGTTCTTTTATAGCAGTTCGACTTAATTCGGTTAGATCCTCTCCACATAATTCTAAGGCTTTGTTGATGGTATTGTATGTTTTACCAGTTCCTGGAGGACCATATAAAATTGTATTTAATGGGAGGTTCATATCTTCAATTTTTTTGGATTCATTTTTCCCGATATTATTAGTCATTTCAATGAATTTCTCATATTCCTCTTGTGTTGCACTAAAATTTGTTCCTTGGTTACCAACATTAAATTCCTTTAATTCTTCAACATCACTTATTTTCTCAAATAGAATAGGAGTTTGGGCTAAATTATGTGTAATTTTAATATCGGCTTTAAGTTCACTTTTATCTTCCTCTTTCCATAAATGATTATCTGGGGAATTAGTTTTTTTATAGGGTTCAGAAGTTACCTCTGCAAGTGCATAGCATCCTGCTTTATTGCCAGTAATCCAAAGAATTACTTTGTCTCCAATTTTAATTTTATTTTTGTGTGCGCTTACAGTCCAATCAGTCAAAATCCCCCCTCTTAAGGCGGTTTCAAAATCAAACATCTTAGGATTTCCTTGAAAAATCCAATAGTTTAAATCAGGCTCTTTATCCAGGATTTGATAAAGAATGTCTTGGGCCAAAAGTTTATGATTAGTACCGTTGTAATATTCTGGAATTAATGCTTTAACTTGTTCGATTAACGAGCTGTCAGATTCTATATACTCTTTAATAAAATCATCAACTAGGGAAAGGTAATGAACATATTTTTCGTTCTTTTTTGCCTCTTTAACTCCAATAAGTTTGCAATATTTTTTATAAAAAGAAGATTTGTAAAAGGTATATTTTATGGGGTTATAATACGTCAAATATGCTGCAATTGATCGCTCATCCTGATGGTGTGAAAGTGTTTCTCCCAGTCCCCTATACAATTTCAGTGTTTCCTTGTTAAAGTATATCACACGTTCCCTTAATTCCAAATTATCATTAAATAAAAACTTGAAAATATTCCTTAATTCCTCCGGCTTTTCCTTTGCGAGTTGTTTTAAGACAGCTTTGCTCATGGCATAGACCAAATTCTTATGATCAACCGCTTTAATCTCCTCTCCAAAATCGACGGCATTCGTAAAAGGTCGGCCTTGAAATTCTTTAATAGCTTCCCATTTATACACTTCATTTTTTAATTGTGTTAAAGCAATGTGCTTTTTATATTTCTCAATTATCGATTGTATGGGGTCTTTCTTTTGAATGATTTCAAACCCCTCTTTTTCCAATAAATCGAAAGCATCGGTTCCTTTACCCCCTACAAAATCTTTGGCTTCTAGTTCTTTGCCATTAGCGTGTCTATTGGCAATTGAGATTACCAATTTGGGAGGATAGTTCTTCCCATTATAGGCAATGTCATAAGTTGAAGAATGCCTTCCTTTTCTAATTCCATCTTTATCAATTTCTTCAATTGCTCTAACTAAATGTTCTTTTGTTATGTTATTTGGAATCATTTATTAATTTTCTAATTGGTGTCAAATGACATCTAAATAGAAACCACTTTTTTGATAAAAATAGGGAATTAGTATTATTTTATACCCCTCTAAATCGTGGTTTTCCACTAAAAATGGCAGCCTTAATGTCCAGATAATTGTCCTCTTGAACTTTTATCTTTAACAGGTGGCATTGTTTTCTGTTCGTATCATCTAATCACATTCATATTCACCTGAGGATGCTTCACCCTCACAGTCTTCTGCACTGCTTTTTGCTTTTTTTGCGTAATATTGAGCATCTTCTAATTTGTCTGCATTGTAGGCTTTTTTAGCATAAGAATAGGCGTCATCGGCATTTGATCGAGCATTGCTGGCATAATTTTCCCCATCATCACAATCACAATCTGAAGCATAACTTTGGGCATCACTTGCAGAACTCATTGCATCATCAGCACTATTCATAGCTATTTTAGCATAATATTGAGCGTCTTCCAAATTGTTTGCGTTATAAGCTTTTTTGACATAGCTAGAACAATCATCTGCATAAGACAAGACATCAGACATTGCACTTTGATAGTCTTCACACTGTGCTTGCAAATTTGAAACAATTAATAAAAGCAATCCAAGCATAAATATATTTTTCATAATTTAATTTTTATTGATAAATACATGTCACATATTTTGGTAACATTGTTAAGAAATAGCGGTTATACGTGCGAGGAATTTCCTCAGGAAAATCAGAGGTAGTAAACTTGCAACCACCTTTGATTAAGTCCAAAATTGAGCAATTATTTTTATATATCGTTACCTGTAACTGTTTCACCTATTTTTTATACATCTTTGTTAGAAGCTGGATTTATTGTTCTCTTTTTATTTCAATTAACGTATCAAAACTATTTCTTAACGCTAATTGTTTGATGGTGTATATGAATCTTTCTATTTCTCTGCTTATTATAGCTTCATAATCAGAACTCATTGAATTAAAATCATTTGGCAAGAGGTTTGAAATAGCATAGTTTATGCCTGATAACGTAGTTGGGAAATCAATAAAAACTAATTTGTCATCTTTAATTTCTGTTTCCATACTTATAAATCTAGGTCGACCTGCATAATGAAACGAGACATTTTTAGAGTTAAATCCTCTTTTTAGCTGTTCAAACTGAAGATTAGCGTCTGGATTTAATCTATTGGGTATAATAATTTGAATTTTACAGTCTTTATATTTTACTCCGTCGACTTCAAATCCATCATTTTCTATCAAATATTTACAGGTTGGTAACAATAAATTTTCAAAGTAGCCGGAAGCTAGTGTTGAGGATGGAAAGAAATTAATGTCTGAGTCAATTTGATTTCTGAAAAGTTCACTTACTTGGCTGATAGCCGAAACAAAGCTTGGTGTATCTGACTTTTCAAATCGAGCTAGTGAAATACCTGTGATATCTGAAAAGACTTTTAATTCCTTATCTATTACAAAAGCACATTTAGATAAACCTAAACGGCCTATAAAAAGACCTAACTCAAACAATACGTTATCTCTAGGTTGCATTACGGAATCTCCTCGATACTTAACTTCATCATCAGTTGTTCCAATTAACAAACCAAAGTCGAATTGCAAGGATGCTCTAAGCAAATCATTTAAGAAGTTATTATTTATCTTGAATACGGAAGTATCCCAAACACTATCATTCCAAATTGTTACTTCAAAATCTCTTTCAAGTATTGCCTTAGCAGCATTTGCAAGACCAAGTTCTTCTGATGAGGAACCAATAAAAATTCTTTTTTTTCTCATTATGAATATATTAATTCTCCTTTTTCAAAATAGCCTAAATAAAGTTCTTTGTGAACATCTGCAATCAACTCATCTAAATCTGCCTTTATTTTTTTCATTCCGTTAACAGTATCGTCTTTTAGAGGTTTTTCAGTTCTATTCGGACTCTCAATACTTCTACGGTATTCTCCGTTACTAATTAATTTCTCTAGTTGGTTACTCATTGCTTTAGCTATGTTTATCTCCTTGCCTCTATGATAATATAATTCGTTATCACTAATTGAGTGAACTATTGTTGTTAAATGAAAACTGCTTATGTCTATATCTGAATCAGCTTTTAGGGTTTTTAAAAGCCTAATTCCTTTTCTTGAACCATCATTTGTGTTGTCTCCCTTTGTATTAACTTGACTAATATGTGCAAAGGGGTAGTCCAAAATCTTCTCGCCTTTTGTGAAATCAAACAAGTATATTCCTCTATAATATTCGCTAAAAGTTTCCTCATATTTTTTTGAGTTGTACCAAAAGCAAAATACAATATCAACTTTTCTATTTAGAGATTTGTTAAAAATAGAAATGTTCTTTTCGCCTGTTTTATCGACTTCATCATAAATATCCTCCATTATTTTTTCAGATTGACTCCTAAGACTTTTAATATCTGAATTTGGCTTTGAAGCAGTGTAAGGATTGTCGTTTGGAACTCCTATTCCTGGAAAATGATATCTATCGATAATTGTGAGTAAATCAAAATCACTATGAACTTTTATGTTTGTCGAAGTAGTTACCGAACCTTGAGTTCTGTATGCTCTTGAAAAATGTAAGTCATAACCATTTTCTAAATGTTTTTGAACTCTATTAGCGGCTTCAATAGTTCTGTCATTATATTTTTTATCAATTCTAACCATTGATTCCATCAGGTATTTTACATTCTTAGGAATACTGGTCGAACTGAAAGATTTTGTCAAAATCGATTCGTTCAATTCGTTATCAAATCTTCTTGCACTAAGATTCTGTAATCGCTTCTCGTAGTCTATTGCCATTCGGTTTGTTTTATCTTGCTGCTAACGTAAGAATATAGTAACTTGTATCTATATATCCATTCTAGTAGTATGCTTTTTAGCAGATTATCAGCGTTTCAAATTTCTCGAATTAGTTCTTATTTTCTTTGCGGTTTTCCGTACTCCACTTAAATTTGTTCAGTTGCTTTCGACTGACTTTTATAATTTTTTGGTTTCATTAAAATATTTTGCAATCTTATATTATAATAACTTCGGACTATCTATTGAAGTAGCCAAGACTTCACTATAACACATTAACATGTATGTGAGGTCTTGTAATTCTATAAAATTTTCGCTGGCGTAAAGAGGGGGGAATACTACAACCAAGTATTTAACACTATCCTTCTAAGTTAGCTAATAATAGGATTTGTATTTTCTTAATCGATGAAAGCCGGTTTTAACCGTTGTACTACATTTTTTAAATCCTCATTATTTTCATTTACCACAAAAATTGGAGTTGCTATTTTGTGCTGATTGAATGCAAGAATTTAATGTATCAACCCCAATAGTTGTAAGAGGAACTGGTTTAACTCGAGAGCTGCGCTTGCCCATTGTGGCTAGGTGCGGGCTCTATATTGCATTTGTAATTACACTTTTCGGATGTTATTAAATTTTAATAGAATCGTCAAGTTTTTCGTCAATCTCAAACATAACAGTCTCATCAGCAAAAACTATAACAATGCGATTTTGTTTAAGTTCTATTAAAAGTTCTTCGCCAATAAAAAGAACCCCTGCCTTAAAATCTTTAAACGGTAATGGGAATTTAGGGTAATTTATAAAGCTAATTGTTACGGATTTTTCATTTTGCCCCAGAAAGACAATATCACATGGGCTTACCTTGGCACTTAGTAAGGTTACTGTTTTTGTTTTAAGGTTTTCCTGAGCAATGGTAAGTTTAGCTTTTAGTTCTTCCAATGACCAAATGCTATTTGTATAACCTTTGTTTAGTCCAATGGTTATTTCGGCTCTATAAGTTGATGCAGTAGTTTTTTTGTGGTTCAATTTTTAAGTCGGATTAATTGTGAATCTGGTAAATTCGACAATTAGGAGGAAATATCCAAGCCAAAGGGAAAGATCTATAGTAAGTCCTTAAAGGTTGCTGTAGTTGATATCTTATATTTATAAAAACTCCGAATAGAATACCATATTTTTTCCACTACGGAACCTTTTTTGATAATCCTCAATTTTGTCGAATTAATACCGAAAATCGTTGAGGTACTGGACTCGAACCGCAAGCCAGCCAGAGCCGATTAGAAAAACCTTGGAGATTTACGTAAGTAGTCTAGAACTAGTAAAAAAAATGTTTGAGTTCACCTGTACTTTTACTCAGTTATTTTCCCATTCAGGAATTTCAATGTTCGTTCTTTTTCACCATTTGGTTTATATATGTCCAGCTTAATTAAAACACCATTTTCTATAACAACTTGAATAAGTTTATTTCCGTTTATAAAATTGGATATTGTCTTTTCAACTGTCAGATTCCCCAATCTGGGTAGTGTTTTAAGTTCGTCAGTTATGAATTTACCGTTAACTTCCTTCTCTGACATAAACTGACCAGCTACTATTGCATTTTGATTAGTAAAATAGCTGAATTTTACGATGCCATTGTCTACAAAGGAAACCCTAATATTTCCTTCGTAAAACTCGTAGTCTATATGATAGTTCCTATTATCCAAACTAATTCGGATATATTCTAAATTAGCACCATATGTTTCATTAACGTAATCATATTTAAAATCACTCCATTTAGTCACTCTTGTATTTTCTAGGTGGCCTTTTCGGTTTTTGTAGGTTAGGGATGTTAAACCATCAAAATGGTTAAAATTTGATGTAAACGGAATTAGTGTAACATTTTGAGTATTGGTTTTGTTCTCATTTATAGTCTCGAATATTAAATGTACACTATTTAAGGTATATACGATTTTAACACTATTTTCCTCGAAAAAACTTTTTCCTTTTTTTCCATTTTTTTGAAGTTCAGACTGTAGTCGTGAAAATGCAGTTTCATCACCTTCCAATTCAATTTTTGATAGTTTAGAACTCTCTTTTTCTGCCGTTACTTTTAGAAAGCTGTATCCAACTTCTTTTTTTACATCATATCTGTCGCCGTATAGGTATGTGTAATTATTCACATAATTCGTTCGTCTTTCTATAAACTCAAAATTTTTAACCTGCATTTTTGCTTGCATTTCCGAAAGGCTAAAATTATTCGCTATTTGTGTTAAAAATTCTGTTGTAATTTCAGATGATTGTGCATTTGCCCTAAATGGATACGCTAGAGCAAGCTGACCCCTCTACCTGGGGTTAAAAATGGTCAGAGAATGCATCTGCCGTTCTGTCGGATGCTGACCCCTCTACATTAAAAAAGATAGTCAAATTTTGGGTCTAGATT
>NZ_PHQQ01000011.1 GCF_002909235.1 Arenibacter catalasegens
TTGAACTCAAAGGAAATAGTCTTAGAAAAAAACTGTAATATTGTCATGTCTTATCTTTTGTAAACCAAAATAGCAAGAGGGGTCAACATCACTAGAATGGGGGGTCAGTATCTATAGAATATCCAGACAGTGTCTCAATTCTATCTTCATCCAGTTCTTTTGCATTAAAAAGTTGGATAATCTTTGTATCCAACAGATAAATAATCCTACTGATATTTTTAATATTATTCAACTTCATCATCTTCTGTTATTCTATTTTTCATCAATTTTCCTTCCCATGCACATAGATCATTTGCTTTAACATATTTGCTATGTGAGTTAATAATGATCATTGGCAATCCATGGTTCTTTACCCATGATTCGATTGTTGACCTGTCTACTGAATACAGCTTCTGCAATTGTTGTTTGGATATTCGATCTTCTATCATTTTCATATTAGTGTTTTAGTTAATTCTTTTTTGTTCATATACCTTCTATAATGCCATTCACCCCTTACCTCTTCTGTATAAATACAACCATATTTACCATTACATTCATCAAAGGTGTCTAATCCATTTTCTCTTATTTTCCATCCACTACCTCCTATAAATCTGGATAGTTCATCATATAGATTCTTTTTGTTGTTATATTGGATTAGAAGGTGGGAATGGTACTTGGATTTGTCACTGTCCTTTTCAATGGCGTATTCCGTGAATATGGGATCGTTCTTTTTGATGTTCTTGTGGAGTTTCAACATCTGTCTGTGCAGAACCTTCCGTGATGGGTTCTGATAGTTGCCGTGTTTGCAATCGAATTTTCTTATGGTTACCGCTATTTTGTTCATGTTTGTTTTTTTTAGTTGTTCTGGACATGCTTTTTTACATCTGGCGGTTTTAAACGTTTATTTGATTTAATAAAGTTGAGGTTTAATAAGATTGAATGGATTGTTAGGCTTTAATCTGGAATAGAACATTTAGAGTTCTAATTTTTTAGATTCTATTGTTTAAAGGATATAAGATGGTTCTTGATGTGTTGGTATTACACCCCTTGAAATACTCTCCCCCTAAATAATTCAATGCCCCCTTGTCACCTACGTTTGTAGTACTGGACTGGTAAGGGACATACCAATCTTCTAACAATAAATATGAGATTGTAAAAAAAGAAGAAAAATTGTAAATAAATGTGAAGATTTGTATCCAAAACATTCATTTAAGGGACTATTGCCCTTTAATTTTTATAGGTTGTTGTAAATAGTGCTTTCGCACACTACTTTTTCTTAATATCAATTCCGTATTTAAATTTAATCAATTCCAAAATTTCTTCTGGCGGACTGTCAATCATTTTTTGAAAGTCAATATCATTTGCAGATAACTGTAATTTATCAAAATGCTCCATAGCCATTTTTAAAAATGATTTGGCAACGTTAAGTCGTGTTTGAGCAACAGATTGTATTTCAGTTGTTATTTTTTCATCAATTATTTCTTGGGGTAAAATAAACTTGTTATTTCTCAAATCTGTGTAAAAGCTACTATTTTTTAAATCGTTAATTTTCTTAATTTTTTTTTCGTGCTCAGCCACTTGATACATAATTGCTGATTTGGTTTTTTTTTCTGGGACTGCGAATGCTAACATTATATCTAAACCAATGGCATTTTGAGTTTTCGTTTTGTGGTCTCGAAACTCTTTTTTAAATTCTTTTTGTTCGTGTTCGTTATTGTGGTTTTTACTTAAAACAAAATTATAAATTAAAAAAGCTTTGCCCACTTCTTCAATTGTATATTGATAAAGAGCATAAGCTCTCGGGTATCTTTTAAGTTTGAATAGAATTTCTGCATCATCAAATAAATCCGTTGCATTTGATAAAGATTTTAAAATTCCATCAAAATAATTTTCTCTTATCAATCTTCTCTTTTTTTTGAACTAAAATATCCTAAACCACCTATTAGTATAGCGCCAACAAGTGTTCCAAGTAAAATTTTAGGTCCATATTTTTTATCTTCATATCTTACACGAACGCTAACACTTGTGGAGAAAAGATCGCCGCTACGTGAGTGCCCTTCTTCAATTTTTTCTGATACAGGTTCTATAAGAAAATAACCACCAAAAAGAATTCCGATAGCCAACCAAATCACTAAAACCTTTTTATAGTTTAACATATTTAAAAATATTTCAATTATTATAGTATGTAGTTTTGAATCAATTACAACGTTTATGTATTTGGAATGCTGCGTGTATAACGCAACTAATTTGCCAAATATAAACTGAATAGAAAATTTGAGAGGATTTTCGTAAGTAGTCTTGTAATAACATATAATTTTATATGGTGGCCGCTGGCTTTTATATTTTTATATTAAATAAATCTTTTTCTTTTAATTCTTTATAAATTGCTTGAAATTGCAAATACCATTTCGCAACATCGTCTTTCCTTTCGGGTAGTTCTTTTTTGTAAAAATCTAAATAGGTCATAATCAAAAAATTTAAAGTATACATCGTAATATTTTGAGCGTCTTTTGGGAATCTAATCTGGATTATATCAGTTTGTCCATTTTTTCCGGGAACTAACTTGCTTTTCATTAAATCAGTGGCGTGAACGCTGTCAGAAAGCGTTCTGTAAACAATTTCATAAAGCGTATGGTGATTTAATCTTTTAGCAAGTTGTTCAATGTCAGCAGGCCCATCAAATAAGGCAAACCATTTAGGATTTTTCCTAATATCATTACTCCTTTGATATTCCTCCTCAATTTTTTGATAAATTGGCAATTTTAAAAGTTCTTTTGAATCTAGTTTACCTAACTTATTCAAGCTTTCATCGCTATCTACTTTCTGAACGTGTTTATCTTTTTTTATTTCACTAGAAAATTGTTTCCCAATTTGACTTTCAGCATTTAATTTTTCATAGAATTTCAAATCTTTATGAACAATCCAAACAATATATGATAATGCTCTATTCTTTTGGTCTTTTTCCAAAAGATATTCCAGTCCGAAAGAATTTTCAAGTAGTGAACGAACAAGTGGTTTTGCAGGGTCTACCGAAGAATTTTTTATAAGAATTGAAATTGCATCTGCTAATTCCAATATATTTCTAAAAAATAGAATGGGAACCAAATGGTTATCACCACTTTGTATTTTATCCATTTGCCATTTTAATAAATGTGTTCCAAAATCTACTGCATTATCAATAGAAGATGAAAGCTTTTCTAATTCAGCTTTCACCTCATTTTGGTCTCTGGGTAAAATATATTCAATGGATTTATACATCTTTTTTGTTGCCAAGGTTGTCGTATAAGAATAGGTGCGGGTTTACGTGCGAGGATTTTCCTTCGGAAAGTCTGACGTAGCAAACGTGCAGCGCTTATTGTTAAGGCACAACACTAGCAATTTTTTATATATGGTGTTGTAGTCCGTTTTTATTTTTTGCTTTTAATCATTTCAATATAATGAGCTTTTTTATATTGTCTATCAAGTTCAACCATTATTAAGTCGATTAGCTCCTTTAAAACATCAATATCAAATTCCGAAAAAAGCCTATTATAATGTGCTTGGTCATTTCCTAACCAAGTGGCTCTTTCCAAAATTTCTTTTAAATCTCCTTCGTAATAACCTTTTATGGCAACGCCTAACCAAGAATCAATTATTTTTTCCTTCTTATCTGGATTATTCTGAATCGCCCAATCTTTAACTAAATATTCAATTGCTTTTCTAAATCCCATTCCAGCTAATTCATCAAGACCGTAATTTTCAGCTTCTAAACTTTGCAAATAAGTCTTAATAAATTTTGAAGAAATCGGATTTTCAATATCAGTTGATTTTCCGTCTTTTAATTCCAATATAGGTTTAGGCCAATCTGGTCCTTTTGGCAAACCATTTAAAAAACGGTGGAATTTAAATCCTCCATTCCAATTGTGTTGACAAAGAAAAAGTCTTTGACATTCAGTATTAGAACACAGCCAAGCAGTTATTACCATTGGTGTATTGTCTGTGTCCCTCGATACTGAATGCCATTTGTTATGAGGTGTATTTGTAACGTGACAATGAGGACAAATATTAGGGTCTTTAACCGACCTTGCTGTATTTTGGTATGTTACATTCATATTTTGTTTTTGTTTTCGGTTATTAGTTTCTCAAATGCACCACAACAATTGATTATAGTAACAAGTTGTTATATTTCTATTAAGTGGGTAATTTAATAATATTTCTATGTATAAGTTGATAGAAATGTCAAATTCGTTTAATACGTGCGTATAGCATAAGAATGCAAGCGGTGAAATTATGAATACCTCCAACCTGTTATATTGGCCTATTTCTCAGAAGTGAATTTAAATAATTTTAGTGAGTAACCAATAATACAATTCTGTTGAGGTTTAATCAACCTTTAAGTATAGATGTAGGTTCCGCCATGAGGCTATATTTTCACTGTTGGATTTATGATTAACCTATGAAATCGAATTTTACCCACAATAAAAAAATTGGTGTCGATATGAAAACCGCATATACATGGGTAAAACCATTTTGAACTTTTCCTACTTACAAGAAACATCAACGAGATATCAGCTATCATTTTCGAATTTAATAACCTCTTGTTACTGGATTAGGGAATACCCTATGGGGTAATCATTTAAGCTATCTAAATAGTTGTAAATCTCAATAAAAATTACTATATTAGGGTATAATTGTTAGTATCTAAAACAGTAACGGTATGAAAGTTTTTTATTCAAGGGTGAGCACCGAAGAACAATCGGATTCACGACAGTTAAAGAATACTGAAAGGGGGTTTGATTATGTGATTTCGGATAAGTGTTCAGGAGCTATTCCATTGTGGGAGCGTCCAAGGGGAAAACAAATTAAAGAATTGATCGATAAGGGTGAGTTAAATGAGCTTCACGTGCATTCTATCGATCGGTTGGGCAGAAATACCATAGATGTATTATCTCGTTGGAAAGAATTAACCGAATTAGGTATCAGGGTGGTTTGTAGAAACCCCAACTTACAAAATATCAATGATGAAGGTAATGTAGATAGTTTCTCAGAAATGATGGTTTCAATCTTATCGATGATGGGTAAGTTCGAAAAGGATATGATCGATATGCGTAGAACCGAAGGAATCGAAAGAACAAAGCAACTGGAGCCATGGAAATATTCCGGCAGAAAGATTGGCACTAATGATTCTCCAATTAAATTTCTTAATAAACCTAAATCAAAAGATATTCTAAAGGATTTAGAGAGAGGGTATGGCGTTAGAGAAATATCCAATATGAGGGATTGTAGTTTCTCAACCATTTATAAAGTAATAAACCTCAACGAACAAATAAATCAAGCTCCATGTTAAGTAAAAAACGAAAGAAGGAACTCCGAGAAATTTATGAAAAGAAAAGGGGAGAGGAATTCGTGGAAGGACTAAGGAAAGAACCGTTTGTATCAATAACGGATTATATTGATTTAAAAACTGGCTATGGGGTTAAATAAAACTATGCTGGTGTATTAAAACATTAGGGAACATTGATAAAACAACTCTTTATGGGGGGGGGTGATATAATTGATAGATTATTCATTCTGTTATCGTTTTCTTTTCATCCTTTAACAATTTTATTTCTTCTTCTGTTAGTTTCTCAATCTTTGAAAGTTTCCAAACAACCTCTCCCGAAGTATCTATAAATCTTCGGTACTTGGTGTCACATTCATAAGTTTCAACGGGAGAGTCAGGTATATTGAATTCTATGGTGATATAATAATTAGGTCGTTCATAATCTATCTTGATATCCTTTATCCATTTCTTTATGAATTCCTTTTTCATATTGAAGGAGGTGTCAAAGAATATCTTGTGCATATCCTTTCTTACATCTGATAACTTGTGGCTACTATTGGAATAGGTGGATAGTGTTTCCATATGGTTCTGTAATATGATATTCAATTCTTCCAATTTATTATCTATCTTCTTTAACTGCACCTTGATATCATCTTTTGATAATGTACCATCTATTGTCAGTTCTATTGCCCTACTACGTTTGTTCCTATGTGAAGTAATTTCTTTTTCTATGCCGATGATGATTTTTTCCACTTCTTCTATCTTTTCTTTCGGGTCGTTGTTGAACCAATCCGATATGATTTTTTCCAAGTGGTTATCGACAAAGAACCTAGACCATATGAAGGCTTCGATTATCGGTTGCCTAAACCCACGGTTATTACAAGTGGGGTTCTTATATTGTTTGGTTACACATCTATATGAGTCATCATATGTTGAGGTCATCCTGCCAACATATCTCTTATCACATTTACCACAGGACATTACATCGTTCAATAGGTATTTGTGTTTGTTAGTCCTTCCACCTTTGTTCTTACATCTCTGGATTTTGTTCCATTGGGTGGTAGTGATTATTTCGGGGACTGGGTAGGTAATACCATTGAAAATTCGTTCCCCTTTATACGTCGGGTTCTTACATATCTGATATACTGTGGTGGAAATCCATTTGGTATTCTTCTTTTGTTTTACCGTAATCTCATTTGTAAAGTTGTTCTTAACCTCATATAACTTTTTACCGTTTATACCGATCTTATTATATCGGGTTGGAATTTTTTCATCGTTTAGAATATCAGCGATCTTTCTATATGGTGTTCTTTTCTCGGCGAGATCATATATCTTCCTCACGACCTTGGATTCTTCTTCATCGATCACCATCAGCTTATTGATATCCTTGGTATAACCATATGGTGATAGAGCGTGAACCCTTCCTTCCTCTACATTTGTTTTGATTATTGATTTTACTTTCTGTCTTGTAATTCTAACATCATACTCACCCATCACAGAAAATATATTATCAACCATCATTTTCCTTTCATCATATAGGTCAATTTCACCTGATAGTTCAAACAATCTGACTTTATTCTCTTTTAATAGTTTATGTAATAATAATCGGACATATAGGTTTCGTTCCAATCTTGTTTTATCATATCCGAATACATGGGTTATGAGACCTGATTGGATATCATCTAGGAGATTACCGAATTGTGGCCTATCCTTAATATCACCCAAACTACTGATGTGTTCATCTATATAAAGTTTATAAGGAAGTTTTAATATTTTGGATAATTTGATCCCTTGTTTTTTTTGTTCATGGATAGAACGATCTTTACCTTCTTCTTTATCACCTGAAATCCTGCAATAAATTCCTAACATAACTGATTGGATTTCAGTAAAGATAGAAATTTATTGATAATGATGGTATTATATTTACTTCACAGCAGGAAAAGACAGTCTGGATGATGAAAGCTTGGCTGGCCGAAGAAATATAACCAATATTGTTGGCGTATTTTACGTGTTATATGTAATAGGCACGTAGTACATAATGTTTAAAATTATCCCTAGTTAAGATATGCTTAGATAAATTCAAGGCATGGCAATCATAATTAGGGATAATTCTATTTATAGAAATCAATTTAAAAAATTCCTATCGAATAAAAAGGGGTAGTCTAGATTCGGGTCTACGGTAATTTTTACCGCTGTGTCTCGCCCATCTATTTGTAAACGGGTAATATTTTGTTCTTGCCACGGCTTATCCTTTATCCAAAAATGTCCATCGCCCTGAACCATAAGAACGGGTTTTCCAAAAGATAGGGAGGCGGCTCTAAACAAATCAGTAAATGGTTTAAATTTATCAGGACCAGCTTCCACAATATTGGCGTGGGCAAATACAACCATAGCATTTACATTATTCTTTTGTTTCTCCAGTAACGTTTTAATCCAGAGTCCGTTTTGTGTTAATCTTTCCGTCCACTCTATGGAATCATGAACCTGACTTCCAACAAGATTAATGCCCATAAATAAAACCTTGTTCTCTATCCAACTAAAATTTTCCGGACGTTCCGTTTGATATGTGACCTGAGGATCAAAGGACCAATTTTCATTAAAATGCAAGAAATGTTTGTTCCAATACTGTAATCCTTGTTCTGGGTTTTCACAGTCGTTATATTCATTGTCTCCCAAAACTATAAAGGTAGGCACTTTAAATGTTTTTAATATTTCTGCAACATCTATGTAGACTTCTTCATCACAGTTTACCGCACCCGGTTTAATGTCTCCGACATGGATAACAAATTCTGAAGTATTGGTGTTGTTGTGTTTAGAAATAATATTAATTAATCCTTGACGCTGTTCTTCATTGTAGGGAACGTCACCAATTGCTGTGAACGATGTGGCGGAGATTTCTTCCGTTGGTACATCATCTGTATTGGAGTCGGAACTTTTATTTTCTCCACAGGAAAAAAGGAAAATTATCGACAACGATAAAATCCAGTAATTTTTAATATACTTTTTAAAACTAAGGGTTGCAAACGAATAAGGCATGATAACAATAAACCGATTTAAATTAAACTTAAATATAATTTAAATACGGTATTAATGGCCTTATTTCTGCATTTTTAAATAATAATCCGCGGAATGTTTACCAGAACCATAGAATAAAAAGAAAATACAAACCAACAAAGTAATAGTAGCTAAAACTAAGTTCCTGGTGTTCATCTCCCCAAGAAAATTGGCCAGTACCGCACCCATTAAAATTGGTAGCTGTGCAAAAACCGCCCAACGGGTCAGCAGGCCTATTACCAATAAAAATCCCCCTACAAAATGGGCAGGAGCCACATAATGAATGATAAGCATACCTCCTGGAATGCCTTGGAAAGGTTTAATTATTTCCGCCATTTGTTGGTGATTGGACATAAAATCCACGCCTTTCATAAATAGAAAAACACCCAACGCAACTCTTAACAAATCCAAGGGATAATAAGTGTGTGCATTGGCCCATTTGTTTAAAGATTTAATTGTTGCCATAACTCTAAATTTATTTGTTACCTACCCTAAGATACTCATTTTTAATGATATGTAATAAATATTAGGGATACCATTTAACGGTCCTTTTACTCACTAAGGAGATTTGATTACTACTACTCTTGCCCGCCTGAACGGAACGGGTGGACCTGCCCGTTCCGTTCAGGCGGGCGTGGAAATATTATAAGTAGTTTCCTTTCGATTCCTCATGGGCTTGCCCTGAGGTAATCGACTATAAAGGTTCTATTAGGGCCAAGATTTCTATGACCCAAAAATGAAGAAATTAAATCTTGGACCAAGCTGAAATCCTTACAAAACAGGACTTAAATTAGAACTATTAAACATTGAGGATTTTCCAAAATCACTTTGTAATAAGTCAATCCATGGTCTCTTCCATCGCATTTGAGTATGTTGTAATTTGGATGGCGAATAGCCTTTTATTTTTCTAAACCAATACATTCTCAAAATCCGAGTCGGCGCAAAAAACGGCGGATATACGGGATTCATTTACAATTTTGACCATGTCATCAATGGTCATTCCCTGCTCAATATTAAAAATGTTGACGTCGGCGTTCTTCTGTTGAATCACATTCTCCAGCAAGTCGCCCTGTTGTATATTTATTGAAGTGTTCTTGGGAAATCTGACCATAGTGTTCAGGTCTTCGATGTCGGTTTCGGAGAAAACCAATTTAGGATTGTTATTCAGAATATGAACATCAATGTTTCCTTTCCAGTTACGGCAAATTAAAAGCGATATTAGGGCGGACAGGTTATTGTCCTTAACACTAAATGTTGCCTTCCAGTCTACCGGAATATTGGTCATCCACAGGTTGATGCTTTTTTCTATGGCCAGACTGGCGGTGGCGTAAGGAATGTAAATAATCATCCCAAAATTATTCTTTTTACTATCCAATATTAATCGGTTGTAATATCCCAGATTGGAAGTGGCGGAATCCAAACTTGCAAAGATGATGTTGGGCTTAAAGAAGGCCGCATTGAGCGACTGCATGCTAACATTTACGGTAGTGTTAAAGTCGGTGTTATCTATTACGGTATAGGAAACCGATACATCACTTTCCTTAAATTTTTTTACGGCATTTTTTAGAAAGTTCTCCATGTTTCTCTGTTCTACCTCATTCTCATTTCTTAGTGCCAATATCTTTACAGAGCCTTTAGGATATATTATGGAATGTATAAGTTTAAACGAACTTCTGAGCTCCTTGGGCATTGTTACGGGAATTAAAAGGTCTGGACGCCAGGACCGTACTTCCCTTTCTTGGCGCAAACTGTTTGTTTTTTTTGTAGCCCATTCCGCCAAGGCCGTGAATAGACCACTTCGGGAGTCCCCTGCGGCCGATTTAATATTCATTTTTACAAGGTACAGGTAGAATATTACTATAAATATCAATGAAAATAGGGCAATGATCACGTTCAGTACAAACATGATGGCAATGGAGCCAAAGGCCCCAATGGCCGGGACAATAATCGGAATTTTTAGGGTCGGTCTATAACTGGGCAAACCCAAGGTCTGCTCCACGAGGGCCACTACATTTACCATTGCATAGGTAATCATAAAAAACATGGTGAGCAATGGGGCAATGGTATTCAAATTTCTCAACGATATGCCAAAGAGAACAAGTACTGCGGTTATCAACATGGCATTCACAGGCTCTCCTTTTTTAGATTTTTTTGCCAATTTCTGACTTTTTGGGAGAATATTCTTTTCTCCCAAGGCCAATAATATTCTTGGAGCTCCCACAAACGAGCCCAGAGCGGAGGAAAGGGTAGCCCCTAACAGACCTGCCAGCACTATGGGACCATACAGTGATTTGTCAATGAATACATTGTAATTTTTTGCCAGTTCGTCCGGGGTGGCTATAACCGCGGCAACAAAAATTAGACTAACATAAATTATGGTCGTAATTATTACCGATGAAATGGTGCCGACAGGAATACTTTTACGTGGATTTGTGAGGTCTCCAGACATATTGGCTCCGGCCATTACCCCAGTAACGGCCGGGAAAAAGACAGCAAATACAATCCAAAAGGAGGAACCGTTAAAATCGTTTTCGATAGATCCAGGGTAAGTGCCCGTCCATTCAATATTATAATTTAGTTCGTTGACAAATAGTGACCCGTAAATGGACACCAAGGAAAGAACAATAATTCCCAAAATCACAAATTGGATTTTAAAGGCGAAACTGGTACTTATAAAAGCAATTCCCATGACAACTGCGAAAATCAATAGGTCAAGGATTAACGGATTAACATCTGGAGTTAGGGTTTGTAGACCCTCACGGAAACCGAAAATATACATAGCAACAGCAATGGACTGGGCAAAATAAAATGGAATGCCTATGGCACCCCCAATTTCCAGTCCAAGGGATTGCGAAATTAAACTAAAGGCACCTCCACTTCCAATCCTTATGTTGGTGGTTATAGACGATAAGCTAAGAGCCGTTGTAAGCGTAATGGCAACCGATAAAAGAACTATGCCTACAGCCCCTAAGACCCCGGCATTACCTACTACCCATGGCTGGCGGATGTACATGATCACGCCCAGTATGGTTAAAGTGGTAGGTGTAAACACCCCAGCAAATGTACCGAAGGTCTTCTTGATCATATTCTAGTTTTTTTAAAAGCCCTTGGAGGGAGTAAATCGGACTTTGTATAGTTTTTTGGAGCGTTCCAATTGTACCTATTGGCCATGAATATACAGATTATCAAGTACTAAATGCGCTACCTTAGTCAGCAATTGCTCACCTTTAAGATATTCATTTATTTTTGATTAAGCACCAAGTGTACCCATACATTTTAACATTTTCCTCGACTACGAATTTTGATGGCCCGTGGTACAAATTATTATCTACCCCTAATCTATTGCGCTGGCTTGTAAATTACTTCCCTTCTATTCCCGGTAGGGATTTGCTTAAGACTGAAGTTGTGAAAAGAGGGGAATATTTTAGATTTAAGTGAAATTTGTCTCAACGAAATGAGATGCATATACCAACATAAACGGATTTAAGCACTATGTTGAACCAACAAAGTAAAAGGTTCAGGTATAAAGACTACGATAAATTAATAGTGCGTTTTAGAACTTGGAAACATCAATCTTAAAAAGTTCCGCTGCGTTTTTCCAAAGAATAAGTTCTTTTTTCTCTTCGGGCAGATCCAATTGTTTCATAAAATTGAGATAAGAATGCATATTGGAGATAGGCCAATCTGTACCGTATAAAAGGTATTCTGGGTCCCCGGCGTAGGTAATCATTTCTTCCAGCTCCTTTTTCATGTATCTTTCAAACTTATCAGAAAAATTGCCCAATACCAAACCAGAGAAATCGCTATGTACATTTTTATTCTTATAAACCACTTCCATGCAGTCTTTGATCCAGGGATTGCCGACATGGCAGATGACTATTTTTAGGTCCGGGTTATCCACCGCTACATCGTCAATATGTATGGGATGGGAATATTTGATCCTTCCTGTTGGCGAATAGGTATCACCGGAATGAAACATAACAGGTACATCATATTCTAAGGCCATATCATAAACCACCTTAAGTCTATTGTCATTGGGGTAGAAGGGTTCGTAACCAGGATAAAGTTTTAATCCTTTTATAAGCCCTTGCTCTAAAAATTCGCTTATTTCCCTTAGGTCCCTATGGTTGTAATTTAAATAACTGATACCGGCAACCACCCCTAGGTTATCCCTTCCACTTATGGCTTCGACTACTTTTTTGGTGCTCGGCCTGTGTTCGTTGACCTTGTAAGAGGTAAGCACCAAAGAATAATCTACCTTATTCTCTTTCATTGTATCGGTCAGTAGATTCAGGCATTCTTCCAAAGAAACTACCCTATCTTCATGGTAGTTATTAATATGAGTATGTACGTCGATAATCATGGACAAGGAGTTAAGTTTACATGTAAAAGTAAGGAAGCTATATTACAATTGGTATTAAAGTACACTAGTTGCTTAAAATAATTAAGGTTATTCCACTTTAATTTTTCCGTTTTTAAATTCAATTCCGTAGATTTTTCCTTTCTGGGACAATTTTATCTCAAACTCTGAAGGGTAGGCTTTGTCTTGCGTAGGGTACCAATTTTTTCTATTCCTATTTATGCAGATGAACAATCCGTTTTCATCACCAATAGCACAAAAGTTTCCAAATCCGCCATCATAAATGGTTATATCCAAAACCTTGGTTAAGGAGTTATATTCCCTTTCAATATCTGTTGTAGGCACTCCTATTTCCGATATCTCCAAGAATTGTTCTTGCCCAAAATTGTGGTCAGAGGCGTTTTTAAGATTTTTACGGGCTATGAGTTCAACAATGTTTTGGGCTTCATCATAAAAATAGATGGCTTTCGCGTTCCAGGCTGTAAAGTTAATAAGTTCATCTTGACCGTCCTTTAGGATTGGACATCTTGACTTTAACCATTTTAAGGCCTCTTCTTCCTTGTTGGATGGGATGTTTATCGCAAAATGATAGGGGGTCGCAGTCTGGCGGTATTCAAAATGTAGAATTGAATTCCCAATTTGAATAGAAACATGCGAATTGGACCTATCAATAATAGGTAATCCCAAAACTTGGGAATAGAACCGTTCCTGGACCCTTATTTTAGGGGAATACAATCTTAGTTCCTGGATTTTCATGGTGGCAGACTAAGCTAAATCACAATAGGAAAAGGTTATTAATATATAATCTATTGCTTCCCTAAGATAAGAAATCTTGGGCATTTCCAGGGACGGTTGGGCGTAAACATGGAGTAGGGGAGGATAGGGTCTAAGTACAGCGGCTACAGTTCGAATCCCCAACAAGTTTTCCTTCTGCGTTTAATCTGAACTTACAGCAGGTATTAAAATTATTGATAAGGATTAATTTCGCCCGCCTAATTCTAGCTTTTACATTGGACAAACTGATACCGATTAACGCAGCTGTTTCAACTTGGGACTTACCTTTAAGGTAAACCAATTCAACTACTTCTTTGTACTGCCCTGGTAAGTTATTTATAAAACGATCTAAACAACATAGGTCGCTATAACTATTGGAAGTGGTGAATAATTCCACTTTAGGAGTGAAAGTGGTTTTAGAGCGTTGATTGAAGTGATTTGTAATTTCATTTCTCACAATTTGAAACACCCAAGCCTTTAATTTTTCAGGCTCTTTTAGAGTGCCTATACTCTGATGAATTTTTAAGAATGAATTTTGAATCACTTCATTGGTGATATCTGTATCCTTTACTTTTTTTAGAGTGAAAAAATAAATTTCACTGTTGAAACTTTCCCATATAGCTGCCGTTTCCATCTTCATAGTTCACTAATATACAAGGTTGGTCCAGAGGGACCAACCTTTTTTAGCAACATTCACATTTTGTACAATCGCATTTGGTGCAGGAGCAGTTGTTCTCCAGACAGTTTACACAATTACATTTGGTGCATTCACAATTAGTGCATTTACAATTATTCATATTTATAAAATTTAAAATTCACTAAGGAGACTGACTTTGATCACAAAGGATACACAAAATATTAGTTTTTTATTCGTATTTACAATTGGCAGGTGTAATGTATTGATTGCCAATGGTTTTTGTAATTGGTATATCTTTAAGGTTTTTAATTAATTATACTGGCCGATTTCCGCATGCAGTATGGGTCAGAATACTTTATTGATTACTCTTTTGGGCTGTAGGTCTTCACTGGTTATAATTTCAAAGTCTATTATACCCAGTACCAACTCTTCTTGGGTAAGTACTTCAACCTTCCATAGGCCTTGTCTTAAATTGTGTTTATAGGTATAGCCGCGAAACCCCCCATCCCGGCCCCCAGTGATGTCATAACCAATGTCTTCAATAATTTCCCATTTACGATTGTCCTCATTGTACCATTTCCAGCGGTGCAAAACAGTTTTTTCTAAATCGGTTGGAGCAAATATTGATGAAAAAACGTAAACATCGTCTTCTGGTTTTTGAATAAACTTAAGTCTGTGTTTCCTCCAGAATACATACCATTCATCAGTTTCATATGTTACCACATATTTGTTGTTTTCCACCTTAATGTTATGTGCTACAATACCATTGCTTAAGGCCATTGGAACAGGTGGGATAAGCCTAAAAAAGTAGAATACATTAATCATTACATAGATGGAAAGAACAAGGCCAATGAGTTTGGCCAAATGTACTTCGGTTCTAGTACTTGGACTTAGGTTATAGATAATAGTTATGAGCGCCAACGTACAGCATAAACTTATTAGACCCGATAGAATAAAAATTTGTGTGCTCATTTCTTTGATGAAGACAGGAACCATAAAAGTGAAGAAGGTGAAGCTTATAAAGAAATACACACTAAACTGTAAGTATTTGTTGGAGATCCTTTTTTTGAGCAATTCATTGGCAAAAAGTAGGACCAGCAGTATAATCAGAAAGAATACCGTTTTTGACATGGACACACTTCGTGAAAAATAAATGACATATGCACTGGAAAGGCCCCCAAAGAAAAATTGGATAGCCAAAGGAAAATATTCTACGAACCGTTCCAGAAAAGTGTTGTTCCATTTACCATCATCTGCCAAATTATAAAGATAAAGGGTAATGGTCAAGGAGCTCATATGTAAACTAAGTACAATAAGGTCATATAACCGATCTACACGTCCTAGGGTGAGGGTATCAAAAACAAATCCACCTATAAAAAATAGGATTGGAGCATATTTTTCATGTTTTCTGATAAAACTCCGAAATTGGCTATTTCTAAACTTAACTAAGGCTCTTTTCATTCCATATTTGGCAACGCATAAATTTAAAGGAATAATAGGTGCGGGGCTGACCCAATTGCATAAGTTTTTACTTCAACAACATTATAGATGGGTATTCATAAAACTCATTCTAAATAATCTTTAAAATTCTGATTCCTATAGGTGTTGTCCACCCGAAAGATGAATAAATCTAAAATTTTTTTAGCTGGACCAATAAGTGAAGTAGCTATATATTATACCTCCTAAAACATTAGTTTTCGTTAAAATACTTATGTTTTAGGAGATAATAAATAGTTCTATTTTCCGCCGTACAATTTATAAACTTCGGAACCAGCGCTTAAAAAGGCACCAGTACCATAAACTTCGCTTTTGTCGGCCCAAGCCTTTCCTGGTGCCGCACCAATGGGTTGAACATAACCCAACATACCTTCTGGCGTAACATGGCCAACCAAGGCATTCCATCCCCTTTGTACTGCTGGGGCAAATGTTGCCTTATCCAATATTCCCTGATTTATTCCCCAAGCCAAGCCATACACATTAAAGGAAGTACCACTTGTTTCTGGTGTAGGGTAAAAGCTTTGTCCCAAAAGACTCATAGCCCAATGTCCTTCCGGGGTTTGGATTTTGAGTAGTTTGTTTGCCATTTTTTTATAAATTTTAAGGAAGTATTTATACTCCTTACTTTGCGGACTTAGCTCGTTCATTATATTAACGAGCCCAGCAAATACCCAACCGTTACCTCTAGACCAAAATATTTTGGTGCCATTGTCTAGTTTTCCCATATAACTTTCGTCCCTGTAATAGAGATGTTCTTTTTTATCGAACAGGAAATCTGTAGTTGCCTTAAATTCTGTCATCATAAAGTCTAGATATTTTTTTTCCCCTGTTAAATTGTAAAGTTTAGCCCAAACGGGAGGCGACATAAAAAGGGCATCGCACCAATTCCAACGGCTCTGGTGATAGGGAGACCTCCAATGTAAGGAGGTTTGTGCCGGATGGTACATAATAAAATTGAATTGCTCCTTGGTTGGTTCTATCATGTCCTTATCCAAATATTTACGATACAGTTCAATATATAATTGACCTACGGTATGGTCATCGGCATGATATTTCCTACGGTGTAATTGCCATTCGTTTTTTTCTCCAATATCTTTCAGCCATTCGTAATATTTGTCATTTTCTGCCATGGCAGCCCATTTCACCATACCCACATATAAGGCGCCATTGGTCCAGTCCAATGGGTGGTGTGGCTTGTCATGACCACTGAACAAATCTTGATAATGTTCTACTTGCCAGTCGGCTACTTTTTCCATAACTTGAATAACTTCGGTCGACTTTATTTCCTGTGCTTGCGAGATGGTAGTTATAACAATTGCTAAAAACGTTTTTAAAAATTTTGATTTGTTCATTGGTGAAGTTATTTTTTTTATGGTTGATTATTCTTACGTTATAAGAAAGACAAGATAGTAAAAATTATGGAGCATTAAAGTTTGAAATTAAAGTCAATACTTACAACTAAATTCCATGGAAGTTTAATATCGTTATAGGGAAATGCATTGTGAAACCAAGAATTGGAATGAATTATGCTTTTAGTATGTTGAAGGCAATAATTAAAGGTTACTTTTTGACAGGGCGGTAAGAACCAGCATTGCTTTTTCCGAATCTTTTTTATCCACAAAAATGTGGTCGTGGTAATACCCGGCAATGACATTGCAGCTTATATTGTTTTTTGTCAAAGTGGTTGAAAATAGTGCAGTTAAACCAACTGCTTCCAGAGAGGAATGAACCATTAAGGTAATCCAAGATGCTACATACGCATAGGGTAGGTTTAATTCGTCTGCTTTATTTCTGGAAATTACAATGGTTGTCCCTTCCTTTTCCTTGAACTCACAAATCGTGTCCTTTCGGTCTATGGTGGTTATATCTTTAACAGAACAAAATACGTATTCGCCCTTGTTTAATTTAGGGGACATTCCATGTATTAATTTGGCTATATTGGTTTCTCCACTCATTAGATTCAGTTTTTAAGGTCCAATTAGATTTCCCAAAGGAGGGAACAGAGTTTGGCATCCCCTAGAACACATCAATTTACACAAACTGGAACAATAAGCCTTCTATAAAATCTGAGAATTTATCAAAATAATCTTCCTAGTATTGAATAAGCTGTAAAATGTAATTTTTGAATAATAGTTAACAGCCCAAAGGTTAAATATTTACGGGTTAGCAACAACCTGAATCATTACAACTTTTGTTTTCTTGAATAGATGGGCAAGAAACCGTTCCATAAGAGCAGTAAACACAACAATCTCCTTCCTTTGGTTTTAGCACCGTTTTACAATTGTCACATTCGTAAAAGAATTGACAAGCGTCCGTTGGCATATCCTCTACTTTTTTATGTCCACAATTTGGACATGTAATTTCTGATTTTAATATAGTTTCCATTCAATTTTATTATTAAAGCATATGTGGTATATCTGATGCCAATGTTGGGTAGGAGAATATCATCGTTCTAATGTCATTGACTTTCATCTTTGATTTTATGGCCATGGCAAAAAGATTTATAGTTTCTTCTGAATGCGGTCCAATTAGATGTGCTCCCAAGATTGTTTGAGTATCTTCGTCAATTATGATTTTATATGCGTATTTCTCTACATTTAAACGCCTCGCATTGAACCAACTTCCTACTTCTTTATAATTTACCCGAATATTGTAGTTCAGCTCTTTCGCTTGCGATTCGGTATATCCAACAGAAGCCATAGTAGGCAAAGTAAAAACTACTGTTGGCATTGGTGGATAGCTTATTTCTTTATGATTGCCTTTGATTATATTTGAGGCAACCGTATGGCCTTCCAAAACTGCAACTGGTGTTAAAGGCAGACCTTCTGAATCTGCCGCATCGCCCGCTGCATAAATATGTGGGTTTGAGGTACTTTGAAGGTATTTGTTCACTGTAATACCTTTTTTGGTAAAAGCGATTTTAGCTCTGTCCAAATTCAAATCAAATATTGCAGGGGGTCGTCCGGCAGAATTAAAAACAGCTTCAGTTTCAAAATATTCTGTTTTCTCTGCAGTTTTACCTTTAACTCGATATTGATCATTAACTTTCTCAATAGCCGTCACCTCTGTATTAAGAATGAGTTTTATACCTAATTCCTTTGTGGCAGAAATAAGGCGCTTTACTATATCTTGTTCAAAATTTTCCAAGGGGTTTTTTCCACGATGTACAATCGTCACTTCTGCTCCACATCGAGCCGCTATATGTGCAAACTCAAAAGCGATATATCCACCCCCGATAAATAATAAAGATTTCGGCAATTTTGCTAAATTCAAGAAATCGGTACTGGATTTGGCATAATGGCCTCCTTCAAATTCTAAAACCAGTGGCTTGGAACCCGAAGCGATTACCATTTTTTTAGCCTTTATCTTGTCTTTTCCAACTTCCAACATGTTTTCTGACACAAATTTTGCAGAACTATGAAAGGTATCAATTCCATTTTTTTTATATCCTTTTTCAATTTTTGGTGGCATTTCATCCACAAAAGATTGTTTAAAGGCCATTATATCTTTCCAATTGACTTTCGGTATGGTATCTATACCGATTCCTTTAAGTCTTTTAGCAAAATCTTGAACTTCAGTAGCACCTATAATAACTTTTTTTGGGTCGCAACCCCTCAATGCACAAGTTCCTCCGTATGGTAATTCATCCGTAATACCAACTGATAGACCTTTTGAGGCACATTTATTGGCTATAGTCATACCGGCCATTCCAGAACCAATAATGAAAACATCATATTCTTTCATACGAATCCATTTATTTTTTGGCGATTACTTTGTAACCCGTTGCATTAATTGCGCTTTCAATTTCTGTCTCACTGGTCTTAGTTCTGTCATATTCAATGACAGCATTTCCATTTTCGTAAGATGCTTTTGCGTTTACTATTCCATCCAGTTTATTTACTTCGTGGTCTACGTGGGATTCACAACTTGCACAGGTCATTCCGCTGATTTTAAATTCCGTTGTTTTAATATCCGATTTATCAACTACTATTATTTGCTTTGCGGTATTTGGGTAAAAAATGCCTGAATAATAAGGAAAAGCCAACATGACAATTGTAAAAACAGTTATAATTGCCAAAAAAGTTTTTGACTGAGTGAATTTTGGTTTCAGTTCCGTTTCACATTCGCAATCAACTTCCTTTTGGGTCTCGGAAGCTATTGGGACTAGTTTCTGATACCATGCAAAGGCAAGCACTAAAATGGTGATTCCAATCAAATACGGTCTAATTGGTTCTAACCAGGAGAATGCTGAGGCGATTCCGCTTGTTCCTGCCACTAGGGCCAAAACGGGGGTTATGCAGCATAAGGAAGCTGTAATCGCTGTTATTAGACCTGCACCGAATAATTTGCTAACTTTTTTCATACCATGTTTAAAATTTTGTTTTTATCGAGGATTTTAAAAAATGGATTTAGTAATTTTTCATATTCTGGCGTTAATGAATAAAAAATTATCGGTGCCTGGCGTTCGGTCTCAATCAGATTCCTGTCTTTCATTTTTCTTAAATGTTGGGATATAGCCGAAACATTCATACCAAGGATATCACTCAAATCACAGACACAGAGTCTTTTTTCTTCAGAGAGTAAATAAAGTATTTTGAGCCTTACGCTGTTTCCAACCATGGCAAGTCCGTTGGCCAAATAGTCGAACGAATCATTCAATTCCAAGACCAAGTCCTTACATCGAGTTATTTGTTCAACATCGGCCTGTTGTCTAATACATGAATTTTTTTCCATAAAACAAAAGTACACTATTTTCTTATTTAAGCAAATACTAAAATAATAAACATTTGATTTTGGAAAAATTTTAACTTTTTGCTAATTTTCGGTGTTACGTTAAACTGTCTACAGATCTAGATACTTAAAATGTACATTTACCGGTCGTATTTTTAATGTACCTAGGAACCCTAGACCTGAAAATATTGTTACCTAAATTTAACTTCACCCTGTAATATTGAAAGCTGCAGTGCTGATATCTCTCCATGAGAGGGAAATTAAAATCTACTTAGCAGAGCATTAAATAAAGTATTAGGATCCCACATTAATTTTATGTGCCCGTTGTTGTGCTGTTAAAGCCAACTCTGTGGCAAGGAAGCAGTGGTCTTGTAACATGGCGGTTTCTGTGCGGTGCACCACATCGTTTACAAGTTGTTCACCATAAGGCATATAAATATTGGAGCAGTTGTAATATTTTGTTTCCTGTTGGTTTACCAAGAACAAGTGATTACCACCTTCCCGACCAGCAATATCAATGTATTTTCTCATTTCTATATAGCCTTCAGTGCCTAAAATAAATGTCCGACCATCCCCCCATGTATCCAATCCATTTGGCGTAAACCAGTCGATTCGAATATAACCTGTTGCGTGTGGACTTCTAACACTCATATCCCCAAAATCCTGGTAGGTAGGATTATGTAAATTTTTAAAATTTCCAATTTGTGAATAATTGACTTCTGCTTGTTGGGAGTTGGTGTAAAAAAGAAATTGGTCGCATTGGTGTGAGCCTATATCACATAAGATTCCCCCTGCTTTTTGTGGGTCAAAAAACCATTCGGCACGCGTTTCTGGTCGCATTCTGTGCGGCCCTAGTCCAATGGTCTGCACCACCTTTCCTATAGCTCCTGCGCTGACCAGTTCTGCAGCTTTTACAGAGGCTGGATTGCCTAAACGTTCACTATACACTATCGAATATATTCGCTTCGTTTCTTGCTGTACTTTTTTTACTTCTTTAAACTGTTCCAATGTAAGAATACCTGGTTTATCCGTCATGAAGTCTTTTCCGGACTGCATAACACGAATTCCAAGGGGAGCCCTTTCTACGGGAATGGATGCGCTTGCAACCAACTGAATTGAACTGTCCTCAACAATCTCATTTTCATTTTTTACGACTTTAACATTTGGGTAGCGTTGGGTAAAGTCCTTTAAAAGTTCCGGCTCTTTGGCATATACCGCCACCATAATTCCCCCTCCATTGATTAGGGAATCAACCATACTATAAATATGTCCATGATTCAACCCTATCACAGAAAACTTAATAGTTTCCTTATTGCCAAAAGATTTGTTGGATGGTAATATAATTTCTTCTGGTCTAGTAGTGCTGTGTAAGTTGTTGCCAAACATATGGTCTGGTATCATAGCAGTGGCTGCCACACCTGCGGCAGAGGCAAATGATTGACTAATAAATTTTCGTCTATTGACTGGCATAGGAATGTCTTAAAGGTTTAAAGAATTGAAATATAGCAATAAATTTCAGGAAATCGGAGTGAACTCAGGAGGGATATCCATTGAGTTTTAAAATTGGCAGCCCTTATTTTATCAGATTTTTTATTATTTGCTGGTCCCCAAATTAAGAAATCTAAACAACATTAAATTCAGAGAAATTAGGGCTGAATTTAAGTGGCTATACTCATCCTATTTTTATGGATAAAGAAACATAGGTATTAAAACACAAGGTTGACTACCTTTATTTAAAAGGCTGGTCTTATATTAATTTGGGTACCGTAATTATTCCTTCCAATTTTGAAGTCGGTCTAAGTATAAATAGGATGCCACAAATTCCCTATGCTCAGCACTGGTCATTTTTTCTACTAAATTAAGTGCAGAAATATAACTTGCGAGATTGCCATTTGAAGAACTGAATTTTCCATCTTCTACAAAAGTCACCAAATTATCGTCTTGCACTTTTAAATTGGGATAATCCTTTTGAAGTTGCTCGCCTCCGCCGATCCAAGTAACAATTTTATGCCCATCGGCAATTCCCGATTCTCCAATTAATTGTGCTCCGGCACAATTACTTACGGTATATTTAGTTTCCTTATTTTTTTCCCTTATGAAATCCACAATTTTAGGGTTATGGACCTGGGCATACATATCATAGGCACTTGGAACGAATAATGCTTCCAATTTTGGACAATTCCCAAACGTATAATCCGGAATAAATTTCATTCCTTCTTCCGTTGTAATCGGGTTATCGGTTTCGGCAATGGTAATTACGTTAAAAAGCTGTTTCCCATCCTCGCTAGGTTTGGCAAAGACATCTGATGTGGCTATAACTTCACTTTGTAGCACCCCATTATACATTATAAGCCCTATAGTTGGCAATTCTGAATTGAAGGGTTTTAGGTGTTTGGATAAAGTATCGGATTTAATTTCGTTAAGACCAACCTTTTGTATTTCGGTATTGACTTTTGATTTTTCGGAATTGCAAGTGCTTACTATTGCGGAGAAAAGTAGTATTGATAAAATCCCAATTTTATTCATTTTTCATTTTTTTATAAATGCCAAGTCGTGTGGTGTTTTCAAAAAGAGAAAACCGGCAGCACCAAAGCTGATGTAAAGGTAATTGATCGAGTTCAATTCACCTCGTTTGGCGCTAGGCTTTCTACTTATAAATACCGAAGAAATCAGACGCGTAGCGAACACCTAAATCCTCTTGCGGCATAATAGGAATCGGCGCCATTGTGATAAACAAAAACATGGTCGTATCTAAAATCGGCAAAAAGAGCCCCGCCTAGTTTTCTAATAGGGGATGGGGTCTCAATCCAACTAGAGGTCTTTGTATCAAATTTTCCGAGATCTTGTAATTTTCTATATTCCTCCTCCGTTAATAAATTGGCACCCATGGCAGTGGCCACCTCACAAGCATTGTGTTTGGGTTTGAATTTTTTTCTGGATTCCTGTGCTTCCAGGTCATAACAGGCACTTCTTCGAGCTGTTGGACTTTCCGCCGAACAATCAAAAAAGAGGTATTCTCCTTTTTCAGGATCAAAAGAAACTACATCCGGTTCACCTCCTGATTTCTCCATCTCATTAAGGGACCAAAGTTTGGCAGGATTGTCTTTTAGTCTATATTCTATAGTGTTCCATTCAAAGTCTTTATGACGATTCATATTTTGGTTAAATCTGGCTTTTATAATCTCTAGAATAGTGGCATTGTCTTTTTCTGATAATTTCATTGTGCTAATAATTTGGTAAATATTTTAAAACCTTCCGTAATTGGGGAGTGTACACAGAAAACTCATTTTGGATAAAATAGAAGGATATGTATTCAAATTAGGAAATTTAATACATGGTTCTCGGTGTCTCAATTACGTTGCATATCCAATTCCTTCTTCTTTTGTTTTGCTAGATGCAACATTAAATCTAAATATTCTCTATTATAATATTGTCCGTTATTAATTACGGCATAAATATCTTGTGTGGATTTAATATCTAATAAAGGATTGCTGTTTAGGATTAGCATATCTGCCTGTTTATTTATGTCTATTGTGGCCATTGTACTTAGGGTTCCCATTAATTCAGCGCCGTTAATAGTTGCGCTCTGTAAAATTTGTATAGGTGTTAGTCCAGCCTTCTCAAATAATTCCATTTCTTGGTGTAGCGCTAAAGCTGGGTAAACAAAAGTATTTAAGGCGGCTGCGTCGCTGCCGGCAAGAATTTTAATTCCAGCTTCTTGCAGGTATGGTAGTTGTTGGGCTATCAAATTATAATGGTCTTTACGACTTTGTTTCTGCTCTGGAGTGTCAGTTTTCATTCTATCTATTCTCCATTGATAATTTGAAGTAAAACGATTTGTTAAATAGTCTAAAAAATCATCTTTGGAATGGTTGTCCTCATCCAAATAGGCTAGTTGTTTTCCACCGATTAAGGTTGGTGTTATGGCAATATTGCTCCTGCCCAAGTTTTTATAGGCAAGGATGGCGGTATCCTGATTAAAATGGGAATTATAATATGCATTGGCCTCGCCCTTGGTTATTTCCTTAGATCTAAGTTGTTCCACTGTTTTTGTTTCATCACTCCCCAAACGCAATATATAGCTGGCATGTTCAATACTTGAAAATCCGGCCTCAACCAATTCCCCTATAGTTAAGTCCAAGGGCACATGACCGGAAACCTTATATCCCCTTTTTTTAGACTCCTGAACACTTTTGAGAAATAAGGGACCTGCCAAAGTGTTTTCAGTAATCTTCACCAAATCCACATTATAGGCGTCAAGTTTATCCAACATTTGCTCTAATTCTACTTCGTTTGCTATTTCCAGATCCCCCTTCCATATAGAGTTTATGCCTTCTAGTTTTCTCCCAGCTGTAAATATTTGGGGCCCTAATAATTTATTTTGTGCTATATCTTCTCTCCAACTTAGGACCTGTTCTCCCAGGTCACTTGCCATATCCCTGACTGTGGTAATACCATAGGCAATAAAAACAGGAAACAATGCTAAATTATCCTCCACAAGATCTTGTCCCTCAATATGGATATGCATATCCCATAATCCGGGAATGATAAACTTATCCTGAACATCGATTGCGTTTTTGGGATTTACCAATGTTTTTAAGGTAGCGTAATCTCCCAATAATTTAATCATTCCACTATCAATAAGAATGGCCTTATTTTCTAAAATATTACCATTATTCACATTTATAATGTTCGCATTATGAATCAGAATGGCATGGTCAGAGATATTATGTTTGGTTTTCTGGGAGTTAATACATGAAGTAAATAACAATAACATGTATACAAGATTCAAAGAAGCAATTCTAATCATAAGAAGAGTCTTTAGTTTAACATATATAAACATTAGTTAAAAAGCTTAAATGCCCAAACTATATTTTGGATAAAATTAAATGATTATTCACATTGTAATTTCAGGAATGTTATTATTTAGAAATCAATAGGCATTTTTGTTTTAAGAATTAGTTGCCAATTGGCACCCAATGTAACTTTCCCATTATTTCATAGAGTGCACACCGATCATATTACCTTCAGTATCTGTTGCGAGAACCATAAAGCCATAATCCCCCAAAGATGTTTTAGCTTTAAAAATGCTTCCACCTGCACTTGCTATCATCGATTCTTCAAGACTGCAATCTTCACTCATAAAATAAACAACAGTACTATTGTTACCGGCTTTAAAACCCTCTATTTTCACCAATGCCCCTGAAGCACTGTTTATGGCTTCCATGTTACTCGGGAAAAACAACATTTTCATACTGGCATCAGCGGTATCTGGCATTGGCATTTCACTCAATTCAAGTTGAAATACTGTTTCGTAAAATTTTTTAGCTCTTTTTAGGTCGTCAACATAAATTTCGAACCAAACTACGGGATTTCCATTTTTCATGATATGATATTTAATAGTTAATTGATAATCAATAAAATAGCCTCCAAAATTCAGTATGTTTGTCAGGGGAATGTATTGCCCTTTTCTGACTGAGTACTAGGATTCTTAGCACTTCAAAATGCTTACCCCTAGGAAACATCGGGAGTACATTTGAATTTTTAAAAAAATATGGATAAAAAATTACGAATAATTATCCGAATATACCAATGCTTTTAATCATGGTTTTGTAAAATGATTAGGTGTTGCTGTTCTTTAATCATGCTTACTCAACCAATCTAAGGTATAGTTCCACAATTCCTTGTTCTTGGAACTGAAAAAACCCATATGTCCCAATCGTTTTGAGCTTAATTCCTTGGGGTCGATAGAAATAATTTCTGCTTTCGATTTGGAATAGACTAGGGACATGTCCCTTACATTTACCCAATTCGCTATTCCGTCGTCTTTTGCATACAGCCATAGTGAAGGGAGATCTAAATCGTCATAAAGGTGTTCTTGGATAGCCTTTCCAAAATCGGTGGCGGCATACCCTTTTCCGTTGCACCATCTGGACCATTGTTGTGCTACCAATTTTGGTAGCGGTTCTCCCATACCTACCCATTGTGAGTTTGTTAACCCGAAAAAAAGATTGCTAAAGGGGATGAATGTATTGAGGTAAAAGAAGGCGAATAGTTTAAAAGGATAGTTCATATTTTTTAGACTGCCCGACGATGCTGCAAAATTGAACATCGATTTAATTTCCGAGGCATTGTCCATTAAGCCCACCAATTGCCCTCCAGCACTATGCCCAATTAGATGGTAAGATTGGTTGGGAAAAGATTCTTTTAATTTTTCCAATACAGCAGTCATATCCAGCCTGCCCCAATTGATCAAGGAAGCATTTATTTGGTTTATGGACCCCTTTTTTGAGTCGCCAACACCTCTATTGTCGAAGCATATTACTCCATAACCATTCTCTGCCAAATAGGTGGCCAAGGAGTTATAAAATCTCCTTTTTATGCCAGTGGCGGGGGCAATCATAATGGCCCCTTTAATAGATTTTGGTTCATAAATTGTCCCTGCTAGTTCAAAGCCATCCTTACATTCGATTGCAATATCCTTTTTGTTCACTGTTCTGTTAATTTTTTAAACTTATAAAGTATAGATTGTGAATTACAATGGTTATAAGCGTATTTCAAATTTTGTAATGGTATAGTTCCCAATGTGGATTCAAGATTACAGCAGGGATTAGTTATAATAAATAGGGTTCAATAAAACCAGAACACCTACATATAATTGATTTCCCTAATAATTTGGGATTTATAACTTCCAATTCTCCTTGTCTATCCGAAATATATTAAAGGATTTTATTTTCTTTTCAAAAGACATTCCATTTCTCAAAGCCACTTTTTCAGAGCTTAGGTTATCTATGTGAATCATGGAGATCAATGAATCTGAAAAATGGTTCTCAAAAGCATAATTTTTACACTTTGTTGCCGCTTCAATTGCAAATCCATTCTTCCAAAACTCAGGAAGGATAGAGTAACCTACTTCCAATCTCTCCATATTTTCTATGGTTTGAACTAGGAGCCCACATTGCCCCACAAGGCGGTTTGTTTTTTTATCGATCAGAACATTCATTCCTCCCAGATCATTTTCATATCTATGAAATGCTTTGTCGAACCAAATCTGGCATAATTCCGATTGCGATAGTTTTGGGTCTAGGTCTAAATATTCAGCAATTTTATATGCTTTGAACAAATCCACCCAAGAATCGAAGTCTTCAGCTTTCAACAGTCTAAATTTTAGCCTTTTGGTTTCCTGTCCTGTGAGTAGGTATTTCATTTGTTAGCTAGTGAACCACAAAGATATAAGATCATTGGATATATGCCTTTTATTGGCTTAGTACAGTGAATCCGAATTATTTTGCCGTTATCCTACTATTGCGCAAGGCCTTGTAAAAGTTTCATAATGGAAGGCTAGGGCAGAGCTATATTATAAAAAAAAGGGTTCAAAGATGGAGGAATGTAGATTATTAAAGGAGTCATTGCTACTGTGGATAAGGTCACCAAAACACAGTTTTATATATTGTTTTTTCATGCAATTAAAATTCAGATAATTGTTATTTACAAACCAAAAGAGAAATGAAATTGAAATCGCTAATTGTTGACGAAAATTTCTCAAAAGATATTTCCTTATATTTAATGACAGATCTGGTGAATAATAATATTCAGTGAATATCAAAACACTTTAATACTTTAGTTAATGATTATGAACTACTTTAAAAAGTCAATGAAATCAATAGCCGTTATTTCCCTTCTTGGCTTAAGTTTTCTATTTAGTTGCAACTCCGTAAAAATCAAAGAAAATTCTCAAAAGCAGTTTACTGCCGCTCCTGATTTATTTAATCGTAGGGCAATGGTAGGACCTCAGGAGAATGGTAGCCATGTGGTTGCTACTTCACAAATTATAAATCCAGCTGGTAATACGGTAGTTTTTCCTGGAAGGCCAACAGATCTTGCTTTAAATAATGTAGAAACTATTGTCGCTGTAAAGAATAAGAGTGATGTGACATTCTTGGATGTAAAAAGTCAAACAATTATACAAACCTTAGAATTGCCCAAGGGTGGTAATACATTTGCAGGCATTCAATGGGCGTCAAATGATTCTATTGTTTGGACTACCGATACCGAAGGTATTTTAAGGTCGGCCGTATTGGGTGAAAATGGATTTAAATGGCATAATGAAATAGTATTAAAAGGCCCTGAAAAGGAAGACAACAATAGGTCTTATCCAGGTGGTTTTGTTATTGATGAAACCCAAGATTTGATCTACGTAACCCTTAGCCGTAATAATAGTCTTGGAGTTGTTAACACAAAAACGATGGAGTTGGAAACGCAGATTCCCGTTGGAATTGCTCCTTTTACTGTAATTATAAAAGATACCAAGGCTTATGTAACCAATTGGGGAGGGCGCATTCCAAACTCGGATGACATTACGGGCTTAACCTCTGGTTCAGAAGCTGTTATTGATCCTAAAACGGGGATTGGTTCTTCAGGAACCATTTCAGTCGTTGATTTAAAAAGTAGAGTAGTATTGAAGGAAATCGAAGTTGGATTGTTGCCATGTAATATGGTATTGTCAAAAGACGCTTCTAAGTTATATGTTGCCAATGCTAACAGTGATATCATATCTGTAATTGACACCAAACAGGATGTAGTATTAAAATCCATAGAAACAAAGCCCACTGCAGAACTACCTTTTGGGAGTGCACCCAATGCTCTTGTTCTAGATCCAACAGGAAAATTATTATATGTAGCAAATGGAGCTAATAATTTATTAGCCGTAATAGACCTTGAAACTGATAAAGTAACTGGATTAATTCCAACCGGATGGTATCCTGGGGCTGTTGTAATGAATAAAGCCGGATCAGAGTTGATAGTGGCCAATGTAAAAGGCACTGGTGGTAGATGGGAAGAGCGATCTAAGATTCCTAAGGGCGGTTTCAACTCACATGATCATATGGGATCTGTAACCTTTATACCAGTTCCAGGAGCGGTGGAGTTAAATAGGTATTCATTACAGGCAGCTTCAAATATGAGACTTCCAAAAATAATTAATGAATTGAATGTTGAAGGTGTTGAAGAAAAAGTGGTGCCTTTGCCCACCCGTCCGGGTGAGAAGTCTGTATTTAAACATGTACTTTATATTATTAAAGAAAACCGAACATATGACCAGGTATATGGCGATCTTCCACAAGGCAATGGTGATGCCAATTTATGTCAATTTGGAAGGGAAGTTACTCCCAACCACCATGCCCTTGCAGAGAAATATGTTTTGCTAGATAACACTTATTGCAATGGAGTGCTTAGTGCCGATGGACATATGTGGGCTATGGAAGGTTTTGTTACCGATTATCTTGAAAAAAGTTTCGGAGGTTTTGTAAGAAGCTACCCCTATGATGGGGATGATGTCTTGGCATATTCTTCGGGCGGTTTTATATGGGATAAAGTTTTGGATGCAGGACTTTCTTTTCGCAACTATGGCGAATTTGTTGCCGCGGAAATTGAACCAAATGATGCAACTTGGACAGAGCTTTACAACCAATTTAAAGCAGGCACCAATGAAATAAAGATTAGAGCAACTACAGAGGTCAAGTCTCTGGAACCCTATCTTTGTCCTACCTATGTTGGATTTCCAGGAAAAGTACAGGACGTTTATCGTGCAGCTGAGTTTATAAAAGAATTAAAGGAATTTGAAAAGAATGATAACTTTCCGAATTTTACAGTGATGCTATTACCAAATGATCATACAGTAGGTACCAGGGCTGGATATCCTACACCCAGAGCAGCTGTTGCAGATAATGATTTGGCATTAGGGCAAATAGTAGAAGCGGTAAGTAATAGTAAATTCTGGGCAGAAACGGCCATTTTTGTAATTCAGGACGATACTCAGGCGGGTTTAGATCATGTAGATGGACGCAGAACGGGCGCCTTGTGCATAAGTCCTTATACCAAAAGGGGAGAGGTAATAAGCACACACTACAATCAGAATAGTTTTCTCCGTACCATGGAATTGATTTTAGGCTTATCGCCAATGACACAGTTCGATTTATTAGCGGAACCATTGGTTGATTGTTTTACTAATGAGCCAGATTTTTCGCCTTATAAAGTGATACCAAATAATATTAAATTAGATGAGATGAACCCATCCTTGTCTTCGATTTCTAATGAGAAACAATTGTATTATGCACAAAAATCTATGGAAATGCCCCTTGATGATATCGATAGGGCAGATGAAAACATTTTTAATCGTATAATTTGGCATTCCATAAAGGGCTATGATGTAGCGTATCCAATTTTGGCCAATAATAAGGATAAATAGAAAAATTAGAGAGGTTGTTTCGTTCCCTTAGCAAGTTTTGTAGTACGTTACATTAGGAGTTAAATCATCAGATAATAGTTGAATCCAACCCGTGAAGGTTTTGAGTTTTATTTCCTCAAAATTACCCTTACTTGAACAAGGGTGATCAGTATATTTCGTTACAACAACCTTACACCATAAACCTTTAACTTCATGGGTTAGTTTTATTTCCAATAAATCGCCTTTCAAAACTAAAATTAGTTCTGAATTTTCTGTAGGAGATTTTCTTAAATCGAGCCCGGGTTCTTTTGCATAGTACCCAATTACCTCTGGACTTTTCATAATGAGATATTGCATCCAATTAACAATTTGCAATCCTTTATCTTCCAACTCTGCTACTTTAATCCAGTAGCCATTATGTAATTGGACAAAATTTGAAAGCTGATCTATATACAGCAGTGCTGTATTATCATCGCCTGTAGTTTTTATATTTGGATCTGCTATAGGGTTTAATTGGCCTTGCACTTTGATAAATATTTCATGTGGTTTATTTTGATGATCCTTGCTGGCGACTTGCACAATTTCACCTTGTACTTTACCATTGGGTTTGTTATAAATCTGGATACCAGATTCAGGAACATAGGCACTACAAAAATTTGACGAATTAACTTCTTTGGGCACAATTAGTCCCTTGGTAATTTGGGCATAGAAAGTTTGACATAAAGTAAAAACAGCAAAACAAAAAAACTTTAATTTCATAGGTTTACTAGTTGAATCTGAATAAAGGAATAGTCCATTAGCTCAGTACTTAAATAAAAATGTTGTGCAGCTTGTATTAAAAAAGACTGATTCAAAAGTATTATTTTTTAAGTGAAATATTGCACATCTCTGAGAAAGACATTTCACTAAAAATATAATAGAAGCATACAGCTTACGCTTTTATAGAGCCGATGTTCTGGATATAACTCCTAGTTTCTCTGGGTAGGTATTAATCACCTCTTTTTTAAAAATATTTTTTTTGTAACTTTCTGTACACTAAATACATACAGCTATGAAAATTAAAAAAGAAAGCATTCCAATTACTATGCAAGCACCAGATACTACAATGCGAGCTCAACCCGATTTTGGAGGAATGACCGTTTGTTTTAATGAATTGCCAAAAGGCACCGATTTTACGCCACTCTTACAAGGTTTAAATAATGACAGTTGTCATTGTCCTCATTGGGGATATATAGTAGAAGGTGCTATGGTGGTCATTTATGATGATGGAAAAGAAGAATTACTTGAAAAGGGGGATGTCTTTTATTTGCCATCCGGTCATACAGCAATAGTTAAAGAAGATGTTAAAATGATTGATTTTAATCCAACAAAAGAATTCAATGAGGTAATTACCCATGTTGGGAAAAAAATGGCGGAATTAGGAGGGTAAATTTTATTCAATGTACATTCAAAAGTGGTGTTATAAGTTTAGTAAGCTGATCTAAGAAACGATTATATTCGCTTAATAGCATTTATTGGAAAAGAAATTCCAAATGCAGCTGCTCCTGAGAACTGTCTCACCTCTGGGTGAAAATAATATGTAAAAGCAATGTCAAAATTGTGATTTGGTCCCAATTCCAAACCTAGGGAGAAAGGAATGTGAAAAAGCAATCCTCTTTTATCAATATCAGTATATGGAGTTAAGGTTCTAAAAGAGCCTATTGATGCACCAATTCCGCCTTCCAAATAAGGTGCAACCCAAGGGATAGGTGCAGTAATTCTTGCTTTCCCTCCAATCAAAAAAGCTTTGGAAGTAGCTTTAGAGGGAGTTGGATTGTTATTTAAGTCTTTACCGTTGGATTTTGTCAAAATTAGTCCGGCATACGGTCTCATGTCAAACCACTTGGAAAGAGCAAGTACATATTCGCCCTGTAGATAAAATCCAGTACTAACGACATCTATATCATCGTATGCTGCACTCAACCCGTAACCTATGGACAAGGCAATGGACTCCTCTTTAATTAATTGGGCATTGACCCGGGCAGAAGCCAATATTGCTAAAATGATTATCGTTTTTTTCATAATGGGTTTTAACAATCGTATCTGATTGTTGATTGTATATTTTAATCTAAGATAGCAAATGGGAAGTAAATTTAGATACAATATTTTAGGAGTAAATAGTCAATAGGAAAGAATCTTTATTGTGGGGATTTTTATCTAAATGGACAGGTGGTTTTATGGTTGCCCTTGAGGTAGTCCGTAATATTTTACGCTGACCAGACTGACATTTATCATTGTTGTCTGTTTTTTAAAGAGATATATTGAATTCACAAATTTTAATTATGAAACGGAGAATACTTTGTCCAACAGATTTTTCAAAAAATGCTCAAAACGCAATTAACTACGCTATTGAACTATTTAAGAACGAAACCTGTGTCTTCTACATTCTTAATACATATAAGGTTGAAGCTTATACAATGGAGTTTGCCATTACTAAGGATTTAGAGGATTCTGAGAAAAAATCGATTGGTGGCTTGAATATTATTCTTGAGTGGCTATCAGTTGATAAAAATTCTGTAAATCATAAATTCCGCGTAGTATCAGAATGCGGTAACTTATTAGACTCTATTAAGACCATAGTTGATAAGCAGGACATAGACATGGTGGTTATGGGTACTAAGGGAGCTACCGATTCTAGAATGGAAATCTATGGGAGCCAAACCGTGCTTGCAATGGAAGAAATTAGAAACTGTCCCGTACTTGCTATACCGGCAAAAACGATTTATAAGGAAATAAAGGAAATTGTTTTTCCAACAAATTTTAGAACAACCTATAAAAGACGTGAATTTCAGTACTTGGTCGACATAGCAAAAATCTCCAATTCGTCAATTACAGTTTTAAATGTCCACAATAAAGAAGAAAGTCTTGATGCGGACCAAATAACTAATAAAAATTTATTGAAAGATTATTTTGAAGAATTGGACCATTCATTTCACACTCTAAATAATAAGGATGTACAAACAGCGATCAATTCCTTCATTGAAATTCGTGGGAGCGATATGGTTGCCTTCATTAATAGAAAACACAGCTTTTTTGGAATGATTTTATCTCGGCCAATGGTAAAGAATCTTAATTATCATACTAGCATCCCTGTACTGGCTTTGCATGACTTTAGAAGATGACTATGACAGTTTGATTAAGGTTTTTTGGGTATCGAGTAAAAAATATGTCCGATTGCTGCATCTGAAGACAATGTTGTGATACCTGAAGGCTATGCCATACTTACTGGGAGAAATAGTAGGAAAAGGAGTTTTATTTCGTGCCTATTCCGTAGAAGTAGCTCTAAAAGGGTGCTGAATCAAGCCAATACTCCTGTGTTTGTTTTTTCCGGGACTGACCAATATCATAGGATAAAAATCAACAGAGGGATAACTTTAAGGCTCAATCCTAAAATAGAACTCCATGAGAATTTTAATACCAACAGATTTTTCCGAATTATCAAAAGTAGCAATTAAGTATTCTGTAGATTTAAGTAAGGACGTGGATATACAACTTATTTTACTTCACGTAATAGATACCAATGCACCTTCAAGGGCTAGAATTGGTTCCCATAAACTTCAGGAGGCCATAAAAACTAGTTCCGAAAATTCAATGAAAGAACTTATAGGGTCTATCAAAAAAGATAATAGCCATAATATTGATATTAGCTACGAAATTACCTCTGGCTCCTCAATTGAAAAATATGTTGAAATATTTGCTTTAAAAAATAATATCGATATGATTTGTATTGGTACCAAAGGTGCCAGTGGCTTAAAAAAGATTCTCTTCGGAAGTAATGCTGCCGGTATCATACAAAACAGTAGCATACCTGTTCTGACCATTCCTGAATTTGCTCGCTATAAAGGTATTGGCAATATTGTATATTCAAGTGACTTGTACAATCTTGATAAAGAGATTGATCTAATTATCCCATTTGCAAAATTAATGGATTCGTGGATTCATATTCTTCATATAGATAAGGACAATGAACGTTTCGAAGGTGACTTGCAACAAAAGGAAGAGAGCTTAAGAAAAGATTTTTCTTATCAAAAAATAAAGGCTATTGAACTAAAGAGCAACTCTGTTATAGATGGAATCAACAAGTTTGTTGCTGATGTGGACGCAGATATGGTGATTATGTTTACCCATCATACAAACTTTTTAGAAAAGGTATTTCAAAAGAGTGTAACCCAAAATACGGCATTTCAAACAAGAATACCGCTTTTTACGTTTCAAAAGGAGTCATAAAACTTCAAGAATACTAAGTGCTCCAGTACTAAATAATATTACCTTTTTTTGGTGAGTTTTTGGTATAAGTAGGTATAGGTAAAGGGCGGTACAAAACGGAAACCACCCAACAATTGGTTATACAAAGACGGAAGTCCTCTCAATATTATGGAAAGGTATAAAAAACACTTTTTACTCTAGAATTTAACTACTAAAAACATGGAGTAGGGGACCCTCGAATTTCAATGGTCGATGACGCTTACTTTATCGTAATTAAAGTCCAATAGGATAATATATTGACATGCATTACCTAAACGAAAGCCACATTCTGCTTTTTATTGTGCAGATCCTTGTTCTCCTGGGGTTTGCACGAACCCTTGGGGTGTTATGTGAGTCCTTGAAGATTCCCGCCCTAGCAGGTGAAATTTTAGCTGGTGTAATGTTGGGGCCAACCCTACTTGGGCGGGTATCGCCGGAATTACAAAATATGCTCTTTCCTCCAAGCGAGCCCCAATATATTATGCTTGAAACCGTTTCTTGGCTTGGTGTCTTCTTTCTTTTACTCGCTTCGGGTTTTCATGTTAATGTGGGGCATGCATTGCGTAGTGGACGTGCAGCCATCCTAATCGGTATAGTTGGGGTGCTGTTTCCCATTGCTATTGGCTTTCCGGTATTCAGTACATATGACCCTATTTATTGGGGAGAAGCAGCAACTGCGGTCTCATTTCCACTATTTTTATCGGTAGCAGGTTCTATCACTGCAATATCTGTTGTAGCACGCACCTTAGGTGATCTAGGGATTAGCAAAACACCGCAAGCTTCCCTTGCCCTTTCCGCCTGTGCCATCAATGATATTTTTGGATGGTTATTGTTCACCGTGGTCTTGTCATTGGTAACGGCGCATGCAATGAGTGTTATTGATCTGGGCGGTAAAGCATTGCTCGTAATAGGCTTTATCGTAATAAGTATTGCCGTTGGGGCTAAAGTATTGAATTTTGCGATAAAGCGTGTCCAAGCCACTTCATTACCACAGCCAGCAGCGGCACAGACCTTAATCGTCAGTGTTGGTTTGCTTTGTGGAGCTATCACGCAGTGGATGGGAATTCATGCTATTCTGGGTTTCTTCTTGGCCGGTACCATGGCAGGAAGTGCCAAAAGAGTAACGGAGGAACTTCGCAACAGTGTCTCTGACACCTTACACGCCATCTTTGTACCCCTCTTTTTTGCTACCCTTGGTCTTAAAATTGATTTCTTGGTCGGATTGGAACTATGGCCTACCCTAATCTTTTGCACAGTTGCCATTTTGGGTAAATTTGTGGGCGCCTGGATAGGAGCAAAATTAGGCAAACAGTCCCAACAAGCATCTCTTTTAATGGGGCTAATCTTCATTCCGGGAGGAGCCATGGAGATTGTGGTTGCTACACTGGCAATGGAGCTACAACTCATCGGACAGACAATATTCGTGGCTATTGTATTTTCAGCGCTTCTTTCTTCAATTCTCGCTGGCCCCCTAATTGGAATTCAAGCACGTCGTATAGGGATTGGGAAAATTGAAAACGATCCAGGTACGCAGGATACTTCTTAAATCTTATGATATTCAACGCTCCCTTCAGATTGGGAAGTTTGTAGCTTGGAAAGGTAAATTTTCAACTTAATGGGTGTTGCTTATGGATAAGGACAAGTGGATTTACAAATTACACAAATTAAGAACAAGGGATACGGACAAAAAACCAGCTCCCTTATAATTCTAACCACCTATCCTCTAATTTTAAAGAAATCTTGAAGGTATGAACGATGAAAAGGAAACTGTAGGTCTAAAGAAACAACTCGGTACGGTTCAAATATTATTGTACGGAGTTGGAACCATGCTCGGAGCTGGTATTTATGTGCTGGTGGGTAAAGTAGCACAATATTCTGGAACACTTGCTCCTCTTTCCTTCCTTCTTGCTGGAGTTTTGGCAGGAATGACCGCTTACTCTTATTCCCTTCTGGCTCCACGGTTTCCGAAAAGTGGTGGGGAAATAGTTTATGTAAATAAGGCTTTTAACTCAAAACGTTTGGCCTCCTTGGTTGGGTGGGGAGTAATTTTCACGGGATTCATCTCCGCGGCGGCCATTCTTAAAGGATTTGTAGGTTACCTGGACGTGTTCATAGAAATCCCAGATGCATATGTTATTATTTTTAGTATGATAGTACTGACTATTCTCGCTATATGGGGTATTGGAGAATCCCTGAACGTGATCGGATTAATTACCCTGATTGAAGTTGTGGGGCTGCTATTTGTTATTTATATAGCAGGTCTGGATCTGGAGAAATTAACTTCGCAGTTTTCCCAAATGTTCATCGAGGCACCCGGCTCTGATGTGTTTGCTGTATTTCAGGGCGCATTCTTGGCTTTTTATGCCTTTGTTGGGTTTGAAGATTTGGCAAATGTTGCCGAGGAAGCCAAAAACCCGAAAAAGAGTATGCCTATTGCTATTATGGGCAGTTTCATCATTGCTTTGTTGCTGTATATAGCTGTGGCTGTAGTAGCCGTGATTTCCTTGCCCCTAGATGTACTTTCAGCTACCAATGCCCCTATGGCAGAAATAGTTGCGATTAAGGGGCAGCATTATGCCTATGCTATTAGTGTCATAAGTTTGGTTGCTGTTTTAAATGGAGTACTGGCACAGGTCATAATGGGCTCTAGGGTTCTTTATGGAATGGCCGGTCAGAACAGTGCGCCAAAATTGTTTCATCAGCTACATAAAAAGTATCGTACTCCTTTGCCGGCTACCATAGTGATAGCTATTGGAATTGTGGTCTTGGCCATTTTCGTGCCCATTGTTCAACTCGCCAATACTACCAGCTACGTAATCATTAGCGTTTTTGCACTGGTCAATTTCTCACAGACCAAGCTGGCTTTTGACGAATTCGGCAAGTGGAAATGTTGGTGGAACCCGAAGTTTCTGGTCCCATTGGTTGGTGCTCTGCTATGTCTAATATTTCTTGGATATAAGATTCTTGCCGTTGTGTAATGGCCATTAATGGCCCTATTGATTCAGTGCTAACCATAGTTCCAACGCTTAAATGATTTAGAATATGTGATGGTTCCTTCCTTTATTAATTGTTGATTTAAGATAGCACTTTTGATTGATTTATAATATTAAAAGGTGGGATGCAGCTATGAAGTATGGGCATTGTTAACTGTTGGTTTTTATTTATTGGACTTTTCCATTTCATATAAATCAAGACCTTCTCCCCAATAATTTTTTTCGATCCGATTAAGGCTGAATTCAAATTTTTCAAAAAACTTATACGCCAGTTGAGATGTTGTTACAATGAACTTTTCTATTCTTTTATCTTCACCTAATATTTTCAAACAATGCTCTACCGCCAGTCTACCTAGCCCTTGTCCAGTATAATCAGGATCAAAAAAGACCCACGTAATTCGTCCTGATTTATCATTTTCCTTTATATAATATCCGGTTCCACCAACAATATTGTTATTCACTTCAATTGTAAAATAGGTTTCTCCGTTTTCCTCTAGATATTCTTCAAAATCAATTATTTCGATGTTGTCAAAATATTTGGGAGTGTTAAGGCTAAAAATTTTTAATAAACTCTCTTTGTCAGAAGGTTCGTATGGTCTAATCATTTTTTTAAGTTGTTGCTAACGTGTTATGTGTATAATTAGTACAATTTTGGTTGAGCAATTAATATCGTATTATTTTATACAACTTTGTTAACGGTTCGTTTTTACTGTCTGTCCACTTTATAGTTCAGTTCTGTTACTCCGCAAGAAAATTGCCGAGTAGTCAATAGTTTCAATTTTATTTTGCCTTTAATGTCTACAAATAATGGTATGCCTTGTCCAAGAATAATAGGGTTAACAAATAGCCAGTAGCCATCAATTAAGTTATGTTTCATAAGTGAATGTGTGGCTGTCGGGCTGCCAAAAAGCAAAATGTCTTTACTCCTACCATTGCGGGATTGTTTCAGCTCATTTATGTTGTCCGGAAGGTTGTCGCTAATAATTTTTGTGTTGGTCAAATCTGCTCCTTTCATTGTTTTTGACATTACTATTTTTTGAACTTTGCTATACCACTTCGAATGTTCTATGTCATGCTTGGTCGCAGTCGGCTTGTCTGCTGCGGTAGGCCAATAATTCTCCATCATCTGATACGTTACTCGTCCATACAATGAAGTGTCGCCTTTGTTTATCCGCTTACCGACATAATCAAAAATTTCTTCATCAGTATTAATCCAGTCCATTTCGCCGTTCGCCCCTGCTACGAAACCGTCAAGCGATATATGCATAAATGAAATTATTTTTCTCATATTTAGTTTTTCTTTTTGTTCTAAAACTTTTCAATCATCGGAACAACAAGTTAGCTTTCTTTGAAGTTGGGTATTATCGCTGTTATTTCGTCAATGTATTCTCCGTGTCCGCCCGGAATTATTGCTAGTTCAGACTTTGCAATTTGTCTGTGCAATTCAATTGCGTGTTCGGGTGTAATTACGTCTTTGTCGTCAATGATGATTAAAGTCGGTGCTTAAATTGATTTTATTTGTCCGTCTGCAATGTCTTTGAAATTCACCATTCGCTTAGCATCTCTATCGTGCATTATTTCCAAACCATTTGTTTCGCTTGAAACTTGTTTGTAAGCCGTTCTCAGTTGCTCGGGCATATTTGCTAATGTCGCTTGTTCGCCCTTGCGCCTACAATTCAACCGCTATTACTTGTCTATTTTTCGCCAATGACGGAATAACTTTTTCAAAGTTGGATTGAATTGTTGAACCACCACAGTGGATTAAAATAAGGGGGTTGCCTTGTCCGTATATTTCGTAATACATTTTCAGGCCATTCACTTCCGAATATCTACTACTAAAAGCCGATTTTTTCGCTGTAGCTATTTTCATTTTTTTCAGCCCTTTGTTCCTTGTGGTGTAATCCGTTACATTGACCGCTAACAATCGAGTATGATTATTGTTTATATCCCTTTTGTATTCCTAAGGTATTAAATATCAGTTAATTATAAATTTCATTATTTTAGAAAAAGATATTATGCAGTCCCATTAATCGGTGTATACCTTCACATCCTTAAACATAAACGGATTACTACTGACCATTAAATCTTTACCACTGGCAGTGGTCACATTCTTAAGAACCACCTCGTTAGTTTTGACATAGGGAAACTGCTCTTGATAAGAATCGTCGGTCATTTCTTCATTAAAATCTTTAAAAATGGCAGGACCTTGGTAATCTTCCGGGTGGTTGGAATCATCGATATGAAGGTTTTCTATGGTAATCTGTTCAGGCATATAACAGGTGTAACCAAAATCATGTTGTCCGGAATAGGAACCACCAATTAAACTGGCACTGGTAGTCTTGCCCCCTTCTGGTACAAATACACAATTACGGATTACGATTTTCCCCTGCCAAGTACTGCCGTAGTCAGAGCGCAGATTGACCAGGTTCCTTCCTCGGATGGTGGTGTTCTCAATAGTTAAAACCCCACTACCAATAGCGTTGATTCCCATGTGTCCCAAGGTAGAGTTCCGGATGGAGGCATTTGCAACCCCTTTGTGAGCATCAAATCGGGAAAAGGTGCAATTGTCATAGACAAGATTTTTGGAGTAGTTGGAACTCTGTATTCCCCAATATGTTTTATCGTTAATATCATTGGTCTGACTGCAGTTCACAAATGATACGTTAAGGGCTCGGTTGACCAAAATGTCGTAAGAGCCCATGGAGACGGACAATCCGGCCGAACCAATGGTGCTGTAGGTTTTGTGTCCGGTCAGGACACTATTCTTAATAGTTACATAGGCGCAGTCACGAGCAGTTATGAAACCGCCATAAGGGGCACCATGATCTTCTTCGCCAATGATGTAGTGTTCCAGCCCATCCAAAAGCACATTGGATCTTCTGATCATGATGTTACGGCTGTAATAAGTGTACTTTGATTCAGCTTTATTGGCAATAGTGGTAAATCGCCCTCCGGAGATGCTTAATGTGGTCTCGTCCAAGGGAAGGGCAGTTACATCGGTAATCTGATCGAAGTCCCAGATTATGGGAGCGTCCAGATCTACATTGCCGTTTTCATCAACAACAAAAATATCTGTTTGCGTAGATCCATTATCTTGGTTCAGTCCAAAACGGATATAGTGCTTTTGTTGGGTGTTGGTGACCGTGATCAGACAGGATGCAGGCAAGGAGACGTCTATTTTTGCCTGATTCTTCTTTAGTGAAGATATCCCTTCTAATTTAAACGGTTGAAGGTTGGAACTGACTATGAATACGGAAGCACTTCGGTTTTCGACTTCAGTATCATCAATGATGAAGGCCGCTGTACCAAAATCGGTATTAGTTCGGATAATAGCTGTGCGTTCCTTTCCTCCAATGTAGTATGTGAACCCCTCATCTGCTTTTACTAAAAGGTCGTGTTGATTGGCGAAGGCATGGGTTGCAGCTATGGCATCTATATCATCCGTTTTGCCGTCACCACTGGCACCGAAGTCACTATAGCGCACCAAACCAAGGGCTTTAAATTTGAGAACATTTTTTGGTGATACATTTACCTGCAATTCTCCATTTTTATTTATAAATACTTGGGTTTTTTTCTTGTTGGCAGTGATTACCACATTTTCTTGTGAGCTTTCAGTCTGCCCTTGGGCTACTAATACACAGGAAAAAAAAAGGATCAAGAGTAAGGAATATTTTATCATGAGCGCTTGTGGTTAGTCATCAATTTTGGTTAAAATCAATCGGATTATAAGTAATAAGGTTTATTCGTAAATTTCATCAAAAACTGTTAAATTTCACGTATAAATGCAAAATATATTCAATTATATTGAAAATTCTCCAAAGATTCTAGCTTTGTAAGCTTGCACTAGCAATCATTTTACATTTTGTTAACTGCAGGCTGGCTATTTCGGAGTGACCATGCCAGTGATATCGGAGCAAACCGTGCCACTTTGAAAGATATTGCAATGATATAAAAAATTAATGTTAATCTATTTTTAAACTCCCTTTTCTCATCGACTCGCCTTTTAGATCGATCCTGTGTGAAGAGTGTACCACCCTATCCAGTACTGCATCAGCTAGAGTCCCCTCGCCCCCTATAATCTCGTACCATGCGGAGACCGGTATCTGGGAGGATATAATTGTCGATGTCTTGTTATATCGGTCATCAATGATATCCATTAAGGTTTCCCTGGCGTGGTTATCGAAGGCCTGCAGCCCAAAGTCATCTAGAATAAGCAGGTCGGCCTTGAGAAGTTTGCCGAGCTCTTTTAGATAAGTCCCGTCCACTTTACAGAGTTTGAATTTTTTGAAGAGTCGTGCGGTATTGCAATACATTGTTTTATATCCCATGATACAGGCTTGGTGTCCCAGTGCCTGTGCTAGATGGCTTTTCCCTACTCCGGATGCCCCGGTAACGATGATGTTTTCTTTTCTTTTTAAAAAGCCAAGCGTCCCCAAGCGAGTGAACATATTCTTGTCCAGGTTTCGTCCCTGGGCATAGCTTATATCTTCAAGACTGGCCCATTGTTTGAAGTTGGCCTGCTTTGTAAGGCGATCGATCTTTCGGTTTTGGCGGTCCTCCCATTCGTGATCCGTGAGCAGTGCCAGGTATTCATCGGCAGTCATGTCTTCTAAACGGTTGTCCTTGACGTGTTGCAAGTGCAGCTCGGCCATCGCCCCTAGGCGCATTTGTTTTAATTTCTCAATAGTTTGATTGTTGTTCATAATATAGATTTAAATAATAAATTACTGATAAGCGGAAGCCCCTCGGATATTCTTGTGCGAAGGGATATGGGTTTGGTCCCGGTCCAGATCCTGATAGAACAAAGAGGATTTATCCAAGTTGTTTTTAAGGATATTTTTAATGCGCATATAAGAAACGGCATCTGCCTGTAGGGCTCTTTCACAGGCCTTGTCAAGTCTTTGGGAACCATAGGATCTATGGAGTTGGATGAGCCCCATGACCCGTTTATACCCAATTTCAGGGTAATCGGTCGCGGCCAGTATTTTAGACACACAGGAGACTACGTTCGCTCCGTGGGCGGCCGCTTTGCCACTAAAGTATTCCGGGCTCCACTGGGTATACTGCCTATGGGTACTGCTCAGGTGTTCCTTGTTGGTGATATAGATGCCTTTTCTAGGGTTCCGTTGGTGCAGAGCGATCCTTTGATGGTTGTAATATACTTCTATGACACTTTTTGTGTAATGGATCAAGGTTCTTTTTCCTATGTACCGGTAGGGTACGCTGTAATAGCTCTTGTCCGGGGAGAAGTACACATAGCCCATTTTCTGGACTTTTGCCCGCTTGTAATCCTTAAGTTCGTAAGTGGCAGATGGCAATGGTTTTAAATATTCCCGTTCCACCGATTGAAAAAGTTCTTTGCGGCTAGCCTCCTTGCGTTGGAACATTAGGTTATTATAGGTGACCAGAAGTCGCTTTATTTCCCGGTTCAGCTCTTGTAACGAGAAGAAGGTCATCTCGCGAAGCGGATAAAAGATACGCTGGTACACCAGGTGTACGGCACCCTCTACCAAAGCCTTGTCCTGGGGCGCATAACTTCTTGTGGGGTTAATGACACAATTGTAATGACGGGCAAAATCCTTAAAGGACCTGTTGATCTCCGGTTCATATTTACTGGCCCTGGTGACCGCTGACTTTAAGTTATCCGATACTATGGCTTTTGGAACACCTCCGTAAAATTGTAGCGCACCGGCACAGCAAGCGATAAGATCTTCCCGTTTTTGGCTCAAGCAGGCTTCTACATAGGTATATTGGCTGTGGGGAAGAATAGCAACAAATACTTCTACCGGAATAATCTCCCCGGTTTCCTTATTGATAATTTGAAGTTTCTTACCGGTAAAATCAATGAACATTTCTTTGCCCGCTTCGTGCTCGAGTTTCATCGAGCCTTTGAGCTTCGGGTATTTACGCCGGTAATGCTCCATAAACTGGGTATAACTGTAAGGATCGGCCGCCTGTTGCACATAATCCTGATAATGGTACATAAACGTAAAGCCGGGATGGTCTTGGGCCCTTTTGACCCCCTCAAAATAAAGCATCAGTCCATTATGGCGCTCACTATCAATGGTGGTATAGGAAGGAAAGAGCGCTTCCAGACGCGGATTATCAAAGAAAAGCAATTCTTTAAAGGAGTATTCACTCCCCTTAAAGAACTTCATATAGGTGTTTACCGTATTACGGGAAATATCCAGAGTGGATCCGATCTTACGATTGCTAAACCCATCCAAATGGAGGGTGATAATTTGTTTTAAGTCCATAGGATCAAGTGTATTGGCCATATCTTATCACGATTTTGCAATAAGATATTACTTGATCTTTCAAAGTGGCACAAAACGAACCGTTACAGCCTCATCAATTTAAAGCCAGTGGCACAAATCGAACCGTTATAAATTCAGCGCTCAGCTAAAATTGGCACAATTTGAACCGATATGCCTGGCACAAACCCGACCGATAACACTGGCACAAAACGAACCGAAATACTCAAGCACTACATCTTTGCAAAGAATTTATAAAACGTTTTTTGTAATGAACAGAATCTTAATCCTCTTTTTAGTAGTTCTAAATATAACATCCCTTTTTGCTCAAAGCAATGAAGTTGATGCTCAAATTCAGTTCAAATCGTTTCAGGAAGTACTTGAGTATGCCGATAAACATGCCATAAATATCCAAAGTGCTGTCATCGGTGAGCAACTTGCAAAGGCCGGAAAAAAGGAAGCTAAATCTTATTTATACCCTTCTATAAATGCTTCTGCAGGTTATAACAACAATTTAACCATACAGCCAACTTTGATTCCAGCGGAAATCTTTAATCCTACAGCTCCGGCAGGAACTTTTGAGGAATTGACATTTGGCAAACAACACTTGTCGTCAGCGGGAATTCAGGTACAATGGGATATTCTAAACTTTCAAAAAATATTTGCATCGGAAACAGCGGGCATAGTAGCCGAGCAAAGTGCGGTCAACACACAAAAAAGTAAGTTATATACGTATAATGTGCTGGCTTCAACCTATTACTCCATTTTACTGGCACAGGAATCTATACGGATTTATGAAAAGAATGTTAGGGTTTCTGAAACTATTTATGATAACACTCTGGAAAAATTTCAAAAAGGAATCCTTAGTGAAGCAGAACTGAATGCCGCAGAAATCAAACAACTGGAAAATCGTCGAAGGTTACATCTAGCGATTACCAACGGTAGCCGTTTTTATACCCAACTCCAAAGTCAGTTAAATACGAGCGGACAGATTACGGTTTCAGATACGCCTCAAAATTTCATCTTGGCAGATACCACGTTGCATAATTCACATCCAGAAATCAATTGGCAGGAAATGGAAGTCGATAAATACGAATCGCTTCTGAAGCAAAAGAAAGCGTTACTGCTACCAAACCTAAGCTTTACGTATCAAAATAATTACAATTGGGCATCAGATAGTTTTATGAATTTCTCCGATGCCAACGAGTTACCACAAGAATTTATCGGTGCAAAACTGAATATTCCGGTCTTTAACGGGTTTTCTTCCCGTCAAAAAATCAAGCAATCCAAATTGCAACTACAACAACAAGAATTGCAACTGGAAAGCACAAAGTTGGTAACCCAGAAAGAGGATGAACTGTTGCTTTTAGATATCAGTCAATATTCAACAGAGTTATCTGATAATCTGCAGATTATGGAATTGATGCAGAAAAATGATGTGCACGCTAAAAACCAATATCAGAGCGGCATTACAAGTTTAGACAACCGACTGGATACTTATGAAGATTTACTAAAAGCACAGGATAATTATCTACAAAGTCTTGCGGCATTTACCCTAGCAGAATACAAGATTTACATCAGACAAATTGATTTTACAACCAATAATTAAATACTAAAAAATGAAAAAAAATAGAACAATTTTATTAGGCTATATGGCATTGTTTGTTTGCCTATTTGCCTCGTGCAAGAAAGCGGAAACAACAAAACCTACAAGAAAGAATATCGAGAATGCCGTATTTGCCAGCGGTCATATAGAACAGGCTAACCAGTACACAGTTTCCTCTAGCGTGGAAGGGATTATAAACACTATTCCTGTGAGCGAAGGTGACACAATAACAGCCAGTGCAATAGTTGCTGTCATTAAAAGTGACGTGCAAAACAATCAGGTAGCCGACGCTATTGCAGTGTACAATGATGCTGCAAACAATGTTTCCGAAAACGCTGCTCAATTGCAACAAATCCAGACTAAAATAAATCAGGCTCGCGAACAATTGGATTTGGACAAAGCTAATTACAAACGGTACCGAGATTTACAAGCAAAAAATTCGGTATCCCAACTTGATTTTGAAAAAGCAGAACTACAGTACAATGCCTCGTACAACAATCTTTCGGCATTACGGAATAATTACAAAGAAACAGAGTCTAATTTAAAACTCAATGAAACGCGAAGTTTGGTGCAGGTAAATACACAGAAGGCAATCCTTGAAGATTACCAGCTTTCCACATCCATATCAGGAAGGGTAATAAACCTTTACAAAAAGCAGGGAGAACTGATTAAAAAAGGCGAAGCCGTTGCAGAAATTGGTAGTGGTTCATTCATCATTAAATTATTTGTTGCTGAAGACGATATCGAAAAAGTAAATAAGGGCCAAACGGTAGCGGTAAATATGAATACCTATCCCAACCGAACATTTAATGCAACCATTTCAAAAATCTATCCTTCTTTCAATGAAGTAGAACAGTCTTATGTTGTGGAAGCGGCGTTTCAGCAATTACCCGCTAAAATATTTTCAGGCTCACAACTACAGGCAAATATTGAAACAGGCAGTAATAAAAATGTATTGGTAATTCCTTCGTCTTATCTGTTAAGGGAAGGCTATGTATTGCTTGAAAACGGCCATGAACAAAAAGTGCTTACTGGAAGAAAAAATAGCGATTGGACCGAAGTGATTTCTGGAATTTCTGAAGAAGACTTAATCGTAAAACCAAAAATATAAGCGATGAATACGAATCAAAAAATTGCAAAAGTACACCTTACCTCAAGGTTCAGGCAACTGCTGGTAGCGATATTGAGTGTAAGCTTTGGTATCTCTATGTACATAGCAATGAACAGTTTTATGGCAGGTGTAAATAATATTCAAACGGAGATTACTTTCACATCCATGTCACACATAAAAATTTACAATGATTTATCGGAAGAGATAACACCAATAATACCAAATCCGAAAGATAGTAATACGATTTTAATGGTCAATAATGCCAGAAATATCCAATATACACAAGGCATTAAAAACGCAGATGCTATAAGAAACGAAATTCTAAATGTGCCAGATGTAAAAAGTGTTGCGTTACAACTCAATGAGAAAGTTTTTATTAGAAATGGTGTTTCAAATACAAGTGCATCGCTTTCAGGTATTGAAACAGTAAATGAAAACGAACTTTTTGAAACTGGAAAATATATTATTGAAGGTGATTTGAGCGAATTAGATAAACGGTCTGACGGTATTATTTTAGGGGTTGGATTGGCACAAACCATTGGCGTAAAAACAGGTAATACCATTTCAGTTTCAACATCTGAAGGAATATCTAAAACCTTTAAAATTATAGGGCTTTTAGAGTCAGGTTCTAAAGTTACAGATAAAACGAGTGCATTAATTTCCATTCAAACGGCAAGGCAATTATTTTCTAAAAACAAAAGCTATGCAACTGATGTTTTGGTAAATACCTATGATTATAATAATGCCACAGCAGTTGCAGAAAAAGTACGCCAACTCACGGACTACAAAGTCGAATCTTGGCAAGAAGGCAACGACCAATTAGTTTCATCAAGTCTATTGCGAGATGTATTGGCTATTGCTGTTTCCCTTACCATATTGATTGTGGCAGGATTCGGAATTTACAACATTATGAATATGACCGTAAACGAAAAAATCAAAGAAATTGCCATCCTAAAAGCAATGGGATTCAATGGAAAAGATGTGATTGAAATTTTCCTAACACAGTCGGTAGCCATAGGTTTAATTGGTGGTTTGGTTGGCTTGTTTTTAGGAAATATGATTGTGCAAATTCTGGACATTGTACCGTTTAAAATAGCTTCGCAGAACACATTGCCTGTTGTATATCGTTTAAAAGATTACATATTGGCATTTTCCTTCGGCGCAATTATCACGTTAATAGCAGGATATCTTCCATCTCGTAAGGCATCAAAAGTTGACCCAGTAGAAATATTAAGAGGGTAAAAACAACAATAAAAAATATAAAGATGAATGCAATTTCTATAAAAAATATTAACAAACATTTTTACGATCCAGTAGAATTTCAAGTATTAAAGAATATTTCTTTTAATGTGAAAAAAGGCGAATTTGTTTCCATTGTAGGGAAATCAGGTTCAGGTAAATCTACCTTACTCTATCTGTTGTCCACTATGGATACCCAATATGATGGAAAAATTGAAATTAACGGTACACAGGTTACTGGTTTAAAACAAAACCAACTAGCAAAGTTTCGTAACGAGCAAATTGGATTCGTTTTTCAGTTTCACTTTTTGTTACCAGAATTTACAGTTTTAGATAATGTGATGTTACCTGCTTTAAAACTGAATAAAAAGAGTAAAGATGAAATTGAAGCAGAAGCGATAGACTCACTTCACTTGTTAGGTCTTAAAGGCAATGAACATAAGAAAGCCTCTAAAATATCAGGTGGTCAGCAACAACGGGTCGCCATTGCAAGAGCACTTATCAATTCACCATCCATTATTATGGGAGATGAACCCACGGGAAACCTCGATTCTAAAAACACAAACATTGTTTTTGATGTGTTTAAAGAACTGGCAAAAGAACGTGGACAGACTATTATAGCTGTTACTCACGATGATGAATTTGCCGCCAACTGCGACCGTATTATAGAACTCTCTGATGGGAAATTAATCAGTCAATAACAAACTAGAAATGATGGATAATTTCGACAAAATAGAAAATCATAAAAAATTTAGGAAGATCGATGGTCGTGGCATTCAAACGCTATTTAGAACATTATCGCGTAACCACTACAATTTACTCAAGATGGTGGATAACAAAGCTGGAATCCTAATCACCATTAATTCCGTTATCATCTCTTTATTGATGGGAGTCTTATTTATAGGAGCAACTACAGATAAAGGGACTATTGAAGTTAATCAAATCAAATTTTTTATTGTTTCCTGTGTGCTGTCTATGACGATAGCCGTCATAAGTATGCTTCCGTATCGTTATATGGGAAAGCAATTTAAAAATAGTGGCTATAAAGGTACTTTGTACGCCCAAAATTTTTCCAAAATGAAGCTTGTTGATTTTCGTTCAAGCCTATATGTCATTATGGATTCTGGATATAACTTGTATGACGAAATGATTAATGACCTTTATTTTTTAGGTCGATATATCACTTACAAACAACATCTGGTCATGGTGTCATTCCTTGTGTTCATAGTTGGTATGATTGGTACGCTTATACTGTAATTATTCATATTGTGAAAGCGTACTGCATACTGAATTATAATAATGGTCAACGCTTTTTTCGACTTCAACACTCAATATTCGACTTCAACAACTTATTTCTAAATAGGAACCTAGCGTACTATATCATTGTAAAGAATTTATAAAAAATATTAATTAAAAAATAAAGAAATGAAAGCAGCAGTACTTAGAAAAATTGGCTCTCCACTTGAAATAAGTGAGGTAGACAAACCTAAAATGGAAAAAGGAAAAATTATTGTGAAAATAGTTGCTTGTGGAGTATGTCACACCGATCTCCATGCGGTGAGCGGAGACTGGCCGGTTAAGCCCCAACTGCCTTTTATTCCAGGACATGAGGGCGTTGGTTACGTAGATGAAATTGGAGAGGGTGTTACGAATGTAAAAATCGGTGATAGGGTTGGAGTCCCATGGTTGTATACCGCATGCGGAAGCTGCAAGTATTGTAAAAGTGGTTGGGAAACACTTTGCGATAATCAGAAAAACACTGGGTATAGCGTTAATGGAAGTTTTGCCGAATATGTTTTGGCAGATCCAAAATTCGTTGGAAAAATTCCTAAAAATTTAGATTTTGCTGAAGCCGTACCTATTCTTTGTGCAGGAGTTACAGTTTACAAGGGATTAAAAGAAACCGAAGTTCGACCTGGCGAATCCGTTGTAGTTTCAGGTATTGGCGGATTGGGTCCTTTAGCTGTTCAATACGCAGTAGCAATGGGTATGAACGTAATAGCTGTCGATATAGATGACAAGAAATTGACTCTCGCAAAATCCTTAGGAGCAACAATTACCATCAATGCAAAAACCGATGATCCAATTGAGAAACTTTCCCATCTTGGTGGGGCTGAAGGAGTATTAGTTACTGCGGTAAGCACATCTTCATTCTCACAAGGTTTCGGAATGTTGGCAAAAAAAGGAATTATGAGTTTGGTAGGATGGCCTCCCGGGGATTTTCCTCTACCAATTTTTGATACTGTATTAACAAGAAAAACAATTCGAGGTTTAATTGTTGGTACTAGATTGGATTTAGAAGAATCATTAAAATTTGCGTCCGAAGGAAAAGTTTCTACCCATTACAGTCTGGATAAACTTGAAAATATCAATAAAATCTTCGATAGAATGAAAAATGGTCAAATCGAAGAGAAAGTTGTCATCGAAATTTGAAACGTTCAAATAAGCAATCCCGTAAGTTCAGAACAAATAAACCAAAACGTTATAAGTTTTATTACCCTAGGGGATGTTGTTCCTTATAAACAAGTAAAAAACAATAAAATGAAAAATTCAAAAAATGTAATAGTACTACTGGCTATCAGTTTATTTAGCCTAAACAGTTTTGCACAGTCAGATGTAGCAGGCGAATGGATTGTAGGAGAACAAAACACAGTTGTAAAAATTGAGCAACACGATGATGGTTATAGTGGAAAAATTATTTCTTCGGATAATTCTAATGCTGCAATTGGAAAACTGATGGTCAAAGAACTTAAACAAACCAATGGCAAATGGAAAGGAAAAGTATATGCGCCAAAGCGCGATGAATGGTATGATGCCGAGTTTATCCCACAAGAAAAGACATTAGATGTGAAAATAAAAGCTGGGTTTTTTAGTAAAACGATAGAATGGACAAAAAAATAACGATGACATATTCTTATAAAAAAATTGCGGTACAAAAAGCAAGTGTAATCGTTTTTCTCTTTTTTACTTTTCTCCATAATGGGTATTCACAGGATTTTAAATTGGCAGGAATCCGATATAATAATTATCAGCAGTCGGAAATAAAAAATGATGCAGGAAACCAAGAAATTTCGTTTCAAGAGTTTGGTGCTTTTGTGAATTTTCCAAAGAAATTAAAAAATGACAAAACGTTTTTGATTAATGGGTTTGGATATGGCTTTGTGGAAGCATCATTTGATAATCCCTTGTTTCAGCCTATTCAAAACGAAGAAAAATTACAGACGTTTTATTACCAGTTATCCCTGCTACATCAATGGAACGAAAAATGGAATCTTGCGGTTAATTTAACACCCACATTGGCATCAGATTTTGAGGGAGACTTGAATTCTGACGATTTTATTTTTCAGGGAGCAGCGTTTGCAACAAGAAAAATCAATACCAACTTTAAAATTGGTGGCGGTGTAGCATATAGTGCACGTTTGGGGACTCCTAGATTAATTCCCTTAGTCAATCTGCATTATAAAAACAATAGGCATCAGATAAACGCACTATTGCCTGTAAATCTCAAATACACCTATTCGTTATTGCCAAATGAGAAATTAGAACTTGGAATGAAATTTAACCTTAATGGAGCAAATTTTAATGTGTCTTCTGAAGATAATAGTATTGATAAAATAAACTATTCTAGGGCAAATGTTGGCGTATTGATCGATTATCAAGCAACTAAAATGATTCGTTTAGAAGCTTTTGGAGGCCTTAGTGGTGTAAGAAACTACAGTTTAATCGATATGGATGGCACGGAGTTTGATTTTGATTCTGAAGCAGCGCCATTTTTTAGTGTGGGTATTGTATTGGTGCCGCCTAAAAGGAAATAATAGTATAAATCATACTGATATAATTCAATATATTGCTATCGATAATAACTTTAATTAAAAATGTCTAAAAATAATAAAAAAACTGTAATTAGAATCGTTTTAGTGTCGTTGTACGCTATTCTTGTTATGAAATTAGTTAGCTTGGGTATGCCTGAAAACACTGAATTTCAATTACAAATTCCAAAGGGATTGTTTTTGTTCTTTTACCTGCTGTTTTTTAATTTGAATGTTGAAGGCAGCTTATTTTTTGACCGTTATTTAAATAAAAAACATCCTTGGTATTCCAACCCACAAAAAAGGCTTTTTATTCAAATAGGAGTTATCATCTTATGGACATTTATATCCATAGGGATACCTTTTACTGCTTGGTATTTTATCAACGAGCAGTCCTTAATTTATCCGAAAGCACCTGTTATTATATTTATCGGTTCTATTGTTTTTTTAATTGGTTTTATTAGTATTTCCATAGCTATAAACTTCTTTACCCAATGGAAAGCTTCTTTATTGGATGCGGAATATTACAAACAAGAAAAATTAAAATCAGATTATCGGGTGTTGCAAAATCAGGTAAATCCGCATTTTTTGTTCAACAGTTTAAATGTATTGATTTCAGAAATAAAACACAACCCAATAAATGCGGAAGATTTTACACGCAAACTTTCAAAAGTATATCGCTATGTTTTACAAAGTAAAAATCACGATTTAATTTCCTTGAAAAAGGAACTTGAAATTATTGATTCCTTTATTTTTTTGCATAAAGTTAGAATTGCCGATGCTCTGGACTATTCAGCACATATTTCAGGTGAATTATTACATAAGCAATTACCACCTTTGACCCTTCAAATAGTTATTGAGAATGCCATTAAACACAATGTGGCTAATGAAGAAAATGTGTTGAAAATTTCGATTAAAAGCGATGGTGATAATAGCATAATAATAAGCAATAACCTGCAGCCTAGAGAGAATACAGACTCTACATACACGGGCTTGTCCAACCTAAGTAAGCGATATGAATTGCTTAAAAAAGATGGGTTTACCTGCGGAGAAAAAGAAAATAATTTTGTAGTTACAATCCCCTTAATCGATGAATAAGATGGCTTTAAAAGTACTAATAATAGAGGATGAAATTCCAGCACAACGCTTGCTAAAAGAAACCTTGCAGGAGATAAATTTTGAAACCGAAGTGATTGGTTGTTTAAACAGCATAAAATCTGCCGTTGCTTGGTTTGAAAACAATCCACATCCCGAAATTGTTTTATTGGATATTCAATTGTCAGACGGACTAAGTTTTGAAATATTTAAGCAGGTAAAAATTGAAAGCACAATTATATTTACCACCGCTTTTGACGAATATGCCATACAAGCATTTAAAGTAAATAGTATTGATTATCTGTTAAAACCTGTTGAAAAAGACGAGTTGCAAACTGCTTTTGAGAAGTATCAGCATTACAATAAACAATTCATTAAAGAGCAGCATTCCAATATAGATTTTTCAGAGCTTGCTTCCTTAATTAAAAGCGAAAAGACTGAATATCGCAAGCGTTTCTTGATTCAATCTAACGAGTCGTTCTTTCATCTATCAATTGAAGACATTGCTTTCTTTTACAGTATGCAAGGCATTACTTTTGCGGTAACTTTAGAAAAAAGAGAGTATCCTGTTAATTTTTCACTTGAAAGTTTAAAGGAGCAATTACATCCTGATAATTTTTTTAAAATAAATCGGCAATTCATAATGAGTATGGATGCAATTAAAAGGGTTCATTCCTACTTTAATGGAAAACTAAAACTCGAAATAATACCGTCACACACAGAAGATATCATAATTGGTAAGGACAAGGCAGCAGCCTTTAAACGGTGGTTGGACAAGTGAATAAAAATGAAAGCACATTAAACTTTATGAAATCAGAGCTAAAAAGTTCAAATAGAACTAACGCAAAAGTAAAGTAGTAAGTTATTACCCTGATGTAGCGTTGGCAAAACGGCCTAAGAGAATTTTGGCAAAACAATAGGCGAGGGGAGCGGCCATATTCTAGAGGGCTCGCAATACAGTATGTTGATATGAAGAATATTTCAAAAAGTTCAAAGCGTCTTAAAAGTTAGAATGCTTTCTAGAATATAGCGACTGAGCCGTACATTGTTTCTAAAATTATCTGTAAGCCTTGATTTTTTTGTTTCTTTTTTTATCAAGAAAAAAAGATAAATAGAAACCTTACTGGTTACCATGTTTAAATCTATTTTACATAATGTTAGAAGTACCTAAAGAAAAGTTTCAATCAAGACGAGAGGTTAGCAAGTGCTAAGAATTTTGCTCGCAGAGAAAATTTTAGCTCTTGCGGCAAGCTGACGAGAATGCTGTAGAAAAAAATCTTGCACACATTTCCTCGAATACGAGAATTTTGAAAACATCTAAAAGGACAGCTTTTAAATGGCGTTGGCTATGCGGCTGGAGATTGTGTTTAAAATAAATTGCCAGAGCAATTTGATTTTAAAAAGCAATGAGCGCATAGGCAGCGGCTATTTTACATAACGACTAATTATAGATACAGCCGAAATGTTTCTCGCTAGGCTTACTAAGAATTTGAAATTTTCTAAAAGGATTTTTCTGTGTAAAAATGTCGAAGCTACGTGAATTAAAAAAGTTGATGTCTCTGTTCGTAATTCCCTTAAAAACTATAAACGTGAGGGATATTTTACATAATAGAATTATAGCTTACAGCTACTAGGCTTGTTTCAATTCTAGATATACCATTCTGTACTATAATTTTTCTTATGTTGAATAGAGAAAAGAATGTTTCTATATCTTTTTATATTCCAAGCCCATGCGGAAGTCGAAAAACCTTTCCACTCCAATCCTCCCATAGCAGACACGCTTCGCCGGTCCACTAGGGAAGTCCTTCCGTTCCAGTTTTTCCGACCTCCTCGGCCGCACGAAAGCACAAGTGGCGAAGGGCCGCTTGACCTTTCTTCTCCCTACACACAGAACCTGGCAAATCCCTGTCCATTTTTTGTACCATAACATCGAAAATTAAAATGGGTATTGATTCTTTTAACTATCTTGAAATCAGCTTTTGGGAGAAATGAAAAAGATATTCGAAAATATCGCCAATTGGTTGGTCGCCTTGAACGCAAGAAAAGACAAAATCAACCGGAACATTAAGGCCTTTATGAGAAGAGGAAATAATGGACTGATTGTAGGGGCTGTCGTTTTTGGAACTATTGCCGTTCTTTCATCGATTAATCTTTACAAAGATCATGGCAAACTTTGGCTTGCCCTGCTTCCCATTTGTTTATTGGTGATTTTATTTTTTGTGGTAATGGTATCTGATGCTTATAAAGAGAAAGTGAAATATCAAAGCCGAAGTTCACGAATGAAACTGGTCGGTTTCAATATGGATTTCAATGAGCGTGTTCTTAGAAGGATCTATGGTTCCTTAACCCAATATGAATATCTGGACGAGAACTTGACAAGCTTCTCCAATTTTTATGAAGTTATGGTCCTGGATTTTAACGAACACGATTCGGTGCTGCATTTTAACTGTACCCAACCGCAATTAAAATATATTCTGAACAAGTTCAAGCAACTTAAGAAGGGGATTAGTTTAAAATCATTTGAGAGATCCCAAAAAATTTACCATAAGGGAAACTTGATATCCGCAGAGATACTTTCAAAAAAGTACAATGAGTTTCCTCCCAATTATGAATTTGAACAACAGATAGATTCATTCTTCGATTTCTTGGGGGATATTTAAATATTTTATGGGGTAGATTTCCCCTTTTTCTTCTTTTCACCAGCTTGCATCTCCTTTCTTTGCCTCGAACATTTGTAACACAGGTAGACCGCACGGCGGCTATTTTAAAGCGAGAATTATGGAAATAGAAAATGACATGGTAGATCTCTTGAGGGATATTAAGGGGCTTCTTTCTCATCAAAAGAAAGTGATGAACGTAGATGATCTTGTGGCCTATACGGGACTCTCCAAAAGCAAGATTTACAAACTGACCCAGTTACGATTAATCCCCATGGGAGGTAACAAACACATCCGCCAGAAATTCTTTGACAAGGATATTATAGATGCTTGGTTATTGGGCGAACCTAATTTATCAGATGACTATTTGGATCGGGAATTCAATAAGCAATTACCACGAAAAAAGAAGTAGTATTTCTATAAATACATGCTAATTAGTAGTAGTACTAATAAGTAAAAAGTATGTGGATAGGTAGAAAATGATGAAACGGAATGTAGATCTAAAATATCCGATTGAGTGAGAATTCAAGATGTGTCATTGTCATGACAAATCTTGCTTTTGCTCCCGATGGGTCGCAAAAGAATAGGAACCAGTAACTGGATTTTCTATATAGGATTATAGTTAGGGTTTCAATGTATATTTTTAAAAAGGTTAGGGAATAAAGGTTCAGAAACACCAAAATGAAGAAGGAGTTTGTACAGTTTAGATGTTCTATTTATGAGAAGAAACTGCTAAGGGTCAAGGCCGATAGGAGTGGACTTTCCATAAGTGAGTATTGTCGCCGTGCGGCTTTTGATGATCGCATAATAGAACGGTTGACCCAAGAACAAATAGAGATGTACAGAATGTTGGCCAGGTATGAAACAAATTTTAAGCTTATCGGGAATATGTTCCGAAAACGCAATCCAAAATTGGCAGATGAAGTGGTGCAATTGGCCAGTGAGATACGTCGACATCTTTTATCATTTAAGAAATGATAGGTATGGGGAAATCCATATCGCATACCGGAGCATCCATGGGTTATGGTTGGAACGGGGAGAAGGAGGCAGAAGTCGTCTACCGCGAACATTTATCGGGAGACAATCCTAAAGAGATCACTCAGGAGTTCAAGATTATCCAGCAGCAGAACCACCTTTGCCAAAAGAACACCTTGAGTTTTGTGCTGAGTCCAACCATTAAAGATGGGCAGGGTATGACGAACAAAAATCTCAATGAAATTGTTGAAAGGTTTCTTAAGGAAATGAGGCTACAGGAACGGCAAGCCATTGGCTTCGTGCATAGGAATAAGGAACACACCCATGTTCATGTATACGTAAACCGTATCGATTTCAATGGGAATGCCTACAAGGATAGTTTTATAGGAAAACGGAGCCAACAGGCGGCGGAAAATGTGGCAAAACAAATGGGTCTGACCACGGTAAAAGAAGTGCAGCAGGAAAAACTGAACCAGATTCAAAATGTAAGAGGGGAAATAAAACAGATACACGATAAGGTCATGGAAAAGGACAAGCCAAAAAACTTTGATAGGTACATCAGCGATATGGCCAAGAAAGGTGTAGAGGTAATTCCAAGTATAAATAGGCAAAACCAACTCCAAGGTTTCCGGTTTGAATACAAGGGGCATAATCTAAAGGGGAGCGAAGTACATCGCTCCATGTCCATGGGGAACATAGCGGGAAATATGGGGTGGGATAAAAATGTAGCTCAAAAGATGGCTAAGGAAAATACAGTAAAACTTCTGGGTAAGCCCGTTGGGCTTTCACCCAACTTGGCGGCAACTATTGCCAGGAAGGTGGTAACTGTTGCTATTAAGAAATCAATTGGACTGGGAATGGAAATATAATATCATGGCAAAACTAGATGAAATTATGGAAGTGCTTACCCAAGAAATATCCGGGTTCAACAATTCCATTGGTAAACTGGAGGAACTATCCACAAAATTTGATGACCTAAAAATAAAAGCGGACACTTCGCATTTGGAGTTTCAACTAAAGGAATTTTTAAGGCTGCAAAAGAGCAACTTGGAATTTTATAATAAGCGGATGGATGAAGTCTTGAAAAATATAGAAAAATCTAGATGGACCCCAAAATGGGAGATGTCGTTGTTCTACCTTTTCATGATAATCAACACCATGGCATTTGGTTATATGGGCTATAATTTCATAAACTATGAACAGGAAAAAAAGGCTGTGGTTTTAAAAGTAAAAAAGGAAAGCTTGGGAAGGGCACGTGGCTATTTTGAAGAACATCCGGTCATCTATAAAGATTTTGAAAAGTGGGCCCAAAAGCAGGATAGTGTTCCAAATCGGGAGTAGGGTTGCGCCCAATTTGATTTCTTCTTTACGCTTATCTTCCCGAACGCTAAAGAAATCCAATAGGATCCATGCGCAAAGTTAAGAGGTAAGGATTTGGGACAAGTAACAGCCAAATTCTATAAATACTTTGGGAATCTTTTAAATAATGCTTTTCAATTTTTTCAACTGTTCACTATGTTTGTCAGGGTTTGTTTCCTTTAGTTTTTGTAAGTTTTGCAATTTCCATTGCACAGCAGGAAATTTTTCAAAATTATATAAGCTCCAGTCCGGTGTAGCGTTTTCAAATTTCAATAGAAAATCTTTATCGGTAACAGTTAAACTTTTATGGATGTTTTTTATTAGTAAATTCCGGGTAGCTTCAAAATCAACATAGGTAAATGGTTCATTGCTCATTCCGTCGAATTGATTGGCCATAGCGGAACGCTGATCCAAGAGGTTTGGGAACAACATTTCATATATAGGTCTCTTGCTTGCTAATAGACAAAAAAGAAATCCCTTTTTTATTTCATCAGCAAACCCCTCATTTTCTAATAGATATTTAACATCGAACAAATCCCTCGGGTGCTGTCGGTCCAATGCGGCGCAGATTTTACCTCCGTAGAGTTGGCCTACAGGTACCACATGAATGGAGCAAAACGCATCAAACTCCGTTTGTGCTTTATTACACAATTCTATTTCTGTTACCGATGCTATTATGCCTCGCATCACTTGGCTCACCTCCAGTTTTATTTGGGCTTGATTATTGGCAATTAAAAGCTTGAGTTCTTTTTCTTTATGTGTTATTCGAGCATTTGGTATTATGGTTTCAATATTGGATTTGATTCTCGAGAGTGCTTCTGAAATATGGATTAAGGAAGTATTCCTATCCTCAACTGGAATATATGTTAAATCAATATCCACTGAAAGTCGAGGCATTTCTCGAAGAAAGAGATTGATAGCAGTACCACCGTGAAGAGCAAAGTTATTTTCTTTAGCTACTTCGGGTAGTACGCTTAACAGCAATGAAACTTGGGATTTATAATTCTCCATTGGCTAGTACAACTGGAACAGTTATTTTATATTTTGGGTCATAAACACCATTCTTTACAATACTTCGTTTTCCACTTCCCAAATTTATTTTATCCATATTAAGGTGTTTTACCCAATTATGGTTAACTTTTTCAGCTAGATACATAAATAGGCGATTTACCTTGACGGAGGTACAGTTTTCCAGTAAATCTTGAACAAGATTGGGTCTTAGATTGTTTAATCCCTCCATTAGTTGGTAACACTCTACTAATTCTTGATGTTTTGGCGCTAAAAATAGGCACTCTAACATGGCCCTTGCGGCACTGGACACTTTTATTGAGAAGGTTTTTAGTTCTACTTCAACAAGGCCTATATCAGGGGGTAGAAATGAAGAACTGTGATAATCCAATTTTACACCCCAGTCATGATGCATGCACCAGCTGGGCAGCTTTTCATGTTGTCCACCAAAAACGGTTACCTTATTTGGCGAAAGTTCCAAGTAGTGGGATTTACCAAGGAGGGATAATGCCGTCTTGCCCGCCGGATGAACATATAGATCAGCTTGTTTTTGAAGGGCGTAGATGGCCCCCTCATAACCAACCTCATCACCCGAACGTATCATGGCACCAGTTCCGATTGAGGTAAACCAATCGCTGTTTCGATAGCGTTTTTGTAGATCAAGGCTGTACCCTTTTTGTACAAGCCACGATGATAGGTACACGATACCTGTAGGGTGCGTACTTAATAATTGGTTTATTTTTATTCTTTTTTCGGTACTCATGGTACCAATTTATGCTTTTTTTTAAACCAATACAAGTTGTAGTTTAAAAATAATTGCTCTTCGGTACTTTAAGTACTGAAATTCGATGGGATTTAAACTGTTTCCTTTTGCTAGCAATCATTATTTCTAAAAGTTATCTAGGTGAAAATAATTGACATAGCAATAGCTTTGGGTTATAGCGTTTTATTTCATGAGGGTTGTTTCAATTTATATAAGTTTTGTAAGTGTAAAACTCTAATATTCAAACTAGTTTAGAATAAATTACATGCTAGGCTAATTTTTGTACAGCACGCTAGGCTAATTTTAGTACCTTATTTACCCTGACTTTGTTACAAAAGATTGAAAAAATTACTCTTTCACTGTTAGAAATAATCGTATAAATTTTCCTATGAGCTCACTTTAAAGGATGATTGCTGATTGATTTTAAAAATAATTTTTGAATGAAATGAGTATTAATATCCCCATAATAACTATATTTGGGGAAAATATTACCCATTATGAAAAATAAGAAAGCTGTCCTATTTCCAAAATACCAGAGAATAATGGGGCAATTAGGAGAGAATATAAAGCTTGCCCGCAAACGAAGAAAGCTTACAACAATCCAGGTATCCGAACGGGCAGGTATAGATAGAAAGACTTTGTATCAGATAGAAAAGGGGAATTCAAAGGTAGCGATTGGTTCATATTTTAATGTTCTGATTGCACTTGGTTTGCAAGATGATTTCTTGAAGTTGGCAACAGATGACGAATTCGGAAGAAAACTACAGGACTTAGATTTATTATAACAGGGAAGAATGGCACAAGGTAAATTTGATATATACGTTTATGCACATTGGCAAGGAATGCCAGAAGCTAGGATGATAGGTGTTCTTGCGGCCCATCATGCTAAAGGAAAGAAAGCATTCAGTTTTGAATATGATAAGGGTTGGATAAAATCAGAACAACAACTATTGTTGGACCCTGATATCCAGTTTTATTCGGGTCCACAATACCCAAATAAGAAGGAAAACTTTGGTGTCTTTTTAGATAGTATGCCAGATACCTGGGGAAGAACCTTGATGAAAAGACGTGCAGTACAACTAGCTAATGAGAAAGATCGAAAAGCTACTACTTTATATGAAATCGATTATCTGCTTGGAGTTTATGACGAAAGTAGAATGGGAGCTTTACGTTTTAAAATAGACCGTGACGGACCATTCTTGGATAATAATGAAGAGAATCCTACGCCCCCTTGGTCGTCAGTGAGGGAGCTTCAAGAAGCTGCCAAGCATTTTGAGAATGACACCGATAACGAAGAAGTAAAAAAATGGTTGGCCGTTCTAATGGCCCCAGGATCTTCTTTGGGTGGTGCAAGACCCAAAGCCAATATTTTGGATGAACATGGAAATCTTTGGATAGCAAAATTTCCTTCAAAGAATGATACCATCGATAAAGGAGCATGGGAGTTTTTAGCATATCGATTGGCAATAAATTGTGGAATTGAAATGGCACCTTCCCGAATGGAAAAAATTACTGGAAACTATCGTACCTTTTTTACACAACGTTTTGATAGGATAATGAAAGAACGTATCCATTTTTCATCAGCCATGACCATGACAGGGAATAATGAGGATACCATCCGGGATACCAACGCAAGTTATTTGGATATTGCTGAATTTATCCAAACCTATGGAGTGAATATTGATAATAACCTACATCAATTATGGCGACGGATTGTTTTTAATATTGCGGTTTCCAATACGGATGATCATTTGCGAAACCATGGTTTTATCCTAACCCCCAAGGGTTGGAAACTTTCCCCTGCCTATGACATAAATCCTTCCATAGATAAAGATGGATTAGCACTTAATATTGATATGGATAATAATGCTTTGGATTTGGAATTGGCAAAAAGGGTAGGGGAATATTTTCGTTTGGATGATAAACAAATGGATATTATTATCGATGAGGTTGCCAAATCAGTTAGCCATTGGAAGGAAATAGCCGTAGAGATTGGAATTTCACGAGCAGAGCAGGAACTTATGGGTAGTGCCTTTAAAAAAAGGTATTGATTTTAGCTAGTTTTTGCATTTGGCTATTGTTAGATATTTTTCGTAGTTTTATACAGTAAAAAACATAGAATAATCACGTTCAAAAGTTACTGTCAAAATTGAGTGTCCGTACAGGGATTCGATGTTTGAAAATTACCAATAAAATACTGATAATCAATTACTTGTAATAAGGAATTGCATACTGTCATCCCGACCAAGCAGAAAAGTGATTTGCATATGCAAATCACTTTTTTTGTTTCCCGTGGAGCCAAACGCAGTTTGGGCGAACATGGGAAACAAAAAAAGTACGAAGGCGCTAGGCTTCTTCTTTCTTATATTTATGACTGTTAACAAGGAATTTAAATCAACAGGTATATTTTAAGTGTGTTTAACCTATAACTACGTTTGGTATAACAAGAATATAATTTGTTAAAGGATATCGATTACGTTTTTCAGTTTATGTCCAATCTCTATGGCAATGTTTTCCAATTCTTTATTCTTTACTGCCTGCATAGATGCCATTGGATTTACTGCAGCAACTTCTATTTCTCCATTTTCTAACTCCTGAACAATTACGTTACATGGTAACATAGTACCGACCTTATCCTCTGCTTTTAAGGCTTTATGCGCAAAAGGTGCGTTGCAGGCTCCCAAAATTCGGTATTTCTTAAAATCAATATTTAATTTTTTCTTTAAGGTGGCAGTAACATCTATTTCTGTTAATACACCAAAGCCCTCATTTTCCAGCTCATGGGTAACTTTTTTGATTACATCTTCAAATTCACCAGATAAGGTTTTAGCAAAATAATATTTCATAATCCACTTTTTTTAATGATTAATAATAACTCCTATAAAAGTAGGCATATATGACTAGACCCTTTGTAACGTTTGTAACACAAATACCTACTTTACTGTCTCTATTAATAAATATTTCGAATCGAGGTCATCTTCCCTAGCAATTTTATGTTTGCAACATGGATAGTATACTTTATTTTACTTTCAAATTCGTAATAAAGTAATAAAAGAAGTCTATGGTAGACTTTTCAAATTATTAATATATGTCCAAGTGCAACCTTTAAATTGATTGCATTAATAAATTTAGCTATTGAATTACGTTCCATGGAAACAACTATTTACTTTAGATGTGTCTATAATTGAGTCGGTTAGGTCAGTGAATTGGCTAAAGACAGTTTTTTGGACATAAAATAATAATCACTAAAACTTAAAATTATGAGAAGTATTCTTTGGTTAATCGCTGTAATTAGTATTCTTATTTGGGCCTTGGGTTTTTTCGGAATCATTGCGGGAATGGGATCCAGTAGTTTGATTCATATTCTCTTGGTAATTGCTGTAATTGCCGTTCTTTACAATATCATATCAGGTAGAAAGCCTTTATAAGATTTATATTTTTAGTAGGTTTAGCGAAGGGTGACCCCGCACTCTTCGTATTGCCTATGCTGTATGGCGTTTGGCTACTTTAATTAGGGATTCCCTAATTTCCAAACATCCTCAAATTTCTTGCTGTTATCCGAATATTTTATCTACATTTCAATTAGGTCTAAACCTTTTCCTTTTTTTAGTAAAAATGTCCTCCCTATGATATTTTTAAATTTGCTATGGGTGGTTTTAATGTCCTTGAAAATTATACCCATTACCCCATTATTAATATTACCTACGATAATTGAATTATGAAACCGATTGGATCCAGTATAATTCGCCAACTATTTATTATTTTACTTATCCTACTGCTGGGAGGTTTAATATTCCAAGCAATACTACCCTATTTTACCGGAATTTTGGGAGCTATAACTATTTATGTCCTTTTACGGGGGCCTATGGCAAAACTTGTTACAAGGGGGTGGCATCCAGACTTGGCAGCTGCCGTATTGTTGGTGGTTTCCTTTGTGTGTATTTTGTTGCCCGTTTCCGGGATCATTGTAATGCTCGGCTCAAAAATAAGCAATGCCGTACAAAATTCCGAGAAGGTAATTTCGGCTTTGAAATCACAGTTGGGTAAATGGGAAAATCAACTTGGATATGATTTAACGTCCGAAATAGATGCGGGCGCTATCTCTACCTGGCTATCCAAAAGCCTACAGGGTTTTGCTGGAGGTACCTTCACCATGTTCATAGCTATAGGAATCATGTATTTCATGCTTTATTATATGTTGACGAATCGGCGTGAATTACGTGAATCCTTGTTCAAGTATATTCCTATAGGCAAGGGAAATCTAAAAATAATAGGAGAGGAAGTAAGGGCAATGGTGCGTTCCAATGCCTTAGGTATTCCTTTGGTGGCTATGGCCCAAGGGGTCGTGGCGCTAATAGGATTTTTGATTTTTGGGATTAATTCTCCATTCTTCTGGGCCGTAATTGTTACCATAGGTTCTATGGTTCCCTTTATTGGTTCTTTGTTGGGCATTCTGCCCGTTTTTATATTATCTCTCTCCAATGGTAGCTCCTTCCAAGCTTGGGGTATCCTCCTTTATGGCTTTATTGTGGTAGGCGCAACAGATAATCTATTTCGACTTTTTATTCTTAAAAAATTGGACAACGTACATCCTTTAATTACGTTGATAGGAGTAATTATTGGGGTACCCATTTTTGGTTTTATAGGACTAATTTTTGGACCTCTACTTATTAGTCTTTTCCTTATTATTGTACGAATGTATAAAAAGGAATATGCCAAGGACAACCTTTAATAACTACCAGACTTCATCCCTTTGGAACAATTGGAGTCCTTCTATCTTTGAAACCTCTTGTAATGCGTTAGGGATCGCGGCGGCATCCCCGCAGCACCGCTAGGGATATAGCCAAGGGCCCGACCGCCGAAGGAGGTAATGCCCTAATAATGAAGAGATGCACAAGGGAAATATGACAGCAAATTCCTATCTTTCCAATCTTAGGACAAGCTCCAGTTTTGTGATAGGCTCAATCTTAGGGGTTGATCTATTACAACTCTTCCATAAAAAAATAACCCCCACTGAATAGTAGAGGTTATAGTAATGAAATTTAAATTTTGAGCTCGAGGCTACATATTGTCGATCTCTTCTTTCAATTGTTCTTTTCTCTTTCCGGTTTTTTCTTGCAACCGGCCTAAGAATTCGTCGAACTTGCCTTCTGAATAAGTCAGGTCATTATCAGTAAGATCACCATACTTTTGTTTGAACTTACCCTTAACTTGTTTCCATTTTCCTTCTAATTGATCACTGTTCATAGTAGTATTGTATTTAAGGTCTGCTCTAAAAGGCAGACAGATTAATAAATCATCTTTAATAAAATTAGCCCTAAATACTCATGTCCAATAATTCAAAAGATTAGATTTTTAATCCATTTAATGTAATGGGAAAACTTTAATATTTCTTTAATAAAACCGAAGATATTAATAAGTTTTTAATCATTAAAAGGGATAGCCGATGGCAAAATTGAAGACGAGATTTCCACTGCCGCCATCAAAAAAAGGAATTCTGATGCGCTCCCCTTCAGGCAGGTAAGGGACTTGTAAAGGGGAAGCAAAATCGAACCGCAACACAAAACTTTGGATATCTACCCTAAGGCCCAAGCCTAGGCCTATACCCAATTCCTTGGCCCAATTGGAGCTAAATTTTCCTTTGGCAACCAATTCTTCGTTGAACTCACGGCTGGCTGCAGGTTCATCTTCTGAAATCTCTATGTCATTGGTCAACCATACGTTACCGGCATCCGCGAATACGGCGCCCTTTAAGTACGACCATATTGGAAATCTATATTCCAAATTGCCTTCTAATCGTAGATTTCCAGATTGGTCGAAAAAAGAAGAGGTGCCATTTTCATCAGAACTAAATGTTCCTGGTCCCAGCGACCGTATCTTAAATGCCCTGACACTATAGGGACCCCCCGAAAAAAATTGCTTTACAAATGGCAGAGTAGAAGAGTTGCCGTAGGGAATGCCCCATCCTGCATAAATTCTACTTACTAGGGATTGTTCCTTGCCCCATTTTATATAATAGCGAAAATCTATGTCGGCCTTGGCATATTGAGCATATTCCAACCCAAAAACAGTTTTATCGGACCCGCCAATAAGGTGTAAGGTGTTGCCAGCTACATCTACGCTTGAGGAAACAAATATGGCGTGTTTTTTATTCACATCTACCAGTTCGTTGAAGGTAAAGGTATAGTTAAGCCCAGCGATGAATTGTTGATCGAAACTTTGTTTCAAAAATGGATTTTTATCCAAAATGGCCGTAAATTCTTCAGAGGTGTTCGATAGGTTAACGTAATTGACGCTAATAGGGTTAAGCTCGTGGTATACAAACCTATTGGCATTCCAGGTATAACCAAAGGAGGTATTGAACGAATTTAGGGTATAAAGTTGAGTACGCGATAGGAAATCGGTTCCCAGGCTAATTTTGGTCTTGGGTACCGCGTATTTAAATTGTTTGGGAGAAAAGGGAAGCAGTCTAGGGATGATCAAATCGGTTTTCAGGCCTCCCGCTATACTGCTAAGGCCTGTGCCTTTACCACCAGAGAGCTGAGTCTCATAGGCAAAATTGCCTGTTATGCTTAATGTTTCCCCTCCTTTAAAAAGGTTTCTGTTGTTGTATGTGAGGGATATTCCGGGGCCTGCAAAGCCGTTTGATTTGGTTACGGCCTGTAATTGGGCCCTTACAGACCTTTTGGTGAGCGGGGAAAGTAATAGGTCGGCGTATAACGAAGCAGTACTGTCTTGCTCGGTGCTATCATTTTCATTGAACCGAATATTGACATATTTATAGTTACCCAAGGCCGAAAGCCTATTACTGGTTAACCTGGCCGTTTCCGAATTATATTTCTGACCCACCCCGAACAATATATAGGGTTCCAACTTTTTTGGTTTAAAAAACTCTTGTTTTTGAATAAAATTTATGTCGTTGACTACTGTTGGGTTGGCGCTAACCTTCATATCCGTTTCAATGGAGAAGTTGGGATACACCGAAATGGAATCAATGGTATAGGCAATCATTGTTTTCTTAGGAAGATTTCTTTTCAACCTTAGAAAGAGGTCGAACTTTTTGTTGTCATAGCGATTGGTATCGGCTTCAAAAATCAAAAAATCTGGATTAAAGTTATAATACCCCCTTTGTTTAAGTTCGTGGTCTATTCGTTCCCTTTCAAATTTCATCAACTCCAAATCAAAACGATCCCCTATCTTAATTTCTGTTTCCTCCAAAGCTTTTTCAATTTCGGCATAGATGGGCAGCGAGTCATTTTCCAGTTCAAATTTTTCCAGCGTATATGGTTTTGGCAATGATAAGTTATATTTAATGGCCGCGTGTTTTTGTGTACTGTCTATTTCAGATGATACTTTGCTATAGAAAAACCCGCGATTGTCCAGTCTGTTCAGCATTAGTTGTTTTACTCGCTGCGGATTTACATCGGATAGATAAACTGGTTCTTCCCCGATCTTCTTATTAAGCCACCGGTTTAAGAAGCCAGGTCTTTTACGTTGTGCTTTGTAATGAAAATAGAGGCCCGGTCGCAATCCCAAAAATCGGGAATTGGGTTCCGGGGTTAGTAGGGTGTGCAATTCTTGCGTTACTTTTTTAGGGTGTTTTATTTCCTTATCTAACGAAATATCAATTTTTGAACCAGTATATAATGTTTCGCCTTCAGGGATGTATTTACCAACACTGCAGGAATACATAAACACTAGAGTTAACAGGGTTAAAAGAGTCCGATATGTTTTTGTTGTCATCAAACTTTTATTGATTTTTTGGTACTTCTTTGTCTTTTTCTTCAGCCGATTCGACTTCCTTTAAAGGATTGAACAACTGACTAAATCTATTAAATTCCCTATTGAAGATCAAGGCAACCCCAGTGACGATCAATTGTCCATCAATGATGTTCTCGTACTCGTTCTTTCTAAAACCCCTTAGTCTATAACGGCCATCTTTGGTAAGCAAATACTCTAGGCTTACGTTACCGATAATGGGGGTTTCCTCTTGCCCTGGTTGCGAACTGCCCTCAACATCAACTGCACTTCCCGCAGTTACGATCAAGCGGTCGTTGAACAATTTTTTCTTGGCGTTGATATTCAGTTGGGTACGGTCTTGGGGACTTTCACCTTGGTAATCGGTAAAACTGTCCAAATCAAAATCCACCTCCAACCCTGCCTGTCCAAAAATCCTGTCCGAAAAAGCGTTTAGTTCCCCAGATAATACTTTGTTTACATTATCCCTAGCTATGGCCGTAGTACCTCCAATACTTCCGTCACTTCCGGAATCGGGATAGAAACGATTAAGTGCCAACAAGGAAAATACCTGTTTGTTCAACTCAGTCTCTTGTTGGTTCAATTGTTGTACCCTTCCGTAGACCGCACCTCCCAAGGATCCCTGTTCATCTTCTGGCATATCCAGTCCAAAAGACAATTTTGGTTCCAAGAGTTCCCCATCTACATTAAGATAGACCAAAAAAGGTAGGACTTGTCGGTATTTACCGGTTAGGCTATTATCTTCGCTGGAAACCACGCTCGACATTAGCGGTGAGGCAGAAGTTTCTACCTTATAAGTAGCGGTAACGTCCAATTTGGCATCCGTAGGGTCTCCCTGCCAGGTAATGGTGCTATTAGGGTTAATTAGGAACCTTCTTTTCACCAGGTTGTACAGATTGGTCTCGTAATGTCCGGAACTTAGTTCATATCTCCCTGTAAGTTGGATCCTACCATTGGGTTCCATATTAAGATTTAGGGAAGCATCGCCTGAAACTTTTAGGTTATCACCTGTACGTTCATCAATAATAATATTAAAATTGGAATCATCGGCGATCTCCAAAATTGCTTTAACATCAAAGCCCTGAAAAAAGGCCTGAGTTTCTTCCTTGTCATTTCTGGTGAGTATGGCATCTGGATGCTCACGGTTAACAAAAATGACAACCCCATCGCGTTCTTCAACATCCAATTGCGATTCTGGGACTACGTAGGTTACGGAGGTACCTTCACGCACACGAATTTTCCCGTTTATTATAGGAAGTTTCAAATCGCCCTTTACGGTAAGGTCAACATCAAAACTAGCCTTTCCATAGAACAACTCGTTATCTTTCTCGGTAGAGTTTAAAAATTGAAATTGTTTTGCGTTAAGGCTTAGGTCAAACTTTGGATTCAAGAGTTCTTTTGAATCAATTGAACCATCCAATGTGAAATTGCTGCTATTGGCGTCCGTAATTTGAAAATTGTTCAAATAAAGGCCAGCGGTATCAATTCGTAATGTCTCATTCGAAATCTTAAAGACCGAATTCAAGCTGGCCACATTAAAATCAGTTTCGTTAAAATTAATGGTTCCTGTATATTCTGGTGATGTGGTGGTGCCGGAAACATCTATTTTTCCAGAAAGATAGCCATGGGTATTTTTTAACATCCCAAAGGAAAAATCCTCAATAACCTTAAGGTCAATTTTATTTAGGTCCAGATCAAGGTTCAGATTGGCACCTGTTTCTGCAGCTGCATAATCCCCATTTAAATCTATGTCCAGACCACCACCTTTTAAGGCTAGATTAAAATCATAGGTATCACTGGTTCTGCTAGAAGCCTTTAAGGTTAAGTTACCTAAGGGGTGTTGCATTACCTCTAAACCGTTAATTTCATAATCGGCAAGAATTCCAGTTGCCCCGTAGGGATTTTCAATAATCAGATTCCCATTTACCATTCCGGAGGCCAAGGGAGTATCCGGGTTTAATAGACTTAAAAATGTTTGTAATTTAAATTGATCGAACTTAAGGGCAAGATGTTTTTCTTTTGAATTTGAAGCGGTAGTACTAATGGAGAGTTGTTGTGCATTTCTTGATAAATTTACGTTCTTAAATCCTATATGGTTGGGAGCGAAAGATATCTGATTGTCTTCAGGGATAATCCATTTCTTCTTATTGAATAAAAGTTCTTCAGGGCTTATTTGAAGCAAGGTGGTGTCCTTGGCGAGAATCATTTTTGAGGCTATGTGCATTACTTTTTCCTTGTCGTCCCAAGAATTGAAATCCAATAGTAATTCCCTGTTATTTAAAGTGCCCTCCAAATTTGTTTTTTTAATATGCACAGGATCTGCCATTAGGTTTATAAGGCCGGCGGTAAAGTTTAGGTTGGTGGAATCACCAATTATTGAAAGATTTAGACTGTCCAATGTAACACTCTTGTATCTGGCGGAGGGAACATTTAATTGGGCATTTAGTTTCATGGTGGCGGCATCAAAATTTGCTCTTACAATTATGGAGTCCATTTGCTCCAAGTCCTTAAGGAAGACTTCCGTAACAAGGGCATTGGGATTAATTTTTAAATCCATTTCAAGTTTTACCGAATCGGAGGGGGAAGGTTCCATCAAGGTATCCACAAAGTAACTTTTGAATTGTTTGGTAATAGCCGTATTGATGCTTGCAGGGGAAGCGTTCGATTTTAACCTGCCATTTAGAAAATCGCTTTTGATCGTAACATCTGTACTAATTGTATCGATCTTGGATTTTATTTGCATACGTCCCATTTGGTATTGCTGATCGTCATAAACTGCTATGCCATTGTTTATCTGGACATTCAATCCATAGTTTTTCATGTTCCCGTTAAAATCTGCTTCCAAATCCAGTCCTGTCTTAATGTTTTCCCTGGTGACACCAAGCGCCTGTAGATCGGCCCCGATAACATTTAGGTTTAGACGAATTTTTGAAGAGGTAGAATCCAGGGTCATAGAGGTGTTGGCCGTAAAATTCAGGTTCGTATCCTTAAAATTTAAGTCAATGTCGCCTTCTCCGTTTTTGATCTTCCCGTTTAACTCCAGATTTGAAAAGTCATAGTTGTTAAGTTTTAATTGCGTGAAATCGGATTCAAATTGAGCATTTAGAGTATTAATACTATTTCCACTGCCAGAGGCCTTAATATTAAAGGTCACGGGTCCGAATTGTTCATTTTTCAACAACTTTCCTAATTGCAGGCTATCCACTTTAAGATTTCCGTCGAAGGTGTTTTGATTTAACTTGGCGTATTTTCCCTTAAGTTGAGCAGTACCTTCCGGGATTTTCAAGAGGGCTTCTCCCGCGATATTTTTTAGGTTACCTTGGGTTTTTGCCTGCAGCATTATGGTCTCAGGAACTGCAATGTTCAAATCCTTTTCGGAAACAAATTTGAGCACATCTGCCCGGATGGAAGTTGCTTTTATGTTTGGGAAATCAAAGGAAAGTGAATCGGTTTCCATAAGCTGGGATATACGTCCCTCGGCTACCAAAGAACTGCCGCCCCAGTCAAATTGTAGATTGTGGATCCCAAAATCGTCAAGTGTGCCTGTAGCCTCTAATTTTCCTGTAAGCGGATGTTTAGTGGCGACAGCAAAATATTCGTCATTACTTAAATCCGGTTTAAAGAACAGGGCATCCTGCAGCGCAAGATGTAGCACAGGCATTTGTAGGTCAACTTTGGTTCTTTCGGGGAAATGGATAAACTCTTTTATAGATGGATAGTCCATTTTTAGATCTACCGTAAGCCAACTTGAGTTGGTCTTTAATTCCAATCCCGAAATGGTTGTCGAACTGTCGTCCAATTTGGCCTTAAAACCTAGATTGTGAAGTGAAAAACCACTTTTGTCAATAAAGGAAAATTGATCTAGCCTCAAGCTGGTATTTTTTGGTCGGTAGTTTATGTCGTTGGCCTTTAGGCTAAGATGCGATAGGAAAATATCGTTAGGGTTGAACTGATCTACAGTTATTGCTTTATTGGATGAGCGGTATTGGAAAGAGTTATTTTCGAGGATGATATTGTCCGCCATTAAATAAAATTCAGGCCAGGAAAAATCAATATTTCCGGAATTGGTCCCAATAGAATCCTTAGGGGCTGCATCGGCTTTTTGAATATGAATGGATATATCTGAGTTTTTAAGAAAAATTTCTCCTATTTCCACTTCATTCTTTGCTAAATCAGCTTTCGGAAGCTGTAATTCAAAATCGCCAAGGGCTGCATTGGCAAGTACGCCATCTGGAATAGAATTGTAATTTGCACGTACATTTTTCAGTTTTAGATTTTTGACAACCAGAAATGGTAGCGCGGTTTGTGCGTTATCCTGAGGGACAACAGATTTGGTTTGCTTGTAAGTGATGTTGGTATCCGAAAGTTCAAGATCTTCTAGGTTGAAGTGCATGGTCTCCAAGTCCACGGTATTGGCATTTAAATATAATTGCCCTAAAACAAGCCTGCTTTCCAGGCCCAGATATGCGTCATTATAATCGATTTTAAAGTCGGAAAAATTAAGCTTCCCAATATTAATTTTCAAGGGGTCTACCTCTTGGGGTGGGGGAGTTGTATCATTGGTAGCTAAAGCATCCAATATAAAATCGAAATTAAAGCTACCTGAATTCACACTTCTAGTAATGTATGCCCTTAGACCATTCCATTCCAGAGATTTAAGGTTTAATTCGTTGTGGAACAGTAAGGGAGAAAGGGGTATGTTGGCTTCCAAAGTGTTAGAATACAGTAAGGTATCCCCTTTTTTGTCCTCCAAGTACAGGCCTTCTAAAAAAGCATTCCCAGAAAAAGTGATAAAAAGACGGTCTATTTCAACCTTAGTATTGGTCTTATTAGTAATATAGGCGGTGGCTTTGGAAACAATTATATTTTGTCCCCAAGGGCTTCTAACGAAAAGTACCAAAACAACAAATAACAGTACAAACACCAAAATAACTTTGGCAATGGCCCGAAGTAATCGATATTTAAAATTGGTCTTTTCCATATAATATCAGCCAAAGATCATCATTATTGCAATATTAAATGAGCTTTTATCAATCTTAAACTAACTTATAAAATATATTAAATGGATACAGGGAGTTAGACCAAATATCTTTGGCAACATGAGGGGAATTATGTATGTCTAATTTAAGGCTTTCCCAAGTCATGGCAAATAATGTTTTTTGGCTTGTACCCAATGGAAAAAGGAAAAACATAAAGCAAATATATTCTTTGTAGATAAAGACCAATGCCACTAACCAATCATGTATTAACTTTATCAAATTTTTAATTTCATTTGGTATTTGCGTTATAGGTTGTTTTTTGATACTTTTTTTCCAAGTTCAGAAATCTAACAATAGCTGGGATTAACTTGATGGGTTCTGGATCAATAATTGACCTTTTTGGGGTTGAAATTTTAGAGAAATTATCTAATTCTTGTGATTTACTCACTAAGGGAGATTTGAATGCTCCGATGTTTGCCATCCAGTTCCGTTCAGGCGGGCGTCGAAATATTAAAAGTTGTTTCCTTTCTTTGCCTCGTGGGCATGCCCTGAGGTAATGGACCATTTAAGTGAAAAAATAGAACAAATTCGCTGGAAATATGAAATGGAATTAGGGATGCAAAGAAAGAGCCTTTGCTGAATAAGGTTAAAAAATATGTTGCAAAAATAATTAATAAAGTGTAGAAATATGGCATCAGGATTTTTTGCGTTGTTGGACGATATAGCCAGTTTGATGGATGACGTTGGGGCAATGAGTAAAATAGCGGGTAAGAAAACAGCTGGAATTTTGGGAGATGATCTGGCGGTAAACGCAGAAAAAGCTTCCGGTTTTGTGTCCTCAAGAGAAATTCCAGTGCTGTGGGCCATTACAAAAGGGTCATTATTGAACAAACTGATTATTCTACCCGTTACTTTTCTGTTAAGTGCATTTATACCCATGGCTGTAACGGTAATTCTTGTTTTGGGTGGACTTTATCTAGCGTACGAAGGGGCTGAGAAAATCTATGAATTTCTTGTGCCCCATGAACATTCAAAAACGGAGAAAGTAAAAACCAACCTGACTAAGAGTGAAATTTTGTTGTTGGAAAAGGAAAAAATAAAGTCGGCCATTATAACCGATTTTATTCTCTCCATTGAAATAGTCATCATAGCCCTAGGAACAGTTGTTCAACAACCTATATGGACCCAGGTAATGGTTGTTTCCATCATTGCCCTAGTGGCAACTGTAGGCGTTTACGGAATAGTGGCGCTGATAGTTCGGATGGATGATCTAGGCCTAAAACTTATTGCACTTAATGGAGACAAGCGCAGTATATCCGATTTTATTGGCAAGTTTCTGGTAGCTGCACTACCGGTGGTCATTAAAAGTTTATCGGTAATTGGTACCATAGCCTTGGTTTTGGTAGCCGGGGGTATTTTTGTGCATAACCTGGAATGGCTACATCATTGGCTTCAAGAAATACCGGCCCTTTTAGCCGAGTTTATTGCCGGTTTGGTGATCGGTTTTCTGTGTTTATTGGTTGTGATGGCCGTCAAAAAGATTTGGAAGGCTTTTGGGCCAGGAAGGAAAGGGGCGGAAACCTCCGAATGATTCATTCAAATTATATTAGTATGTCTGGCCTTGATGAGGTTGGGTAGCTTAAAAATATTTGGATTAATATTGACTTAGAACTCTTATCTAATACCTTTATAGAGGTCATTGGAATCCATGAAAGATTGAATTGTCAAAGGATTCATATACCGCTGCTTTGTGATAACATTATCATCCGAGGAATAATCATCCGATGCACCCCGCCATTCCGGAATTCCCAAAGCCGCTCTAACATAGGTACTCCAATCATAAAGTTGATAACCTAGGCCATGGTTAATGGATATTAGGTCTGTATGGTATTCGAATTGATCGATATATTTCGAATTAAGCATCTTAAAGATTAAACCACCCAATTGCCACATTTTCATTTCCTGATATTCTGAAATATGGCCTAATTCATGGCCCAATACCCCGATTTGGGCATTGTACGGAAGGTTATAAAACAAGATTGGTGCAAGCGTTGCATTGGATTTGGTACTTATAGTGATAACGTAATTCCGGTTTTTTGCCTTTTTAAAGATGTGGAGTAACCTTGGACGGGACGAAAGTGGCGTTGTTCGCTTGCGAAAACGAAAGGTAATTTTAGCATCCTTTAATTCCGGATAGTAGGAAAGAGCGGTCAATACTTGCGCCCTTATTTTAGATGGAATACGCTTGTTGGTTTCAAATTTCGAATATTGAATGGAATCAAATTTCTTTTGAATTAACTGTTTCTTGGGAACTTGCGACTCTCCGGTCCATACGGATACCAGAATAGCTAAAACAAAAGCGTAATAACAGTTGGTAGTATTCATTACCAACTATTTTTTTAAGGAAAACTGGTACTGGAGCGAGAGGGTAGCGGTCCAGTCCTGAGCGACGTCCTCCCCGCTGGTAATTACGTTCATTTCCCTTCCAAATCCCGCTGTTATACCAATTAAGGAAGAAGTGTTTTTTATGGGTAAGAAATAACCAACTTCTAACCATGGCTGGAGGACAAGAGTGTAAGTTGTTCCAGTGGTGGCATTTGGGTCGTTCAGATCTTCCCAGTCTATCCATAAGTTCCACGCATCTAGATGCGCACCGGCGACTATTTTTCCTTTCGTAAGCGGATAATGTTTTCGGTAACCCATAGAGCCTCCAAAACCTCCACCTTCTTCATGGTCGTTTTCATCACTAAAGTCCTGGCGGTCCGTGAGGTTGCCGCCTAAACGAAAGAAAAGAGACGAGTTTTTCGAAATATAACGCTCAAGATTTATTGTTGGGATAATTCCTGCCGGATACACTTGGACAGATAGTCCTAGGTCCATTCTTTTATGGGATATTTCTTTTTGTGTTCTCTGTGCATAGGTTAAAGAAACAAAGCAAGTGAATATTAATACGAAGTACGTAAAAGATGGTTGCCTCATTTTATATCAATTTTAATTTAGCCTCCAGTTTACTATTGGCCCTAAGCATGGCCGTGCCATCCTTATAACTCAGGTAACCATGTCCTTTTTGATTGTTGATCCGGCTTATTTGATAAAGTAGTTTCCAATGCCTGATGATTTCTTTCCATGCAAAAAAAAGGGAATGTCTGGGGTCATAAATATGGGTTGGTTCACTACCGGCACCGTTGATTTCTATGATGCTGAATTTTTTTCCCATTGATAATTCTTCAAAAGAGGAAAATAACACATCCAATCGGCCGTAATAAAATCCCGGAATCTGAGAACAAATGGAATCGATTTTGTGCAACAGTTTTTCACTAGCTTTATCAGAGTCATCAAAAAATTTAGCGCCCCTTGTATGGCTTCCATAGGGGACTAGAATAAATTTTTTGCCTTTTGCCAAGATGGCATCCAGGGTATTGCCATATTTTTTTTTCAAGGAGGCCAGTTGGAAATAGCTCCTAGGGTTTTGTTTTATTAATTGTAGAATAGAATCCTTCCCATTTCCGATAACAGATAAAAATTCTTTGGATACAATTCCTGTAATCCGACCACTTTTCTCAGTAGGAAGGCGTACATAGAATATGCCTACTTCCTTTGGATACTCAATTAGCTCTTGAATCAAAAAATCGTCCGAAATTCGGTGTATATAAGATTGAAGTCTATCCATATCTTCAATATTATATACCCCAAATGCCTTCATGCCAATATCCGGTTTAGCGATCAAAGGAAAACGGATGTCTAAACGCAACAAGGTCTCCAGAATTTCATTTATAGGCATGTTCTGTTTTATGAGTATGGTTTTTGGAATGTACTGGGATGGTATCAGATCATATATTTCTTTTTTCGATTCCATGGCCATACCCCCATTCTTGATGGAAGGATTTGCGGCACTAAAAAAGAAGAACGACCTCGCCCTTATCGCAAAGTACAACCAGACAGGGAAAATGGGGTAATAGATTGCTTTCATATCCCAATATTCCCAGTGCAATAATTTATGGACCTTTAGTTTTAAATTGTTCATAATAGTGCTTTAGTTATAGAGTTTAAGGCAACTGGTGCGGGATTTGGTTTTAGCATTGAGCAAATCGAAATGGGTAAAATCCAATTCATCTTTTTTTATGACCGCTTGCGTGATGCTCACAGTTTGTAATCCGTTATTCCTATCGATTACAAATCCGTTTTCAAAATCGTCATTGTTATTCAAATGGAAATCGACGATGCTATTTTCATTGAGCCATTCGTTATTTTTCAGAAATTCCTCGAATAATTGCTCACGTTCTTGAGCGACCTCTTCGTTATATAGGGTAACCGAGGACCAAATGTAATTTCCATTTGGTTTGAGTTCCTTTCGATGTTTGGTCGAACCATCCCACCTAAATTCTAACAGTTGGCTGCCATTAAAAAATATCAGCGTAAAAGGTTCTATTTCGATAAGATTCATCTTGGCGAACTGAGTTTCGGGTGCTTCCTCGCCAATGATTTTTAGCAATACTAAGCCCCTGCTCATAGCATACCTTTCCTTGGGAATATGTTTTTGAAAGGCCCCATTGAGCAAAACCAGGGCAACACCATCTTCCCTGATGGCAAACCAAGTGCCTTTGCCCTTGGGATCCTTTGGATAGATAACTTTGTAGTTATTTATACGTTCTTCATTTGGATAAAAAGCAGTGGGCCTAGAGACGTGTTCATCACGGTTAGACGTTATGATACTTTTATTTTGGTGCGATATGAAGCTTACTGTACACATTTACTTCTGTATTGAAGGGTTGAAGGGGCGACGCCGAACGAATCGGACAAAATAATGTCGGTGAATTGATTAATTGCTACCTTGATCAATGCCTGATGGTGAATAGTGTGTTCCAAATTGTACATTACCTCGCGGAAATAATTGGATTCTATTTTTTCTTCGGCCCCGTTCAATTCATAATACAATTGCAATTTCCTTTTTGGCCTATCAATGGTATTTTGTATCCGATGCAATTGATCTATGGCAAAATGCACATCGACCTCTATTCGTTTGTCCCTTTTTCGATTATCGTAATAAACGGTCGCCTCCTCATACCCATCCAGGAGACACTGGTACAATTCTATAATATGCCTTGTATGCTGCCCAATTGAGGCACCTGACAAGGTATTGCAAGGTGTGGTATAAGTGTCATGGGGAAGTTGCAAAAGAACTTCCTTAAACTGTTCTAGGGTTTGGATAGAGGTATTGAACATAATTATTAAGTTATAATTGGTTTTAGGTGTTTTTTATAGAACAAAAACAGTAGATATGTTGAAAAGCCTAGGTATAGCGCACCCATACCATATGAAATTATATATTGGAACTGCTGGTAGTTTTGAAAAACGTATTTACCTGTAAAAATAAAAATGAGCAATCCCAACATAGAGCCTAAACCTATTCCAAGAATGTAAAAAGAATACATGCCCCCTTCGTTATTTAATTTGTTTTTGGATACCAATATGCTATTCCAACCCATCCAAAATGGAATGTGCATTGGGTTAAGGGTGCTCAACAACAATCCCCAAATAAAGGAAGATTTCACCAATGGGATTACATTGGTGTTTGCTCCCAAATCCCTGGGATTAGCAATGGAACTAAAACTTGAAAATGACAGATACATTAGGAGAAGTATGGCCAGTGGCATCAGATATAAAAATATTTTGTTTCCAAGATCAAAGGTTTTTGCCCCCATTAGGGTAAGCCTAACCACAACCAATTCTACAAGAACAACACCAAGGGAGAAAGTAATGGCATTCCAAACATTTTGAAATGCAGCAATTTGAAATGCAGTAATATTTAAGGTTCCCAATGGAAGCGAACCCAAAAAACTGATCAAGAGTCCGATCAATGCTATTCTTACATATTTGTCCATGGTGCTGTTGTTGAAAATTATATTGGGACTACTGCTTAGCGTAAACCGATTTAACAGAAACTTCTACATCTTTAGCTATGTTGGTAGAGGGTTTACCACCAGAAAAAGTTATGCCGTAATCGGCTAAAACTATTTTCATTTTAGTGTCCAGAGTTACCTTTTCACCCAAAACCGTGACGGTTGCATCTTCATTTATAACCTTAGTTTCTCCTTTGATGTCAAGGTTTCCAGATACAGCGGCTGGATATGTGCCGTCTTTGGAAAAATTAATTTTCCCAAGATTTGTTATTTTTCCCGTAAACTTGGCTTTTGGATATTTTTTGGTATCCAGAAATTTATTACTGTTAAAATGTTTTTGCATCATCGCTTTTTCAAATTCGAAGCTCTGCATAGGCACGGAAAAGACCACATCACCCGTTGTTTTGTCGAGAGTGCTTACTACCTTGTAATTATTGGCTGTTATGTCCTCCAAGGCAGTATGTGAAAAGAAACTAATATGGCCATCCTTACTTACTAATTTGTCTGCCAACGGTTTAAAGGCATACAATGAAACTACTGCAAATACTACTGCTAATACGGATATTTTTTTCATCTTTTACTTGTTTTAATTTGTTGTTAATTAAGAGTTGTTTTAAACTATTTTAATACTATATCACATTTTTCCATAATTACGTCTTCATAAAAATCCAAGTCTACATCAAAACCTGCTCCTGACCGTATAACACCTTTTACGGTGACTGTTTCACCTATTTGCAGATTTTCTGTGTGCTTATTTGTTTCAGCCGTGAAGGTGCAGCTCACACCTGCCTTGTCTCCAGGATTTTTTAGAAGGATCACTTTTTGATTGTTTAGATCTTCATTAATGGACACTACCGTTCCGGTAACTGCCAATATTTTGGAGTCCCCTTCTTCCTGCAAGTATTTTCCATTGGCCAAAGCGGCATCGGCCAGGTATTCATTTACAATATCGGTAGACGAAACACTGAAATCTGTTTTAGCTGATTGTACATCGCGTTTGGGCATATTGAACATATAATAGGCAACCGCAATGGCTATTACTAGTCCAACCCCAAATGTTAAGGATATAATTTTTGTTGTTTTCTTCATATTGCATTTAATTATTGTGATTGAACAGACGATCATTAAATTAATCCTGACAACCATTCCAAATAATTTTGATTTAATCACTAATTTCACCCTTAAGATATTGTCCTTAAGTACCTTGGTTAATAAGGAATTGTACAACCTCTGTAAGGGAAAGTATTATTTGGAGTCCAATTGATTGAAGTATTGGTTAGGCAGTTAACCAATCTTTTACTTGATACTGCTATGGATTGTTTCATCAATTAATATTTTTAATATGCCAGATGTTCACGAGTCAAATAAAACAATGGAGAACTGGTTCCATCTCTATTCCGATGCCTTGTTTGGCTGGGCTTATCATAAAACATCTTCAAAAGAAGTAGCAGAAGACTTGGTTCAGGAAACGTTTTTGTCGGCGGTTAAAGGTTTCAAAAACTTCAAGCAAAATAGTCAGCCCAAGACCTGGCTTTTTGCCATACTGAATAATAAATTAATAGACCATTATCGAAAAAAGGCCAAATCGGCTACCCTAGCAAATAAGGGTGCAGAATTGAAGTTCATAAACCAAACCAACTCTTTTTTTGATTCCCATGACAATTGGTTACCTTCAGCTAAGGACGTGGCATGGGAAGAGGAAGTTCACCTTCTGGACGACGAGGAATTTAGAGGAATAATGGAAAATTGTGTAGGCAATTTACCCGATAAGTGGCGGTTGGCGATAATTTCCAAATACCTTTCTGATAAAAGTGCGGATCAAATCTGTCAGGAAATGAAGGTAACACAGTCCAATTATTGGCAGATAGTGCATCGTGCTAAATTAATGCTTAAAAAATGTATCGACCACAATTGGATTCAGTAAAACGTTTAGATTAAATAGAATTGCCATGTATATAATCAGAAGAATTTTGGGTAGTGCAACTTTTTCCTGTAAGAGAATTACGGAGTTGGTAGAAACAAAAGAGAGGAGAAAATTGTCCTTTTGGGATGGAATTCGATATAAGACCCATTTGGTTGTATGCAAGGCATGTAGGTCTTATGAAAAGCAATCCAATGTAATAAATAAAGCCCTTGTAAGATTAATATCCACTCCTCCAGAAAATTTAAAAGGCCTTGATGATTCAGCTAAAATAAAGATATGGGATAAGATCAAGCAGCATGGGGAATAGGCTAAATCATATTTCTGCTAACAATTAGTGATGACCAGCTATTGATAATTGTCAATATTTTGTAGAATTGAATTTTTTTCATCAACATTGATTATAGACTTTATACTCAGTTTTTGTACCATATAAGGCGGAGTAAAAGTTACCCTTGTATTACTTGGTAATTGTAGTTAAATCAATAATAATCAGTGAAATATGTCCAATGATTATGATGTTAATCCAACCTTATTCTTTATACCGGACATATCGGGCTATACCAGCTTTATTAATCAGGTAGAAATTGATCACAGTACACATATCATTAAGGAACTACTTGAAATAATTATTTCAGCAAATGTTTTGGACTTAAAGATATCAGAAATTGAAGGTGATGCCGTTTTTTTTTATCGCACAGGTAAAGGGCCTACAGTTGAAGAACTAATTGAACAGGCCGAAGAAATGTTCACTAAATTTCATCAGCATTTAAAATTTTACGAACGGGATAGAATCTGCCAGTGTGGCGCTTGCTCAACAGCCAATGAGCTTAGCTTGAAATTCGTTAGCCATTATGGGGAAAGTACCTCCAGAAAGATTGGAACTTATAATAAATTATTTGGTCCGGATGTTACCCTAGTGCATAAATTGCTCAAAAACGATATTCCCTTTAACGATTATTTACTTTTTTCATCAACCATTAATATTTCCAAAGGATTGGAAAAATGGGATTGGTCTACGATGAAAAAAGGGATTTACAACTACTCTGATATTGGAGAAGTCACCTACAATTACATACCTCTTTCCCCATTGAAATCCAAACTGAAGGAACTGCCAATCAGGACCAACTTTCACCCATACGGAAAGCCGGTTTCAGGTTCGAAAATTGTTAATGCTTCATTGATAAGACTTCATGGGGTAGTAACCAACTTTTCTCTGAGGCCAAGATGGATCTTTGGATTGAGACTTATTCGCAACAAAGGCAATCATCTTAGTACGGTTGGATCTAAACATTTATGTGTATTACCCATAAATAGTATGGAATTTGCAATTACGGCCCAGCATATAGACGAGGGACTAATAGAATATACGGAACAAAGTAATTCCATAAAATGGCTGGCACCCCTTACTTTGCTTTTTATTTTGAAGCGCAATTCCGCCGATACCTCTGTAATTACAATCCATATTCATTATAGAAAGAATTGGCTATCCAGCTTAGGTCTGAACTTTCCCCTTAGATGGATAATGAAATTGGTTATAATGGTATCGCTCTTAAAATTGCATAGATATATCAAGGGCATATCTGATTTAAAGTTGTGATATGCTAATACGAAGGTTTCAATTTTTAACTGAGCTTGACAATCTAATGTGAATTTAACATAATTCTTAAGTGATTGTTTGTCAGGGTTTCAGATTCGCTCGTCTGTTATAGCAAATCGTAAACCATGCGCACCATACTTGTATTTTTGGTTTCCTGCCTTTTATGGCAACCGTTGGCTTCCCAGACATGTTGTTCCGGCGGGGTTCCGCTGTCTAATAATCTTGGTTTACCAAATGAGGGTAGGGGAGTATTTTCCATAGGTCTTAATTATGATTATAATAATTTAAACACTCTGAACGCTGGTGACACAAAACTTGATGATAGCTCTAGACAAAGAATAACCAACTCCCTACTTTTAAATTTAGGCTATGCTTTTACCGATAAATTGGCTGTTGAAACACTTTTTACCTGGGTAAACCAATCCAGGACCATCTCACAGTTTGGCAATGAGAGTTTTACTGAGACTTCTGGGATAGGCGATGCCGTATTTCTTCTCAAATATTCCCTCCCTAATTTTTTAGGTAATGGCACTGTTTTTAATCTGGGAGCGGGAACCAAAGCACCAGTAGGAAAATCTGACATTGCCACTGATCAGGGGATACAGTTAACCGCAGACTTACAACCAGGTAGTGGAGCCTGGGACGGTATTGGTTGGGCATCGGTTACTAAGGGGTTAAATTTTAGGCCATCAGCTACAATCTCAGGTAGTTTTACGTATAGACTTACGGGTGTTAACAATTCATATTTGAACAATACGGCCACCTATGAGTTTGGTGACGAACTTCAGGCCAATTTGGCATACACCGATCAATTTTTATTATTCAATACCATATTTGATCCTGGTGTGGTTTTTAAGTACAGAAAGGCCTTTGGGGATAAAATAGATAATCAGGGCATTCCCAATACAGGTGGGGAGTGGATATTTATTCGCCCTGAATTGGCGGTACGGCTAAGTCCCAATCTGGGTATCAGTTCCCGACTCGAACTACCCTTGTACAGTAATATTGAAGGTACCCAGTTAACACCTACCTCCCGTTTCTCCGTGGGGGTTTATTTTAAGCTGAACACACAAAAAAACACAATTAATTCAAATTATAAGCTATGAAAAAATTATTGGTTTGCGCATGTATCGCGCTATTGTATTCGTGTAGCTCCTCAAGTTCAACAGAACAAGTAGCACCTGGCCAGGGGAACAATGATCCCCCAATAACAAGTTTGGAATGGAGCATACCAAAATCTGAGGTTTTGGATGGCGGTCCCGGAAAAGATGGCATACCGGCTCTGGAAAACCCGAAGTTCATCAATATTTCCAATGTGGATTATCTTTCGGATACGGATTTGGTAATCGGTGTAAAGAATGGGTCCGATGTTAGGGCCTATCCACATATTATCTTGGATTGGCACGAGATAGTAAACGACGATTTGGGCAATGTCTCTGTTGCTGTTACCTATTGTCCCCTTACAGGAACAGGAATAGGGTGGGACAGGGTCATGAACGATAACAAGACCACTTTTGGCGTGTCAGGATTATTGTATAACACTAACTTGATCCCTTATGACAGGGCAACAGGAAGTAATTGGTCACAAATTCTGAACGAGGCTGTTAATGGAGAATTGTTAGGTAATGATGCCGTGTTGATTAATATGATAGAAACCGACTGGAAAACATGGAAAAGCCTTTATCCCAATTCACAGGTCCTAAGTCTAGATACAGGATTTTCGCGTACCTATGGGGTGTCACCTTATGGCGACTATAACACCAATAATTCCAGATTTTTATTTCCTGTCGAAAAAGATCCACGATTGCCAGCTAAAGAAAGGGTTCATGCTATTATTGATGGTTTAGATGCCAAAACCTACCAGTTTTCTTCTTTCACTTCCAACAACATAATTAGGGACAGCTTTAAAGGGAAGGAATATTTAATAGTGGGCAGTACCAATTTTATAGTCTCCTTTCAGCTGAACGCGGAACAGTCCCTATTAAATTTCGAATACGTATTTAATGGTTCGGAAACTTTGGTAAAGGATAATGAAGGGAATGAATGGAATATTTTTGGGGAGGCGGTTACCGGACCCAAAGCGGGGGAATTTTTAGATAGCGCCAGCTCCTTTATGGGCTTTTGGTTTTCTATACCCGCCTTTTACAATACCGTAATTTACAGCAACTAAATATTATTTCTAATACTTGGAAGTAGTTAATAATTGGAGCGATGGTAAAAAAGGAACGTTGATAGTAAATGCTATCAGGTACTTGGGCTTTTTCTTAACGGCACTAAATTTTTTTTGATCATGTGATTACCATGTGGTTCGCAGGATGTCTTTGGCACTAGTTTTGAAGATTGATCTTAAATTTATAGTACCGGTACAGCTCTTCAGGTTCTGACCCCCGCCATTTTTTCCAGTAAATCCGTAAAAATATGAGCTGCAAGTTCCAAATCCCTATCTTTTCGTACATACGTGCCGAGGTGATCAATCGTTTTCTAATAACCTTAAAACGGGAATGCATGTAAAGTCTTTTAATCAAGTCATTGTCCTCGTACACTATGAATGTTTCGTCATAACCACCTAATTTCCAAAATAATTTTCTGCTTACGAACAGAGACTGATCTCTTCCGCGGCAGTATCTATGATTGATGACGGTTAATCGCCCCATTAGCCTTAACCACCAATGGTCATTATCGAATCGTAGCACAAAGCAACCCGCATGATAGTCGTTTTTTATACTATTCATGATAAGCTGATCGAAGTTTTTTGGGGGGTAACTATCGGCATGTAAAAAGTATAGTGTTTCACTTTTTGTAATTTTAGCTCCAGCGTTCATTTGCCGAGCGCGTCCTTTTGGACAGGAAATCAAGATAATATCCTTATTGGCTTCCAGAATCGAGAATGTGCCGTCTGTACTTCCTCCATCAATAACTATGACTTCCATGATGAAACCACAGCTATTTTGTTTTAAATAATGAAGTAGGTTTTGTATCCCGTGCTCCTCGTTAAAAACAGGAATAATTATACTGATCATTGCTGCTAGTCTTGTTCGTTAAGATTCCAATCGTATTCCTTAAAGCTTATTTTTGCCTTTGGGTCTATTTTAACCTCGGTATATGGATCGATATATGATATTAATTCGCCATCTTTAAAATCGCTTTTGTACCACTTGAAAATTCGCGACAACTCTAATTTATTGGTGCTGATGGTATTGTTATCCGAATTGATAAAGCCTAGTGTAACTTTTTCCAATTGTTCATTCAATTTTTCCGGAGTATAGGCCTCGTTCAATAGTTTAGGACATGAACCGGAGGCACAATTGATGGCAAAATGGATACGCGGTTCGTTCATTTTTCGGAGGATACTGTGCTCCAATGCACCCAAGGAGAGTTCTTTGTCGCCTATTTTTATAAACTCTTTGGTCCAGGCTCCATCAATATCCTTAATGCTCTTTACTGGATAATTCTGAAGGATTAGTTTTACTGTATGCGCATTGTAAAGATTAATATAGTACGCTAATTGTTCTTGAACATTCCAATCGTTTGTTGGAACCTGTGCTCCAAGTGAGTTCAGATAGTCTTCCAGTTTACTTTTGTCTTGCAAAAATCCTTTGTAGTCTACCTTGCCTTCGCCGGTAACATACTTTTTCAATAACTGTGTCCACTGTGTATGATCTATACGAATTACGTAGATATTCGCCGCAGAAGCTAAACTTCCATTTACTGTTTTGGCAGGCAGTCCCTTACCATTAAGGCCGGCCATGGACATTAGGCCATAGCGATTGTTTAAGTAAAACATTGCTACAAAAAAAAGTATGGCTCCGCTAGCTATCAATATTTTTTTCATGAGTTAATTTTTTAACATTGAGTTGTAATACACATATACTAGACGAAGAAAAAGGCAATCCTGACAATCGCCACAATATTTAATGGTTCGTTTTTTTTATATAAGAATTTGTCAGGAAGTTGTTGGGGAACGACTATTTAGTAAATAAGGCCAATTGAGTTTTTTGTTGGTGAAAAGACCTAGAAGTTCGGGATATCAAGATAAATTTTACAAATAATTTCGATATCCCTCTTTTAGGCACTAGCTTAAATGGATATCAACAAACCAAAACTCAAACCGCCCTATGAGCACCTATTTAAAAAACAGTCATACGGATTTCTTGAAAATCGATACGCCCCAAATAATCGAGGTTGATCGATTGATGATGGAGGAGTACCATATTGAACTCATCCAGATGATGGAAAACGCCGGACGCTGTTTGGCCATACTTGTTAAAGAACGTTTTTTCAATGGCGATGTCGAGGGAAAACATATTGTGGTCTTGGCAGGAAAAGGTGGAAATGGAGGTGGAGCACTGGTAGCTGCAAGACGTTTACACAATTGGGGCGCCAAGGTAAAAGTATTCACCACTGCCCCCGCAGAAAAATTCACACCTATTCCAGCCCATCAATATGCTATTTTAAAACGTATGGGGTTAACCATGGAATTGGCCGATGAAGTGAATAATGTTATCAAGGCCGATGCCATTCTTGATGGAATTATAGGTTATAGTCTAAAGGGTAATCCTCATAGTTCGGCAGCGGCTATGATTCATTGGGCAAATAGTAAAAATGTTCCCATTGTGGCCTTGGATACGCCATCTGGATTGGACCTGAACAGTGGCACCCTCTTCGATCCCATTATTGTGGCCTCTGCAACTTTGACTCTGGCTATGCCGAAAGTGGGATTGTTTGAAAGTGAGGCAAGAAATGTGGTAGGTGAGTTATATGTTGGGGATATCAGTGTCCCATCTGAACTTTACAAAGAAAAAAGTTTGGGGTTGAAACCAACCAATATCTTTAGATATTCGGACATAATACGGATAAGTTGATATTTCCACTTCTTAAAACAAGCAACACGTTCGGAAATCGACTTTACTATTCAAAACTAATTTGGAAACGATAACTATCAAACGGGAATACGAAAAATAAATAATCACATATGAAAAAACCAATACAAATTGCGCTCTTAAAAGATTTGGAAAATAAAAAACCGGTCCATGCCTTGGTCAACGATCTTGATCTTGTTATTGTTAAGTTTGATGATGTTCTTTCAGTACTGTATGGCAGATGCCTCCACCGAGGAGCATTGATGGCCGACGGTCATATTGATGGTGATAACCTCATTTGTGGTGTTCACGGATGGGATTATCGTTATGATACTGGGGTTTCCGAATACAATAACGAAGAGGTTTTACATAAATTCACCACCAAAACCGATGGCGGAAAGCTGTATGTAGATGAAGCGGAAATAAATGCCTATTTGAGCAAAAATGCGCAGCCCTTCAAGCGCGACGAATATTTAGGGGCTTATGCCGATACGCATCCCGAAGATACCGAACCTTACACCGGTTATATTAAGGAACTTGCCAAAAATGGTCTTAAAAATTTAGGCCACCATGGGCCTTCCGCATCGATGGGAGTAGATAGAAATACCCTTCCTAAATGGAACGATATCCAATTCTTGCCAGCGCAATTGGCAAGCAGACCCCTGTTGGATGAGGAGAAGGTCGTCACCAGAACGGTCATCGGGCCCAACGCCAAAAAACCGTTGAGTCTGGCTATTCCGCTATTCGTAAGCGATATGAGTTTTGGTGCACTTTCCCGTGAAGCAAAAATATCCCTATCGAAGGGGGCGGAATTGGCAGGCACTGGAATTTGCTCGGGTGAAGGCGGTATGCTGCCCGAGGAGCAAGCCAATAACAACAACTATTTTTACGAATTGGCATCGGCACAGTTTGGGTTTTCTTGGGATAAATTGGATTATGTACAAGCTTTCCATTTTAAAGGCGGTCAGGGTGCTAAAACGGGCACCGGAGGCCATTTACCAGGCTCTAAAGTAAGCGCGGAAATCGCTGAAGTTAGAGGGTTGAAAGCGGGGGAAACGGCAATTTCTCCAGCTGCCTTTCCCAATTTCCATGGCGTTGAAGATTTTAAAGCGTTTGCGGAAAAGGTTCGGGAGCGAACAGGAGGCATTCCCATAGGATTCAAAATAGCGGCCAGCCATATTGAAAAGGATATCCAGTTCGCCCTTGATGTTGGTGTGGATTATATTATTTTGGATGGTCGTGGTGGAGGAACAGGTTCTGCCCCGACAATTTTACGTGACAATATTAATGTGCCTACTATTCCGGCATTAGCGCGAGCTAGGAAATATTTGGATAAGGTCGGTGCCAACCATGTGACTTTGATCATTACCGGAGGACTAAGAGTCGCCGAGGATTTTGCCAAGGCCCTAATGCTGGGTGCCGACGCTGTAGCCGTCTCCAACGCTGCACTTCAGGCCATCGGCTGCCTGGGCATGCGCGCTTGTGGCAGTAACAACTGTCCGGTCGGCATCGCTACTCAAAAAGAATCGCTGCGCAGTAGATTGATAATCGATTCTTCTGCGAAGCAACTGCATAATTTCTTTGATGCGACTAACGATCTGATTAAAGTAATCGCTCGGGCATGCGGTCATGACGATTTTGCAAAGTTCAATTTTGATGATCTATCGACTTTCGATCATGACATGCATCGCCTAACAGGAATTAACTATGCGGGTATAACCCCTTAAAAGAATTTGAAATGGAAAAAATGATACACTTGGCTGCTCAGTACCTGGCCACGGCCGGAATTAGTTTTTTGGAAAAAAAGGAAGATGATAGCCATACCAACTTAGGGTTCGATGCCAATACCGGATATCTGGAAACCTGGCCCCTGAATGAGAATGGATGTAAAATTGCACTGGATTATATGCAATTTTCCTTACATTGGATAAGCAACGATACCACGCGGCTGACTATATACCTCGATGGAAAATCGCATGCTGACATTGTACAATGGGTGGATCAAGTCACTACGGCTCTTGGCCGAACCGAGCCTTATTCATATAAGCTGCATTATGAACTGCCCTATGATAAAATTACTAATGATTTTACTTTTTTAAAACCCCCGCAGGAGGAATTGGAAAGATCATTGAATTATCGCAGAATTGCACAGAATGCTCTGGAAAATATAGTTAATAATATGAAATTTAGCACCACGATCCGCGTATGGCCCCATCACTTTGATACAGGGGGCTACGAAATAATCAACAAGGGCAAGCAGATCAGCGTAGGTTTTGGGTTGGCCATTCCGGACATGCTAATAAATGATTTTTATCTGTATACTTCCGGTTATAAAGACAATGATGGTATTGATACCAGTGCATTTGATAGGATTACATACGGCGACTGGATGAATGAAGGTTTTAAGGGTGCAGTGCTACCCATGAAAAATGTCGACCAAGCAGAGGCCATTACTTTTTTTAATGAAAGTATCGTCCAATATGGGGCATTATAACCTATCAATTTTGAAAGGGGCTTATCCGTCTAGTTCAATAGGGTAATTCAAAATTTTCATTTTGGGAATTTCAAGATGGGTTAAAACCTAAATCCATATTTTTGAATGATATAAATCAACAAATTTTTAAATGATCAAAGCTGTAATTTTTGACCTTGATGGAACACTTGTACAGACCGAAATATTAAAGGCGGAATCTTATGCCCAGGCCATTCAGGTATTGACCAATGGTGCCGTATCACAGGAAATGGTGCTGGACAGTTTCGGGAAGTATGTTGGACTTCCCAGGGCCGAAGTCGTAAAAGGACTTTTTGAGGAATTTAGAAACCCTTTGTCCGAGCATCTCGTTGGCCTTGATTCTGAAAAGGTGCAGGAAAGGGTTATTACAAGTAGACTGGACATCTATCATGAAATGCTAAACGATAAATCTCTTTTGTCCAGTCATTTTTGTCCCTTTAATCTTGGTTTGCTACATAGTGTTCATAAAGAAAAGTTTCGTACTGTTGTCGCCACCATGTCGCATCGCAATGAAGCTGAAAAGGTTATCCAAGCAATGGGAGTTTTCGGAAAATTGGATATCATTCTAACTAGCGATGATATTAGCCAAGGAAAGCCACATCCTGAGATTTATTTGAAAGCTAAGGAACTGCTTAAAGTGGAATCTACGGAATGTTTGGTTGTTGAAGATTCTGTAAATGGAATAAAGGCGGGGCTTAGTGCAGGAATGCACGTTTTTGCAGTAACCAATAGTATTACGGAAAAGTCCGTAAATACAGCCAATTTACTAAATGATAAATTTATAATAGACGATCCCAGGGAGCTTAGTAAAAGGGTTTATCAATATATTGAAGAAATGAATAGCTTATAAAATTAGTTTGCCAAATGGTTTTAATGCAATGGTATTTTGTAATTCCTTATATGAACAGGAGTTGTATTTTATTCGAAGATTTAAAAGGTGGTAGTCTAATACATTGAAGCAGTAAACCAACCCCTTAGGCATAAACAATGGCCAGAAAATATAAAACTACTATCCAACCTTACCCATTACGCTTTAAATATTTAATTTGGTACAGCTATAACGTCCTTGGTAGATTGTCTTTTAACAAGCTCGGTCTTTAAAACAACGGTTTCATAAACTACCGGTTCCTTCTTTTTTACTTGTTGCATTTCCTTGTACAGTTGCTTAAAAGCTGCTTTTCCCATGAGGTACCCTGGTTGGTCAATGGTCGTAAGGGTAGGGGAAATGACGGATGACATGAACCAATTACTAAAGCCGACTATGGAAATATCTTCCGGAATTTTGATACCTTGTTCATTGAACTCCGTAATGGCCCCAATAGCCACTAAATCGGTATTAATAAAGATACCATCAACATCGTTATGATCTTTTAACAATTGGTGCGCATTCATTTTTCCCTCTTCAAAGCTATTATCTCCGCATTCACAGATATATACCAAGGAAGGATCGTACTGCATTTTATTATCCAAAAGAGCCTTTTTGTAACCTAGAAACCGATCAATAGAGTTTTGAGGTAAAAGGGCTCCTCGGAAATGAGCAATTCGCTTACAACCTGTATCAATTAAATGTTGGGTAGCAGTGTAGGCGGCTTTTCTATCATCGATAATAATTTTTGAGCATTTTACTATTTTGGCAATCTTATCAAACATGACCAAAGGTTTATCTTGGGCAATAATTTCGGTCAAATGCTTGTAATCGGCCGTACCATTGGCCAATGAAATTAAAATACCATCAACCCGCTGGCTTAATAACAGTTGAATCTGTTTTTTTTCCATTTCATAGGATTCATTGGATTGAAGAATGATGACCAGGTATCCCTTTTCTTCTGCCTGGGCGATTATCCCCTTAATAACGTTCGAAAAAAAATGATGAACAATTTCTGGAATTATTAATCCAACGGTCTTGGACTCTTTGGTCCTTAAGTTAACGGCAAAAGAGTTAGGTCTATAGTTAAGGGTTAGGGCCAATTCCTTGACCAAAGCCTTGGTTTTTTTACTAATATCCGGATAATCCTTTAAGGCTTTGGAAACAGTTGTTACAGATATGTTTAATTGTTCCGCAATTTGTTTTAAGGTAACAGGTTTCATCCAGTAGAATTGTTTTTTCTCTAATGAATATACGAATAAAATTAAAATCGAAAACGTTTTCGTTGTTTTCGAAAACGTTTTCGATAATGAATTTGATATTTTGAGGCCTAAATAAGTATAAATTGGGCAAAGGTGCTTCCAATAAATGTAAAATATTGGAATTTAAAAGTCAGTCAATGAACTTGTAATCAGATAGTGACCTGATATTGAATGTTAGTTAAGAGTGCCGGATTGTGAAGATGTAATTAATTAGGTAGGTGTAAAATCATTTATTGAGAGATTGAAAACCTATGTCAAAATATAGAAGTTCTTTAGGTTGGTTGATTGTTTTTTTAGGTGTTATGTAAAAGAGTTGATGTTTTAGCAATAATATGTCAGCTCTTTTTCTAACCCAGATTTCATCCCAATGAAATAAAAGTACTACAAGGTCTCCTTATTAAATACCACAGCAGGTTGTTGAAGTTTACAATAGGAGCGGAGTTGCAGATTTGTCATCAGGTTTAATAAACTGATACAGATTTTAAAAATAAAGCTTAGGGTTATAAATACTTATTGTTTGCCGAGGGTGAACGAAATTCACTAAATTCATGGGTTATCAAAATCTAGTTAAACAACAGAAATAACCTTCAAAAGATTAAAGTATGCTCAACAAACCTAAGTTAAGTTTCTGGCAAATTTGGAATATGAATTTCGGATTTCTTGGAATACAATTCGGATTCGGATTGCAACAAGCCAATATGAGTCCTATTTATAGATATTTAGGGGCGGACGAAGCACAAATACCTTGGCTTTGGTTGGCTGGTCCTCTTACAGGTTTGTTGGTGCAACCCATTATTGGTGCCATGAGCGATAAAACTTGGACTAAACTAGGTCGTCGCCGCCCGTATTTCTTAGTAGGGGCCATTTTAGCCAGTATAGCCTTAATTTTTATGCCCTATTCGTCCACCCTTTGGATGGCAGCCGGGTTGTTATGGATTTTGGATGCCTCAATGAATGTTGCCATGGAACCTTTTAGAGCTTTTATAGCGGATAAATTACCAGCGGAACAAAGAACCTTAGGATTTTCGGTTCAAAGTTTTTTTGTAGGATTGGGACAATTTTCGGCAAACATAATGCCTTGGTTGCTAGGATTTTTAGGAATTATTACCCTTGGGGCTTATGGTGCAATTGCAGAGTTGGAAAACTCCAATGGTATTCCTGATTTTATTAAATATTCCTTTATACTGGGAGCTATGGTAATGCTAGGTTCTGTGTTGTGGACCATTTTCACTACTAATGAGTATCCTCCTGAAGATATAGAAAAATTAAAAAAGGAAAAGAGAAGTTTTGCTAAAGTTTTCATTGAAATCAAAGAAGCACTTTTAAGCATGCCTAAGATTATGAAACAGCTTTGGTGGGTTATGTTCTTTGTATGGTATGGCCTTCCTTTAATGTGGCAATATCTGTCCTTAGCCATTTCTAGGCACGTATTTGGAGCAGCTTCACCCGAACATCCTGACTTTGAAAAGGGGGCCTTTTATGGTGGAATTAGTCTGGCTGTATTTAGTGTAGCCTGTTTTACAATTTCATTCGCCATTCCATGGATAGGAAAGAAATTGGGACATAGATTAACTCATGCCGTTTTCTTGGTTATTGGAGCAATAGGTTTTTTTGCCATGCAAATGGCCACAACAACTACAATGTTTTACCTATGTATGTTTATGGTTGGTTTGGCATGGGCTTCCATTATGGCCGTTCCTTACGTAATACTATCATATTCTGTACCCCATGAACGCATGGGCGTATACATGGGTATTTTTAACATGTTTATAGTGGTGCCCCAATTTATAAGTATGGCTACAGTGCCGTTTTTTTATGATTCCTTGTTTCTTGGGGATCCAAGAAATGCTTTGGCCTTTGTAGGAGTCTGTTTTGTCCTGGGAGCCATTTCTTGTTTATTTATTTCCAAAGATTATGCTAAAGCACAAATTAATTGAATATCAATCATAAGTATAAACCTTAATGACCACTTATTTTTTTATGAAGGAGATGGTCTTAAGACGGAGTTAATTAAAAGAATAATAATTTGAAAGAGACCAGGAGAGAAATAGATATTCTATGTGTTGGGGAAGTTCTTATCGATTTTATTGGGCACCAGACTGGGGTAAATATTAACGAAACTAGAGATTATCATAGATATTTAGGTGGTTCGCCTACCAATGTTGCCATGAATTTGGCCAGATTGGGATTAAAATCGGTATTGGTAGCCGCTGTAGGTGATGATGCTTTTGGGGATTATATTTATAAACGACTTAATGAAGTTGGTGTTGATACAACCTTCATAAAGCCCATTGAAGACACCCCTACAAGTGTGATTTTTGTTTCAAGATCAGAAAGCACACCGGATTTTATTCCCTTTCGTAAGGCAGATTATCGCATTACCGAAAATCAAATAAGCAAGGATACTCTAAAGAATACAACCATATTTCATACCACTTGTTTTGCCCTAAGCAAAGTGCCTGCTCAGACCACCATTTTAAACAAGGCCAAAGAGGCATATAGTCAAGGTTGTAAATTAAGTATAGATGTGAATTATGCCAGAAAATTATGGAAAAGCCAAGAGTTGGCACTAACGGTAATTAAGGCATATTGCAAGTTTGATCCTTTGGTCAAAATTAGTGAAGATGATATGCTAAGACTTTTTGAGCAAACATTGTCGCATGATGAAATATTTAACTTTTTCCACTCGGAAGGGGTAGATATGGTTTGTTTGACCCTTGGTAGTAAGGGAGTTAAGTTGTCTCAAAAAGGAAAAGGCGTTATTCAATTACCTGCCATAAAAGTAGATAATATAATGGATGCCACTGGAGCCGGCGATGCATTTTGGTCAGGATTTTTATTTGCATATATAAATGAGAAACCTGTTGAAAAATGCTTGGATGTGGCATTAAAACTAGCGGCACTAAAACTACAGAATGTAGGTAGGTTGCCTGATAATATCAATGTTTTATCCAAACTCTTATAAATTTTATCCCACTAATACTAGAGATAGTTTAGACCTTTCATAAGTATATGTCAAAAGAGAATATAGGAAATAGCCAAAACATTGGTAATGGTGTAATGCTAAATGCCTATCCCGATAGTATTGGCACAAATCTTCTCGACCTCGTTACAATGTTGGAAATGAGTGAGTTTAAAGATGTATTTTCCTTGTTTTACGTCTTGCCTACTTTTTTTAATAGTGATTTGGACAGGGGTTTTTCCATTATAGACTATGATTTAAATACAGACTTGGTTTCCAAAGCTGATTTAATGGCCTTGGATAGGCTAAATATAAAACTGAAGTTTGATATAGTATTAAACCATTTGTCAGTTGCATCACCTCAGTTCCAGGATGTGTTGAAACATGGCGAAAATTCAAAATTTAAAGACTTTTTTATTAATTGGAACGAGTTCTGGGAAGGCAATGGTCTAATGGGTGCGAATGGGGTGATAATTCCCAAGGAGGAGTTTCTCAACAAACTCTTTATGAGAAAATCGGGATTGCCCATATTAAAGGTGTATTTCCCGGATGGATCGGAAAGGCCCTATTGGAATACCTTTTATCAGCATATTGCTTATAATAAAATTACCCCCAACGATTTGGTAAGTATAAAAGGTTTATCAAACGGTCAGGTATCATCAATCTGTGACAAGGTAAATGGGGTTATAGAAATAGGAGAAGATTTTAACAACCTGGATTTTGACGACTGCAACCAATTCAAAAGTGAAATCCTACAGATCGTAAATCGGAATAGTTCTTATTTAGGGCAAATGGATGTTAATGGGAAATCTCCCTTGGTTTGGAATTTTTATGAGGAAACTTTGGAGAAGGTAAAAGGCTTTGGTTGCAAAATTCTAAGATTGGATGCCTTTGCCTATCTACATAAAGAAGTTGGACAAACAAACTTTTTTAATAAGCCGGGTACTTGGGAGTATTTGGACCGTATAAAACAGATAGCCCAAAAGAACGATCTAATGTTGCTACCTGAGATACACGCAGAGTACGGACTTCGTTTGCACGATGAGGTAGCTAAACAGGGTTATTATATTTACGATTTTTTCTTGCCAGGACTTACAATCCACGCCATTGAAACTGGTACTTCCAAAGCGCTTATAACCTGGGCCAATGAAATTATAACGCAAGACTATAAAACGGTTAACATGTTGGGTTGCCATGATGGTATACCTGTGTTGGATTTAAAGGGGAAGAAAGTCGATGGCGTTTATAATCAAGGGTTGTTGTTGGATAGGGAGATCGAGGAAATTATTAATAAGATCTTGGAACGGGGGGGAAGGGTTAAAAACTTGTACGACCCATCTGGTAAGAAGATTTCCTATTATCAGGTAAACGCTACTTTCTTTAGTGCCTTAGGTGAAAATGAACAAAAACTTTTGTTGGCAAGAGCTATCCAAATGTTCATGCCAGGGATGCCACAAGTGTGGTATTTGGATGTTTTTGCTGGAAAAAACGATTATAAAGCTGCCGACGAAGGAGGTGATGCTGGCCACAAAGAAATTAATAGGACAAGCTTGACTATACAGGATATAGAACAAGGTCTGAAAAGTGATATTGTTTTAAATCAACTTGCAATTATCCGTTTAAGAAATACGTCAAAGGCATTTCAGGGTGCCGTGAAAGTTAATGAAAGCGCAGAAAATGAATTGGATATTGTTTGGGAAAAGCAGAACGAACGGGCACATTTAAAAGCGGATCTTAAAAACCTTACCTTTACTATAAACCATACTCAAAATGGTATTGCCAAAAGCATGGTACATTAAAACTGGCAGTACTTAAAATTTTACATCCTTGAAAGAACCCAAAATCCCCCAAAATGAAGGTGAAAGAATAAAGGAATTGGAATCCTATTCCATCCTAGATACAATACCTGAAGCCGATTATGACAGTTTAACAATGATTGCGGCCGAAATATGTGGGACCCCAATTTCCACTATAACCCTAATTGACGATAAGAGACAATGGTTTAAATCGCATCATGGTTTGGATTCAACTGAGGGCCCAAGGGATTATGCTTTTTGTGCCCATGCTATTAATGCGCCAGATGACGTATTTATTGTTCAAGATTCCAGAAACGACGAACGCTTTCATGACAATCCATTAGTTACCGGTGATCCACATGTAATTTTCTATGCAGGAGTACCCTTGGTTACCGAAGCTGGACTTGCGTTGGGTACCTTGTGTGTTATAGATCATAAACCAAATTTATTAAGTCAGAGCCAGATACGTTCTTTGTCGGCGCTTTCAAAACAAGTGATGAATTTATTGGAACTGCGAAAAAGTAAGTTGTTACTGGAGCAGAGCATAGAGAAACTCGAAGAAAAAAATGAAGACTTGGAACGATTTGCCCTTGTTGCCGCCCACGATCTAAAATCTCCCCTGATAAATATTTCCAGTTTGTCACAACTCTTCCTTAAACAATATAAAGAAACCCTGGAAAGTGACGGTTTAGAGATGTTGGAACTGATAATTAGTTCTTCGGACCATCTTATAGGGCTAATTGAAGGTCTGCTACACTATAGCAAGGCGGAGGGTCTATTGAGGGAGGAAAAATCGAATATTGTTTTGAAAAGTTTGATAAAGGACATCAAGGGACTTTTTAATTATGACCACAATTTAAATCTGGTTTTAAAATCGGATTTAACCCACATTACAGTCAATTTAACGGCCATCAATCAGATTCTCATTAATTTGGTGACGAATGCTATCAAATATAATGACAAGCAGGTTGTTGAAATTGAGTTGGGGATATCGGAGTCGGATACCCATTATCTTATCCATATTAAAGACAATGGACCTGGTATTGCACCAAAGTATCAGGAAAAGATATTTAAGATTTTTGAAAAAATAGCAGCAACGGATAAGTTTGGTCGCCGTGGAAATGGGATAGGGTTGGCAACTGTAAAGAAACTTATTGAAAAATTGGGAGGTTCAATAAGTGTGGAATCCGAAATGGGAAAAGGGTCAAAATTCGTTTTTTCACTTGAAAAGTAAACGCAAACAATAACTATTAAAATCCGTAGATATCAAAAGACCTTAAGGGATTGTCTTAGTCCTGACAGTTTTTGAATTACTTCAGTTTTGTTTCGATCAAATTTGAAATTTCAATGGCTTTTTTCATGTTATCCTGATCCTCGTTGGATACTTTTACATGAACATGGAACATAAAGCGATGAGAAAGAAAGGATAATTGGGACATTCTTGAGTCCCAAACAGCCCTCTCGCCTAAATTGGGAACCACTTGTGGTTGTTTATAAACCTTAGTGGACCTGTTGTACATGTCTTCGGTACACCCTTTTACCATAACAATTAATACTTCACTGGGCCTACCCATTTTATGTTCTTGACCAGCAATTTCTTTAATGCTAAAAACTTGGCCATCTTCCCATTTATAAATGCAGGTAGGATAGGTTAAAACCTTATCCTCGGTTTCAATTGGAAAGTCTGCCAGGGTAAAAATGGTTTTAATATCTTCCAAGGCAATAAGTTCACATGGGGAGCCAAAGGAGGAAGAGCTTATTTCCTTTTTACCTTTATCGACTACATCATCTAAAGTAGTATGGGGTTTTTTTTCTTTATTGTTACAGGCCAATGCAAATAATGATGTAATAGCAATAAGGATATTGACTTTAGTATTTTTCATTTTATAATTATTATAAATTTAATATTGTACCGTTGATCTAAAGAAATAAGTGGCCTCTTTTGGTATGGAAGCAACTGAAGTGTGATTATGCTTTTTATACCTAGATCTATCCTCTTCGGGCGCATTTGGAAATTCGTAGGTACCAATGACCTCGGTTATTACCATGTTCCAACCTGGATTAAAATTCAGGTCATAAACAACATTGGTTTCAACCATTAAGGGAGTCCCGGTATTGCTTAAATCCCCACTCCAGTTTTCATTGGCCTTTATAGCACACGCTTCGGCTGCAAATACCCATGACAATATATATCCTTCATCACCAAAATAGAGATCTCCGGGAGTTAATAGGTTTAGGGTTACTTTTGCAGAATTTCCAATCGTTAAAATCCCTATCTGTTGCTCATTTTGGTACACCAATAAATAGGAGTTGAGCTTAAATCCCGTATTTTCATTGGTATATTGATAAGAATCTGGATTGTGGATATCAAAAAAAGTATTGCTATTTTTAAAATTATTTAAGGGTTTTAAAACGGGAATTTTTTTAGTTGGATTCAATTCAATAGTGCCATCTGCATTAATAACCCCAACTTCTACAAAATTTATTTTATCATTTTTGGAGTCGTAGGAATAGTGAAATACAAGATCGGCTTCCCCTTTGTTCCAATTTGGCAATTTATTATTGCTATTGCTGGCTAGTGTATTTTTCCAATATTTATCCTCGCTTTTTGTGGCTTTAGGGATAGGGCTCGTTTTAGTATTACTTTTTTCATCTGATTCGAGCCTTTTTTGCTGCTGATCTGCCTTTTGTAGTACTTCTTCTAGGCCTATGCACTCCATAATACTGTCGCGCATTTTTAGTGCTTTGTCTATCATTTTTTGTTGTTCTGGTGTTTGGGAGAAACCCACGCACCCAATAAAAAATATAAGTATGGGAAAGATTCTATATATTGTTTTCAAGTTTCTTAATTTTAAAAATATTTCCCAATCCACAAAGTTGTTGGCGGTATCGATTGTGATGAAGAAACCGTTATTTTACTAGGCTTCGCGATTTTGTCGAATACATTTTCTTCGTACATGCTTGGCACCTCATGCTCTGCTACGCTCTCAATTTTATATTCAATAAAGTTAAATCCGGCTTTTAGTTGCAAATCGTAGGTGTAGGAGGTTTCAATAGTGTCCTTTTCTGTGTTGGAGACTGTGGAAGTGCATTCCCCCTGATAATTAAAATCCGATTCTATATAAACCAGCTCAAAATAAGATCCGGATACGGCGTTATTGGAATAAGTATCTTCCAACCAAGGCACCAACGCTTCATCCGTAACCATAAAGACCAGACCTGCATACGGATTATCCTTTGAGCTTAATGAAATGTACCCAGCATTGACAGCTTTACCATTTTTATCCTCTGAAAGGATGTCATAACTATTATCACACTTGGAAAACAGGGTAAATGCAACGTCCGACATAGAATTTGCTTTTGTTTCTTCGGAAATATAATTTAAATCCTTTGGAAATTTAAAATCCAATTCCCCTGAATCGGAGATAGTTCCTATGGGTATTTGATTATCCATCCCAAAGGTGTTAAGTACCACATTCATGGCCTTTAAGGGGTAATCCTTTATTGAAGGTTGTGTTTGCGCCATGCCGAGGTTCAGAGCAAAAAACATAAAAAGTAGTACTGAATTTTTCATATTTAAATTTTTTAAAGATTAGAAAAGTAATCTATGATTTCCACTATTAATGATGGACGATAAAAGGATAGTGCTCCTAATAATAAAAGCAGGAACAATAGTAGCAAAGCACCCACTACGCCATCTTTTCTTCCTGGCTCCAGGGTGGATATGTTTGGGTTTGATGGGTTGTAGAATACCTTTATTTGCCTTCCTACGGTATAGGTGTCCATTAAATTTGAAGCTTTCCTTTTAGGGAAATTTTTAAATGAATTGGCAAAAAAAGGTTTTTTACCCTTATAAGTGGTGCCATTAATTTCATAAGTATATAGAAAATTGATTATTTTAGAAAGGGGGAAATCGAGTCCTTTTTCAACTACTCCATTAATTTTGGGCCACTGAAGGGATTGTTTTGCCCACCAAAAAAGGCGCAACTTTATAAATAAAAAAGGTAATACCACCAATTGTAAAATAATACCTGCTAGCTGAAACTGGCTAAGTGATTCAAAATATTCCATGGTTAAATAGATTATTTATTAAAAGCCTTAAATTGATTCAAATTATCAATTCCCATAGCATTCCAAAGTGCATCGGCATCCATCCCTTTACCTTCAACTGTTACATAAAATCTATTGTCGTAGAGAAACCTAAGTTCGGATTGAATATCTGCATTAGTATTTGCGTCCCGATCGGTACCAAACGTTAATATTCCGTTACGCTCTTTTTTTGAATATCGAATGGTATTGTTATTCTCTGAAGTAATTTTGTTTAGATGTAGCATTTTTAAAGGTAAAATGGCGCCAACAGCTTTCTGGCCGGCAGCATCCAAAATTTCCATTCTAATGGTGTCATCTCCAAATTTGCCTGCAACAAGTTGGGTATCGGTAATTGTAGGTTCAATTTTGTTCTGTTCAGAAGGATCTAAGCTTAGATTGTTCAATTTTTTCGGAAATGCCTCTATAAGTTGATCATTGGTAAGTGGAGTTTTGGCACCTAATTCCTTCAGTAGATTATCATATTTTTTATTGATATCGTTATTCTTTCCAGTAACTTCATTTAATACCCCATCCAAAACCTTGGAAGTTGCACGGTCTGATGATTTTGGGGATTCTTTGCAAGAAACGATAAGCAATACCACCAATGTCAATTTAAATAGATTTTTCATATGTAGTTCTTTAAGATTTTATTTAATTCGTTCTTCTATAATGAGCCTTGCCAAGGCAATGGTTTTTTCTTTATCAAGAATATCATCATTGGAAATATCGACCTGTAGCGTAAAGGATACTCCGTGGTAATACACTTCTAAATAATTCTTGTTGGGATTCCAATAGGCACTTTCCCCAACTTTATTTACTTTGGTTAATTCTGGATGTTTTTCAAGATCTATAAATTCTAAAAATGATTCCATATCCGCTTCTCCATCTACCCATTTTATCTGAACAAGATCTACACTTCCTATTTTCCTATTTTTTCTATCAGGTGTAGTTTTTTCTTTTTCTCTCTCCCTACCATTCTCCCAATAATACCTCAAAATTTCTCCGGTCATACCTTTTAATATGTGTGATTTTTCAGATTTTGAAGATTCAAAACCAGTTATTCTTGATGCTACCTCCAAGGTCAGTAAATCTTCATAATTGCCGCTGAACACAAAATTATTTTCGGGAATTGGTGTTGCCATTTCCGGATTCGGCGTGTCATTTTTTGGAGCTGGATCTTGGCCATTTCCTTTACAGGAAAATAATACGATACCTATACATAGAACTAAAATATTTTTCATGGTGTGATTCTATAGTTCAGTTTTTATAGCATACCATTTCAGGTCGTTCGGTAATTCAGAAATTGTACTTATTTTAATTATTTTGGCCATCGCTTCTCCCTCAGATGAAGTTAAAACTTCAGTAATATCATACTTTATAATGTTCCACCCCTTTTGTAGTTCAACATCGGTAGTTGTGGTGCTTATGAAGTCTTCTTCGTTTTCGCTACCAGTTAGTATGGCGCATTCCCCAGTGACTTTTGAATTATGTTCCACAAAAATCCATTCTAAATAGAATCCCTTTTCAAAAACTCCAAAATCTGAAGATGTTGCTAATTCTGGAGTATTCGCGGCATATAAAAGGCCCTGTGAATTCCCCTGCTTATCGGTAATGTATAGTAAGGGTAATTTTGAGATGATGGATTCACCATTTTTGAAAGTGGCTTGGTTATTTTCATTGTAACGAGGATAGGTAATGACGCTAATACTATCGTTAATGTTCTCTGTAGTATTTTTATATCCGAAGCCCTCAGAACCACAAGTAAAAACAGTGTTCACCCTATGGTATCTAATTTCTCCGCCTTTTGGCATATTTTCTTTTTCTGCATCCATCTTCTTTTTAAGCGTATTAAAATAGTCTTGGTCTAAAGGGATGGTAAAATTTCCATTTTTATCTATAGTGCCAATCGTTGTTTTATCTCCTGTCCAAAAATCGTTTTCTGTAACCGTGCCTTCGCCATTTGTGTAATTTAAAATGGTACCCGAAATTGCTAAAACAGGGTTTGTTTCAGTTGTTGAATTTTGAAGGTGAACAGGTCTATTTTTACTCAAAGTAGTGGTCCCTATTTCTAGTCCATTTTTTGGGTAGATAAGGAGCAGGGTCAAATACAGAATTGGTAGTATTATTTTAATTTTCATATGATGTGGGTTATTAATATTGGTCTAATTTTTTAAGATTTTCAAAATCGATATAGGACCATAAGGCATTTGGAGAGTCTGATCCTTCTAAAGAAATTCGGTACCTATCATTGTAGATAAAGGAAATTTGGTTTCTTTTAATTTTTGGCTGTAAAAAAGCTATGGTTTTGTAGCCATCTCGATCTTGATAAACATATTCCGTTCCTTCTGGACCCTGATTCTTGAACTTTAGGGCATCAAAAAAGTTACGAACTATGGCCCTTGAACCTGATCCGTCTTCGATCCAGAAATTATAAGGACTATCAAAAGAACCATACGCTCCATTAGCAGCTTGACTGCTAGCCTCATATCTATGTTCTCCTATTTTGGTATTGCCGTTAATATGTTCTGGTATTATGGGTAATAATTGTCCACCCGTTAAAGGCGTTTTCTTTTTTAAAGCTTTATAAAGCGCTTTTTGACCATCAGAATCCTGGTATTGATTAGTTATTGTTGCTTCCTTTTCTTTTTCGGTAGCAGTAGTGACCACTATGTCCACCGCTTCTTTTTTTTCTGTTTTAGGGCTATCTTGACAGGCAGCCGTAAATAGAAGGATCATTACATAAAATAGTTTGGTTTTCATAGGTCTAAATGGCTATTGTATTAATTTAAAATGCTCCTCCAATATTTTATTGGGTCTTTTGTCTCTGTATATATAGGTAGCCTTAATATACGCCGTTGGATCAGCATGGGATTGACCATAGGATAAGGTGTAGTGTATTTCAAAGGTCCTGTTGGCTATGCCATCGTTGTTGTATACTGTCATTTTAAATACGGAACGCCCATTACCACTCTCAATATTTTTGGGCACCTCGTTCCAATGTAACCAAGGCTTACTAATTCCTCCTATTTTAGCGAAAAGGGTAGTGTTCGTATTGTTGATTTCTACTTTAGGAAAACTTCCTTCGGAATCAATATTTGAAAAATTCATTTGCCCGTTCATGTTCCTGGAAAATAGTAAGACCGCCAATAGTGGTATAAATTGCGTTTGCATGATTTTGTATTTATTGGTTCTTATTAATACTCTTTAACCTTTTATTTAGCCAACAGACCTTTCAGCCGAAGGGGTAGATACGGATATCAACACTACATCACTGCTTATTTTATATTATTTCTTTGGGTATTAACTATTGAAATGAAGGCATTGATAATATTTGAGCATTGGGGAATGTTATTTGTTGTTCTTCATAATAATAGCGTATGCTTGATGGTCCTTCCACCATGGATTCCAGTCTTTTTTTGTCATCAAATGTTATGGTAAGGCGCCCGTCAACATTATAAACTGTTTTTTCGGTACCAATACCACCACTTATTTTTTTTGCCCTTGGTTCGTTTTCTAATTTGGCAATGGTAACGTCTCCAGCGAATGCCGCTATTTTATGCATTACAGATCCTTTGGAAGGTTCCAAAGCCAAAAAATCCATATTCATTGGTACCACATTGGCAATCATAGCGGCCATTTGGCCCATCTTGGTTTTTATCCAACCTTGTCCTGGGACATTTGCATAAATAAATCCTTCTTCGTCCGAATAAAGGGTAGCGTTTTCTGCCGGATGGGTCATTTTAAGCCCGTAGTTATCAGCATCAAAAAACATATTAATGGTCTCGTCCGGCCCTTTCATGACAATCCGCATATCTGAACTCCCTGTGGATACATGGATCATTTGATAGCCGTAATTTTCCTCGCTAAAATGAAAAAGGGCCTCCAGTTTTACCGAGCTGTTTTTTTTCAGGTCTTTTTTTAGATTTACCCCTTTAAAGGTAACTAGGGTTGTTTTTTCATTTTTGCCCGCTTTTACCTCTATGTTATCATTGGGGTCGGTATCAGGAACAAAGGAAATATGATCCAGTACCGCATTGCCATCTACTTTTAAGGAAAGGCTCATGCCTTTGTCTTCCATTTCTTGCGCCGTGTATCCCAAAAACTCCAAAGTAAAACTGGCCTCTTCGGCTTCGTCGTCTTCCAGAATGCCTTCAAATGGATACACTATGCCAACTTGTAATTCTTTCTTTGTTTTTTCATCCATAAAACTTATAGGTTCTATGATATGCATGGCATTGCCCTTGGTGGCCATTTTTAAATAGGTATATGTTATTATACTATCTTTTCTGCCAATAGTATCTATCTTAAAACTTGAAGGTAAATGATTTTTAAGGTTGCTTGGAACGTTTTCGAAGGCCAAGGGAATTGTTTCTCCATATAGCAGCATTCTATCATACATAGCGGCAAAAGCAATAAAAGCATCATCGGGATAAACGGAATTTTGCCAATAAAACATTTGTCCGTTCAGCATCAAATCTTCAAAGGTGTTTGATAAGTCGTTCCTACGCCCCAGATTACACGCACTAAGGATTATAAGTTTATTTTCAAGGGTCTTATATTGATTTTTAAAAAAATTAGGACTTATTATGTATTCTCCAACCCCCGGAATTTTAGTTTTTGTAAAGTATATACCTTGATAGCCTTTACCAGCGATATCTTTTTTTATCTGCTTTAAGTTATTAAAGTCGTAATGAACGCCAGAACTAATAAATGTATAGCACATGTTGCTGTCGCCGTCTCTAACAATTTCCACTTCATTCTTTTTTACAACACAAGTCTTCGAACCATGTGAGCTGACATGTATAATATCGTAGTCATTAAAGGAGGAATAGTCTTCCAGTGATATTCTTTGGGCCACATTTGTTTCATTGGCCTTAAAAGTGACCCTGCCTTTATAATTTTTTTGTTCTTTTAGTTTTTCGAATGGCACCAAGGGGTCATCATACTCGGTAAATTGCCAGTAATAAGGAGCTAATAATAAGGCTTTTTTATTTTGCCTGTTTTTGCGTTGGTTAGCTACTACATTGGGCGTCTCATTTTCTAGCCAAGTCGGTAGTGGAACTACTGAGGGCATTGATGTTGATGAAAGCCCCTTTGTTCCAGGAGTACCATCGCCAAAGTACATTACCATTAATGGACCATGCTGCACTCGAAAACTGATTACATTTTTTCCAGCACCAATTTCGGTGACATTTATATTGTTCCTTAATAATTCGATAACCTCATGGAAAGATTCATTGTCTATTGAGTTCAGTAACTCAAACCCCGCATTGAAGATTGAATCCGGCATTTTGGAAAAGTCCTCCAAAACCTCATCAACAGCGCCAGCTTTTTCTTTTTGGCTTTCGTTGCAAGAAAACAAAAACAACAATATTGTTAATAGGGATAGGATACGCATGGCATTGTAGTTTTTGATACGGTTGAAATGAACTGTAATTATTTAAATATTCTTAAACCATTCCAAAAATTTTTCCCCCAAGAAGGGAACAGGGCTTTCTTTGCCATTGAAAGCGTTCATAAGGCCAATAACCCACATATAGAGCAATACGAATATGCCAACGACATTTATTATCCATCCCAAAACGGGAATCATTCCGATTAGGCCCAATGCAAGACCTGTACAAGCCAAGCCCAGGGATTGTTTAATATGGTAAGCTGCAAAGGCATCTTTCTTTTCATTGTTCATTACAAAGGCTACAATAAGGCCAATGATGGTGATGTAGGCGATAACGGCAATATTCTTACCTTCGCCTGCCACTGCTGTTTTGTTGTTTGCTGTTTCCATCTTAGTAGTTTTTAGAATTATTGATCACAAGCAGTGCTGTTGATCTCTGCTTTCAATTCTTTTATGTCATTATTAAATTCTGATTTATTAACGGTCGGGACACAACTTAAAATTCCCTCTAGGGATTTTACATAGTTCAGACCTTCCGTTTTCAATTTATTACAATTGGTAACGGACGGGTCATTGCTGTAAGCCGCTGAAGCATCGGAATACGCTTGGGCTTGGGAAAGGTATTTTTCCGACCAATTGTTACAGCCAACTGGGCTTAAGCCATCATCTTTACTGCAACCAACAAACCCTATTAGTACTACTAAGCTGCTGGCGATGAACAATATTTTAACTTGACTTTTCTTTGTTTTTTTCATGATTCTTTGGATTGGATTATTTTAATTGATTTTTATAAACTCTACTCTTCTATTATTGGCCCTGCCTTTTTCGGTGGTATTATCATCTACGGCTTCTATTTCGCCTTTACCCATAAATTGCAATCTGTCTTCACGGATTCCAAATTCCTCTACAAGTAGCTGTTTTACAGTTGCTGCTCTTTTTTCTGAAAGTGTCTGGTTATACTTTTCTTCCCCTTGATTATCGGTATGCCCTATTATTTGTAAGTTGATGTCAGAATTATCGCGAAGCATATTGGCGATGTCCAATAGTATGCCGTATGATTCTTTTTTTACGGTTGCTGCAGCAGTATCAAAGTAGATGCCCGTAGTGCTGAATTTTCCATTTTTAAGCAATAGTGAACGCAAGTCTTCAGTGGATTCCGCTATTTTAAAGTTGGATATACCTGCAAAATGGCCTTTTTCAGGTAATATATCACTCGTTTCTATAATAAAATATTTGCCAATGTTTGCCTGTAATAAATTGGGGGAATCCACCATTTTTTCCTCGTTCACCCACATTCGCAGTCTTTTTTTATTAACGGCAATGGAAATATGAACGGTACTATTTAGATACTCGGGCATTTCTCTATTAATAAAACTTCCTACCTTTACTTCAACTTCACCACCAAAATTAGATACGTTTCTAACATTAAAACCATTGTTTGAGAGCAAAATTTCCACGCTGGCTGTAGAACCGCCAGCTCCCATGCCATATGCTTTTTTGGTTAAGAATGCAAAGAACAATTTGCTACTTGGTTTTCCAGCGCCATACCCATTATTGGCCAAATCAAATTCTATGGTGTAGTTTTCGGGGAATTCCTTTTCCATTGTGGGCATATATCCAGACCTTCTGATAACTGAAAGCCATTTGTTCTTGGAGTTGCTTGTCGTTACAACCTCACCAGAGCCGCCCGTTTCCCAATTGGCGGGGAAATCGCCTATGGCATCAGCTGCAAAATCATCATAGAACAAAAGCTTGTTGCCAGGAATAAAGGTAAAGTTGCTATACACCCCAAATTCACTTTGGGTGTTTTCTTCATTTGGAATGTCATTGTTTTCCTTTACTTCATCATTCTGATTGTTGTCTTGTTTGGAAGATTTATTTTTTTTGCTTTTCTTCTTATTGTCCTTAGTACCATTCAAAATAGTATCCATGGCTTTTTCAGTTTCACGGTTAACTTTTTGTTCAGATTTTCTAAGAACAGCTTCTTCCGCTGCATTCTCTACCCGGTTCCCTAATTTTTTCAGGAATTGCGCATGGCATATTTCATTACCAAAACAAAAAAGGATTAGAAAAATGGTTAACCTAAGGCCTAACTTTATTGTTTTCATTTCATACTATTTTTTAGAAGATTAAAACTTGATCGTTATCTGCTGAATCAAATTTCTAGTATGTATGTGAAAAACAGTCCCTTATATGTAACATAAGGTAGCACTGGTGTAACGCTTTTGGTGTTAAAACTGTAAGGGGTTAGGACATTGGAGTTTTTCCGAAGGTATTTTTATAGCATTTAATGAAATATGAGGGAGTATTAAATCCGGTGGTATAAGCAACTTCTGCAACAGTTATTCCTGGTTTCTGAAGAAGTTTTTGTGCCTGTTTTAACCTTTCCAGTCTAATAAAGGCCGTAGTGCTCTGTCCAGTTAGGGCAATGAGTTTTCTATGTAATTGCATTCGGCTCATTCCCAGAAGATTGCTAAATTTCTCTGCAGAAAAATTGGAATCTTGTAAATGGGTGTTCAGAATGCCTTCAACCTTAATTAAAAATTTCTCGTCGGTAGAGGTAAATGCAATATCCTTTGGCTTAAAAACATTCTCCTTGTTGTAGTGTTCCCTAAGTTTATTTCTAGTTGTTAAAATATTATCTATTCTTATTTGAAAAGTCTTTGGGTTAAAGGGTTTTGTCACGTATTCTTCCGCGCCACTTTGCAAGCCGGCAATTTCATTTTCCAGATCCGTTTTTCCAGTTAGCATTATTATGGGGATATGGGATGTTTTTTCATCAATCTTTAATTGATTACATAGCGCTATCCCATTTTTTTTGGGCATCATAAGATCTGTAATTATAAGATCTGGTATCTTGTCAAGTGCCATTTTTATACCTGCCTCCCCATCTTTTGATGTTATGACCTTGTATTTGTCCTCTAAAAGTGAGACCATAAAATTTAACAGGGGTATATTATCTTCTACTAATAATATCAGAGGTAGATCTTGATTTGACTTTTTGGGAATGGTTGCTGGCTCATCTATAGGTGTAACTTCTACTTCATTAATTTCATCGTCATTGATCAAATGGACAGGAATTTCTATTTTAAAGGATATTTTTTTACCGTCATTGGAGTACGATGCATTGGCAGATCCTTGCAGATGTTCAACCAATTCCTTTACGAGCGATAGTCCAATTCCTGTTCCTTCATTGGTATGACTAGCTTGAAAGAATCTCTCAAATAGCTTATTGGTATCTTCTTCAATAATCTTGTCTATATCATTGGTTATACATATTACTAATTTATTTGAATCCTTTATCGCGGCATTGAAGTCGATATGCCCCATGGACCTAGTGTATTTTATAGCATTACCGACTAGATTGCCAACAATCTTTTCCATAATATCGGTATCCACTAAAGACAGGGGCATAGGGCCCACGGAATGGGAGAATACCAGATTATGGTTTTTAGCCAAATATTCAAAAGGCTCCAGTAATGACTGGATAAAACCGCCTAAATCGACTTTTTCTGGATTCAGTTTTAAGGACTTGGTATCCAACTTATTCAATTCCATCATTTGATTCACTAAATCCAGAAGCCTTTTGGTGTTTTTATCGACCAATAAAAGGTCTTTTTTTAAACCAGGTTCTAGATTGTTCTCCAACTGTTTTTTGATCGGTCCTTTAATAAGGGTCAAAGGCGTGCGGAATTCATGGGAAATATTGGAATATAATTTTGTTTTAAAGTCGTTCAAATCCTTAAACCTATTGGTTTCTTCCCGTTCAAATTTTAATTGCATATTCATATTCCACTTCCATTTAAAATATTTAAATATTAAATAGATAGTAGAAAAAAGTAAAATCACGTACATTATAATTGCGATATAAGTCAGATACCAGGGTTTGTTAATAAAAAAACTATAGGAATCCTCCTTGTTGTTCCATACGCCATCATAGTTACTGGATTTGACTTTAAAAGTGTAGTTGCCCGGTGGTAAATTAGTATATCTTGCACTATTCTCAATACCGGAATGGATCCAATCGGCATCGTGACCATCAAGTTTAAATTGAAATTGATTCTTAACGGGAAGGGAGAATTGCAGACTTGCGAATGAAAAAGCAATAGTGTTCTGCTTATAATTAAGTTTTAGATTGGGTATTAAGGGTTTGGGGGTGTTAAATATTTCAAACCTCGTTATTACTGTTTTTGGAAGCACATTACTGATTTCTATATCCGAAGGGTTAAACCAATAATAACCTTCCAATCCGCCAAAATATAAATTCCCATTGCTTGCCTTAAAATATGCCCCCGTATTGAATTCAGTAGCCAGGCCGTCATAATTTGTGTAATTTACAATCTCTGGTCTTAAATCGAGATTTTGAGGAACATAAAACTTGGTGATACCTCTATTGGAACTTAACCATAAATTATTTTGTTCATCAGGTAAAATGGCATAAACTACATCATTGGCCAGTCCTTCCTTTACGGTATAATTGTAAAATAGATCATTTACAATGTCAAGAGCACATAAACCACTGCCATTGGTTCCAATCCACAAGATTCCTTTATTATCATAAAACAAAGATTTTATCTGGTTGCTTGCCAATGAATTTTCATTTCCAGGCTCATGGATATATCTTTTTATTTTATTGGTCTTAAGATCTATTTTGCAAATACCGTCATCTTGGGTGCCAACCCATAGAAATTGACCAGCTTCATGTGCTATTGTCCTAATATTGTTGGAAGGAAGTCCATTACCCGTATTGTCCTTGTCGAACCTTTTTATTATCCCTTTTTCTTTATTTACCTTAAATAGTCCACTTTCCCTGGTACCTACCCATTTATCTTCATCAGTATCGTTCAAGATGGCCCAGACGGTAACATTTTCAAGACTTTTTAGACTAGGATATTCAATTATATTCTCATTGATATCCATAATATGCAAGCCGCCCTCCTGTGTGCCTATCCATAAATCCCCATCATTATCACTGAGCAAGCTCATTATTCTATTAGATCTAAGCCCTTTTTTATTATCTGTCTGATAGGTGTGCCATTCATTTTTTTTAGGAGAAAACCTTGATAATCCTTTCCCACTTGTTCCTATCCAAACATTATTTTGCGCATCCAAGGTTATGGATCTAACTACATCTATATTTATATTCTCGGGAGTTTGAAAATTGATGATGGAGTTAAATTTTTCTAAGAGAGGGTCATAATAATTTATTCCGGCACCGTCGGTTCCAAACCATATGGTTCCTGTGTAGTCTTCATAAATACTGAGAATATCCTTATACTGAATGGCTTTTGGATTATGCTTTTCTGGCAAGTACTGGTTTAATTGACTTTGGGCTATATCGATTTTAAAAAGTCCATCGCCATAAGTGCCTATCCATAACTGATTTTTGGTATCAAGTAACATGGTGATTACATAAATGGTATTAAGGCTGTTTTCTACATCTTCAATAAAAATATCCGGGCGTTTATAATGGACATCCATATGTTCCTTATACCAAACTCCTTCGCCAAACGTCCCGATCCATTGATTGTTTTCATGATCGAAAAGAATAAAGCTGTAATTGGAAATGGAATTTTCATTTCCGTCAGGATAATAATAAAATATATTCTCTGGTTCTAATGGATCAATATTTATAACATATTTTGCGCAGCTAAGCCATAGATTACCCGATCGGTCCTGGGTAATAGCATTTATCGCATTTACTTTATCTGGTCCTAATATGTGTTCGATTTTTTTGGTGTCGAATGATAGTTTATAAAGCCCTGTGGAGTAACTTCCGAACCAAAGGTTTTTTTGTTGGTCCTCAAAAATGGTACTGGCATCTTCTATTTCGTCAAGGGGTTCAAAGTTATTGGTGCTCTTATTTAATTTGTGTGGGATTTGTGATATGGGAATAATCCATAATTCATCGTTGCTATCTACATATACCTTTCCTAATTTACTATATGTTGGATTGGTTATGTCTTTGAAATATTGTTTGTGTTTCTCAAAATTTCTTCCATCATATTTGTTCAATCCATCTTGGGTTGCGATCCATAAAAAACCTGTACTGTCTTGGGCTATTGAAATTGCTGAATTTTGTGACAAGCCATCTTTTACGGATAATTGACGAAAAGAGACCTGTTTTTGCGATTGAACAGAAAGGAATGAAATAAGGAATAAAGAGTTGGCAAAAACTCGGATGCGGTTTGGGATCATGCAGTGATTACTTATATTTCTTATAATAATTTTATATTTAGTGTCCCTTGATAATGAAGATGTTAACTTATGAATAATATGTAAGCAAAAGTTATATTTAATAATAAAATTTGTAATTGAAATAAATATCTTTAATAGATATGTTCTTGCCGAATTAATATATTGTTCTGTATTGTGAATTAAAGAATTCAATTTGTTGGCAATTGGCAAATAGCTGTAAAATAGCTGTCGGATTTTATAGAGAATTAGATGGTTATATTTTTTATGAATTAAGTTGCACAATAATTAATGATAATTGTATATTTGCAGCCGCTAAAGACAGAACTTTTCTTAATTAGTGAATGGTGGCATAGCTCAGCTGGATAGAGCACCTGCCTTCTAAGCAGGCGGTCCTAGGTTCGAATCCTAGTGCCATCACCAGTAAAATAAGAGCCTTAGAGATTTTTTAATCTTTAAGGCTTTTATTTGCACTCAATTTGCACTCAAATTTTGCCCTTGTTTGGCCTAATATGGTTTTATTTATATACAAAAAGGAGGTATTTAATTGCAAAAATTGGTTCATGACACGAGATAGTTTTGAGTATTTGGGAGATATTTGAATTAAAAATAGACTTATCGCTTCAATTTATTCGAATTAATTCATCTTATTCATTACTTATTATATAATCTTTCTGTCACGCAGGGGATCGCGGGTTCGAGTCCCGTCCGGACCGCTAATAAAACAAGGCCCTCACAGATGTGAGGGCTTTTTTAGTTTTAGCATTGCACGTAGATTGCACGCATATTTTTATCATGTTTCAACCGATGGGTAAATTTCCTGTAAATACTATGTAACCTGAGAGCGTCTCTGATTACCTCAGTATTGTTTTGGTATTCACATGAGGCTACCTGTCAATATATATATATATATATATAGAATTGTTATAAGGGTTTGATTATCCTTGATCCGATATAACCTTAAAAATAATAACAAAATTGAGATGGGATTGGACTATAGGGCAAACTCTTTTTTGAACAATAATACACGTCATAGCTTTTGGGTGAATTTGAATTGGTTTATCGAATTATAAGAAACTGATAAAGATTATTTATGATAATATTTTCTTCATTATTACTTTTAGTTGGCTTTTCTGCCTTGATTTTCGGAGCAAATTGGCTGGTCGACGGAGCTTCCTCCCTCGCGAGACAAAACAATATTTCAGATTTGGCAATAGGCTTGACAATTGTAGCTTTCGGAACATCCGCACCGGAATTAATAGTGAATTCTGTAGCCTCAAATAATGGGCATTCTGATATTGTTTTAGGGAATATTATTGGGAGCAACAACTTTAACCTGTTTATTATTTTAGGAATAGCAGGTTTGGTCTAACAATTACAATACAATCCTCAACCGCCTGGAGGGAAATTCCTCTTTTATTACTAATAACGCTATTGTTTCTAGTGTTGGCAAACGATTTCTTTTCAACCTCAAATTTAATAATATCAAGACTAGATGGCATTATTCTATTTACTTGTTTTCTGTCTTTTTTATATTATGTATCAAGAAAAATGAAATTAGAAGAAAGTGAGGATAGATCTTATCAAAAAAAAAGAACTATAGAATCTGGGTTGATTATTTTGAAGCTTACAGGTCTTTAAAGAGCGGAAAACTTGCGGTGGACAATGGAGTACAATATGTTAAAAAAAGGAATTCAAAGAGCTTTTTTTTTAGCAATTATTCCAATCACTTTGGATTTTATAGTGAAAGTTAACAATAAAATACTTATACTTGTATAAATTATAGTATTACTATTATTATAGTCAATAAATAAATTATTAAAAAACATATAATTGGAAGATTTACTAGTTAATATTAACGTTAACCCTGAGATTTACCTTAAAGATCCTTATTCATCGGAACTTGGGCACAAAATTATTTCCAGCAGTATTGAATTAATGGTTGAACTAGGGTTTGAAGCTTTTACCTTTAAAAAGCTAGGTAAACAAATTGGATCCCCTGAAAGTTCTATTTATCGCTATTTTGAGAATAAACAAATGCTATTGCTTTATCTTTTAGGATGGTACTGGGGGTGGATGGAGTATAAATTGGTTTTTGCTATGGCCAATATCGATTCTCCCAGGCAAAAATTAGAAGAAGCAATTAACATACTGACCCATCCTTTAGCCATGGACAATTCCTTCGCCCATATTAACGAAATCTTATTGGAAAAGATTATTATATCGGAATCTGTAAAGGTTTACCATACAAAAGACGTGGATAGTGCAAATGAAATGGGCTATTTTAAGGTGTACAAAAGGATAGTTCAAAGAGTCAGTGATGTGGTATTGCAAATTCATCCAAAATTTGAATTTCCCCATATGCTAATTTCGACCGTAATCGGAGGAGTACATCAGCAAAGATACTTTTCGCAGCACTTGCCTTCTCTTACGGATGTTGAAAAGGGGAAGGACAGTATTTCTAAGTTTTTTACCCAAATGGTATTCAAAGTTATCGTATAATGAAAGGCAAGGTTTTAAATTTACTCCACCCTATAAGGGATTTTATCGTTGCTTGCTTGCTGGCATTTATTGCAACCATGCCGGTTGTTGAGATCATTTCTCATTTTGATGAATTAAAGCATGGTTTATTTGAATTAATCGCAGAAGAGGATTCCAAGGAAAGGGATGTCATTGAGGGTGATAGTGAAAATGAAGTACAGGTTTTTTATGCCATAAATTTGATGGATCTGAATAGCTTCTTTGGGAAAAACAATTCCTTTCTTAATTTCCAAAGACGTTTTGCAAATTATCACCCTGAGGTTCCCTTCCTTCCTCCCAAAAATTTTACTTCCGCTTAGGCATTTTTAGTCGGAAAATACACTTAATAAAACTCGAAGGAATATGATTTCTACCTGAGAGCAAATGAAGTTTAAATTACTCAAGTAGATTTTTTTAGGTTTTTTCAATGACAATATTGTTGATACTGACATTGAAATAACTAGAATCTTTAGTGAACAGACTAAAAAGCCAATTAAGTTCTTGAGCCTCCACAAGAATATGGGAAATGCCCTAAGCAAGGAAGCATAGGCTCAAATAAACATCAGCAACACAATTCCTAAAACTATTACCTACGAATTTGAAGAAGGCAATAATGCAATTGATGGACTTTCAAGCTGTGTATCCAAGAATAAAATTGGGTAATTATTTGTGGGAGGTAGTAAAAGGAAATTTTTATATAACCACATACAGAATCCCATACACGATTAAATAAAATAATTCAAAAGCTTAGCGTACCTATCCTAAACTATAGGAACTCATGGGCATAATCAAAAAATACCAAAATAATATTCAAAATGAAAGCACATACTAAAGAAACACAGGCGACAATGACCCCTGAAAAGTCATTACAATTCTTAAAAACAGGAAACCTTAGGTTTCAAAATAATTTGAAGGCGAACAGAAACCTACTCGAACAGGTCAATGATACCAGTGAGGGACAATTTCCCTTTGCGACCATCTTAAGCTGTATAGACTCAAGGGTATCGGCAGAGTTGATTTTTGACCAGGGCTTGGGCGATATTTTCAGTATTCGTATAGCAGGAAACTTTGTAAACGAGGATATTTTGGGCAGTATGGAGTTTGCATCTAAACTGGCAGGAACAAAATTGATCGTGGTGTTGGGGCATACCAGTTGTGGTGCCGTAAAAGGAGCCTGTGACCATGCAAGGATGGGAAATCTAACAGCTTTGATCAATAAAATCGAACCTGCAGTAGAAGCCATCAAAGAACCCAAAGATGAAAGCCTTAGAAATTCAGGAAACCTTGAATTTGTAGATAATGTAGCTACTGAGAATGTACATCTAGCCTTGGAAAACATAAGAAAAAATAGCCCAATACTGTTAGAAATGGAAATAAACAATGAAATTATGATTGTAGGCGGAATGTACAATGTTTCAACTGGTGAGGTAGTGTTTTTTTAATCATGAGTATAGTATTACAATCAGCTAAAAGATTAGTTATGACTTTTTTTGTTTTGCCCTTATCTCTTTTTGCACAGCAAGAGGATAAGGGCAACTGGCTGATGTATTTCGGGACGAACAAGATTAGTGATAAGTTCAGCGTTCATACGGAAATACAGTATAGAAACCATACCCTTGCTCCGGTGAACATCGAGCAATTATTGTTACGTACTGGATTGAACTATCATTTTTCTGATAAGGCATTTGTATCAGCAGGATATGCATATATCCCTTCGTATGTTTTTGAATCAGAACAAAAATCTCCGGAAACCGAAGAACATCGTATTTGGCAACAATTCATTTTGACCAATATTATCGGAAGGGTAAGATTTGAACATCGCTACCGGGTCGAGCAACGTTGGGTGAGCAATGATTTTAGAAACAGGTTCCGTTACCGCTTAATGCTATTTGTCCCATTGAACAAGCCTAAAATTGAAGAAGGAAGTTTGTTTTTAGGATTGTATGATGAGATTTTTGTAAACACAGAAGAGGCATTTTTTGACAGAAATAGACTGTATGGAGCTTTGGGTTATCAATTTAGCAAAACTACAAGTGTACAGGCAGGAGTACTGCATCAACAAGTGAATGATTTTGGAAAATGGTACTTGCAATTTGCACTGGTTTTGAACCTTGATCTCAGAAAAACTGAAAATCAATAAATATTAAGCGCCTAAACAAGTCATTGAGAATGATACTAAGATGCATTTGAACGACTTTTAAGTATCGGATTTTAATTCTAACATAAAGAAATAAAAAAATGAACAAACTATTTGATTTCAAACATTTTAAGGGCGATATGTTCGGTGGTATCACTGCCGGTATAGTTGCCTTGCCATTGGCATTGGCTTTTGGAGTAAGTTCAGGGCTGGGCCCGAGCGCCGGACTTTATGGCGCCATCTTTATTAGTTTTTTTGCCGCCCTTTTTGGAGGGACCAACACCCAAATTTCTGGGCCTACCGCCCCTATGACAGCAGTTAGTATGGTCGTAATCGCAGGAATAGTTGCCACATTTGATGGGGATGTTTCCAAGGCCTTGCCCGTTATATTGACTATATTTCTATTGGCTGGATTAATACAAATAGGTTTGGGATTAATAGGCTTGGGAAAATACATTAAATATATTCCTTATCCCGTTGTTTCTGGATTTATGACCGCTATAGGTGTTATAATTTTGGTTACCCAAATTTTACCTTCTCTTGGTTATTACCCTAAAGAGGATACCGAGTTCGTGAATCAATTTAAACCCTATGCAGAAGAGATCATTCTGGACAATATCTTAAAAGAAGAAGCTGGAGAGGGTATTTTGGTTTTGGAAGATTTTAGAGAAACTATAAAACGAGCTGAACAAATAACCGAATCACAGATTCTGGTAGAATCACAAGCCTTGGCCGGCAATGAAGCCTCGGGGGTATTGGGTGCTATAAAAGTGTTGCCAAGAGCCTTAAAAAACATTAGTTGGTTGGAGGTGATGTTGGCATTGGGAACTATTATTATCATTTATGGGTTTAAGCGTATAACTATGGCAGTTCCAAGTACGTTGGTAGCGCTTTTGGTTATGTCAGGAATAGCAATAGGTTTTAAATTAAATTATAGGCCCATTGAAGAGATACCAAGTGGTTTGCCCATACCTAATCTAGGGATTTTTACTGATTTTAGTTTTAATAATATTTCTCCATTTATTTTTACTGCACTGACCTTAGCACTTTTGGGAGCAATAGATTCATTGTTGACTTCGGTGGTGGCCGATAACATGACTAAAACAAAACACAATCCTAACAAAGAATTGGTCGGGCAAGGTATAGGCAACAGCATTGCAGCTGTTTTTGGAGGCATTCCGGGCGCAGGTGCCACGATTAGAACCGTGGTGAATATTAATTCAGGAGGAAAAACTAGATTGTCAGGAATGATGTCAGGTGTTTTGCTCCTGGTTATTCTACTATTGTTAGGACCAATCGCTTCTCAAATTCCTGCAGCTGTTTTGGCTGGCATATTAATAACCGTTGGTATTGGAGTAATGGATTATAAAGGTCTAAAAGCAATACCATATGTACCTAAGACGGAGGTTATCATAATGTTGATTGTTTTAGTGCTCTCATCAGTATGGAACTTGGTTTATGCCGTTGGAATAGGCTTGGTAATAGCATCCTTGATGTTTATGAAAAAGATCGGGGATTTAACGGCCGAACGCTCAGGCGTAATGTCGCTTGATAGGTCAAAAGCATGGTCAGATGAAACGAATTTTCCAAAAAATCTAAAAGAGGAAGTTTTTATTAAACACATTAGAGGACCATTGTTTTTTGGTTCTACAAGTTATTTTCAACAGTTGGCCAATCAAATCCCCGACACTGCCTCTACGGTAATCATACGTATGGGCCGAATGCAGTATATTGACCAAACTGGTCTATATGTCATGGAAGATGTTCTAGTCGATTTGGTTAAACAGGGTAAAAAGGTGTTGCTTGTAGATATTTTAAAGCAACCACGATATATGCTAGAGCGCATAGATATTATTCCTGATTTAGTCCCCAAAGAACAAATTTTTGATAGTTTTAAAGACTGCCTGATTTGGGTCAAGGAAAACGTAAAAGATGAATTTGGACAGGAGAATGCCCTGAAAACATAGAATAAAGAAGTGTAATGGATTCATAAACGGTAGCTTGTGAAAATGACACTTTTAATTTGAGTTGCTTCTAAACTTTGATCTCAGAAAATCCAAAGATGAGTGTTAAATTAAACAATACAATATGAGAAATTCAATATTTTTTTAAGGACTATCTCATAAAGTGTGTAAATAGAAAATAGCTGGGGCATGCCCCAGCTATTTTTTTGTTTAATTTTAAATATTTACACATTATGAAAAAAGAAGAATTATTCGACGATGAGTTTCTAAAACAGTTCAAGACCGGGGATGAGCTCAACGGTTTTTTAAAGGAACTCCAAAAACGTGGTATCGAGAAGATGCTAGAGGGAGAGTTGGATGGTCATTTGGATTATGACAAGCACCAAAAATCAAATCAGAGCAATTCCCGAAACGGGTTTTCCAAGAAGAAGGTACGTACTTCTTTCGGGGAATCCGAAATAGCCGTACCAAGGGTCAGGGATGCTTCCTTTAACCCCATGATAGTGCCCAAACGTGGCAACATGGTCGACGGGATCGAGAACGTGATCGTATCGCTCTATGCCAAGGGGTTGAGCAACAGCGATATCGAAGAGCAAATAAGGGAGGTCTACAACTTTGATGTCTCCACTTCGACCATATCAAGGATTACGGACAAGGTATCGGGCGATATCGTAGCCTGGCAGAACCGCCCTCTGGAACCTGTCTACCTTATTGTTTGGATGGATGGCATTGTATTTAAGGTCCGTGAGAGCTCCAAGGTCATCAACAAGACCGTTTATATTGCCGTAGGGCTCCGCAGGGACGGTACAAAGGAAGTGATGGGACTTTGGCTCGGCAAGAACGAATCGGCCGCTTTCTGGATGAGCGTACTGACCGATATCAGGGCGCGTGGCACCGAAGATATCCTTATTACGGCCACCGACAATCTCAATGGGTTTACGGACACCATCAAGAACGTATTCCCGGAATCCAAGACCCAGATATGTGTGGTACATCAGATAAGAAATGCTTGCAGGTATGTGGTCTGGAAGGACAAAAAAGCATTTACCATTGATATGAAGCAAATTTACAACGCCCCTACCCAGGAGGGTGCCAAAGCGGCCCTGGACGACTATGCAGGGCAATGGGAAAACAAGTATTCCTATGTCATAAAAAGTTGGAGGGACAACTGGCAGAAACTCACCGTATTCTTCGAGTTTCCCTTGGAGATCCGTAAGATCATCTATACGACCAATCTTATAGAGAACCTCAATGGAAAGATAAGAAAGTACACCAAGAACAAACTTTCGTTCCCTACCGATGATGCGGTGATGAAATCCGTATATTTGGCAACAAGGGAAGCGACCAAGAAATGGTCAATGCCCATCAGGAACTGGGGCATTATTTTAAATCAGTTCCTTACGATCCCTGCCCGTCCGGTCAGGCGGGTATGAAAAAAGGGTCAGACTTTAAATAAAAGTCAAACCCTAGTTATTTTTAACTTACACAGTTTGCGGGATAGTGTCTTATTTTAAGAACTAGTAGTTCCTTTGAATAATTCTTTCAGTTTCTCCTTTAAATTATCGCCCCTTAAATATCGAGCGATTATTGTTCCATTTTCATCTATAAGAAAGTTTTCCGGTATAGCATCAATACCATAGATCAAGGCGGCTTCATTTTGCATACCGTTCAAATCACTGACGTTTTGCCAAATCAGACTGTCCTTTTCAATAGCACCTAACCACTTTTCCTTATTGGTATCCAATGAAACGTTCAGGATAACGAACCCTTTATCTTTGTACAGTTTATATTCTTGTACCAATTCGGGGTTGAACTCCCTACAAGGCCCACATGAGGAAGACCAAAATTCCAGCAGGGTATATTTCCCTAAGATTTCGGATAATCTTATGGTATCTCGTTTGGTATTTTGTTGCTCAAAATCTACAAATTTTTCCCCGACTTTTGGATTTTTATTAACTTCTATAAATTTCGCTATCGCTTTGCCCTCTTTCGTTGTTTGCAACTCCTTGTTCAGTAGGGAAAACACTTTGCTCGTTTCCACGGCACCCAACCTTCTCATGGCAAAACCTTCCAAGGCCGTGAGACTCTCATAGGAATCGGGATAATCCTTAATGAAACCTTTGGTGATTTCCGCCAATTCATCCACCATTTGTTCGTTGAGGGCAAAAAGCGAATCCATGTTGCTTTCGGTCACCATATCGCCAAGTTTTTCCATTTCTTTATTGATCGAGTCTTGACGTTCTACAAGTAGTTCCGCATCCATCTGTGTTTTGGAACCGGTTATTTTACTATTGTAAAAATTGCCTTTTTCCCCTGTAATATCGATTGTTTTGTTCTCCAACCAGAACATTCTTCCGTCCCTAGTGCTTTCAATTCTCAACATAACCCTTCTGGGCCTTTCAACTTTTCCCTTAAACTGAAATTTCTCATTCAATACTATTGTCCAATCCAAAATTGAATCCATATCAAGATACATTACAACTTTGGTACTATCGGGCATATTCTTTATAAGCCCGTTAACCGAATAGGCATCTGTAGTACGACCTTCTCGGCAAGAAGTAGCTATTAATATCGGAATAAGAACTAGGCCAATACACTTTATGATCGATTGATTTGCTCGCATATAAATTGTTTAAAAATATTAAGTCCTTTCCATTCCAAATATACAGGATAAAAAGTACATAATAATTTACTTGTTAATTGCCATATTGGCCTCATCGGAAAAAAGGGAGAAAATGTTCATTAGTCCAGAAAATGGTTGGTCTCATTAATTATTCCCACAGCTTTTCAAAGCGCTTGCCTACGACTCATGTATAATGTGCGGTATGCTTTGGGTCACTATGTCCGAGGTAATCTTGAATCAACCGAAGGTCGTATCCTTTATTGGTCAGATAGAATCCACAAGAGTGCCTTAATGTATGAGGATGAACGTTTTCCAATTTTGCTTTAATTGCAGCAACCTTAACAATATAATTGACCGCGTGCCTTGACAACGGCAATCCTCTCTCATTCACAAATAGCCAAGGAAGATTATCTTTTCTGGAATTGAGGAATCGTTTTATGGCACTAAGTACATCTTCGGATATAGGATGTTCTACTGAAAGTCCGCTTTTGAGCCTATTTACCCAAATTCTAGACTCTTGTATGTTAACGTCGGATTTTTTGATGGCAGTCGCTTCACTTACCTGGAGACCATGCCGATAAATCGTTAAAAGTAAAAGGTAGTTCCTTTTGGGGTATCTGGTTTTTTTTGAAGCCTCCAAAATTAATTCGATTTCGGCATCTCTTAAAAAGTCCTTCGCCCTTTCATGGGCATTGGTAGTCTCTTTTTTAGCCCTCTTTATATTTCGCCCGTTGGGCATGATTTTTGAATTATCGATTAACTCCACGGAATATAGTTCAAAAAATCGATACTCTTTACATAATACGGATTTTGTAAAGAGTTTAAAAATGTCCCGTAGAAAGTAAATTACCGGAAATACAAAAAAGAGCGATAAATGGAACTCGAATCATTTATTTGAAACACGTTTCAAACGTAATCAGTAAAAAGTTTTATTGGATTAAAAAAAGTCATTTCCATCGTCATGTCCTAACTTGAACATTTCGGGTAATAATTTAATGTATATACTTATTCTAGGTTCAGTTAAAATATTGATTTGTAAAAAATAAACGGTTAATATGAACTTTAAACTCTAAGTCATAAAAGTTTTACAATTATTTATGATAGTATAACTTATATTTTAATTTATATCCTTATATTTGTATACAAGGTTTACTAAAAAACACCAATCAATAGAGATTTGAAATTTAGGAAGTGAAATACCATATAGTAACATTTTGTTTCTGAAAACCTTAATTCCATGTTCGGGTATATTCAGAACGTTGCCAAAAAAAGATTTTGGCCTATTAAATAATAAAACACAATCATTATGAAACTACTTAAAAGAATGTTAGTATCAATTGACTTTAGCAATTCTTCAGAAAATGTTTTGAAAAATTCAATAAAGTTTGCAAGGACATTTAAATCTGAAATAACGCTTATCCATATATTACCTGATTATATTGATGATGAGAAGGTGAGTCTTCTTGTAAAAAGTGCTGCATCTGCAAAACTAAATGAGCTAAGCGATAAAATTAAAGAGGAAGGAGTTGATATAGGTAAACCAATTCTAGAGTATGGAAATTATTGCGATAAAATTGTCAATGCTTCCGATAAAATAAATGCTAATTTGGTAGTCGTCGGTGCAGGTGAAAAATTAAAAAAGGACGCTTTTCAATTAGGTACAACAGCAGAAAAAATTATCAGGAAAAGTAACAAGCCCGTACTCGTAGTAAAAAATGATCAAACATCGGACATTCAGAATATCATTTGTCCTGTAGATTTTTCTGAAGAATCAAGTCGTGCGTTAAATAGTGCCATAACATTATCTCGTATGTTTAATGCAAAATTATTAATATTAAGCGTCTATACTTATTTCCACCATACTTTTACCAAACTTGACCCAGTCAAAATAAATGAGCAAAGAAAGTTAGAACATGAAAAAAAATTAAATAAATTCTTAAAAGAATTTAATCTTGTAGATATAAACGTTGTAAGGAAAATAGCTGGAGGTGAACCCGCTGAAGAAATACTCAAAACTATAAAGAAAAACGATTCTGATTTACTTATTATGGGAACAACAGGTAAGTCCGGCATCAGTAAGATTTTAATGGGTAGTGTGACCGAAAAAGTAACCAGGGAAGTTTTATGTTCATTTATCACTTTAAAAAATAAGGATATAATTAAATTAGAGATAGAATCTAAAATCCAAGATATTGAAAATCACTATGCTATAGCCCAAGAACTTTATGAAAAAGGTTTTTTTGAAGAATCTATAAATCAATTTACGATTTGCCTTGGCATCAATTTCGCACACGTACCTTCATTAAAAGGTATTGCTAAGGTTTATGAAAAACTAGATGACATAGATAGTGCTAAAAGATACCGAGAAATGGTTAAAGATATTTTAGATCAAATGTGGAATTTGAAAATTGAACAAGAAGCACGTAAGCAAACAAAACAATAGATAGGATCTACATTTTTGTTGATAGAAATTCTGTTTTCTAAATAAAAACTACTTGGAACAACTAATATATCTGATGTTCTTAAATATATAAAATTTATCTGACTTTAAATTGTATGAATTTTATATATCTTACTTGGCAGAGAAATACGATACGAAACTTTATATAATTGTTGTGGCAATTTAAAAAGCAAAAGATGTTATCAAATAGTAGAACCTTATTGGAGGATATTTCAGAAGCAAAACTCTATGGCTATTTGGAGGAGTTTATGTTCACAGATGGTAAATTAATTGGTAGAGTTAATAATAAATCCTATCAAAAAGATGAGTGTGTCTTGATAGAATATTGCATTCACGAAGCAATGAGTGACCCTTCAGATCGATCTATTTTGTTCCTGATTGAATGTGTTGATGGCACTAAAGGTTGTCTGAGCAGTGCCTATGGCATATATGCCGATTCAGAATTAATAGATTTTTGTTCATCACTAAAAAAGAAAAACTAAATTAAAAAGGCGAACGGAATTATATTTCGTAATCCAATAATTTAGCCGAAAAATAATTTAACATTTTTTCTACTTGAGAATGTTTATTTTCCTCTTCTTTTATATCTGTGAGCTTTGGTAAATGCTTGGCAAAATAGAGGTGGTCATTGGACATTTCAAATAAGCTGCTGGCCAAAGCATATGGATACTCAAATTTGGGACTGATCTCTAAAATTACTTCGGCAACCCTTGTTATCAGTTGTTTGTAATTTTTAAAAAAACCTTTTCCGTTTTCCTTATCCACTTCTTTAGTTCTATAAGCTTTAGTTCCTTCCGCTATCACGATACTGTGAAGTTTGTTTTCGTCAATATACTCGGTGCTCGGATTATCCACAGATGCCGAAACAAATGAATTGATGATTATTTTAAGTTTTTTTTTCGGATCATCAATATTCACTGTATTTATTTTAATGAGATAGGCTACCCATTGCCAATACCAAGAAACCAAATAGATGAGCAATGAGTGTTTATTTTCAAAATAACGATACACTGAAGCTTCCGTTGAGCCCATTTCCTGGGCCAGTTTCTTAAAGTTGAAAGCTTCAAAGCCCATTTCTTCAATCAACAAAATACTGTGTTTTATAATGTTTCGTCCCAATGGGGAGTCCTGCGGATCTTTTAAATAGATGCCTTCATTCAGGGATATTCTAATTTCTACTGACATAATTTCGAATATTATAATGAACAAAGTTAAACAATATAATATGAAAGTTATGCAATACTAATTTATATTTTTATTATTTATATAATAGTTTTACTATTATTTATAAAAGTATTTGTATATTTGTAATCAATAATTAAAAGTTAAATAAGGAAAAATGAAAACCATATTACCATTTGTCCAACTAAAAAGTAACCTTTTTCGATTAATAGAGTTTTAAGGGTGGTCAAAGCAATGTGTTAGCACCAAATTAATCGAAACAATAAATTTTTCATAAATATGAACATAACATTAAAAGAACTCAAAGACATTTATGCGGAAAGCTGTATAACCATTATTTTAAATACACATAGAACAAGACCTGACAACGAAAAGGACTCAATAACCTTAAAAAATCTCTGCAAGCGAGCAGAAGAAAGGTTATTGGCTGATGAGAGCAAAAGGGATGCTGAAAAACTGATACAGCGAATACAGGAATTGGCATCCCAAATAGACCATAGACAGAACTTGGAGAGCTTGGTTTTATTTGTAAACGAAGACATTGCTGAATACATACGCTTGCCCCTTAAAGTAGAAGACCGTGTGGTGATAGACCACACCTTTGCCACGAGAGATTTGGTTAGGTCTATGCATCAAGCGGCAAACTATTTTATTCTTGTGTTAAGCCAACAAAAAGTCAGGCTCATAGAGGCTTTCAATAATAGGGTTGTAAAGGAATATGATGATATTTTTCCTATGGAAAACACCCAGTTTTATTCCACCAATAAAGCTGAACTATCTAATGCAAGTAGGCAGACCAGTTTGATTGCCGAATTTTTTAATAGAGTTGATAAAGAAGTAAACAAGGTGCGAAAAGAAAACTCACTTCCGGTACTTATTTGTTCCGAACAAAGTAGTTATCACGAATACCTAAAGATAGCCGATCAAATGCAAGGGGTTTTCGATATATTTTTGAACAAAAACAGATTGGATGAAAAAGCCCATCATATAGTAAAAGACGCTTGGAAAATAGTTAAAGAGCATCTCATTAATAGAAACAATGACCAAAAACAAGCATTGATAATGGCAGTAAGCATTGGTAAGTATTTAAGCGATGTTAATGACATTCACAGGGCAATTATTGAAGGAAGGGTACAAACCTTATTTATAGAAGAAGGATTGTTCCAACCAGGCATAATGGAAAGCAGTACAATCAACTTTGTTTCAGAAGAAGAACGAACCAAAAAAGCTGTAACAGACGATATTTATGACGAGCTGATTGAAACCAATATGAATTATGGAGGCAATACGGTTTTTCTGCCAAAAGGCGATTTATCCGATTTCAATGGTTTTGGAGCTATAACTCGATATTGAAAAAAACCGAAGGTACGTTTTGAAATGAAAAAAAAATTTATGGGCTTTGCTCTTACCTTTTGTAGCTATTTGCCAAGACAGTAATTTCGGAAACTAGATGATCTTTTTTGGAAATAAAAAAATAGACAACAAATGGAACTGGCACCACGAGGTTCAATATAGATATTATAATGCCATTGGCGATCTTGAACAATTGTTATTGAGAACTGGTTTGGGCTACAATCTAACTGAAAACTATAATAATTTGTTTTTAGGCTACGGTTATATTTTAAGTGAAAACTACATTGGACCTGCCGCTAAAAAAAAGGCAGTATATGAGCAAAGAATATACAAACAGTTTATTGCCAGACAGCAAATAAGCCGTGTTGGCGTTCAGCACAGGTATAGGTTTGAGCAACGTTTTGTAGAAGACGATTTAAAGCTTCGCTTCCGCTATTTTTTGGGACTTAACGAGCCATTGAATAAAGTTGAAATAGTTGATAAAACGCTTTACTTTTCTGTTTATAACGAAATATTTCTGAATACGAAAAACAACGTTTTTGACAGAAACCGTCTTTATTCAGGCTTGGGGTACAGACTGAACAATTCCTTAAAGTGTGAAATCGGTTATATGAACCAATTTCTCGCCTGAGGGAAAAATCGAGATCAATTGAACATAATTACCTTTAATAATTTTTAACAAAATAAAAAAAATATGAAGACACAATCAAAAGAAACCCAGGACAATCTTACCCCCGAGCAGGCTTTTAAAATTCTGAAGGATGGGAATCAGCGATTTGTAAACAATTTAAAAGCAAACCGTAATTTATTGCAACAAGTAAACGAAACAAGTGCAGGACAATTCCCTTTTGCAACCATTTTAAGCTGTATGGATTCTCGCACTTCGGCGGAACTGGTTTTTGACCAAGGGCTTGGCGATATTTTTAGCATCAGAATAGCTGGTAATGTCCTAAACGACGACATTTTAGGCAGTATGGAGTTTGGCACTAAAGTGGTTGGCACTAAAATAATTCTGGTGCTGGGTCATACCAAATGTGGTGCTATAATTGGTTCTTGCGATGCCGTAAAAATGGGTAAACTTACCCAACTTTTAGATAAGGTAAAACCAGCGATAGATGCCGAGAAGGAAACAAAAAAAAATAGGACTGGTAGTAATGAAAGCTTTGTAAGCAACGTAACCATCAACAATATACTTGTAGTAATGGAACAAATACGGAAACAGAGCTCTATAATAGCAGATTTGGAAAAACAAGGCAATGTAAAAATTGTGGGCGGCCTGTATGATGTAACAAGTGGAGGGGTAACCTTCTACTAAATGCTTTACTAATTAACTATCGCTAATTCATAAATAATAATATGGCAAATAAATTCTATGATTTCAAAAACTTGAAAGGCGACTTATCCGGTGGCGTTGTAGCTGGGGTAGTAGCCCTGCCGCTTGCACTAGCTTTTGGCGTACAGTCAGGACTCGGAGCAATAGCTGGGTTATATGGCGCCATAATTTTGGGCATACTGGCTGCTCTTTTGGGTGGTACAGCTACCCAAGCCAGCGGGCCTACAGGCCCGATGACCGTAGTTTCTGCTGCGGTGGTTACGCTTGCAGTAAGTAAATTTGGGGGTATAGAAAGTGCACTGCCTATCATCTTACTTACCTTTTTTCTTGGGGGAATTTTTCAAATATTATTTGGCATCTTAAGAGTAGGTAGCTTCATCAAGTATTTTCCCTACCCCGTAATCTCTGGCTTTATGACTGGGGTGGGTCTTATTATTATCTTGTTTCAATTATTTCCCTTCTTTGGTCTGACCTCACCAAAATCAACTATTGCTGTTCTTCAAAATCTCCCAGAAATCTTTATGGGGGTGAATATTGCCGCAATTGGTATAGGGCTACTTACAATTGCGGTATATTACCTTTTCCCAAAAATCACCAAAGCAGTACCGAGTACGTTGGTAGCCCTAATAGTGGCTACCCTCGTTGCTTATTTTTTTAAAATAAATGTACCTTTAATAGGCGACATTCCGTCCGGATTGCCCGAGCTTAAAGTAGCTGGTTTTTTGAGTATCCCATCGGAGGCCTATGCCTTGATAATTGAGTATGCCATCATATTGGCAGCATTGGGTTCAATAGATTCATTGTTGACTTCTGTTATTGCCGATAATATAACCAAGACCCGGCACAAGAGTAATAGGGAATTGATAGGACAAGGTATAGGCAACGCTGTGGCGGCATTGTTTGGCGGCATCCCTGGTGCAGGGGCAACCAAAGGCACGGTTATCAACATTAATTCTGGCGGTAAGACCCGTCTTTCAGGTGCCATCCACGGTTTTTTTCTACTAATTATATTGCTCGGTGCAGGATCATTAGCTGCTTACATACCCATACCTGTGCTGGCAGGTATTTTGATTCCCGTAGGGCTTAATATTATAGATTACAAAGCGTTGAAGCACCTTCTTAAAGTCCCTCGTGCAGATACAGTTGTGCTACTGCTGGTATTGCTCATTACTACTTTTGGTAACCTGATTTATGCGGTAGGTATTGGTATAGTGTTGGCATCTGTGCTTTTTATGAAAAAGATCGGAGATCTGGCAGAGGAACGGACAGAGATAAAATCTTTGGGAGATTCACAACCTGAAACCCTGTGGTCAGATGAACAAACGCTATATGACGAATATAAAAACAGTGTATATATCAAACATCTTTATGGACCTCTCTTTTTTGGTTTTGCCTCCGAGTTTCAATCTATGGCAGATAAGCGTGATGTTAATATCAAAGCATTGATATTAAGGATGGATCGGGTTCCTTATATAGACCAATCAGGGTTATACGCATTGGAAAATGCACTTTTTGATTTGAAAAAGAAGAACACGCCTGTCATTCTCGTCGGGTTGGAAGATCAGCCTAAAGATATGTTACGGGCAATTGGCATAATTCCTAATCTTGTGCAAGAAGAGACCATTTGTCCAGATATTGAAGTAGCCTCTAAAGTGTTAAAAAACGTATTAAATCTTTACAAAAAGCAAAAAGAATAAAAATATCATATTATAGAATTGTCAAATTTGAATATTATGAAAAAACCATTTTACATATTCCGATATATCAGTATAATAGCGGTTATTAGTTCCCTTATAGGTTCTTTGTTACTGTTTTTTGTAGGTGCTTGGAAAACCTACGGAGCAATTAAAATAGTGCTTTTTGATTATGTCCCAAAAGGAAATGAAGGTTTACTTCCCGTAGACATTGCAACGGTATATTTAATGAAATCATTAGATACATTCCTAATAGCTTTGGCACTTTTCATTTTTGCTTATGGAGTTTTTACACTATTTATTTCTAATAAAAATAATAGTGCGGAGGACAATGGGGTCTTAAAATGGATCAGATCACCCAATATCGGACATTTAAAAAATGTACTTGCAGAAGTAATAATTATTATCCTATTTGTTATATTTCTCGAGGTCATAGTCGAAAATGTGAACAATTTGAAATGGGAATTTTTGATAATTCCAATCTCGGTTCTTCTATTAGCACTTGGATTGAAATTTTTAAAATTAGATAATGATGAGGGATCTTAAAACTATTTAAGGCCAGCATGTAATATCTGGCGTAATAGGCATCATAGGGTCCTTGAAATCTAGCTTGATCGGTTATTCTATCTTATTCTTAAGGCAAATAAAAATATAAAAACTTAAAAAAGAACTATGAAAAATTTTAACAACACAATGATTGCAGCTGGCGTAGCGCTCTTACTTTTTGCATCCTGTGAAAACGTTACAAGCAAAGTAGAAACCCAACTCAATCGGCTTAACATCAAGGCCAACCAGCTGGATTCGGTGATAAATACCGAAATGGATAGGGTTATAAAGCTGGATTCAGTAATAAATCTAGAAGATCTGAAAATTAAAAAACTAGACTCACTTGTAAAGGAAACTTCATCAAAGTTTGATTCTATATGGAATGTGCTAAAAAGTTAACTAATCGGGAAATCGTTTCCGTAATGGAGTTTTTTTTGCAAACCTGAGCGATCTTATAGTGAAGCAAAATTGACTTGGTAGTTTTAGTTCTAAGCCAATTGGTCAATCGGGTTTGATGTATTCCTTGAAGTTTCCTTTTTCGTTTGCGCTCGTTCTACGCGATCTTAGTAAAGATTGTAAGTAGTGATGGTACCGGTTGGCCGGTAGATTTTTTAAATAGTTAATATCCGGTCATTTTTTTGCAAGCGATCTAAGGAGCTGCCAATATTTTCCGTTCAAGGGACTTCGTTTCCCCCAATATTGTAATCCACATTCTTTGAGCTGAATTTCTATATATAAATATATATAGTTTTACAAATAAGATAGTGATGCTATTATTTATGTAAATTTAACTATTATTTATTATATATTTACTATTATATTTCTGTTTATTTATTATGTTTGTACCAATATTTAAAATTAGGAATTATGAAAAAACAGATTAGTACACTTGCAGGTTTTATGGCCTTTACGGTCGCACTAATTGCACAGCAACCCGATACAGGAAAGGTAGAAATCGACAGAAGCCAAATTCGGGTAGAAACAGTTTTGACAAAGGAGGAACAGGACGCACTTTCACCTAGCGAGGTTTTGGAAATCTTGAGGGCGGGAAACGAAAGATTTGTCAGAAGTGATCTTACGGCAAGGGATCACTCCATTCAGATTCGCGAGAGCGCCGATGTACAATTTCCCAAGGCCGTAGTATTGTCCTGTGTTGATAGCAGGGTCCCTGTAGAAGATGTATTCGATAGGGGCATAGGCGACATCTTTGTGGCAAGGGTAGCAGGAAATTTTATTAACGACGATATTCTTGGAAGTATGGAATTCGCGACCAAGGTGGCAGGGGCAAAATTGATCCTAGTATTGGGCCATGAAAACTGTGGGGCTGTACATGCGGCAATTGACGGTGCAAAGTTGGGGCATATCACTAAAATGCTGAAAAACATTCAACCGGCGATCAAGATATCGACTATCGCCACAGGTCCAAGAAGTTCGCAGAACAGAGTGTTGGTCCATGAGGTAAGTGAAAACAATGTCCGAATCGCCATGCAAAAGATTATAAAGGAAAGTCCGTTACTTAAAACAATGGTCGAAAATGGGGAAATTGACATTAAAGGAGCAGTATACGATATGGATACCGGGGTAGTCAATTTTATCAAATAGCAATAATAACATAAAACCTACCCTTTTTTGGGGTAGGTTTCAAATCGGACCTGAAAGGTAAAGACAATAAATGAAAATGGATATGGCTATTTGGAAAAGAAATTACAATAGGTTTCCATGCCCTGAACAATACACGTAATATGTCAAGTTCGTTTCTTGAAGGTAAGGACTATGAATATCGCACAGCGCTCTAAATCTTTTAAGGAAATTGACTCTGGAAAACATCGCTTAAAGGAAATACAATCAGGCCTGATCGAGCTCGGGCTCTCCTCTCTCGACACATGTGAGATTAGGTTTCTGAGAATGTTTCGCTTACCCTTGGTCTTGTTCGATTAATACAAGGGTTGACATGGGAATCGATTTACAAAATCCTACTTTGGGGTTTAGCGGAAAATAACACGTTTTCTTTAGTGCCGATCGTAATGATCAAACGCTTACAGTAAGTATAATAAACCAAAATTATGGATAGTACGCAGTTAAAAATAATTGAAACGGCAGCAGTGATTATTGGATTTGTTTTATTGTTAATAGTGACGGCCAAATTAGTCGATAAGACGGTAAATAACAGTTTGGTGAAAAAGGCAAGAGGCAAAATAATCAAAAAAGCGATTAATTTAACCAACCTCTCAGTTTGCTTTATAATTATCTTAATAATTTGGGGAGTTGAACAGTCAGAATTAGCTGTTTTTGTGGGATCTGTAATTACTGTCCTTGGGATAGCAATGTTCGCTCAATGGTCAATCCTATCCAATATTACATCCAGTATCATTATCTTCTTCAATCACCCCGTAAAGTTGGATGATACGATTACCATAATCGATAAGGACTACGAAACCGAAGGAAGGGTGAGCGATATTGGTGTTTTTTTCATTATTCTCAAAACAAAGGAAGGAGAGCAAATAACCATACCGAGCAATGTCTTTATTCAAAAAATGATAAAAAAGAAAATAAATGACTAAATATTTTATAGCCACTCTCATTATTTTGATTTTTGAAAGTTATTCCAATAATTTATTCGCCCAGGAAAAGTTTGAAATGGAAAGTCGTTTAAAACAAAATGACGTTCCATCCAATGCTTTAAATTTTATCGATTCTTTAAGTTTGAAGAATAAAGTAAAATGGTATTTGGAAGAAGGGATAGAAAGAAAAAGTATCGAAGCTAAATTTAAAAGAAGCGGAAAAAAACACAGCGTTGAATTTGATATACTCGGAAATATTGAAGATGTTGAAATTGAAATAAATTGGGATGTTTTGCAAACATCAATTAAAGATTCTATAAAGAACCATCTTCAAAAAGACTTCAAAAAATATAAAATTGTCAAAACCCAAATACAATATACCGGAAATCAAATGCCGCTGTTTATAAAATTATTATCTGGAGAACCTACTGAAGACTTGACAGTTAAATATGAAATAATAGCAAAGTGCCGTTCTGAAAAAAGTACAGGTTTATTTGAATACCTCTTCACCAATAAAGGACAATTCGTTTTAGCATCCCAAATACTGTTTAAACCCAGCTATCATCTTGAATATTAAAAATTCCCATCTTGCATTATTTATTGTGTTCATGCTATTTATAAATTGTGCATCGGCCCAAAGTAGGTATCAGATAGGATTGTTGCCATCAATAAATCTAAATTATAAACTTGAAAATGATTGGTCGCTCAATTCAAAGATAGAGTCTCGCCAACTAATGCGAACAGGAGAGTTCAGCGGCATTGGTGAAAGCCAGTTTACATATGTCTTAACAGACCTTTCAATGATTACCGCCAAAAAGGTTGGTCTTAATTCCCGTGTGGCTGGCGGTTATCTTATCAGGGTTCGAGAAGAAAAGTTATTTCATAGATTTATTCAGCAATATACCGTGGTGCAGAGACTTGCTGACTTTAGGTTAGCACATCGCTTCGCAAGCGACCAAACGTTTTCACTGGATGAAAAGCCCGAATTTAGATTAAGATACCGAATAGCTTCAGAAGTCCCTCTAAATGGCGAATCTGTTGATCCATCGGAATTTTATTTTAAGTTCAATAATGAATACCTCAATAGCTGGCATGATTCTGACTATGACCTTGAAATACGCTTTGTTCCACTATTGGGTTATAACCTTAAAAATAATAACAAAATTGAGATGGGATTGGACTATAGGGCAAACTCTTTTTTGAACAATAATACACGTCATAGTTTTTGGGTGAATTTGAATTGGTTTATCGAATTATAGGAAACTGATAAAGATTATTTATGATAATAATTTCTTCCTTATTGCTTTTAGTTGGCTTTTCTGCCTTGATTTTCGGAGCAAATTGGCTGGTCGACGGAGCTTCCTCCCTCGCGAGACAAAACAAAATTTCAGATTTGGCAATAGGCTTGACAATAGTAGCTTTCGGAACATCCGCACCGGAATTAATGGTGAATTCTGTAGCCTCATATAATGGGCATTCTGATATTGTTTTAGGGAATATTATTGGGAGCAACAACTTTAACCTGTTTATTATTTTAGGAATAGCAGGTTTGGTCTACCCGATTGCAATACAATCCTCAACCGCTTGGAGGGAAATTCCTATTTCATTACTAATAACGCTATTGTTTCTAGTATTGGCAAACGATTTCTTTTCTACCTCGACTTCAATAATATCCAGACTAGATGGCATAATTCTATTTACCTGTTTTCTCTCTTTTTTATATTATGTATCAAGAAAAATGAAATTAGAAGAAAGTGAGGATAGATCTTATCAAAAAAAAGCAAATTATAAGATCTGGGGGTTGATAATTTTGGGGCTTATAGGCCTTTTAATAGGCGGCAAACTTGTTGTAGACAATGGAGTAGCCATAGCGACAGAGTTAGGAGTGGGCCAAAAAATTATAGGCTTAACAATAATTGCTACAGGAACTTCATTGCCAGAGTTGGTAACATCTGTAATAGCAGCTATTAAAAGGAAAAGCGATATAGCAATTGGAAACGTAATTGGTTCCAATATTTTCAATATCCTTTTCATTCTATCCATTAGTGTATTTATTAATCCTATTCAGTTCAATATCAACTTTAATACTGACATTTTCATATTAATTAGTGGTACAATATTTCTAATAATCGCAATGCTTACTGGAAGAAAAAGAAAGATCGATCGATGGGAAGCGTTACTATTACTTAGTTTTTATTTACTTTATACTGGTTTTTTGGTATGGAAAGAGTTGTAAGAACCCACAACTTCATTGAAAATTTAAATAACCAAATTTTTACATTTTTGGCAATTGTTCTGATCCGTAGGGTCAGATTTTTTTACTATACGTAACGCCGTATAACTTTTAAACAATGTAGTGCTCAGATAATATTATTCAAATAATAATGTCTTGTTCATGTTTATAAAAGACCACCGGTTAAGTTGTAAACCTTGGTTTTAAATTCATTGAAATCGGTGTAAAATTTATCAAAATTATCCTTGAAAAGTTGATGGTTCTCCACATAAAAGGTTTCACATCTAATGGTATCACATTCAAGAATGCCCTTGAGTTTGACCTCATATTGATTTAAGGTTTTCTTTAAATTATTGACCTCCCTTGTATTGGTCTGTAATTCATGTTTAAACTTTTCCAATGGTTCATTTAGATTGGGCTTTTCCTTAAACGATTTAGAGTTAAGAACCCTGTATAGGAAAAGTATTTCACTTTCCTTATAGCCAATAATCGATTTCCACCATAGCGTATCCTTTTGGAACTCGGTCAATACTTCTTCAGGTGTATTTTTTTGCCCTAACATTTTATTTGCTTTTGTACAAAATTAATATAAATGTTATAGTATTACTATTAATTATAATAGTTTAACAACTATTTAACAGCAGTAACACTAATAATATTGCTCCGGGTCTTTATATTTGTTGGATCGGTTGAGCCCTAATGGCCCGTAGTTATGAGAAAATCATACTTTATTATGGTACTCTTCGCGACCATATCAATGCTATATGCGCAAGAGACCTCCCAAGTGCTGAACGAGGGAGTTGTTATTACCCTGGGGCCGCCAAGTGGTTCAACATCGGAATATCGACTTCCCTAGAAAAAATTTGATTATTAAGCGCGGGACGATACCACATTTCAATGCACTTATCGGAGAAAAATTCATCGTGGAGCATATCGAAACGGTAAGAATGGCAAGACCCAAGCCGTACAAAAGCGAAAAGACGGACTGAATTTCTTCAGGTTCTACCCAACTATTAATGCCCGGGTTACTATGACCTTGGTAAGTGGCGAAATAGAACGTTGAAGAAACTCCTTTCGATTACATCACGTAAAAGCCAATTGCTTGTCCCGTTAACCAAGCACCTTCTCGTTTGTGATATGTTACACAAATCGGACGGATGGATTGAGGTAGTAAAAATAAACTAAGTGTCAGCTTCCATAAATAAATCGAATTTTGTAAAAAAGGCAAGTTCTTAGTCTATTTTTATGAGTCTCCTAAAACGAACTTTTTTTGGGACTATTCCTATCCTCTTTATTTCATTCTGTTATCTGATAGGTACCAGATAAAATTCAAAGGAAACCAAAGCAACCTTTTCAAACCTATAACATCTTATTAATTATTCAAAGAGGAAATCCTTTTATAAAAGATAAATCATGAAAAATAAGATTTATTTTATCGCATTGTTGTTGATAGGAAATTTGATTTCCTCATGCGAAAAGAATGATCTGGAATTTGAAAATGATTTTAAAAATAGTAGAAAAGCTTGGCTGGATTTTAAAGAATCATCCAATAATTCTTACAAGTATGCGGTACGGGGCGGTTCTGTTCTTATTAATTTCGGATGGGAAACGACCATAACGGTATCAAAAGGAAAAGTTGCTCAAAGACATTTCAAATATACATCCACCGAAGGATTGGCCGATAATATTCCACAAGAAGAATTGGAATGGATCGAAAACGAAAACGAAATAAATAGTCACGAGCAAACAAGTGCGGCATATGCTTGGACCTTGGACGAAATATATGAAAAAGCCGAACAAGAATGGTTGGAAAAAAGGAAGAACACAAAATCTTACTTTGAAGCTGAAAACAATGGGTTGCTTTCAATTTGCGGTTATGTTGAAGATGGTTGTATGGACGATTGCTTTATTGGAATCAATATAAAAAGTATCGAAGCATTATAAACAATTATGACAAGGAAAGACTTATTTGTTCCTATAATAAATATTTGTGTCAACAAGGTATCCTATAAAATGTCATGGTCCAGTCCTCTAAAGTTAATTAATTTCAATTTTTTGAACAATCACCTAAAACGAACGATTTTCGGCACACAAGCCGCCAAAATTACTCAAGTATTGAAGAATGACCATTTTGTGAAATAGTCCCTTTAGGCATTGGAAGTTATTAAAATTGTGAATAAGGGATACAGGTTTATCTCTTTCTAATCTATCCTTTTTACTAATGAGCGTTCCTATCGGAATGCCACAAGGGGTAGGGACATAAACAAAAACCATATCCTAAATTTCTCCGTATATGCCCCGATTTTTATATAAGTAAAAGCTTACAACAAAATGTCAAAATCGGCGTTAGATAATATAATTGCATGGCCAATATAATTGATAATGAGTCTGTTCACGCAATTGGTCTCCATAACGGAGCTGGCCAAACTTTCTTGGAAACCGATATTTGATCAAAATGACATATAAAGTAAATAACAACATCCCATTTTGGATGGGCGTACTCTCCACTGTTCTTGGTCTGGTTGTTGTGGTAGGGTGGATTTCCGATGTTCAAATCCTTATGACCATTGTACCCGGCTACGTTTCCATGAAACTGAACACGGCTTTTTTCTTCATACTTTCTGGAATTATAGTGATTAATCTAAAGTCGGAAAAAAGTAATTTATCCGTATATTTTCTTTCAACTATTCTTGCGGCGTTTGCAATAGCTTCATTGTCCCAGGATGTGTTCAATATTGATGCGGGCATCGACCAGCTATTTATTAACGATCAAGTAGCGATAGCAAATGGCGCAATGTCCCCAGGACGACCGTCACCAATAACTTCGTTATGCTTTGGAATGCTAGGGCCCATTTTTTTGATTGTTCGCAGCTCAAATATTTATTTTAGGAGACTAGCGCAATATGGGCTTCATATTGTGACCTTTCTATCCTTTATAGCTGTACTGGGTTACGTGTTCAATGTACCTTCTTTTTACAAATTATCCTTTTTTACATCAATGGCCATCCATACCTCCATTGTGCTTTTTGCCCTGTCCATTGGGGTATCGTTCATTCATCATGATTTGGGGGTTACAGGGCTCTTAACAAGAAAAGGTATTGGCAATGTTATGGCACGGAACCTGTTCAAAAAGGTAATGCCGGCCATCTTGGTTCTCGGATTTTTACAAGTTATACTGGAAAGACTTGAAATCGTTTCGGTCGAGTTTGGAATAGCAATGTTCACAACCTGTTTTATGCTCGTTGTACTTTACGCCTTATGGTCCACTGCGAGATTGCTCAATGGGTGCGATGAGAAAAGAAAAAGGGCCGAGGAGGAAGTCATTTCAACCAATAAGAACCTTGAAAAAATAGTGCTTGAACGCACAGAATACCTAACCCGGCAAAACAAACAGTTGGAGGAGTTTTCTTATATAATTTCCCACAATCTCCGTGGTCCGATGGGCAATTTGAAATTGCTCTTAAGTTTTTACAAAGAGGATGGAACCGTAGATGGTAAAACCCGGTTGATGGAGTATTTCGAGAGTACGGTAAACAATCTTTCTGGCACGCTGGATGAACTGTTGGAAGTGGTAACCATAAGGGAAGAATCTAAAGGGAAAAAGGAAAAATTGAATTTCGGGAATGTTCTCTCTACATTGGTAGAAAATCACCAAGAACAGATTATGGAATCCAATGCCCAAATTACAAGCGATTTCTCGGAAGCGCCGACAATGGAATATTCTGCCATTTATTTGGAAAGCATTATGTACAACCTTTTAAGTAACGCGTTAAAATATCGTTCAAATGACCGTGTGCCGCAGATTCAATTTAAAACGAAAACCCAAGGTAGTAAGATCGAACTATCGGTCAGGGACAATGGTCTGGGAATTGACATAGAAAAAAATGGGGACCGTATGTTTGGATTGCACAAAACGTTTCATAAACATCCCGATGCCAAAGGGGTTGGCCTTTTTATTACCAAGGCACAGGTCGAGGCCATGGGCGGTAAAATAAGTGTGGAGAGCGAGATGGACAAAGGGGCAACCTTTGAAATAATATTTTAGATCATAGTTAAAATGTTCACTGGTGGAAACGAAAAATTTTTGACCAGTGTGCAACTTTTACTTTAAGGCTGTTCCCAACGGCCATCTTTATACATTGGACGATCATTAGTTTTAATATACTGTAAAAGATAAGTTCTTGAAGTGCAGAATACGAACTTGGAAACAAAATCCGACACCTGAAAAAAAATCCTTCCGTTGTTTGACGGAAGGATATAATCAGCTGAATATGAGATTTACCGGATCGATCAGAAAGGGAATCCAGTAAATAGTCTGAATCCAAAGGCATACAGTACTACTAGGAACATGGCGAAACTGAACCAAGCAAAGGCTTTGAAGTAGCTTTTTACCAACCAACTCCCCAGTTGCTTGAATCCATTCAGGTAAATTTCCTTTACAAGTAAAATTGTTTTCATAATAATTATTTAGGGGTTTGGGCGCAAAGTTAAGGCACTTGTCCACTAAGTTTTTTCCTTTTCTACAAGATGTCGATTAATGCAGATTAAAATCAAAACCAAATTTTTTTATCTTGGATTATGGCAACTCAACGAATGTAGATCCATACCTTTTGAATCTATTTGGAAGCCTACTAATCAATAGACCTTGGATGAATTAGGTTGAAATATGCTGCCCAACATAATTATGCCCATATAACAATCGATAAAGGGGAGGCCTAAAAAAACGATAATTTTACTTCCTTTTTGAATGAAGGATCTTTTCCACAATGCTTTTGGAAAGGGGTTTGTCAAAATGACCCTTTACCATTGGATGTTCCTTGGCCCTGGCCCGGTCATTAGAATTTACAAAGCCGGAAAGAATATAGATGTCAGTTTTTTGTATTACCTTATTACCTGACTTTAACCTATCCAGAAATTCCCAACCGTCCATACCTTTCATGACCAGGTCGAGGAATATCAAGTCCGGCACAACATCTCCATTGTTCAAAGGATCGGCGAACATGTTCAGGACCTCTTCGGCAGTGTCGCAAACAATGGTCCTGCAATTGGAAATCGATTGTTCTATACAATATCTCGAAGCGAATTGCGACACCAGGTCGTCATCTATTATGCAAACGGTCAATTCCATGATATGGGGTTTTATGCGCTGTAAATATGGGGAAGATTGAATACTTTAATATAAATGTACTAATCGATTTTCACATTTATAGAAATTCTACCGCGTAAGCGTTTAAATGGTCCATATTTTCGCTGAAACAAGTAAGTCTACAAAACTAAGGCTTTATAGTGCCGAATTATTATTATGGAATTTCAGATCGGGATACTGGTATAACAGTGCCCACATTATTCAAGAACTCCTACGTAGGCATCCGATCAAAATATTATTCCACGCAACCCCATGAACAATTTGGTATCTTTTAATTAAATTTTCTTACTTATGAAAATTCCTTTTATAACCAAAATCCCGTTCTTTTTAATAGCCGCAATATTTTTGTTAAATGGATGTTCAGAAGATGACAATATCGACTGTGCACTTTTTGACCCAGCCTTCCCTTCCCTGTTTTTAAAACTCATTGATGCTAGTGGTAATAATCTGATTGAACTTGGCACCATAGATCCCAATGCAATAAGGGTGGACGGAGAATTTCCCAATGCAGGTTTTATTTTTATTCCTGCCAATGAATTCGCCGTTCCGGATACGGATATCAGAAAATTGGATAACACGATCCAACTGTTCATTCCCACTGAATCGCACTATCAATATAGCATCCATTTAAGTGATTCAGATTCCCTACTGGTGGATTTTTCTGCGAAATTGACAAGAATTCCATGTGGCCTGTCGTATTTTTTACCTACAGGAGTTGTAGTTAAAAATGTAGAGTTCGAATTTACGGAATTGTCACCCCTTCAATTTTTAGTGGTAATAAAGCTATAAACGAATATATCTACTTTAAGATTCTTATGTTTGGCAACATATATGTGACAACACACCTAGAACCCTTGTCATCGTTACCGGTAATCCCTCGAAATTGACCTTCAAAAGTTTCACAATATAAAAAATCAAAAGTTAGCTTGCTCTCAAATGATGGGATCTACACATTGAAAAAGCCGTAAATTTACTAAATAGATGAAATTTGGGACTTAAAAGGTCTGTCTAAAGGTAAAAGTCAGTTCTTATTGACCCTGTGTGTTATCCTTCGGTTGGTAATGACGGTGTTTACCCGGACCGTCAAGGTCGCTGTATTGGATATCGTCGTGCCACAGGCATAGCCGTTATTGGCTATAACTACTCTGTATTGATTGCCATTGTCGGCCGTTGTGGCATTGGTAATCGATAAAGTATCAGTGGAAGTATTATCGTGGATCCCAGTATTTGTCAAATCGACCCAACTGGTCCCATTATAGATCTGCCATTGGTAAGAAGTAGCATTGGTAGCCGTGACGGAAATTGTTGTGCTACAACCCGGGCATACTGAAGTGTTTGGTGGCTGTGAGGTAACTGTGGGCAATGAGGAACCCTCTTGAAAATCATAAGTGCCGTTGGAATTATTGTCATCAGGGGTCGTATATCCATCAATAACACTTGTTCCCGTTACCAAACCATTACTATTTACTATAGTGGGCAATGCGGCCAAAATACCATCATTATTATTATCTGAATATCCAGCTTCGACAACATCGTTACAGGCATCGTTGTCCGCATCTATTTCAAACGGGTCATAGATTCCATCAACATCCGTATCCGCTATGGAATAGGTTAAATTGGTATATGCCAAATCATTATCTTCGATATTCGTATGGAGTCCGTTGTTGCCAAAAGCTGATGCCGCCCCATCGATTATGCCATTGTTATTTGCATCGTTAATTCCGGCTACATCCAACACACCCGATTCAACTATGTCATAGATACCGTCATTGTCCGAATCCAAATCTAAACTATTTATTACTCCATCTCCATCAGAGTCGCATAAGGCACTGGCGAACAATACCCCTGTAAATCCTTCCGGACCGGGCCCAGCTTGATTTGTAACGGTAAAGACATTGTTAAAGTCGGGAACCCAGTTAATTGTGTTAAAAGGAGTGGCGGCTTGTGCGTGCATAATCTCAAGTGATGTGGAGGAGGTAGTTCTTGTGCCATAAAAAGTAACCTTTCCCGTTTCGTCCACAATCAGTCGCAATCGGGGCAATCCATTGGTGTTCGCTACCCAAGGGGCACTAATAAATGCATTATCTGACTGAAAAAGGAAATATTCTTCCCCAGCATCCAATGCGCCATTTTCAAATTCCAAAACAGATGGGTGGATTGGTGTGCCATTTATATCGAGTTGGAACGAATTGTCCATGGAGGAAAAATCCAAGCGTAAATATCCGGTATCCGTATGATTTACTGCCACTGATCTGGTGCCGACATCTTGTGAAACTAAAAACGTTGTATTGGCTGTTGTACAATATTCCTCTTCATCGGTCATGCCATCATTATCATCATCCAAATCTACATCATCTAAAATACCATCATTGTCAGTGTCAGGGGAAGTTGTAGCAGTAATCAAAACGTTGTCGATATATGCTTGGTCGTTATTTTGGTCCCAATTTCCACCGCCTTTGAGAAAACGAATGGTAGTATTGGCCGATACATAGGCCGAAATATTTTGACTAAAAGTTCCTGAAGATGTGCCCCCAAAGGTAGTTAGAGTAGTGAAGGAGCTGCCATCAGATGAAACCTGTATGGCAAGTGTTTCGCCACTTTCCAGACTGGACGTGCTCCAATCAAAAGATAGAACCGCTCCCGTCGCTGAGGATAGATTTGCAGTTCTTCTAATATTTTCTGACGAAAGACGATTTAATCGTAACTCATTTCCAGTAATTCTGATACGGCCATTAGAGGCAGAATTATCATCATTTGATTCTATCCAATTTGTCGAAAAGTTGGTGTTGCCATTGTTATTGGTATACGCAACGGCAGAAAAAGTATCGGAATAGGTATTCTGTCCGAAAAAAGGAATCGAATATAGAATCAAACTTAAAACAAAATAATGTGCCTTCATTATCCAAGCTAAGATAACATTGATATGGAACTTGTAAGAATCAATGTTGTGAACTTGTTAAAAAGTGATGTCAAGGACCTATTTAAGAAAAGATGAACAGGTCGTATTTGTTATACATATGTACTCGATTAGTGGTACAAAAAAACAGAATGTAAAGAATCGGAACCATTTGAAATTGTTAAGGATTGGAAACACCTATTCTTATTTAGTACCTTTTTATTTATGGGGTTGAAGATTATCTGCGAAGTATCAACAAAATTGAATGGATCGACAACTTCAGTTCTGAAATCAAACGTTATATTTAAGAAATATTGGACAACCTCTATTCCATTTCTACACTCAATGTTCCAGGCAACAAGGCCGCTTTTTCGTATACTGCAATTTACAATCCTGTCCTATCTTCAAAGTAACAAGTATGGGATGGTTCGAAAGAATAGGTGAGGTACTGGTCAACATGATTCTACATTGAGACATCCTTATTGAACCTCACTATAATAAAACCCTTTAAATACCCAATACATCGGTACTCCCATAAAACTAGCGATTATTATGATTGCTTTAAGTGCAAACAATTCCACACTTAATGTGTACGAGAATGACCTTAAGAAGGTTTTTTTTGCAGAAGTTTATTTCATAGTTTTAACAGGTCAATCTGGTTAACCAATTTTAAAAAGCGGTCCATGAAATTAGAAGTCCTTACAAGGGGAGAAAACGAAGAAATTCAAAATGGTATCATTTCCAAGCTCCGCGAACTGATCAGCTATAAAAACTTGGAACCAGGAGACAAACTTCCCTCTGAGCGGATGTTGTCAGAAAAATTCGGGGTAAGTAGAAGCAACCTTAGGGAAGCCATTCAAAAGCTGGAATTTTATGGAATATTAAAGTCCAAGCCCCAAAGTGGAACATTCATAGCCGACATCGGCCAAGTAGCTATGGATGGCATGCTGCAAGACATATTACGGTTGCAGGAGCCCAATTTCAAATCCCTGGTAGAGACCCGGATACTTTTGGAACTAAAGACCTGCAGACTTGCCGCACAGCGCAGGTCCAAGGTGCATTTATGTCAGATAAAGGAGACCTTGGAAGCCTATAAAGAAAAGGTCATCAACGGTAAAGATGCAGTACAGGAAGACCTACTTTTCCATTTGGCCATATCCAGGGCAAGCGGTAATAGTACCATGAATAGGTTTATGTTGATCATTACGCCCGAAATCATTACCAATTTCGAAAAATACCATGTTTGTGATAAAGATCGGGCTTTCAGGGGAATTCAGGAACATATGGATATTTATGAGGCTATTAAAGCCAAGGATCCCCAATTGGCAAAGGAAAAAATGAAAATATATTTCAAAATGTTATATCAGTATTGCCATAATATTGAAGAAGAACAGTTGAGGAATTGAGTAAAGCGACCAAAAGTAGCTTGTAGAGCACTCAAAACAATAGACCCGATTTCAATTGGCGCATTTTTTCGGAAAATAAAAGCGCCTTTTAAGCCCGCAACTTTTACCATGATCACATTGTGCTCGGGGCAAAAAGATATGAGATTATTGATTTAGACAAATATAATTGATAGTCTAATTGACGGAATTCCATTTCTCCATACGTGCCAGTTCTGTCAATGTTTGTGCTTAAAATTCTAGTTTAGATTCTCACTTTTATGTTGTATAAGATGCCTGTTTTTTTAGGAGATATCCTCGGGCAATTTATTATCCAAAGCAAAGAGTAGTTTACCTAACTGCCCTAACATCCTCATTTTTTATCTGATATTTTGATTTTTCAATTAATTAGGTAGGCAATGAACATTACACTACTCCCCATCTGTAAGACAGCTTAAAGGTATTCCTTAGTTTATCATGATGCCATTTTTTTAGCATTATAAATTTGATCGGGCGGCACTTTTCCTATTTCGGTATGCCTTCTTTTGGTAT
>NZ_PHQQ01000012.1 GCF_002909235.1 Arenibacter catalasegens
CAGTTCAATAGGAAAAATGAACCCGGTAGAATTTGAAAATAAAAAGAGATGTTTAAGGAAAAAAGAATCAATAAATGTATATTAACATTCAACTAAAAGCGGTCAATGCTATATAGGCATGGACACTTTTTTAACCTTGAACTTTGAACCTTAACCCACTGTTTACTAATCAAGAAATCTTCCCCCTCTGGCGCGAGCGTCACGTTCTTGCCCAATTAACTTGGTGCAGAAAGCACCTAGGCTTGGGCTTTCAATCCCTTCCGTCTTCTCCCACTATCGTCGGAGAATCCACCTTCCCTTAGCCAAGGGAAGGAGCTTTTACTTAAGTTATAATAAATAAACTGATCGTCATTGTGAATGAAGCTTGACAATCCGTTTTTTGAACCTTAAACATTGAACTTTAAACTCTTCGCCTACTGTTCACTTTTTACCGTTCATCGTCTACTTCTCGATACAATTTTATTTCGTTTCACTTCATAAAATCACTCGAAGTGACGGACTTTTGACTTTAGACCTTCGACATCAACCCACTGTTCACTTTTTACTGACCACTGCAAACTGTTTACGAGATCTTATCCATTTTCTTTCTGATTTCTGCCAGGCAAAGATTGCCAAAACTACCTTCGTGAGTGTGTTTAATATCTCTTTTGGGCGTAAAGGTGCCTTCGTTGATTTCCTTGCCCATTTTTTTATAGGCATCACGGAAAGGCGTGCCGGTCAATACCAATTCGTTCAGGGTGTCCACACTAAACAGATAGTCGTATTTGGGGTCGTCCAAAATATTTTCATTTACCCGTATCTCTTTTAAACTAAATGTCAAGATTTCCAAACAAGCCTTTAGGTCCTGTATGGCAGGTACGATCACCTCTTTCACCAATTGCAGGTCTCTGTGGTAGCCACTGGGCAGGTTGTTGGTAATCAAGATCAATTGGTTGGGTACGGTTTGAAGTCGGTTACACTTACCGCGTACCAACTCAAAAACATCCGGATTTTTCTTATGGGGCATAATGCTGGACCCTGTGGTAAGCTCATCCGGAAAGGAGATAAAATTAAAATTCTGGCTCATATACAGACAGATGTCCATCGCCATTTTAGACAGGGTGGCGGCAATGCTGCTCATACCAAAGGCTGCTGCCTTTTCTACCTTGCCACGCCCCATTTGTGCGGCTACCACATTGTATTTCATAGTTTCAAATCCCATTTCTTCGGTAGTAAAACTACGGTCTATAGGAAAAGAACTGCCATAACCCGCAGCACTTCCCAAGGGATTTTGATCGGCTACCTTATAGGCGGCATCCACAAAATAAAGATCGTCTACCAAACTTTCGGCATAGGCGGAAAACCACAGTCCAAAGGAGGAAGGCATGGCTATCTGCAAGTGGGTATAGCCCGGCAACATCACTTTTTTATGCTTATCGGCCAAATTTAATAAGAGGTGGAACAAATCCTTGGTCTGATCCTTGATCTCTGTTAATTCGTTCTTTAGGTACAAATGCATGGCCACCAAAACTTGATCGTTCCTAGAGCGTGCAGTGTGAATCTTTTTACCGGCATCACCCAACCTTAGGGTGAGCAAGAATTCAATTTTAGAATGCATGTCCTCAAAACTGTCCTCTATGGTAAACGTGCCATTTTCTATGGTCTTGGCAATATTGTCCAGCTCATTTACTAGGGATTCGGTTTCCTTAGAGGTCAATAAACCAATTTTGCCCAACATTTTGGCATGTGCCTTGGAGGCAATTACGTCGTATTTTGCCAAAAGCAAATCCAGTTCCCTATCATTGCCCACCGTGAAATGGTCTATTTTTTTGTCGGTGCTAAATCCTTTGTCCCAAAGTTTCATTTGATATTTTTTATTGTTTTTTTTATAGGTCAAATGTAATTCGCCATTAAAACTCTCTAGTAAATTAGTAAGTCCGTTTTGGCTCGGTTCATTTGTTATTTTTTATTGTTTTTTAATGGTCAATTACAATGAACAAACGTACATTGTTAATTACTTATTGATTATTGTTTATTGTTTCAGGAATCCTTGTAAAATTTGAATATACAAATCTATTCCCTCTTCAATTTCTGCTACATAAATAAATTCGTCCGCAGAGTGACTACGAGTGCTATCGCCGGGTCCTAATTTGAGGGACTGACAGCTCAAGGCCGCCTGATCTGATAAGGTGGGCGAGCCGTAGCTACTTCTGCCCAATGCCAAGCCGGATTGCACCAAGGCGTGATCTTTATTGATCGATGAGGAATTTAAGCGTAACGAACGGGGCTTTACCTCGCAAGGCGCTTCAGCAATGAGCATGTCCGCAATTTCCTTGTTGGAGTAGCTGTCGTTTACACGCACGTCTATCACCAGATCCACATGGGCGGGTACTACATTGTGTTGACTTCCGCCACTTATTTGGGTTACCGTAAGTTTTACTTCCCCCAGCACTTCCGATACCTTGGGAAACTTATAATCCTTAAACCACTGCAGTACCTCTATGGTATTGTAAATGGCATTATTATCGTTCGGGTGGGCGGCATGCGAAGGTGTCCCGCTAACCTTACCTTCAAAAACCACCAAGCCTTTTTCGGCAATGGCCAAATTCATCAAGGTGGGTTCCCCTACTATAGCCACATCTATTTTTGGAAGGATCAGCAACATACTGTTCAATCCATTGGGGCCTGAACTTTCCTCTTCTGCAGAGGCCACGATCACCATATTATGGCTCAGGTTTTCCTGGGCGTAAAAATGGGTAAAGGTAGCTATCAAAGATACTAGGCATCCGCCGGCATCGTTACTCCCCAAACCAAATAATTTCCCATCCTCAATATGCGGATGAAAAGGATCTTTGGTATAGGCCGAATTAGGTTTTACCGTATCGTGGTGCGAATTGAGCAGCAATAACGGCTTGCTCTGATCATAGTATTTGTTAAAAGCATATACGTTGTTCTTCTCCCGTTTAAAAGGGATATCGAAGTGTTTAAACCATGCTTCAATTGCATCTGCCGTCTTATCTTCTTCGGAGGAAAACGACTGAATTGAAATCAATTCCTGTAACAGTTCAATTGCCTTTTCCGTAAGTTTTTGTTGATCCATGTTTATAAGGTAATCGTGGTAAATAAGGTAGCATTAGGGTTTAACATATCCAAATCCCCAATACAGACCTTGCCCACATTTTTATGAAGCGCATGAAAGCAATTCTCCAATTTTGGAAGCATGCCATCCGCTATAATTTTCTTTTCCAATAATTCCTGGTAGTTCTTAGGCTCAAGGTTTTTTACAACCGAGGTCTCGTCAGAAATATCCAACAACACCCCTTTCTTTTCAAAGCAGTAGTAGAGGGTGGTGTCATAGTTTCCGCTCATCCCAATGGCCACTTCCGAGGCTATGGTATCTGCATTGGTATTCAACAATTGCCCTTCTTTGTTATGGGTGATGGCACAAAACACCGGAACAAATTCGGCCTGCAACAATTTGTCTATGGCCGCTGCATTTACTTCCTCCACATCTCCCGCAAATCCGTAGTCTATTTCCCGGACCGGTCTTTTCACTGCACGAATGGTATTGCCATCGGCACCACTAAGGCCAATGGCATTAGTGCCCCTGGCCTGTAATTGGGCTACTATATTTTTATTGGCCAAGCCACCGTAGACCATGGTGATCACTTTTAGTCCCTCTTCATCGGTAATACGTCTTCCTCCTACCAATTTGGATTCGATTCCTAATTTTTCAGCAATTTGGGTCGCCAGTTTGCCACCGCCATGCACCAAAATTTTAGGGCCTTCCATGGCGGAAAAGGAATCCAGGAATTTGTTGAGCTCCCCTTCATTCTCAATTACGTTTCCACCAATTTTTATTATAGATAGTTTTTGTTTCATGTTTTTTTTTACTTCACGCATGGGGTGTATTTGATCCTTTTGCTCAAATTAACCAGCCTACGAATTCAATCCCTTCCGTCTTCTCCTCCTATGGTCGGAGAATCCACCTTCCCTTAACCAAGGGAAGGAGCCACCTATTTTCGTCATTGCGAGCGTAGCGTGGCAATCTGTTTACTCGCTTAAGAGATTGCTTCGTCTCTATCGTTCCTCGCAATGACGCCTTTATTTAGGCTAATGACTTTTAACCTTGCCGTGCAAAATCTACTGACTTTACGCTCCATAAAACCATTCAAGCAAAAAAACTAACCTTTGGTTTCTATCCCTTCCGTCTTTTCCTCCTATGGTCGGAGAATCCACCTTGTCCTCCCGCGGAAAACGCGGGACAGGCTTAACCAAGTGAAGGAGCCCCTTATTTTCGTCATTGCGAGCGTAGCGTGGCAATCTGCTTACTCGCTTAAGAGATTGCTTCGTCTCTATCGTTCCTCGCAATGACGGACATTTGGAATTCACTGTTCACTGATTACTGTTCACTTCCAACTGCCCACTGCCAACTGTTCACTGATCACTGCCAATTGCAAACTTACAAAAGCCTACCCCTACAAGCTCTCCAACAACTTCTTCAAGACGATCTGTGCAGAATAAGTCCTGTTATTGGCCTGTTGTATGGTCAAGGAATTATTGCCATCCAAAACCTCATCGGCTACCACCACATTTCGTCTTACGGGCAAACAGTGCATAAATTTGGCATTGCCCAATTTTTTATTGGTCATGGTCCAATTCTTGTCCTGACTCACCACCTTACCATAATCCTGGTAGCTGCTCCAGTTTTTTACATATACAAAATCGGCCTCTTCCAAAGCCTTGTCCTGATCGTATTCTATTTTGGCGCCCTTGGTTACCTCCGGATTTAAATCGTATCCTTTAGGGTGGGTAATTACAAAATCGGCCTCCTGCAAATGCATCATTTCCACAAAGGAATTGGCCACTGCATGCGGCAATGCCTTTGGATGTGGTGCCCAGGACAAGACCACTTTGGGTCTTTTCTTGGTGTTGTTTTCCGCCAGCGTAATGGCATCTGCCAAAGCCTGTAAAGGATGGCCCACAGAGCTTTCCATATTCACCACCGGAATACCGGCGTATTTTTTAAAACCGTTCATGACCACCTCAGCCTCGTCCTGTTCCTTATCGGTCAAAGAGGCAAAGGCCCTAATGGCTACTATATCACAATACTGGGCTACTACCTGCGCGGCTTCCTTGATGTGTTCGGAAGTACCTTGGTCCATGATGGTACCGTCGCCATATTCCAGCGCCCATCCTTCGCTTCCAAAGTTCATCACAATAACTTCCATTCCTAAGTTAATGGCCGCTTTTTGTGTACTTAAACGGGTTCTAAGGCTGTTGTTGAAGAATAATAAACATATGGTCTTGGTCTGTCCCAAGGCTTTGAATTGAAGCGGATTCGCCTTTAATGATCTAGCTTCTTCTACCCATTGCGGTAGGGAATCGATATCTTTTAAGGATAAGTAATGTTGCATTTCTTTATTTTATAGTTGTAAAAGCGGTTTTGTTTTCTAGGGCATCAATGATAAAATTGTCCTTTAGGCCATTTACGATCCAGGTTTCTATATTTGCTTTTCTGGCGATGTTGGCGGCCTCGATTTTGGATTCCATTCCACCTGTGCCATGGGAAGATTTTGAGCTACTTACCTCATTTTGCAAATCGGCCAGATCGCTGGCCAAACGAATGGTTTTTGGATCCTTGTTGGCAAATGATTCTTTGGTGTAAATGCCATCGGTATTTGTCGCTATGATCAACAGATCAACCTTCATTAAGGCGGCCGTTAATGCCGCTAATTTATCGTTGTCCCCAAACTGGATCTCATCGGTGGCTACGGTATCGTTCTCGTTGATGATCGGGATAAAGTTATTGGCCACCAGGACATTGATGGTATTGCAGATATTTTCCTTGGAAACTTCCCTTTCAAAATCGGAATAGGATAGCAGACATTGGGAGGTAAACAATCCCAATTCCCTAAAATTCTCTTGGAAAATACGCATTAAATGAGGTTGACCTATAGAGGCCAAGGCCTGCTTAACGGTAATCTCCTGTCCGTTGTGTTCTAATTTTACGAACTGTTTGGCGGCGGCAATGGCTCCGGAACTTACGATTATAAATTCGTATTCACCCTTGAGTTTAGCTATTTGCCTACCAATATCCTCAATTTTCCCCCTAGAAATATGGTCTGTTTCCTTGGTGAGGGTGTTGGATCCTATTTTTAATAATATTCTTTTCTTCTGCATGTGCTTTTTTTTAGACCTATTGTTAGGTCCGGCTACTACCTTATTTGACCATCACCCTTTACATACCATTTGTTGGTCACCAAATGTTGTAGCCCTATAGGGCCCCTTTGGTGTAATTTATCAGTACTAATCGCCAATTCCCCGCCCAGGCCAAATTGTCCCCCATCCGTAAAACGGGTGGATACGTTATGGTACACTGCCGCTGAATCAACGGAATTCATAAAAAGGTCGGCTCCTAGTTCTTCTTCGGTTACAATTACCGCGGAATGACCACCACCATAGGTGTTGATCTTTTCAACCGCTTCCTCGGTGCTTCCCACTTCCCCAATAAGAATCTTATAATCCAAGAATTCTTCATACCAGGTGCTATCCTCCGTAATCACTGAGGTATCTGCTGTGCCCAAGAGACTATTATCTACCAAAATCTCGACTTTTTTCGCTTTTAATTCGAAAATCAAGTCTTTTATAAAAGCTTCTTTGTTAGGCAATTCCCTATCTATCAACACCTTATCTAAGGCATTACAGGCCGAAATCTTTGTGGTCTTACCATTCAGAATAATAGACATTGCCTTTTTAAGGTCGGCCTTAGGGTGTACATATAGGAAGTTATTTCCCCTTCCACTGACAATCACCGGACAGGTGGCGTGCTTTTTGGTAAAAGCGATCAACTTTTCCCCTCCCCTAGGTACAATAAGATCTAGTTTTTGGGTAGGCTTTTCCAAAAAGGCCTGGGTCTGCTCCCTATTGAATTCCAAATAAGTGACCCACTCTTTGGAAATACCGTGTTGCTCTAGGGATTTATGCCAAAAATTCACCAGGACCAAATTGCTTTGGAGTGATTCCTTTCCGCCCTTCAACAAAATTTTATTACCGGACTTAAAGGCTATGGCTGCGGCTTCTATGGTAACATCGGGTCTGGATTCATAAATGATCAGGACCGTGCCAAAAGGAGCCGTTTTATTACTGACGTGCATCCCATTTTCATGGGTAAAATTAAAGCGCTCCAAGCCCAATGGGTCTTCCTGCCCTGCCAATTGTTGTAAGGATAAGATCATGCCTTCAATCTTGGCATCGTCTACCTTGAGTCGGTCGTACATGGCCAAATCATCGCCATTATAAGCCTCCAAGTCTTTTTTATTGACCTTAAGGATGGTATTTCGTTCCCCATCGATCAGCTGTGCCATGGTATTGAGCACCGCATTTCTTTGGGATATGTCTAAATATAAACTCATGCCAATTCCTTTATTAGGGCATCAAAAAATTGATCCAAATTTTCTTTGGTAATATTCAATGCCGGTAATACCCTCAAAACGTGTTTGTCGCTGGCGCCACCGGTGAACATATATTGGTTGTGGATGAGCTTTTTTCTAAGCTCCGCCACTTCAAAATCAAATTCCAATCCTAGCATAAGCCCCATTCCCTTTACTCTCTTTACCTGTGGGACGGCAGCTGCTTTTTCCTTGAAATATTCAAAAAGCTCGGCGGCATTTTCAATTAAATTTTCCTTTTCGATCACTTCCAATACCGCCAATCCTGCGGCACAGGCCAAATGATTTCCTCCAAAAGTGGTTCCCAGCATTCCGTAAGAAGCTTTAATGCTCTCGTGGATCAGCACCCCCCCAATAGGAAATCCGTTGCCCATCCCCTTGGCTACGGTAATAATGTCCGGTTTGATGCCGTAATGTTGAAAGGCAAAGAACTTACCACTTCTACCGTAACCACATTGCACCTCATCTGCAATAAGCAAAGCACCATTTTCCTTACAAAGGGCAGCTATACTTTGATAAAATTCTTGCGAAGGCTGATCTAGACCGCCAACCCCTTGAATGGTTTCTATGATTACACTACAAACATCTCCTTTGGAGATTTCGCTTTTAAAAGCTGCCAAATCCTCGAAAGGAAGTATGGTTACCTTTTGTTGCTTGTTTATAGGCGCATTAATCTTTTCATTGTCGGTTGCGGCCACAGCGGCAGAAGTCCTCCCATGGAAGCCGTGTTTAAAAGCAATTACACGTGATTTTCCTGTTTGGAACGATGCCAATTTCAAAGCATTTTCATTGGCCTCTGCCCCTGAATTGCATAGGAACAGATTGTAATCTTCACATCCCGAAAGTGCTCCCAATTTATGCGCCAAGGCTTCTTGAATTGGGTTCTGTACGGCATTGCTATAAAAACCGATCTTGTCCAACTGGTCTTTTAATCTTTGCACATAATGTGGATGGGAATGCCCTATTGAAATTACGGCATGTCCGCCATAGAAATCCATATAATCCTGGCCTTTTTCATCGGTGACCACAATTCCTTTTGCCAAAACGGGAGTCACGTCGTATAATGGGTATACATCAAATAATTCCATCTTCTATCTTATATTTTGTACCTCTTTTGCACTAAAACCATGTAGGTTTATTGGCGAGGTTATCCTTTTTTAATCTCGTTTATTTTATCGAATGAGGCCACTATACCTCTGATCAAGGAGGAACTTAGCCCTTGATGTTCCATTTCGTTCAATCCTGAAATGGTACATCCCCTAGGGGTAGTTACCTTATCTATTTCATTTTCTGGGTGACTGTCAGAATCTATTAGTAGACTGGCAGCCCCATGGCAGGTATACATGGCCAATTCCTGTGCATCCTTGGCATCGAACCCCAATTGAATGGCGCCTTGTGTGGTGGCACGTATCAATCGCATCCAAAACGCAATTCCACTGGCACAAATAACGGTAGCGGCCTGCATCTGGTCTTCCGGAATTTGCATGGAATGCCCCATACGGTTAAAAATGGCCTTGGCCAAGTCTACCCTTTTGGCTCCCTTCTCATTGCTACAGATACAAGTCATGGATTTCCCGACAGAAATAGCGGTATTGGGCATGGCACGAATAATAAAGTGATCAGGACCTATAACCTCTTCCATTTTAGCAATACTAAACCCAGTAATGGTAGAAATAATAACGTGCTTATCTGTAAGTATGTCTTTCACCTCCCCCAATATTTTTACAAATTGGCCGGGCTGAACGGCAAATATTAGAATGTCCGATTTGGCCACCGCTTCCCTATTATCAGTAGTAGTGGTCACAATTCCATATTTTTCAATTTCCTTAAGCCCACTAAGATTTCTCTTGGTAAGGACCATGGAGGTGGCCCCGTTGGTGCTCAAAATGCCTTTTGCTATGGACAACCCTAAATTACCTGTTCCAATAATGGCTATTTTCATTCCTTAATTATTATTAGTTTCCATCCCAAAACCATGGGAATAGGTTGATTGGTTCATTTATTTTCTGGTCGTATTTCCTAGTATTATTGACCCTCAAGGCCCAACAATGCTAAAATACCCCCGCCTTTAGTTGCAGCGCTTCCGTTTCCTTAAAACCGAATGCCAAGTTCATATTTTGTACTGCCTGCCCTGAAGCCCCTTTCAACAAATTATCTATGGCCGTGGTAATCAGTAAGGTGTTATTGTGCTTGTGCAAATGAATATGACATTGGTTGGTATTCACTACCTGCTTTAGGTTAATGTCCTCTTCCGTCACTTGGGTAAAGGCCGCATCCTTGTAAAAATCGTTGTACAGTTCATAGGCCTCTTCCAAACTCCCATCAAAATCGGTATAGGCCGTGGCCAATATCCCTCGGGTGAAATTCCCCCTATTGGGAAGGAAAAAAAGATCTCCTGTATTTTCTTGAAGACTGTGCAAACTTTCATTTATCTCCCCAAGGTGCTGGTGCGTAAAAGGCTTATACCAGGATACGTTATTGTTCCTCCAACTAAAATGCGAGGTCGACGAAAGGCTTACTCCAGCTCCGGTACTACCTGTGACTGCATTGATATGTACCGGTTTATCCAATTTATGGGCCTTTGCCAATGGCAATAATCCCAACTGAATAGCGGTGGCAAAACAACCAGGATTGGCAATATATTTCGCCTTTTTTATTTCTTCCTTTTTCAGTTCGGGCAAGCCATAGACAAAAGCTTTTCCGTCCAGAACTGCATCGGCCTCTAACCTAAAATCATTACTTAAATCTATGATCTTAGTGTTTTTGGCGAACTCATTTTCCTTCAAAAAACTGGTAGAGTTTCCGTGTCCAAGACAAAGAAATACTACATCCACATCCTTATTTACTTCGCCTGTAAAAGCTAGATCGGTAACACCCAATAGATCCGGATGGGCTGTGGTAATCTTTTTACCCGCCCTAGTGGTACTAAAAACAAAATCTATAGTTGCATGGGGGTGGTTTAGGAGAATTCTGATGAGTTCCCCACCAGTGTACCCCGAACCACCCACGATTCCTACCTTAATCATTCTTCTGATTTACGTGGTTATATATTTTTCCTGAATTGGAAAGTATCTTAATAAATCCTTTGGCGTCATCTGCAGTCCATCCTTTGTTCATCTCGCCATAGCTGCCAAAAGAGGCGTTCATTAAATCGTGAGAAGAGGATATCCCGTCCAATTCAAAACGATAAGGGTGAAGGCTTACAAAGACATCGCCACTTACATTCTTTTGGGTATCTGTTAAAAAGGCCTCGATGTTACGCATTACCTCATCCAAATAATTTCCTTCGTGCAACAACATGCCATAGAAATTACCTTGTTGCTCCTTCTGGTACTGTTGCCATTTGGTAAGGGTGTGTTTTTCTAATAAATGATGGGCCTTGATAATGATCAAGGAAGCAGGAGCTTCAAATCCTACCCTCCCTTTTATCCCAATAATGGTATCTCCAACGTGGATATCCCTACCAATGGCGTATTTGGAAGCAATGGCCTCCAACTTTACGATATTGTTCACTGGTGTATCATTGTCACCGTCCAATCCAATTAATTCACCCTTGTGAAAAGTAAGTTTCAACTGTGTAGGTTCTGTTTCTTGAAGTTGGCTTGGATAAGCAGAATCTGGCAAAGATTTGTGCGAAGTAAGTGTTTCCTCTCCTCCAACCGAGGTACCCCATAGCCCTCTGTTAATGGAATATTTTGCCTTCTCCCAAGGATAATCTACCCCATTCTGCTTTAAATATTCAATTTCTGCTTCCCTGGCCAATTTGTTATCCCGTATTGGCGTAATGATTTCAATCTCTGGAGCGATGATCTGAAAGATCATATCAAACCTAACCTGATCGTTCCCTGCTCCGGTACTGCCATGGGCAATATATTTTGCGCCTACCCTTTTAGCGTAGTTTACAATTTCAATAGCCTGAACAATTCGTTCTGCACTTACCGATAAAGGATAGGTATTGTTCTTTAAAACATTCCCGAAAATTAAATACTTTACTACCTTTTCATAAAATGTTTGTACGGCATCTAAGGAAGTGTAGGAGGTAGCCCCAAGCTCTAAGGCCTTTTTATGAATGCTATCTATTTCTTCCTTTGAAAACCCACCGGTGTTTACACTTACGGCATGTACTTCAAAACCTTGGTCTTTTGATAAATACTTGGCACAATAGGACGTGTCCAATCCACCACTATATGCTAAAACTAATTTCTTCATGCTAAACTTATCTTATTATTATTTTCACAGTAGTATTGAACCACTACTTCGTTTTCTTGTTTAGGAATAAACTTTCCTTTATACTTTTTAATCTCTGAAACGCCTTGGAATTCAATTTTTCCTTTGGCTCTATTTTAATTTCCTTTGTTTTGGTTTCCGCGTCGTACAACATCCCGGTACAAAGACACATTTTTTGTTCTGTCCTGGTAAGGATATCGAAATTTTTACACGTCTGACAGCCTTTCCAAAATTCCGGGTCTGTAGTCAGCTCCGAAAATGTAACCGGTTTATAGCCCAGTTCATAGTTCATTTTCATTACTGCCAATCCTGTGGTAATCCCAAATATTTTGGCATTGGGAAACTTACTTCTGGAAAGATCAAAAATTTCCTTTTTTATTTGCTTGGCCAAGCCCTGATTTCTGTAATCAGGATGTACGATAAGGCCTGAGTTGGCTACAAATTTTTCATGCCCCCACACCTCAATATAACAGAAACCTGCAAATTTATCTCCATCCAAGGCGATAATGGCATTGCCATTATGCAGTCTCTTCTGAATGTATTCAGGGGTACGCTTGGCAATCCCAGTGCCGCGTACTTTGGCCGACTCCGCAATAGTGTCACAGATGATCTCGGCATATTTAAAATGGGAATCATTAGCAATTACAATCTTCATTGAATGTTGCTTTTAGAATTAAAATTATGATTTGTTTTTTTTGAGAGGGAAATGGACTCACCTATTTCCATAAAAGAAGTGCACCCTTACGGGCGACGACGTGTAGGCGTAAATGAATAAGCAAGGCTAGATGCCTTGTTAAAATCAAATATGTACGCTGTGTTACTCATTATACTATCAAAAGTACAAATAAAAATGAATTGGCGTAATTAATACATTAATTTTTATGAAATAGTAGTTTTTTGTTATATAATCTCAATATTTCATAGATCATAAAACCATACACTGCAATATATTCAATGGACAACAACCAATAATTCTCTTTAAACCCTGGAATGGAATAAGCCCAGTAACTCAAAATGATACTAAAGGACCAAACAATGGGAAATCTAAACTCGGTAAAAAGGCTTAACACCAATAGAAAAATAATATACCAGGGGTGTACAGTGGCGGACAAAAAATAATACAGCGTTAATACCCATAGCATGGAGGTCAAGAGGGTTGTTATTTTTTTATTGTCACGTAAAAAGGTGAACAGGCCAACCAAAGCAATGACGATGATGGGCGTAATTTTTCCATAATCCTTAATCAACTCCCAAGGCTTGGCATTAAAATTAACGGCCACTTTCTTTATTACATTATACAAACTGGCATTGAATTCAAAATTAGAGAACCAGAGCCCCACCGTCTGTATATAGTTATCTGTAAATTCCGGGGAATAAAATGGAATTACCAATAGTACCGATGTAATACCAACAACCCCATAAAAGAGAAGACTTTTCTTTATTCCAAAATACTTTAGGAATAAAGGGAGGAATAATATTGGCACCAATTTTATGGAAATCGAAAACGCATATACAACAGCTGCCAACACCCATTTTTTATGGAACAACAAATAAATAGACCATATAAAAAAGAACAACATCACCCCCTCAAAATGCAGGTTCCCTGTTAATTCCAAAATCACCAATGGATTTAGGAAATACCAAAAGATTAGATGGGTAGATTTATTGAGTTTTTGCAACAGCTTACGACCGAAATACAGAATCCCCAGATCGGATAGAATAATAATGGTCCGCATCACCAATACGCTCCCTACAAGACTTTTTCCGGCCAACCACGTGGAAATGGCAAAAATAAACTGGTTCAACGGAGGGTAATTGCTATAATTTGAAGCACTTAGGTTCCCCATTCCGCTCACCAATTCCCCAGCGTTGTACATTAGCTGGCCGCTCTCAATAATTAAATCTTTAGGAAGGTGCAGGTAGGGACTTATGCCATTGTTAATCAATTGACCATCCCATATAAATCTATAAAAATCTTGGGAGAGGTTGGGTTCTGCAAAAAGTAACATCAATCGGAAAAGTGTTCCGGAAATGGCTAGGAACTTTAAATTCCATTTTTCAAATTGAATTAGCTTATAGCATAAAAAAAACAAAGCCGTATAAAGGCTTAACAGTTTTATAAAATCCGTACGATCCAAATTGTACCCAAAGGTGAAATAGAATAGGATACTTAAAAGCACCATCAACATTGGAATTTTGTGAAGTTTCCAATAAGAAATGGTCCTTTGGATTATATTGCGCTGATGGTTTTTGGTCACTTTATGAATTGATCAATCCCCCAAATTTAAATGAAATAATCAAATAACAACACCTCTAATTTTTCATTTTGGCAATTATACTAGTCTTTTTAATGTTTACCAAGTAAGCAGCACCTAACAACCCCCAAAACCGTAAGCGGGGCGCGTTCCACTTCTATTAAACCCCTGGTTTAAGGCAATAAAATTGTTTAATTCCTTTAAAAGCAAAAAGCCCTATTCCAATATTGGAACAGGGCTTTTGAAAACTGTGCTTTAATTATATTTAGGCTCTTGCCATAAGGGATTTAAAGAAGACGTAACCAAATCCCAAAAACAACATAAAGTGAAATGGGAAAAGTCCAAAATCGTTTAAAGGAATCGCACTGTACATTCCAAATAGGAAGTATAGCATTAAGGCCGCTTCCAAGATCATGTTAGGAGATAATTTGGTAGCCAAGTATTTATTTCCTTTCCAGCTGTCCTTTATACTGTTCAAATTAAATTTTGGGGTCCTAACGAACTCACTTCTTTTACCCATATGGCCCTCTAATACAGCAATGGAATTATGCAAAGAAAATCCAAGTGCAACCGAGAAAAAAGTAAAGAATATTTGTATATAGTCCACAAAATTATCAAAGCTACTTCCCTGTATACTCTTGTACGTAAACCAATAGCAAACGAAAAGAATAATGGTACTTAGAATAAAGAATTTAGTAGCTTCAAAAATCCAACCTAAATGGTCAAAGGTGTTTTTTATGTACATCATTGGTATACTCAACAGGGCTACCAAAAACACACATAGGAACATGGAGCTATTTAACAAGTGCATAACGCCGTGAAACTTGGTCTTGAACGAAATGTTCTTGGCGGTAACAACGCTCCAAACTGTTTTTCTAAAGTTTTCGGCCCCACCTTTGTTCCAACGAAACTGTTGTGAACGCGCAGCACTAATTACTACGGGAAGTTCTGCAGGAGTTTCCACATCCTCCAAATACTTAAATTTCCAGTTTTTTAATTGCGCACGGTAACTAAGATCCAAGTCCTCGGTCAAGGTATCGCCTTCCCAGTTTCCTGCATCTAGGATACATTCCTTTCTCCAAATACCAGCGGTACCATTGAAGTTTATAAAATGTCCCTTGGCATTACGTCCTACTTGTTCTAATGTAAAGTGAGCGTCCAAAGCAAAGGCCTGTATACGTGTTAAGGTAGAATATTCTCTATTGATATGTCCCCAACGAGTTTGAACCACACCAATTTCCTCATCCTTAAAGTAGATGACGGTTTTCTTTAACCAATCGGCAGCAGGCAAGAAATCTGCATCAAAAATGGCAATAAATTCTCCCTTGGCCAAAACCAAACCTTCCTTTAAAGCTCCGGCCTTATACCCCTGTCTATTGGTTCTTCTTATATGTTTAATATCAAGACCGGTCTCTTGAAGCGCCTGAATACGCTTAGCAGTATCCAACACCGAATCATCGGTAGAATCATCCAAAACCTGAATTTCCAACTTACTTTTTGGATATTCTATTTTCGAAATATTTTCCAACAAACGTTCCATAACATATTCCTCATTATAAATGGGAAGTTGTATGGTAACAATTGGTATTTCCTTTGGATCTAACAAATTGAATTTTGGGGCCACCTGAATCCTTCTTTTATACCCCAAATAGTTGACCAGTAGATTAAGCTGGGCCAGGCTATAAAAGAATATCAATAATAATGAAATACTGTAAATAGCAATGATAAAGTAAGTAATTGTTAGTCCCATTTTATTTTAAACTGTATTTGAAAATCCAACCTAGGATTTTTACGCCTGCAAATATAGTACCTTTTACAGTACCTGATACTTTTGATATGCCAATTCTTTTTTTATAACGTACTGGTACTTCGGTATATGTAAATCCTTTTTTAAGAACCTTCAACTGCATCTCTACTGTCCAACCGTAGGTCTTATCTTCCATTTCCAAAGCCAAAAGCCTGTCGTACTTTATGGCTCTAAACGGACCCAAATCAGTAAAGGAAGCGCCAAAAAACCATTTCATTAAAGTGGTGGCCAGTGCATTTCCAAAAACCTGTTGTGGTGTCATAGACCCTTCTTCCCTCAACGCCTTTGTTCTGGCTCCAATAACGAAATCTATATTGCTTTCCACTATAGGTTTCACCACTTTGGAAAGTTCTTCGGGATAATCCGAATAGTCTCCGTCCATAAATACGATGATATCGGGTGTTTTGGATTGTTTGGAGATATAATTAATTCCTAATAGACAGGCATAACCATAACCCATTCTATTTTCGGTGAGAACCGTTGCTCCTGCACCCCTGGCATTGAGGGCGGTATCGTCTGTAGAATTGTTATTTACAACAATAATTTCCGAAACTATTTTAGGGATTTCTTTTATTACACTTGCAATGGAATCAGCTTCATTATAGGCAGGGATTATTACTTTTATATCGGTCATTATAGTTTGTGAAGAATAATTCTTATTTGTCCATTGATATTTATTTGGGCTATCACAAATAGGATTAACCCAATTGAAAGGACAAAGATATCAATACTTTTTTCAATTTATAAGCCTCGACTTATTGACAGGGGCAATAACTTTACCCCTAATACAATCTTACTTTTTATTAACCAAGTCCATTAAATCTACATCATTCCCCAAAAGGATTTCTGTAGGGTTTATTCTTCCTTTAAGTGGCCCATTTTCCAATTTCAGGACCCCTCTTGGGCAAACTGCGGAACAAACACCGCAACCTACACAACTAGATCTAATTATATTCTCTCCTTTTTGGGCGTAAGCCCTAACGTCTATCCCCTGTTCACAATAGGTAGAACAATTACCACAGGAAATGCACTGACCTCCATTAGTGGTAATCCTAAAGCGCGACTTAAACCGTTGAACAAAGCCCAAATAGGCGGCTAAGGGACAGCCAAATCTACACCATACCCTATTTCCGAAAATTGGATAAAACCCGGTACCGATTACTCCCGCAAAAAAAGCTCCAATCAAAAGACCATAGGTACTTTGTACACTCTGGGTTTTTAGACCCAATACGGTACTGGATTCCGAGAAAAAACTGTAGAGCGTCATTAAGGTCATTCCCACAGCAAAGACTAATACACCGTGTACCAACCATCTTTCTACTTTCCAAGAAAATAATGATTTACTGGAATGTTGTCTATAGGGGTCACCCAAGGTTTCCGCCAATCCACCGCATCCACAAACCCAGGAACAATACCATCGTTTCCCAAAAAAATAAACCATTACGGGTACGACCACCAAAGTAAGTACAATACCCCAAACCAGAATAAAGAGTCCTATCCCGCCACTATTCAACAAGGTTTTTAGATTCCATTGGAAAAAGAAATCGTAATCCAACGGAAAGGCATTCTTGAAATCGTAATAGGGCATCTGGAGACGCACCATTATTTCCGGAATAAGAAAGGCAAAGACAATTTGAAAAAACAAAACCGAAGTTGTGCGAACCGTTTGGTACATATTATGCCTGTATTTAATATACATACGTACAGCCATAACCGTCATTACTGTACAGTACATAAACCCATATACAAACCAATGTCCGGCTGGATTTCCGCTTAAAAATTCGCTGATCGGGTCTACTAGATACGTCCAATTTACGGCATATTCGGAGCGGAAGTACATCACTAGGTAGAAGGAAACCAGAAAAACAAAGACCATCCAAGCAATCCATCCTTTATTGGTGGCATTTTCATGGTAAATTCCATCATTTTTAATTCCCTTTTGGCCTAATAACACTACGTTAGGAATAATAAAAAGTAAGGCTCCCAATATTCCAAGACCAAAGGTCAAAAACCACATTAGCCCTTTATTATCCACTATAAAACCATTTCCAGAGACCTTGCCAAATGCCCCGGCCATATCGTGCGGACCTGTATAGATGACCTTTTTATACTCCTTATCCTTTCTATGTTGGGTATTGGCCGTTTCAAGAGCATTGGCAATTACTGGATATAAGGAAAGCATGCCGTTAAATTGCTTGCCCACCACATTTTTCTCCATCTCTTGAATGAATATTTCGCTCGAAATACCTTTTTCCTGTAGTACCTTATCTAAGCTAGCGGTGCTTACCTTAAACTCCCCAACTAATGGAAGAACTGTAAATACGGCTAGACCGATTAGAAAAATGAAAAGTCCAATTTTTTTTATTATTTGCATCTTAAAACTTTATACGTTGCTAAAAATTCGTTTCCAACTTTTCTTTTTGGGAGTAATATTCGTGCCAAATTGAGAATTATAATGGGCCACAATGGCTTTCTCATATTGGGCATAAAATTCTGGATCAAAATTGGCATCCTTCAAGTGTTCCATAACGTAGTCCATCGTTCTTTCCTCTGTTAACCATCGGTCCAAAATTTCATGGCGCACCCGAATGCCAAAGGTATTTAGACCCAAGAACTGATTGGTATCCCTATGAAAGGCTATGGTTACACATGTTTTTTCCTTGGAATGCCGCCAATGAAAATGCTGTTCATGTTCCTTTTTGGATTTATCGCTGAATACCCAACCATAGGTTTGGTATTCTATATCTAAAAATTTAGCAGAATTAAACCAGTGTCCCGGGCTATAGGCCCTTTTATTTCCACATATGGTCTGTGCCAATGCTTCGCCCATCATTCTACCCGTATACCAAACAGCCTCTATCGGCCTACGGCTGCCAATGGCCTCATGTTGTTCCGCGCAATCCCCAATGGCATATACATCGGTTATGTTGGTTTCCAGAAAATTATTGACTTTCACCCCTTTGCCCAACTCGATCCCGGAGCCTTCAAGAAAATCGATGTTTGGGGTAACGCCAGCTGTTAGCCCTACCACAGTACATGGAATTGTTTCGCCCTTGTCCGTAATCACGGCCTTTGCCCAACCCTTGTCATCCGATACAATTTCCTTGAGATTGGTCTCCAGTTTTAGGTCGATATGATGTTCTAAAATGTGTTCATTGATCATTTGCGATTCGCCATCAGGCAAGACTCCATCCCAAAAACTCTTTTCACGCACTAAAAAAGTCACTGGGATATCCCGACTTCTCAGCATTTCCGCCAATTCGATACCAATTAGCCCACCGCCAACTATTACCGCTCTTTCACAAGCTTCCTTGTTGGGTGCATTTGCTTCCAACAATTCCAAATCCTGTTTGGAATACAACCCCTGTACCCCTTTTAAATCCTGCCCGGGCCACCCAAATTTATTTGATTTGGAACCAGTGGCAATGATCAGTTTATCGTATCCAATTTCCTCGGAACTTTTTAGCAGCAACTTTTTATTGGCCGTATCCACCTTTGTAACATAACCGTGGACCAAATCCAATCTATTTTTTTTCCAGAACCAATTCTCGTACGGCTGGGTATGCTCAAACTTCATATGCCCCATATAGACATACATTAGGGCTGTTCTGGAGAAAAAATAATTACTCTCTGCGGAAATAATGGTGATTTTTTTGTCGGATAGTTTTCTAATATGGCGGGCTGCCGTAATACCAGAAATTCCATTACCAATAATAACGATGTGTTCCATAGATCTTTGGTTGTTACGTACTATGTCGTACCTAAAGATAATAACTTAATGGTACACATCTAATTTAGATTTATTAAACACAAAGGATAAGTCCTTTAAAGGTTTGGGAAATGCAATCCGAAAATGGTATAATTGAAATTAATTCCAGAAGTAATGGGCAAGGAGAAGCGTTAGCCGTAACCGAACATTGGCATATTTCCGGCCGTTTGATCCAATATTTTTATTCCAATAATGTCAAATGGACCCTATTAGGCATGTGAGTTACAAGGGGCAAAGAGAACTATTTAATGTAAGCCTAAAGCAACTATCTATAAAAAATATTACTTGTTTGCTTTTTCCAGTGTAAAGGAAAATTCCGAACCAATATCTAGAACGCTCTCCACATAAATTTTCTCATTATGGGCCTCTATAATATGTTTTACAATTGCCAATCCCAAGCCAGAACCACCTTCGGCCCTACTCCCACTTTTATCGACCCTGTAAAATCGTTCAAAAATTCGGGCAAGGTTTTGTTTGGAAATTCCCTCACCATTGTCGGTCACCCGGACAATGGCCTTATTTTTTATTAAATTCTCTACACTTACTTCGGTTGTACCGTTCTGCTGCCCGTATTTAATGGAATTAACCAGTAAATTGGTGATTACTTGTTGTATTTTTTCTTTATCCGCCTTTACATAGATTGGGGTTTTGTAATCCATATCAAAAGACAAGGTGATATTCTTTTTAGCCGCCTTCATTTCCAAAAGCTCAAAAACATTTTGGAAAAGTTCCAAAATATCAAAATCTTCTATCTCCAAATTCAGGTCTCCCACCTCCAATTTGGTAATTAGATCTAAGTCCTTAACAATATAAATAAGTCGCTCCACACCCTTACTGGCCCGTTGAAGATACTTTTTTCTTAGACTTTTATCCTCCATGGCACCATCCAACAATGTTAAAACATAGCCTTGGACCGTAAACAGTGGTGTTTTTAATTCATGGGAAACGTTACCCAAAAAATCTTTTCTATATTCTTCACGGATTTTTAAGGTGTCTATTTCGATCTTTTTATCCTTGGCAAACTTTTCTATTTCATCCGTCAAGGTCCGCATATCCGTAGTAATGGTCTTGGAAGCTAATGAGGTAGATTCCAGAAGGGCCACATCATTGTAAATGCGCTCAATTTTACGATAGATAAACTTTTCTACCCTCAATTGGACCACGAGGAAGGATATAATGGCGGAAGTTATTGCAATGACAACCAAGAGCAGCCAATCCATGGTACCACAGTACCACAAAAATATGCCCAAAACCGTAGTTAATAGAAATGAAATTAGAATTGCGGAACGAAGGGCGAACCGATACGACTTTTTTATCCTCGTGGTCATTATAACACAAACTTATACCCGACCCCTTTCACGGTTTTAAAGTTATCGTCCCCAATTTTTTCACGAAGTTTCCTAATATGGACATCTATGGTTCTGCCTCCTACAACGACCTCGTTGCCCCAAACCTTATCCAAGATTACTTCTCTTTTAAAAACTTTATTTGGTTTGGAAGTCAATAGCGCCAATAATTCAAACTCTTTTCTAGGAAGAATAATTTCCTCTCCCCGATTAATAATTTTGTACTCCTCCCTATTTATTACAATTTCACCAACCTGAACGATATCCTCAACATCCTGCTCCTCTTTCTTGAGCCTTCTAAGCAAGGCTTTTACTTTGCTAACCAATACTTTTGGCTTAATAGGCTTTGTTATATAATCATCCGCTCCTGCATCAAATCCTGCCATTTGCGAATAGTCCTCTCCCCTTGCAGTAAGGAAAGTAATTAAAGTGTCTTCCAGACCTTCTGTTCTACGGATAATCCCACAGGCTTCAATACCATCCATTTCGGGCATCATCACATCCAGAATAATCAAGTGTGGCTTTTTCTTTTTTGCCTTGGCAACTCCATCCGCACCATTCTTCGCAGTAAAAACCTCATATCCCTCAGCGGATAAATTGTAAGCTACAATTTCTAGAATATCCGGTTCATCATCAACCAAAAGTATCTTTATATCCTTTTTTTTCATGCCTTAATTTTTATGGTCCTTAAGCGGTCATCTTTAAACAGTGTCTTATTTGGAGTGTTACTATACTTTAAAATAAGCAATTCCAATACAATTTTTGATCAAATACAACATGCAATTTAAACCTTAATATTTATTGGTTTTCCGCGTCAAAAGTAAAGATAATACTATTACACGAAACCTCTTAACACCTATTTAATATAGTAACATTTAGATAACATTAAGCCAACAAACTATTAATCTCAGGGTAACAGGACTTTTACAGTTGGGTAATTAATTTGCCATGTTTAAATAAAACAAGTGAACTCAAAAATGAAACCAAAAAATTCTGTTGAAATGAAAAAACTTTTTTTATCCGCATTGGCCATAGGCGCCCTAGCATTTACATCTTGTAGTAACGATGACGAACCACCAATAGCAGCTATTGTTGCTACCTGTAATGACGGAATTCAAAATCAAGGAGAAACCGAGGTTGATTGTGGAGGACCTAACTGTCAGCCTTGTTCCGTAGCTGTTGTTACCTGTAACGACGGAATTCAAAATGGAGATGAGACAGGAATAGACCTAGGAGGTTCTTGTGCTGAAATCATAACAGTATCTGGGGAAATAAGCGCTAACACTACATGGTCTGCTGACAATATATATGTATTGGCCGGTAAAGTGGTTATTGGTGTTGGAAAAACATTGACCATTGAGCCAGGCACCATTATAAAAGGCAAGCCAGGTTCTGGTTCATTGGCTTCTGCACTAATTGTACAAAGAGGTTCTACCATTATGGCCAACGGCACTGCCGAGAAGCCAATTATATTCACTGCCGAGGCCGATAACATAGGCGTTGGACAATCAGCTGGAACCAATTTAGATCATAATCAGAGAGGACTTTGGGGTGGATTAATAGTTTTGGGAAGGGCTACAGGTTCTTTTAAAGGCGATGTTACCCAAGTGCAGATCGAAGGTATTCCTGCCGATGACATTTTTGGACTTTATGGCCCTGGTGATGCTTTGAACGATGATGACAATTCCGGGGAATTAGAGTTTATCTCCATTCGTCACGGTGGGGCTTTGATCGGTGAAGGAAATGAGATCAACGGACTTACCTTAGGTTCGGTAGGTCGTGGCACCAAGATTGAAAATATTGAAATTGTTGCCAATGTTGATGATGGTATAGAATTTTTTGGTGGCACTGTTAGTCCAAAGAATCTATTGGTATGGGCACAAGGTGATGATGCCTTGGATATTGACCAAGCATACTCTGGCACTATAGACAATGCGGTAGTAATTTCTGGTGAGGCCTCTGACCATGCTTTTGAAATTGATGGTCCAGAAGGTTCTACAGAAGGCTCTTTTACACTTCAAAACGTTACTATTTTCGGAAGCGCAACAGCAACTGATGGTGAATATGCAGATTACAGAAGTAACGCAATGGGGACAACCAAGAACATCTACGCCCTCGGATTCCAAGATGGAAAAGATGTGGAATTGGATGCCAACGATGTAGCCCAAAACTTCTTGGATGGCAAATTAACCTTTGAAGCTTGGCAAGTAGTTGGTTTTAACAACAGTATTTTTTCTGAAAAAGTTAAAAAGGATGATGCTGGAAATGAAGTAGAATCTAAAATAATATTAAGCCCAACATTTACCGAAAGAGCTGCTGATTGGACTACCCAAGTTACCGCTGGTGCTCAGACAGTAGGTGCAGACCTTACCGTATTTTCCTGGACATATGCAAGTGCCAAAGCAGGTTTAGGTTTCTAATAGAAACATTAACACCCCTTTAAAATAATAACCGTGCTCGCCCAAACTCAGTGGCGGGCATTTGGTTTATTACGATTTAATCATTAATTACATATGAAAAACTCACTTAGACTTTCAACTTTCACTTTTTTTATTTTTCAATTCATCTTTTCACAAACTGGCGAATTAACGGGATCATTGATCGATGCCGATTTTCAAGATCCTGTCCCTTTTGCCAACATTCTGGTAAAAGGCACCACTATAGGTACCACCTCCGATTTTGATGGTAATTATAAGCTTAGCCTTGACGAAGGCAGCCACACCCTTTCCTTTTCCTTCCTAGGTTATAAAACCGTGGAAATTACCAATGTTGTCATTAAGGCGAACGAGGTAACCAATGTAAATGTTACCATGGAGACCTTGGCGGAAGGCTTGGACGAAGTAGTGGTTTCCGTAAGTGTAAAGAAAAATACTGAAACCGCTGTTCTGGGTATCCAGAAAAAAGCTGTTAACCTATTGGATGGCCTATCTGCCGAAGCCTTCAAAAAAACGGGCTCCAGTGATGTGGCCAGTGCTATAAAATCTGTACCAGGCGTTTCGGTGCAAGGGGGAAAATATGTTTATGTTAGGGGTCTGGGCGATCGCTATACCAAATCTATTTTAAACGGGGTGGACATACCTGGTCTGGACCCAGATAGAAACACTATACAGTTGGACATTTTTCCTACCAATATTATCGACAATATCCTAGTCCTTAAATCTGCTTCTGCCGATCTGCCTGCAGATTTTACGGGGGGTATCGTGAACATCGTTACCAAGGATTACCCCACTAAAAAAGAACACAGTATTTCTCTTAGTGGTAGTTATAATCCAGATATGCACTTTAATGAAAACTACTTGGATTATAAAGGCAGTTCTACAGATTTCCTAGGGTTTGACAACGGCAACCGAAGCGTTCCCATTAATCGGAATCAGGAAATTCCAAACACCTTTGAATACAATCCATTATTGACAGCGATAACCAAAAAGTTTAATCCGGTGCTATCGGCCATGAAAACCAATAGTGTTATGGACTACAGCTTTGGATTCACCACTGGCAATCAATACAATGTGGGCGAAGGTGAAAACAGATTGGGGTTTTTAGCTTCTGTTTCTTATAAAAACACCACTGCTTTTTACGAAGGGGCAGAGAACAACTTCTTCCGAAGAAATTCGGACACTTCTGTTTTTGAATTGGAAACGGATAGGACCCAAACTGGAGATTTAGGCAGAAATAACGTTTTGGTAAGTGGATTATTGGGGACTTCCTTTAAAACTCAAAAATCCAAATACAAACTAAATATCCTTCATCTTCAGAACGGGGAATCTACGGCAGGTTATTTTAGCCAGACCCTTAACTTTTCCGATTTTGTAAATTTCTCTAAAGACAACTTGGAATACACACAACGCTCCATATCCAATGTATTGTTATCCGGAACACATTCCAGCGAAGATGCGTCATGGACTACGGAATGGGCCCTTTCTCCTACCATGTCCAAAATTCAGGACAAGGACATTAGAACAACTTCCTTTAGGGTAGAGGACGGAGTTTACTCCATTCCACAGAATAACCAGCCAAAAAGGATTTGGAGAGATTTGGAGGAGATCAATGCCGTTGCCAAACTAGATCTTACCAAAAGATATGAATTTTTGGAAAAAGATGCCAAATTAAAATTTGGAGCCTATAGCTCGTACAAGACTAGGGACTTTAGCATTTTAAATTTTGAAATAGAGAACAATGCCCAAACTACAAAGTTCAATGGTGTCGCAGACAACATCCTCTTGGATGAAAACTTGTGGACGGTAAACAACAATTCAGGCTCTTACATTGACCCGGACATTACTATAGCGGAACCCGCCAATACGTTTAAAGCGGTACAACAAAATATTGCAGGCTACGTATCCAATGAATTTAAATTGGGTCAAAAATTGCGTACCATTCTTGGCTTAAGGGTAGAAAAGTTTGAATCCCGATATACTGGAGAAGATAACAAGGATATTAATGATTCACAAAAAGTCATTTATGATAACGAAACCATTATAGATAAGTTCGACCTTTTTCCAACCGCCAATTTAATTTATGAATTAACCGAAGAGGTGAACCTAAGGGGATCATTTTCCAGGACTACGGCAAGGCCTTCTTTTAAAGAAGCTTCCATTGCCAAGATTTTTGACCCCTTATCCAACAATACCTTCATCGGTAATATTAATTTGGACCCCACCTACATTAATAATTTCGATTTTAGGGTGGAATGGTTCGGTGACAGTGCAGAGATGATAGCATTGAGTAGCTTTTATAAAAAGTTTACCGACCCCATAGAACTTACTTACTTTGAGTCCTCCTCGGATAACTTTACCCCTCAAAACCTAGGTGATGCCGATGTGATTGGATTGGAGTTTGAATTAAGGAAGAATTTAGGTTTCATCGCAGAGCCGCTTTCCAATTTTAGCTTTACTGTAAATACCTCGATTATAAAATCGACCCAAATTTATAGCGAAAGTGAGCGCAATCTTAGATTGCTTGGACTTAGGGACGGAGAAACCTTGGGCAAGGACAGAGAGCTACAGGGACAGTCACCTTTCCTTATCAATTCGGGATTAAATTACGAGGGAGTAGAAAACGGCATCCAAATGGGTATGAACTACAATGTGCAGGGTAAAACATTGCAGGTGGTAGGTAACGGTTTTGTACCGGACGTTTACACCATGCCCTTTCACAATTTAAACTTCAACCTCTCCAAAAGTTTTGGCGAAAATCAAAATCAGAGCGTAAGTTTTAAAATAAGCAATCTTTTAGATGATGATGTTGAAAGTGAATATGAATCTTACAAAGCCCAAAATCAAACCTTCTCCAAAAGAAGTCCGGGCAAGTCATTCTCCTTGGGCTATAATTTAAAATTCTAAAAAGCTAATTTCAATTTAAATAAAAAAGTGGCCCAATCCTGTGTTTATCAGCATAGAATTGGGCTTCTTTTTGCATTTCATCGAATATTCCCGTAGAATTTTAAGTTCCGCTAACGTGCTGCGATTAGAATTATTACATTTACGGTATATTATTTGTTGTTATAGTGTCTATGAAGCAACTTTACTTAGTTATAGCCTTACTTTTTATCTCGTTTTCCTATGGACAGGATTCCAAAGGAAATAATGGGAGTGGGGAAATTGCTGGTTTTAAAATATATCCCAATCCGGTTACCAATGGCAGGGTATATATTAGCACTACCTTAAACGCCCCAAAACAAATTCTAATATTTGATATTTTTGGATCTCAAGTTTTGGAAACAACAATTATAGGTTCGGAATTAAATGTCAGTGATTTGGATGCCGGGGTCTATATGTTAAGGGTAAATGAAAAAAACAAAATAGCTACACGCAAGCTAATTGTTAAATAGCACTTCCCAACTTTTTCTACCTTCCCAAGCCTTATAATTATCTCATTTTAAGCATTTAGGAACACAGTATGTAATATAAAATTGGTGTTCACATACAAAAACAGCGTATTTACAACATTTAATATCGCTTCTTTCCCCAATTAGCTACATTTACTTTATTGATCCCAAATCAATAATAACCTATGAAAATATTTTACACCCTACTGTTCATGGTATTTTCTATTGCCGTTTCTGCACAGGAATTTGTTGAAGAACCTGTGGACAGAACTGCCCAGTCCAATACATTTAAATTATATCCCAATCCGGCCTATCAGGAGGTGGTGTATATTACCACCAAACTTAACGGAGTAAAGGATGTAATAATCTATGATGTTTTTGGCACTGTAGTCTTAGAAGACCGTATTACCACAAGTCTTTTAAACATATCCAAATTAGCCCCTGGGGTATATGTTCTTCAAATTATAGAAAACAGGGTCACGATGACCAGGAAGTTGGTGGTAAAATAACCCTTCTAAGCATCTTATTTTATTCTCCGAACACACCTTACACCCAATGCTCGTCTATTTTTCTTCTTAAACGACCAATAATCGGAATACGGATTTAAAGCCTTACTACTATTTCCAAAGAAAAACTTCACCCTATTTCAATTATCAATAAAACCATAAAATAGGTTTTTCACGCTATTGTTATCATTACTTTTGCGGTAGTTAATAAGAATATGCCCGTCGATACCATTTTTAATATTGCTACTAAAGAGGAGTTCAATGCCATGGCTTTGAAAACTTTTGGGATCCAGTATCAAGGAAACATAGTCTATAACGAGTTCTGTAGGCACTTGGGAAAAAATGAATCCAATGTAAGAAGCATTTCGGATATCCCCTTTCTCCCGATAGAATTTTTTAAGTCTAGGAAAGTAATTACAGGCTCCTTTACTCCCCAAATTATATTTACCAGTAGTGGTACTACAGGAAGCGAAGTAAGCCAACATTATGTCCAAAGTACAGAACTATATGAAAATAGCTATCTAACAGCTTTTAAACAATTTTATGGGGATATAGAAGACTACTGTGTACTGGCGTTATTGCCCTCTTATCTTGAACGGGATGGTTCTTCCTTAATTTATATGGCCAATGACCTTATCATTAAAAGCAACCACCCTGATAGTGGGTTTTATTTGGATGATATTGAACGTTTGCAAAAGACGTTATTAAGATTAGATGGTAGTAGCACAAAAATACTACTGTTGGGCGTCTCCTTTGCCTTATTGGATATGGTGGAAGAATACAAATTAAACCTGAAGAATACCGTAATTATGGAAACTGGAGGTATGAAAGGGCGAAAAAAAGAATTGATCCGCGAGGAACTGCATGACTTACTAAAAGCCGGTTTCGGAGTACCAAATATACATTCGGAATACGGGATGACCGAGCTGTTGTCCCAAGCTTACTCCCAGGGCAACGGACGCTTCCTGGCCCCTAATTGGATGAAAGTCTTGACACGTGAAACGGAGGACCCCCTTTCACTTCTGCCAACGGGGAAAACAGGCGGTGTAAATATCATTGACTTGGCCAATATACACTCCTGTTCCTTTATTGCCACCCAAGATTTGGGAAGGGTTCAACCCGACGGTAGCTTTGAAATACTAGGCAGGTTCGACAATTCCGATATAAGAGGCTGTAATCTAATGGTATTATAATACCAGAAATTTAGCGTCCATCAAAAAAGTAGTGACCAAATAAATTAAGATACTTTTCTTTGGTGCTCTTTCTTGCACAAAGGCAGGAATATTCTCTGCTCCACTAGACCCTCTTTTGGCGACCTAATTCACAGTGATGCTTCAACCACTGAATACAGCTAATTTTCAAAAATAACACCTGAAAGAATAAGTCCTGCAAGGATGACCAACAAGACAACGGTAATAATAACGGCCCCTAGTTTCGTCTTTTTATTCTCCTGGAAAATATAATTATCCCTAGGGTCATTTTCATCTTTTAAGATTTTGGTGTTTTCTTCACCTTGTTTACTGGTCATATTCCATATTTTAGTGATATTCTAAAATACACCACCTTAACAAAATCGATTAATGCTATCAACTAAAATCTTAACTCTTTTATGCGGTAATAATAAAAATTGAATTTCTTGAAAAAATTTCAGAAAACGCCCATCATGGAGGCAGCGCTAAAAAGGTATTTTATCTAAACAGATCCTGACGGCAACACTAAAGTTTTAAAACCAGAAACGGAGAGAATGTAATTCAATTTACCTACAACTGTTTAAAAAGCAGATACGACAACTCCTTGGGAAAGAAAAAACCCCGAAGTTTGAATTCGGGGAAATATATAGATTAAAGTGTTTATTGGATCACCAGAACAAAATAATTCTTCTTTCCGCGCTGTAACAAAACATATTTATTGTTGATAAGGTCTTCGGCAGTGATGACGTAATCTTCCTTGACCTTTTCCTTGTTTACGGAAATGGAATTTTGCTTCAATTCGCGCCTAGCTTCTCCATTAGACCCCAAAAAGCCAGTTTTTGCTGCCAAGGCTGCGATCATATCCAAGCCATTTTCAATATCCTCCTTCGACACTTCTGCCTGTGGTACACCTTCAAAAACATCCAAAAATGTTTTTTCATTTAGTTTTTTTAAGTCCTCAGAAGTGGATTTTCCAAAAAGAATATCACTGGCCTTAATAGCATTGTCCAAATCTTCCTGTGAATGCACCATCACCGTAACCTCATCGGCCAAACGCTTTTGTAGAACCCTTAAATGCGGAGCTTCTTGATGCGTTTTTACCAAATTTTCTATTTCCTGCTTTGGTAAAAAAGTAAATATTTTGATATATTTTTCGGCATCCTCATCTGAGGTGTTTAGCCAATACTGATAGAATTTATAAGGCGAAGTCCTTTCCGAATCTAACCAAATGTTGCCCCCTTCGGACTTCCCGAATTTGGTGCCATCCGCCTTTGTAATTAACGGACAGGTAAGGGCAAACCCCTTGCCGCCACCAATTCTTCGAATTAGCTCTGTTCCGGTAGTAATATTCCCCCATTGATCGCTACCTCCCATTTGAAGGGTACAGTTATATTCCCTATAAAGGTGTAAAAAATCATATCCCTGCACCAATTGATAGGTAAATTCCGTAAAAGACATTCCTTCTTTGGCTTCCGCAGATAAACGTTTTTTAACGGAATCCTTGGCCATCATATAATTTACAGTAATGTGCTTTCCAACGTCGCGTATGAATTCCAAAAAGGAAAAATCCTTCATCCAGTCATAATTATTCACCAAGATGGCACTATTGTCATTTCCACTGTTAAAATCCAAAAAACGGGAAAGTTGTGCTTTTATGGCAGCCTGATTATGCGCTAATGTAGCTTCATCCAATAAATTACGCTCTGTAGATTTCCCTGAAGGGTCACCGATCATCCCCGTTGCTCCCCCGATCAAGGCATATGGCTTGTGCCCTGCCAATTGAAAATGGCGAAGCATCATTACCCCTACCAAATGTCCAATATGAAGTGAATCTGCAGTTGGATCAATTCCCACATAGGAAGACTGCATTCCACTTAACAAATGTTCTTCCGTACCGGGCATTGCATCGTGCAACATTCCTCTCCAAGTTAATTCTTCTACAAAGTTTATTGTCATGCCTTAAATATTCTAATTCAATAATAGCTGCAAATATAAAATAAATAGGTTGCTTAAGTCCAACCGAAAATGGAATATATTAGAGTCAATTGAGTAAATTTGCGCCATGATTTTAGTCACAGGCGGTACTGGTTTGGTAGGAGCGCACCTTCTTTTGCACTTATTGCAAACGGATGTCCCGGTCAAAGCCATTCATAGAAAAAATAGTAACCTAAAGGAAGTGGAAGAAGTTTTCGGTTATTATACCGACAAATCCCAAGAACTTTTTCAAAAAATCTCTTGGGTCGAGGCGGACATTAACGACCTCCCTGCCCTTGAAATTGCCTTTGAAAACGTGACCCATGTTTATCATTGTGCTGCCTTAATTTCTTTCGACCCCAATGATTATGAGCAATTGCGTACCGTAAATATTGAGGGCACCAAGAATATTGTAAATCTTTGTATTGCCAATGGTATAAAAAAATTGTGCTACATAAGTACTATCGGTGCTATAGGAAGAACTGTAGACAATAACCAAGAGGCCACGGAGGACACAGATTGGCATACACAACAAAGCAATGTTTACGCCATGACCAAGATGGATGCCGAATTGGAGGTTTGGAGAGGTGCTCAAGAAGGCCTCCCTGTTGTAATTATTAATCCAGGAGTCATTTTAGGCCCTGGTTTTTGGAATACAGGGACCGGAATATTGTTTAAAACGGCATTTAAAGCGCGTAAATACTATCCGCCAGGAGGAACCGGTTTTATTACAGTAAGTGATGTAGTAAATATAATGGTCCAATTAATGGAGTCTCGTATAACCAATGAAAAGTATATCCTTGTGGCCGATCAACTTTCCTATAAAGATATACTGTATAAAATTACTCAGGCCTTTGACAAACCCAGTCCCAGTAGGGAACTAAAATTTTGGGAATTGGAGATCCTTTGGCGATTGGATTGGCTTAGGAATATCTTTTGGAAAAGCGGCAGAAAACTAACCAAAATCTCGGTTTCTTCTTTACAAAAAAATCAAAAGTTTAATAGCGACAAAATTAAAAATCAATTAGGGTATACTTTTGAGGCTTTGGACGGAACCATTGAACTGTCCTGCAAAAAATTTATGGAAGGGAATCCTTAGTCTCTACCGGCTTTTTCTTGAGATTGGGATTTAATTTTTCTTTCGCCTCGATTAAGGAATCCTGTTTCTTCTGCCTTTCTTCTTCAAAAAACTTCTCCTCCTTTTCCAATTTCTCCTTCACTTTAGTATAAATAGACTCGTACACGGTGGGCATAGAAGCATAATAGGTATCACTCCCAATAAATTGAATACTATCGATCCCGTACTTGGTATATATATACCCCATAGGCTCAATATCATATTCGTTTAGAATACTTTCATTAATTATTTTGCCCGCATTTAATAAGGAAATGTCGTATAAAATAGTGACCATTTTATCCTCGGGAATAAGATTCTCAGGTTTATCCACCACCATTTCATTACAGGAGAACAACAAACCTATAAAAATGGGAACGATATATTTTAGCATTGCTATCTATTAAAAGTTAACCTCATAGCCTTTCTCTCTTCTGAAAATTGGCCATTATCATAGGCCAAATGGCCATTTACAAATGTATGGGTTATCTTGGATTTAAATGTATTTCCCTCAAACGGGGACCATCCGCATTTATAAGCGATATTTTCCTTGGTCACCTTCCAGGAATTATCAAGATCCAATACCACTAAATCTGCAAAATAACCTTCCCTGATAAATCCTCGATTTTTTACTTGAAATAATTTTGCCGGATTATGGCACATTTTCTCAACGATCTTCTCTAAGCTTATCTTTCCGGAATGATAGTATTCCAGCATGGCAGGCAATGCATGTTGAACCAAAGGACCTCCTGATGGTGCTGAAGTGTACACGTTATTTTTTTCCTCCAACGTATGGGGTGCATGGTCCGTGGCAACAACATCTATCCGGTCGTCCAGTAATGCTTCCCAAAGCTGACCCCTATCTTCCGCGGTTTTAACGGCCGGATTCCACTTTATCAAAGTTCCTTTAGTGTCGTAATCGGCCTCTGAAAACCAAAGATGATGAATACAGACCTCAGCAGTAATCTTTTTATCCTCTAGGGGAATATCGTTCCTAAAAAGTTCGGTTTCTATTCCTGTAGAAACATGAAAAACATGAAATCTGGCTCCTGTTTTTTTTGCCAAGGCTATGGCCCTTGAAGAAGAAAGATAACAGGCCTCGGCACTTCTTATCAAAGGATGGTATTTAACGGGAATGTCATCGCCAAATTCGGCCTTATATTTGGCGAAATTTGCCTTAATGGTAGCCTCATCCTCACAATGTGCTGAAATTACCATCTCGGTATTCCTAAATATCTTTTCGATCACCTCCTCATTATCTACCAACATATTTCCGGTAGAGGAACCTAAAAAGAGTTTAATTCCGGAACAGGCATTCCTGTCCAATCTTTTTATTTCTTCCAAATTATCATTGGTACCCCCGAATAAAAAGGAATAATTGGCAAAAGCAGTGTTTCTTGCCATCTGAAATTTTGCCTCCAGAGCTTCAATAGTGGTTGTTTGCGGATTGGTATTCGGCTGCTCCATAAAAGAAGTTATTCCGCCTGCGACCGCTGCACGGCTCTCCGTCCCTATAGTACCCTTATGGGTTAGACCTGGCTCCCTAAAATGCACCTGGTCATCTATGGCCCCGGGAATTACGTATTTCCCTTTCACATCTATGACCTTAACGGCAGTTTCCGAAGGAATATTTGCTTCTATTTTAAGAATAATGTCATCTTCCAAGAGTATATCACTGGAAAACACTTTATTGTCATTTACAATTGTAGCGTTTTTTATAAGAATCCTTCCCATTTTAAAATCTATTTTTATGAAATAAACTGCTCACCTTCATCTGAATTACACCAAACACGGCCTCATTTATAATGGAGGCACTCATCTTCGACTTACCCCTTATTCTATCTGTAAAAATAATAGGTACTTCCACAATATTATATTTTTTCAGATGGGCCCTGAACTTCATTTCTATTTGAAATGCATATCCAATGAACTTAATGGAATCCAAATTGATCGTTTCCAAAACCTTTTTCCTATAACAAACAAATCCGGCAGTAGGGTCATGAATTTTCATTCCTGTTATTACTTTTACATAGAACGAAGCCCCATAAGACAGTAGAATCCTATGCAACGGCCAATTTACCACATTAATACCCTTTTTGTATCGAGACCCCACAGCCACATCAGCACCATTAACACAAGCCTGATACAGTTTTATGAGGTCTGAAGGAGCGTGAGAAAAATCGGCGTCCATCTCAAAAATATATTCATATTTTTTGTCGATTGCCCATTTAAAACCATGTATGTAGGCTGTTCCCAACCCAAACTTATCCTGTCTTACTTCTAAAAACAAGCGATCACTATATTCTCCCTGTAAAGTTCGTACTGCATTGGCAGTGCCGTCTGGAGAATTATCATCTACCACTAAAATGTGGAAACCCTGCTCCAAAGCAAAGACGGAATGAATAATGAGCTCAATGTTTTCAATTTCATTGAAGGTAGGAATAATGACTAAGCTATCCGCCATCTAGGTATTGCAATTTTAGCAAAAATAGTATTTTAAAAACTGTAGCGAAATATCATGGCCGTTTTATGATTTTTTTAAAGAATTTAAATTCTTACCAAGATATCATTTAAGCTCGTCCAAGCTTAGTTTTTATCCATTCCTATTTAAATAAATAGGATATCCCCTTATCTGGCTTCTTCTATTTTTTCCAAGGATTTATTCCTAAAAAAGCTTAGGTTTGGGCAAGATTTCCGAATCATCATTAAAAACTATAAAGTAAGGCGTTTAGAGCTGGTAAGTGAAAATGGGTTTTGGTTGACACTAAATGGCAAGGGGAATACCTTATCACAATTTTATACCCAACAACAAAAAACTACCAATACCATGGATAACTGGGGGCCATTCGGAAAATGATTTATATTTAGGTTATCCCAAGAAATAAACAACAGGCTGAACAAATGGAAGCTATATTAAGAGATCAGTACACCGTAGATTGGATAACCATTATCCTATTTTCCAGTATCTTTTTTATGGTACTCGCCAAAACGGGATTTTACGGCCGATTTCTAAATTATATGATTCTGCCGTTCAACAATAAATACATTTTTCTATATCAAAAGAAAGACAGGCTCTTCAATTGGTTCAGTATTTTTTTCAGTATTTTTCAATTACTTAATTTCGCACTTTTCATCTATTTTGTGAATAAAATCTTTTTCCAATTCGAAAAAGAACACCAGTTTGAGGTCTATTTACTTATTTTTACATCCCTATTTGTATTCTTGTCACTTAAAATTCTCTTGCAATTTGGCAACGGCTTTATCTTTAATGCCAACAAGACCATTTCTGAAATCGTTTTTAAAAAACTTTCCTACCTTAACTACAGTGGCATTGTAATGTTATTTGCCAATCTTATATTAAATTATGTTTTACAAGAATCGAAAGCAGTAGTTTTCATAAGTATAGTATTAATATTCCTTATAAACGCAATTGGCTGGATAACAACGTTGAGAAATCATCAAAAATTCATTGCCAGCAATTTTGTATACTTTATTTTGTACCTTTGCGCTCTTGAAATAGCACCAATTATTATAGTTGGAAACTATCTAATAGATCGAAACCTATGAAAATAAAAACTATTTTGGTTTCACAGCCAGAACCTAAGATGGAAAACTCCCCCTATTCCAAATTAATTGATAAGGAGAAAATAAAGGTAGATTTTAGGCCTTTTATCCACGTGGAAGGTGTTGATGCGAAAATGGTCCGACAACAAAAAATTGATCTCAATAATTTTACTGCAATTATTCTAACAAGTAGAAATGCGGTTGATCATTATTTTAGGATTGCGGAAGAAATGAGGTTTAAAGTGCCCGATTCGATGAAATATTTTTGTCAGTCAGAAGCAGTAGCCTACTACCTACAGAAGTACGTTGTATATCGTAAGCGTAAAATTTATGTGGGGAAAATGAATTTTCCGGATTTAAATGCTTTATTCAAAAAATATAAGGACGAAAAATTTCTATTGCCTTCTTCTGATGTTCTTAAACCCATTGTTCCCGAAACACTGGATAGTTTGGGAATAAATTGGACCAGGGGAATATTTTACAAAACGGTAATTAGCGATCTTTCCGATTTAAGGGATGTGTACTATGACGTTTTAGTTTTCTTTAGTCCATCTGGAATAGAATCTCTTTTAAAGAACTTCCCGGATTTTGAACAGAAAGAAACCAGAATAGCGGTTTTTGGGAATTCTACGGTAAAAGCGGCTACGGATGCAGGGCTTAGAATAGACATTCAAGCTCCTACCCCGGAAACACCTTCTATGACCATGGCCCTTCAGAAATATATTACCACGGCAAACAAGAAATAAGCCAAGGCCGTATATAACAATTATAATATAAGTAATAGATTTTTATAAGAAACCCCGAAGCTTAGCTCGGGGTTTTTCTTTTAAAACGCATATCGTTGTGGTCCGCCCCGCCTAATCTCCTCATTGGCATAGGCTTCAAATTTCTTAAAGTTTTCACGGAAGGCATTGGTCAACTTAAATGCGGTCTTATAGTATGCCTCGTCATTGTTCCAAGTTGCTCTAGGACTTAGCACTGTAGTAGGAACACCTGGGCATTCGCGAGGCTGTGCCACTCCAAATACGGAATGGATATGATACTTGTCGTAACTGTACAGTCCCAATTCGCCACTGAGGGCCGCATGGATCATAGCACGTGTATATTTCAATTTCATTCTAGTACCTACCCCATAAGGCCCACCGGTCCAACCTGTATTAACCAACCATACGTTTACCCCTGCATCCAACATTTTTTTACTCAGCATTTCCGCATATTTAGTGGGGTGCAATGGCATAAATGGAGCTCCAAAACAAGCCGAAAAATTTGGAACAGGTTCAACCACGCCTGCCTCTGTACCCGCTACCTTGGCGGTGTACCCCGAAATAAAATGATAGGCAGCCTGACTTGGGGTCAGTTTGGAGATAGGAGGCAATACCCCAAACGCATCGGCTGTTAGAAAGAAAATATTCTTAGGATTACTTCCAATTGAAGGCACCTGAATATTGTCAATATTATATATTGGATAACTTACCCTTGTATTTTGGGTAATGGAGGTATTTTCAAAGTCGACCACCCCATTGCCATTCAAGACCACATTTTCCAAAAGTGCCCCTTTCTTTATGGCCCCGTAAATTTCCGGCTCATTTTCTTCAGATAGATTAATGACCTTGGCATAGCAGCCTCCCTCAAAATTAAATACCGTATTTTCCTTTGTCCAACCATGTTCATCATCGCCAATCAATTTCCTTTTCGGATCCGCAGACAAGGTGGTCTTCCCCGTTCCGGAAAGTCCAAAAAAGATGGCCGTATCCCCATCATCGCCCACATTGGCGGAACAATGCATGGGAAGGCATTTTTTAAATACCGGAAGAATAAAATTAAGTGCAGAAAATATACCCTTTTTAATTTCCCCAGTATATCCGGTACCTCCTATCAAGGCAATTTTTCGGGTGAAATTTAAGATGGCAAAATTATGCTGTCTAGTTCCGTCTACTTCCGCCTTAGCCATAAATCCAGGAGCATTTATCACCGTCCATTCAGCACTAAAACCCACCAATTCCTCCGCTGTAGGCCTCAAAAACATATTATAGGCAAACATATTGGACCATGGATATTCATTAATAACCCTGATGTTCATTTTATATTCGTCGTCGGCACATGCAAAACAATCCCTTACATAAAGCTCTTTTTCATTAAGATATGTTATGACCTTAGTATAAAGAGCATCAAACTTTTCGCTTTCAAAAGGTATATTCACATTCCCCCACCATATTTTATCGGCCGTAATCTCATCCTTTACAATAAACCGATCCATAGGCGATCTGCCAGTAAATTCACCTGTATTTATAGCCAGCGCCCCTGTGGAGGAAGTAACACCCATACCCTTTTCCACAGTAATTTCATGCAGTTTGGAAGGTGATAATTGGTAGTGGATATTTTTTGTTGAAATGCCATACGCCTTTAACGAAATCGATGGCGTTGATGGAGATGATGAATTCATAATAATTGAGTTTTATTAGAAAAATATAAAGGCTCTAAAAGCTTGTTAGTTTTAATTTGATCGATTTTGATTAAGCACCCGAATCCCTAAAAGTATCCAGCCAGCAACCAACAGAAGCCCTCCTATAGGAGTCAATAAAGCTATCTTCTTAAAATCAAAACTGGTCAGTTCATTGGTCGCCAATAGATAAATTGAAAAGGAAAAGCATATAACGCCAGCGGCAATTAAATAATAAACGAGCTTTTTACGCTCTTCTGCCAATAAATTGAAACCGCCCAAAATCATTAAGAACAATGCATGGTACATCTGGTATTTCACTCCAGTTTCAAAAGTCCCGATAGCCTTTACATCCAACATCTTTTCCAGACCGTGTGCCCCGAATGCTCCTAGAAGAACTGCCATAACACCAAAAAATATCCCAGTGCTAAAAATTGTTTTGTTCATAACTTATATGCTCATATTCCTTACAAATATAACAATTTGATACCTTAGTATCCGTTAATTAGAAAAGGAAAAAACCAATGCGGAGAAAAATACTTGTTGTAGGCACAGGAAAATCCACCTCTTATTTATTAGATTATTTATTGCAAAAAGCAGATATAGAAAATCTACATCTTACTATTTGTGATCTAAATCCCGAAGTCCTTCCCAGTAAAATAAGGCTACATAAAGCCTGTACAACTTTAAAATTGGACATTTTTAATGATGTTGGCAGAAGTAAGGCCATCCAAGAATCGGATATAGTGATCTCTATGCTTCCAGCCCGTTTTCACATTAAGTTGGCGAAGGATTGCATCCAATATGGAAAACATTTGGTTACTGCCTCGTATATAAGTGATGAAATAATGGCTTTGGACTTACAGGCTAAAGAAAAAGGCCTTGTATTTATGAACGAAATTGGATTGGATCCTGGCATAGACCATATGAGTGCCATGCAGATAATAGATAAGATTAGGGATCAAGGTGGTAAAATGATTCTGTTCGAATCTTTCACCGGTGGTTTGGTAGCCCCCGAAAGTGACAATAACCTATGGAACTATAAATTTACATGGAACCCTAGAAATGTTGTTGTAGCCGGCCAAGGCGGGGTAGCAAAATTTATACAGGAAGGTACATACAAATACATCCCCTACCATAAGCTTTTTAGAAGAACAGAATTTCTGGATGTTGAAGGGTACGGGAAATTTGAAGTATACGCAAATAGGGATTCCCTAAAATATAGGGAAGTTTACGGACTGCAGAACGTGCTTACCCTATACCGTGGAACTATGCGAAGGGTAGGTTTTTCCAAGGCATGGAATATGTTTGTTCAATTAGGAATGACAGATGATAGTTACACTATAGAGAATTCTGAAGGAATGTCTTACCGCCAGTTCGTAAACCTATTTCTACCTTATTCCCCTACCAATACAGTAGAACTAAAAATGAGGCATTACCTAAAAATCGATCAGGATGATATAATGTGGGAAAAATTAATGGAATTGCACCTGTTTGATTCCACAAGAAGAATTGAATTAAAAAATGCCACCCCTGCCGAAATTTTACAAAGAATCTTGGAGGATAGTTGGACTTTGGCTGAGACGGACAAGGATATGATCGTTATGTATCACAAATTTGGTTACGAACTCAATAGTCATAAAGAACAGATAGATTCCAACATGGTGGTCACTGGGGAAGATAGGACTTACACTGCCATGGCCAAAACAGTTGGTTTACCGGTAGCCATGGCCACCTTGCTCATACTAAACAAAAAAATAACCAACCCTGGGGTACAATTACCCATTAGACGCGAGGTATATGAACCCATTTTAGAGGAACTAAAAGAATACGGGATACACTTTAAAGAATATCACGTACCCTACTTGGGCTACAATCCCGACTCCGTAGCGAGTTAATATTTAAAACCATTTCGGTATCTTTATATTAAATTTGAAACTATAATCATGAAATCCAATAACGAAAACATTAAAATTGACGGAATCGACAAAAAGATCCTAAGATTTTTGATGGACGATGCTAGGAAGCCTGTTCTGGAAATTGCCAGAAAAATTGGGATTTCGGGGGCTGCCATTCATCAGAGACTACGTAAATTGGAAGCTTCTGGTTTAATTGCAGGGTCTAAATTTATTATCAATCCTAAAGTTTTGGGATATACCACTATGGCCTACATAGGTATCTATTTGGATAAGGCCATGAGCAATCCTTTAGCCGTAAAGGAACTTGAAAAAATTCCAGAAGTATTGGAATGCCACTATACTACAGGGAACTGGTCTATTCTAATAAAAGTACTTTGCCGGGATAACGAACATCTTATGCATGTACTTAATAGGGATATACAACAGATAGAAGGTGTTTCCAGAACAGAGACCTTCATTTCCTTGGACCAACAGATAGACCGTCAAATAACAATATAAAAAAAGGACATCTCTCGATGTCCTTTTTAGTTATATACTTTTGGTTTTTAGTCCCTACCTCCGAAGACCTGCATAGCCCAATAGACCAAAGAGGCCAAAGAACCTATTGCAGCTACCAAATACGTTCTGGCAGCCCATTTTAGGGCATCCTCAGAACCCTTGTACTCATCAGGAGTAACTATGTTTTTATTCTTTAACCAAGCCAATGCCCTGTTACTGGCATCGTATTCCACAGGTAATGTGATAAAACTAAACAAGGTAGCAAGTCCCATCATAATTAGACCTGCCACGGCTACCCAATATCCAAGACCAATTCCTGCAGCCGCTCCCAACATTATTCCTCCAAAAACTACCCACATAGACATTCCTGAGGTAACACTTACCACAGGCACCAATTTGGAACGCAAGGTCAACCATTCATAAGCCGTAGCGTGCTGCACGGCATGTCCACATTCGTGGGCCGCAACCGCCGCCGCAGAAGCATTTCTTTGATTATAGACCCCTTCACTTAAATTTACCGTTTTATTTGTCGGATTGTAGTGATCCGTAAGCATCCCAGGTGTAGAAATCACCTTCACATCCCGGATCCCATGATCGGCCAACATTTTTTCTGCAATTTCGGCACCACTCATACCATTGCGCAAATGCACTTTGGAATAGTGCTTAAATTTACTTTTTAGTTTATTGCTTACCAACCAGCTTACCAAAGCTATGGCCCCAAGTAATATATAATACATCATCATAACGATTTCCTTTTAAAATTAATCGAATATACTAAAGTTTCCTTTATCCAATCTGTACTAAATACAGCAAAAAGCCCGCCAAATTATCCAAACCTAAATTTCAGAACATAAAATAATACGAATCTGACAATTTGTCCCAAACTACTTATATTTTAACTTTAGGACGATCATGATGAAAAGTAAAACGGCAGTGAGAAAATTGGCAACTATAATAGGTACACTTTCATGAAAAACTCCATAGACCGTCCATAGCACTACTCCGATAAACATAGCCAAATACATGGTCAGGGAGATATCCTTTGTAGACTTATTTTTCCAAGTCTTATAAACCTGAGGTACAAACGAAGAAGTGGTTATTATGGCAGCAACCATGCCCATGATTTCAACATATTCCATATTCGGTATCCAATTTCATTAATTATTTGTATTCACACTCGTTTAAAAATGCCCTCTCTCATTACCATCTGCCAATAAATTGGTTAACCCACAATATTTACAATTTTTCCAGGAACTATAATTACTTTTTTAGGAGTTCGTCCTTGCAATTGCTCCTTTGTTTTAACATGGGCCATAACGGCAGCTTCAATTTCCTCTTTGGACAGGTCTACCGGCAACTCTATTTTAAAGCGCATCTTTCCGTTGAACGAAATAGGATATTCCTTGCTACTCTCTACCAAATACTTGCCTTCAAATTTGGGGAAAGGAGCAGTAGCTATAGAGGTAGTATATCCTAATTGGGACCACAGCTCTTCTGCAATATGGGGGGCATAGGACGAAACCAATACTACCAAAGGTTCCAATATTTCCCTACTATTACATTTTTGCGCAGCCAATTCATTCACGGCAATCATAAATGTAGATACCGAAGTATTGAAAGAGAAATTCTCTATATCCTCTTCCACTTTCTTAATAGTCTTATGCAGGGTCTTTAAATTATCTGCGGTAGGTGCATTATCTGTAACCAAAAAAGCGCCTTCTACCCCTCCATGGTATAAACGAAACATTTTTTTTAGAAAACTATAAACCCCACTGATTCCGGAGGTATTCCAAGGCTTGGATTGCTCCAAAGGCCCAAGGAACATCTCGTATAAACGCAGGGAATCTGCCCCGTACTCCTCACAGATACTATCCGGACTTACTACATTGTACTTAGATTTAGACATTTTTTCTACCTCGCGACCTACGATGTACTTACCGTCTTCCAAATTAAATTGTGCATCTTCATGCTCAGGTCGCCATTTTTTAAAGGCTTCAATATCCAATTCATCAGAACTATTAACAAGCGAAACATCTGCATGGGTAAAATTTAATGGATATTCAGAAGAGCTAAGTGGAGTAATCAATATTAACTCCCCATCTTTCAATCTTTTTAACAAATCGGATTGAATATCAGATTTAACAATTTTATCAAGTAACCCAGATTTCTTGGCAAGGGTATCGTAATAAAGATCTTTAGAAATAAAGATTACCTTTTTATTGATTAGAATTTCCCCTCCATATTCCTTTTTCTCAATAAGCGAGTAAAACGTATAATATACAAATGCACTGGTCCCCGTAATCATCCCTTGGTTGATCAGTTTTTTGGCAAACTCGGGTTTGGGCACCACACCTTTGTCGAACAAAAACTTTTGCCAGAAACGGGAGTACAGCAAATGTCCAGTGGCATGCTCGCTACCTCCAATATATAAGTCTACATCTTGCCAATAGTCGATCGCCTCTTTTGAGAATATTTCGTCGTCATTTGTCGGATCCATGTAGCGATTAAAGTAGTATGAACTCCCTGCCCATCCAGGCATGGTATTCAGCTCCAAAGGAAATACGGTTTTATGATCTATCAACTCATTACTGACTACGGCCGAATTTTTTACATCCCATGCCCATACCGTGGCATTGCCCAAGGGTGGCTCACCTGTTTCCGTAGGCAGGTATTTCTCCACTTCTGGCAAAACAATGGGCAGATGTTGCTGATCGATCATTTGTGGCATACCATCCACATAATAAACTGGGAACGGTTCTCCCCAATAGCGTTGGCGACTAAAAACGGCATCCCGCAACCTATAATTTATTTTCCCTATCCCTTGACCTAACTTCTCCAGGTCAAAAATGACACGTTTAACGGCCTTTTTATATGGAAGCCCATTTAAAAAATCAGAATTGGAAATTACTGTATTGCCCTTTTCTGAGAAGGCTGCTTCAGAAATATCTACACCCTCAAAAATATTGGGAATAGGAATATCAAAATGTTTTGCAAAGTCATAATCCCGCTGATCACCACAGGGAACAGACATTACCGCCCCGGTGCCATAGCCAGCCAAAACATAATCCCCGATCCAAATAGGTATGGGCTCTTTACTAAAAGGATGTTCTGCATAAGCCCCAGTAAAAGCACCAGAAATAGTCTTCACATCAGCCATACGGTCGCGCTCACTACGTTTGGCCGTAGCCTCTATATAAGACTCAACTTCTGCCTTTTGCTCAGGAGTAGTTATTCTAGCCACCAATTCATGCTCAGGAGCCAAAGTCATAAAACTCACCCCAAAAATCGTATCGGGCCGGGTAGTGAAGACCGATATTTCCATGACTTCCGAATCGACCTCCCCCCTGCCCCCTCCCAAGGAGGGGGTTAGGGGGAGGACCTTAAACGTCACTTCAGCTCCCTCTGACCTTCCGATCCAATTGGTCTGGGAATCCTTTAACGGTTGCGGCCAATCTACCATTGCCAAATCATCCAAAAGACGTTGGGCATATGCGGAAATACGCATACTCCACTGCGTCATTTTTTTACGGACCACGGGATGCCCTCCACGCTCAGAAACTCCGTTGACAATCTCATCGTTTGCCAATACCGTTCCTAGCGCTGGACACCAATTGACTTCTGTTTCCGCCAAATAGGTTAATCTATATTGTAATAAAATCTCTTGCTGTTGTTTTGGCGAAAAAGCTTTCCATTCAATTGATGAGAAATCCACCACTTCTTCATCACAAACCGCATTGACATTTTGGTTACCTTCTTTTTCAAAAATGGCAATTAGACTTGAAATATCTTCAGCCTTGTCAGTCTCCTTATTGTACCAAGAATTAAAGAGTTGGATAAAGACCCATTGGGTCCATTTGTAATATTTGGGATCCGAGGTTCGAACCTCCCTACTCCAATCAAAGGAAAAGCCCATTACATCCAATTGCTTTCTATATCCTTTAATTTCGGTGCCTTCTTTATCTACTCCTCCTTCAATATTAACTTTCGTAGTATCTGCAGGATGCTGCCCTGTCTGAATGGCGTATTGTTCCGCAGGAAGTCCAAAAGAATCGTACCCCATAGGATGCAACACATTAAATCCTTTATGTCTTTTATATCGTGCATAAATATCACTGGCAATATACCCCAACGGATGCCCTACGTGCAAACCAGCACCAGAAGGATAGGGAAACATATCCAATACATAAAACTTTTCCTTTTGGGAATTATTTTCCGCTTTAAAGGTTTGGTTTTCCGCCCAAAATTGTTGCCATTTTTCTTCAATCTTCCTAAAATCGTAAGTCATCCTAATCTCTTGTATTTTAATCCAGTGTACCTACTGCACACCCGTGCATTTATTAATGTAGCGCAAAAATAAGTTTAATCTATGAAAGCGAAAAGATATTATCTATATACCATTTCATAACTTTTTGATTACCTTAAATTAAGGATGAAAGAGGTCACTATTATTTTTTATTCAATTTACTTTCCTATTTTTACATATTGATTTTGTACTATGAGCACATCATTTGAACGTTTTCAAAAAAGAAAACTAATTTCATCTTACTTTTCGGTAGTATTGAGCATTGGACTTGTGCTTTTTCTTTTAGGGATTTTAGGCCTTTTGGTATTGAACACCAAAAAATTGGCCGATCACTTTAAGGAGCAGATAACCATATCCGTTTTTCTAAAAGACAATGCCAAGGAAGTGGAAGTAGACCAATTACAAAAAAGTCTAGCTATGGCCGAATATACCAAAAAGGCCACCTATGTATCCAAAGAACAGGCCGCGGAACAACACAGTCTGGAGATAGGTGAGAATTTTCTGGATTTCTTGGGTTATAACCCCCTTAAAAATTCTATAGACGTACAACTCAAGGCCGATTATGTTTCCACAGAAAAAATCACTGAGATCGCAGAGGAAATTGGCTCCAAAGATTATATTGAGGAAGTAAGCTACGACAAACCCCTAATTACACTTTTAAACGATAATGTAAAGAAACTAAGCTTTTGGATTCTGGTAGCCAGTGGAATATTCACCTTCATAGCAGTACTGTTGATCAATAGCTCTATCCGTCTTTCCATTTACTCCAAACGTTTTATCATTAAGACCATGCAAATGGTAGGGGCTACCAAAACCTTTATCCGGAGGCCATTCATATGGACCAATATAAAGCTAGGTGTTCTAGGAGCTGTCTTGGCCTTAATTGCCTTGGGCTTTGTTATATATTACGTAGACATAAATTTTCCAGAGCTCAATCTTTTTCAAGACCCAACTATTTTAGTATTTCTTTTTGCAAGTGTCTTTGGATTAGGGGTCTTAATTTCTTACATAAGCACTTTTTTTGCAACACAACGTTTCTTAAATCTTAGAACAGACGATTTATATTATTAAATTTGCGGCATGAGTAAAAAACAAACTAATAATCAGCAGCAAAAACCTAGACAGGAATTTATCTTTCAGAAAAAAAATTACCTGTTTATGTTTGTTGGACTGGCCTTAATTACCTTAGGATTTATCCTTATGAGTGGTGGTGGAAGTGACGACCCCAATGTATTTAACCCAGAGATTTATAATTTTAGAAGAATACGCTTGGCCCCTACTTTGGTATTGATAGGACTTGGCATTGAAGTCTACGCCATTTTGTTGAATCCGCATAAGAAAAAATAAATTTGGACATATTAGAGGCTATTATTCTTGCCGTTATTGAAGGTATAACCGAATACTTACCGGTTTCCTCAACAGGGCACATGATTATCGTATCTTCCTTTTTTGGTATTGCTCAGGAAGATTTCACTAAATTATTTACCATCGTCATCCAATTGGGCACCATAATTTCTGTTGTGGTGTTGTATTTCAAACGATTTTTTCAAAGCATTGATTTCTATTTTAAACTTTTGGTCGCTTTTATCCCTGCAGTTGTTTTTGGATTACTGTTAAGTGATTTTATAGACGCCTTATTGGAAAGCCCGCTTGTTGTTGCTTTTTCTTTGGTGATAGGAGGCTTAATCCTACTAAGGGTTGATGAGTTATTCGGAAATTCGGACAACACCGATATTTCATATGGCACCGCATTTAAAATTGGACTTTTCCAATGTTTGGCGATGATTCCAGGAGTATCAAGAAGTGGTGCCAGTATTGTTGGGGGTATGTCCCAAAAGCTATCCAGGACAGCAGCCGCAGAATTTTCCTTTTTCCTTGCTGTGCCTACTATGTTGGGAGCTACGCTGAAGAAAAGTTACGATTATTACGCTGCGGGATTCACACTTACCCAAGATCAAGTAAATCTTTTAATAATTGGCAACGTAGTAGGATTTATAGTAGCACTATTCGCTATAAAAACCTTCATTGGATATTTAAGTAAAAACGGTTTTAAAATATTTGGGTACTATAGGATCGTAGTGGGAATTGCTATCATAGTAATCCATTATTTTATTAGCCCCCTAACCGTAATGTAATGACTAAGGAGGATTTTTTAGAAGGACAGGTTTTACTAATAAACAAACCGTTAGGGTGGACGTCTTTTCAGGCGGTAAATTCCTTGAAATGGAATATTAGGAAGAAATTTGAACTAAAAAAAATCAAGATTGGCCATGCAGGAACCCTGGATCCGTTAGCCACCGGTTTATTGCTTGTTTGCACTGGAAAATTTACCAAAACCATAAACGAACTTCAAGGTCAAGAAAAAGAATATACTGGCACTATTACTTTAGGCGGGACAACCCCGTCCTATGATCTGGAAACGGAGATTAACGAAAACTTTCCAATTGATCATATTTCAAATGAATTGATTCACAGCGCCACTACACAATTTATAGGTGACATTGAACAGGTTCCCCCAGTGTTCTCTGCCTTAAAAAAAGACGGAAAAAGACTTTATGAATACGCCAGAGAGGGCAAAGAGGTAGAGATAAAAAAAAGAGGGGTCTCTATTAAAGAATTTGAAATTACACAGATAGAATTGCCAAAGGTACACTTTAGAGTGGTCTGTAGTAAAGGCACCTATATAAGGTCTTTGGCTTATGATTTTGGAAAAGCACTCCAATCTGGTGCGCATTTATCCTCCTTGAAAAGAACCAAAATAGGTGATTACAACGTAGATAAAGCCATAACCCCCGAGGAATTTGGTAATTTACTGCAAATCGATAGTTAAAAACTACTTCGAAATTTAAGGTGGTAACCTAACCGTTCGTCGATGATTTGAAATATTTTTGATAAAACGTGGTTATATCACTATGAATTTGAGCCGGAAACAACTTTCTTTTTTAATAACTTTTTTTTCCATGGGCTTGGTGGTACTTAGTTTGTACAATATCCACTTGGGTCAAAAAGAAAAAGAGGAGTATGTTATTGAATTAAGTTTGCTGGAAGAGGAAGACCTTGAAGAAATTATAGAGGAAAAAATCAAGGACATGGAGGAGATGGCCAATTCCGAACCCGTTAAAAGTCATATGGCCTATAACGAGGCCAACAAACCCAGTTTTGGCAACCCAGAGCCGCTCAAAACACTAGAGGAAATCATGGAGGAACAGGAACTGTCCTCTGACAGTGATGACCCAACAGACTATCTTAGTTCCGACTCCGAATATGCAACAAGAGTTAAAGAATTGGCTAAGAGAAGACGGGAAAAGCAAGAGCTTTTAGGAGAAAAGGAAGCGAGTAAAGAAGTAATGACCAACAATCTAGCCAAAAGAAGGACCTCTATTTCCTATTCTTTAGTGGACAGAAGGCATACCAGTCTGCCAATTCCCATTTACACTTGTATTGAGGGCGGCAAAGTGGTCATTAATATTAAAGTTGATCCATTTGGAAAGGTCATAGAAGCCGATGTCAACAAAAAGAGCTCTAATACCCTCAATGGCTGTCTGGTAGATAACGCCATTGAATATGCCTTAAAATCTAAATTTAATGCTGGGGAAAGAGAAGAACAAATGGGTACTATCACCTATTTATTCCAAGAAAAACAAAGATAACAGGTCGCTCACCGTATTTTGACCCTTATCCTTGTTATACCAAAGCTGTAAATCTTGTTTAAATTCTGGAGACAATTTTCCATGTTTACTCTTGTAATCCTGAACCATTTTGATTGCTTTGGATGGTCTGGAGCCCCATTCGCCATTAACCTTACCAGTAGCATCATCTATTGAAATCAATTTTGGGATAGCCATGGCGCCATTGGATAAGAACTGCTCCATTAATTCCAGGTTTTCATCACGTAATACCAGTTTTAACGAAATATTGCTATTTAGACTGGCAATCTTATTCATTACAGGTAAGGTTTGAGCGGCATCGCCACACCAACTCTCCGTAAGTACCAACCAAGTAGTCTTTTTATTTATCTTTTGGATTTTCAATTCGGAATTAGCATCGATTTTAAGGGTCTTGTCCAAGCGTTTCATCCGTTGATCGTTTAGGCGCGTATAATTCCCCAGTTCCTCGTTTTGTATGGAACCCGTAGATTTTCCCTCCAAAGCCAACTTGGAAACCATTAGCCTGTAATCCTCATAATCCATAGCCCCAATTAAACCATTTTGGACTATGTCATGTTTAGTTTCCTGTACTGTATGTTCCATAAAATTTCTATAAAATATACCTCAAAGTTAATCCTCCCAGGATTAATTTTGGGTAACAATAGTTACATTGGTAGCATTGCCTCGGCAATACTTACACAACTTTTTAATATCTGGAAGTTTTAGTGGTTCAAGGATCTTTTTTTGATCATTCCGCCTTTAGTATCATTTATACTGTTCATTACAACAAAGGCATTAGGGTCTATCTTTTCTATTTCTGTATTTAGTTTGCTGATTTCCAGTCTAGTAATTACAGCGTAAATAATATCATACTCATTATGTACGCCACTCTTTCCATAACCTCCATGTCCCTTATAAATGGTAAGTCCCCTACCCAACTTTTCCGTGATCATAAGCCTCATCTCCTCACTGCGTGCAGATATAATGGTAACTCCCGTATATTCTTCAATCCCATCAACTACAAAATCCAAGGTCTTTGAAGCCGACAAATAGGTCAACATGGAATATAGTGCCGTTTCCAAGGAAAGAAAATAGGCAGCTGCCAAGAATATTATAACATTGATGACTATAATATTATCGCCAATTTTGGTCCTTAATTTCCTACTCAGATAAATCGCCAAAACCTCAGTACCATCCAACACACCCCCACCCCTAATGGAAAGGCCAATACCGGCACCTAGAAAAAACCCGCCAAAAACTGCAACCAATAGTTTGTCCTCCGTCACTTCTGGGAAGTGTACCGTAGCCAATACAATAGCCAACCCAATAATCGCCAGAGAGGCCTTAATTGCAAATTGTTTGCCTATCACCTTAAAACCAAGATATATAAAGGGAATATTAACAAGAATGATAAGTACATATAAGGGCGTAGATGTGATTTCAGAAATTAAAAGTGAAATTCCCGTTGCCCCTCCGTCAATAAAACTATTGGGCAACAAAAAACTTTCCAAACCAAAAGCAGCAGAAAAAATCCCTGCTATAATAAATAAAGCATCATGAATATCAGCGAAAATTCCAACCCTAAATCTTCTGGATTTTTTCCAATAGGAATACAAGTTGGATTTAAAGTCATGACTCTTTTTCTTTCTTTCCGGCATATATTATTGTTAAGATAGGTTTTATAATTAACTATGACGCATTACCCAAATGCATGTTGTACAACATTTTCAGGTCGTTTTTAAAAAAATGAATTGCGTAGTTCCAAGGATGTGAAATTATAAAATCCATTTATAAAAACGGAAATCTACTCCTTGATTATTATAATTAATTTACAAGCTTTTAATAGTCCCTTAAGGTTATAATGCCAATATACTATCTTTGCTTTACGATTTACATTTAATAATGAAATATCTGTTCCATTTTTTCACAAGCCTCTTTTGCCTTTATGGTCTTTATGGCCAGAGTTCTATAGACAATGCAATAAGAAAGCACAACAATAACACCGTCCCTTATATCCAAGTGGAAGAATTAACACTTAATAACCAGTTCTTACTCCTAGATACTAGGGAAAAGAGAGAATTTGAAGTGAGCCATCTCAAAAATGCAGTATGGATTGGTGACCAGGAATTTGATATGGACATGGTTTCATCTTTAATTCCTGATAGTAATACGCCCATTGTAGTCTATTGTTCCATAGGGGTGCGTTCTGAGGATGTGGGGGAGAAGCTTCTGAATAAGGGCTATACGCAAGTTTTCAATTTATACGGTGGTATTTTCAAATGGAAAAATGAGGGTTATAAAGTATATGATTCCATAGAGAAAGAAACAGATAGAGTGCATACGTTTAACAAGCATTGGGCCAGGATGTTGACCAATGCCACAAAAGTATACGATTCCAAAAAACACAATAACTGAATACAAATATCTCTTTAAGCCAGTTAACTCTCAATGGCTGACGGAAAACGAAATAGTAGATCCACAAATTCTCAATCCCCGACCGACATCAAGTAATGAATACAGACCTACAACGACCATTTAGACCAAGCCCTTTAAATGGGCCATTCATTTCAGAGATACTATGACCCACCCAAAAAATTTACTAATAATCTTTACCCGTAACCCGGAACTAGGTAAATGCAAAACTCGATTGGCAGCAACTGTTGGCGACAAGATTGCCTTGGACATTTATAAATTTTTACTTAATCATACCAAGAGTTTTACGAAGGGATTAAACACTGAAAAATGGGTGTGCTATTCCAATCATATTTCGGAAAATGATATTTGGGATAATTCCATTTACGAAAAAAAAATGCAAGTAGGAAATGAATTAGGGGAGCGTATGGCCAATGCTTTTAAGGCCGGATTTGATGCCAGTTATGAAAAAATTATTATAATTGGAAGTGATATGTACGATTTAACTGAAAACGATTTAAAAGAGGCTTTTAATTCCTTGGACCAACATGACTATATCATTGGGCCTGCCGTTGATGGTGGTTACTATTTGCTAGGAATGAAAGTCTTTAACTCCTCCTTATTTCACAATAAAAATTGGGGTAAGGACACTGTATTGGAGGCTACCCTACAAGATATAAAAAATGAAAATTACGGTTTGCTAACTCCTAAAAATGATATTGACTATTTTGAGGACATTAAGGATATTGAAATTTTTCGCTCTTTTTTAAAAAATTGAAATTATATGACGAGTAAATTACTTAAAGAATCTACTGATTATTTAATAGGAAAAGGCTTTGATGCCCCTGAAATTGGTATCGTACTGGGAACTGGCTTAGGTAAAATGGCGGAGGATATTGAAAATCCTATTGAAGCACATTACAATCACATTCCCTATTTTCCATTGGCCACGGTAGAATTCCATTCGGGCAAATTGATATATGGCACTTTGGAAGGCAAAAAGGTTGTTGTGATGCAGGGCAGGTTCCATTTTTATGAAGGCTACGATCTTTTGGACGTTACCTACCCAATTCGGGTAATGCACATGCTAGGCATTAAAAAACTATTTATATCCAATGCAGCAGGAGCCATAAATCCAGATTATAAGAAAGGTGATATCATGCTTATCGAAGACCACATTAATCTCCAAGGCGGTTCTCCTTTGGCATTTAAAAACGTGAGTGAATTTGGGGAGCGATTTACGGATATGAGCGAACCATATAATATTCCTATGCGGAAAAGTTTGGAGAGAATAGCCGAAAAAGAAAATATAACCCTCCGTAAAGGAGTTTACGCCTCCGTGGTAGGCCCGCAACTGGAAACCAAGGCTGAATACCGAATGTTAAAGATTATTGGAGCCGATGCCGTGGGAATGAGTACCGTCCCAGAAGTAATCGTTGCCAATCACTTGCAATTGCCAATTGTTGCAGTATCTGTTCTAACAGACGAATGCGATCCCGATAATTTAAAGCCGGTCAACATTACCGAAATAATTGAAATAGCCGGGAAAACAGAACCCAAAATGATAAAGCTGTTCAGGGAACTGATTAAGGAAATGTAATTTTCAACTGTGAGTGGTGGGGAATGACGAAAGGAAGATACTAACCTGATAAGAAATTTTAAACATACTATAATGAGCTATTTAGAAGCAACAAATGAATTGTATAAAAATGCAGCATTGACCCCGGACGTTGGATTATGTTGTACCACCAATCCCATTTGGCAATTCCCTGGGTTATCTATTCCAAAAATAATGCAAGAGATGAACTATGGTTGTGGCAGCACAGTATCTGCCCAAGATTTAATTAACGACCCTAAAGTCCTTTATGTGGGTGTTGGGGGCGGCATGGAACTGTTACAATTTTCTTATTTCTCAAGGCAAAAGGGAGGAGTTACCGGTATTGATGTTGTTGATGAGATGTTGGATGCTTCAAGAGAAAACTTTAAAGTAGCGGAACTAGAAAACCCTTGGTTTAAAAAAGAGTTCGTAAACCTTGTAAAAGGAGATGCACTAAGCCTACCCATAGCCGATAACAGTATAGATGTGGCAGCTCAAAATTGCCTTTTCAACATTTTTAAGGTAGAGGACCTAAAAAAAGCGGTTGCCGAAATGTACCGTGTACTAAAACCCCATGGCAGATTGGTTATGAGCGACCCCATCTGCGAACAACCCATGAACGACATCTTGCGTAACGACGACCGACTAAGGGCATTATGCCTAAGTGGAAGTATCCCATTAAAAGATTATGTAAAGGTTTTAGCGGATGCAGGTTTTGGGACCATAGAAATTAGAGCTCGGAAATCGTACCGGGTGCTCTCTCCCAATCACTATCCCACCGATGAATTGATTTTTATAGAATCTATTGAAATTGCGGCCATTAAAGACCCTATGCCACAGGACGGCCCATGCATTTTTACAGGAAAAACAGCCATTTATTACGGTAATGAAGAATATTTTGATGATAAAAATGGACATGTGCTGATGCAAAATCAGCCTTTGGCGGTATGTGACAAAACAGCATCGGCACTTCAAAAAAGCAATGCCGAAATCCATATTAGTGACAGTACTTGGCATTATAATGGTGGAGGTTGCTGTTAATCCTAATTTTCATGTAAGGTTTAAGTGCTACTGTATACTAATCAGAGGTAAATAAAATCCTATGCGACTTAAATTATCATTTGTACTGACCTTGCTTTTGACCATCAGCGCTCATAGTGCTACGCTTACACCATGGCAAAATAAAAATTGTGCGACGGAAATTGAAGTACAACTAGATCATTCAGATTGGGATAAATTACTCAAAAAACATGTAGACAATGATGGAAATGTTGACTACAGAGGCTTTACCAAAGACATCACGGTATTGCGAACTTATTTGGATTATCTATCAAATAACCGCCCTTCCGATGAGGCCCCAAAACCTGAAAAACTTGCATATTACATTAACCTTTATAATGCCGCTACAGTTAAGCTTATTTTGGACAATTTTCCTACTAAAAGTATAAAGGATATTAAGAATCCCTGGGGGAAAAATATTGTAAAAATAGGAAACGAAGATATTTCTTTGGGTGATCTTGAACATAAAATATTACGAAAAATGGATGAACCCCTAATTCATTTTGCCATTAATTGTGCCTCTTATTCCTGTCCCAAATTACTGAACAAAGCATTTAATGCCGTTAATCTCGAAAAACTTCTGGAACAGACGGCCATCGATTTTATCAATGACCCAAAAAGAAATTTACTTACCACGGAAAAAGCTTCCTTGTCCGAAATTTTTAACTGGTACAAAAAAGACTTCACTGAAAAAGGGTCTTTAATAGAGTATATAAATAAATACGCTATAAAAAAACTGACATCAAATACCAAAATAAATTATCTAAACTACAATTGGGCTCTAAATGAAATTGAGTAATTCCGTAGACATAAGTATTATAATACCTGTCCTAAATGAATCTGTACACATAAGCACTTTGTTAGACCATTTGGCAGCGAATAGCAGTACAGGGAATATTAAGGAAATAATTGTTGTTGATGGTGGCAGTACGGACAATACCATTGCCTTGGCCAAGGCAAAAGGGGCAATAGTTACATCTTGCGAAAAAGGACGTGCTAAACAAATGAATACTGGGGCCAAGGCAGCAACTGGAGCCCTACTTTATTTTTTACATGCCGATACATACCCACCCAAGAATTTTGATCTTTTTATCTTAAATGCCTATAAAAACAATATTTCCTCGGGCTGCTTTAGAATGAAGTTCAATACCTCAAAAAAGTTTTTACAATTCTTTGCATGGTTCAGCAGAATTAACCTCAAACTATGCCGGGGAGGTGATCAATCATTATTTATTCTTAAGGATCTATTTCAAAAAACGGGAGGCTTTAACGAGAGTTATATCATATATGAAGACACGGAGTTTATAGGGCGGCTTTACAAAATATCAAATTTTAAAGTATTACCACAACACGTTATTACCTCGGCACGAAAATATGATCAACTTGGTTCTTTAAAACTTCAATACCACTTCGCTATAATTCACTTAAAGAATTTATTGGGTTTTGGCCCTGATCATTTGTATAAATATTACCAGAAAAAAATCGTCCCTTAATCGTCCCCTTATTTCCTCGTTTCATAATCCAGCAATACCCCCTCCGAAATCCACTTGGCAAGAGCTTGCCTATTATCAGGTTCCAAGATGCGCTTTTGGTCCTTTTTGTTTTTTATATTCCCTACTTCAATATAGGCCATTGCCGGCATCGTATTTTTAACTAAATACAACCCACTACGATCTCCGAAAGTCCCCTCATAGTCCCTGTTAGGCTGATATTGTTTGTATTTTTTCAAAAAAGTCTCATGGATGCTTTCCGCCAAACGCTTGCCATTTTTACTATTTTCATGATGGTAAAAAAACACATCAATATTCTGACCCCTACTACGACTATCTACATGGGTAACAATTAACCGTTGATATTTACCTATATTTTCCAAATACAGTTTGTTCACTGCATCAACACGCTGCTTTAATCGTAATAATTGGTTCAAGGGAATTTCGTCATTGGGATAAGCTACCTCATCCCTGTCTATTTCCAGCACCCGCTGATCTCTTATTCCATCATTTAAATCCCTGATAATAATATAGGTTTTGGCCCCATGGGAAATAAGTTCCTTGGCCAAACGTAGCGTAATATCATATGCATACTCGTCTTCAGCAATAATTTTTCCCTCATACTCTTCAACAGCACCGGGATCGGGTCCGCCATGACCAGAGATTAAATAATAAACGTTCCCTTGTAGTTTATTGCTCTTTATCTCCGTTATAGCATAACTTTTTCCAAAAATATCATCGGTCATAATATTGGAAACAACCTTAATTTCGGTAGTTTTTTTCTCAACGGATTCCTCTATGGCAATAGTATCCACAGGAACTATAGGTATAATATATTCCCTTCCCTCATAAAGATGCACACTATCCCTTAAATTATCTTGATTAAGATCAACAAAATGCCCGTAGTGCCTAATTGGATTAATCCCTTGCTTCCTTAATATGGAATAAATACCGTCCCCCTTTTCAGCAATTACGGTTTTAACCGAGGTTTGTGAAAAAACAGGAAACGACAATAAGGTAACTATGCTAAATAATACAAAAGGTTTTATGGTCAACACGATACTAATTTTACACAAATATTATCAAAAATACTGCCCAATTCCAAAAACAATTCCTTTTGATGCGTTTTTTGTGATGCCATGGCCATAATCTATTCGGAAAATGGCGTTAAATACTCGCTTATGAATAAATCTTAAACCAATCCCTGGATAGACCCTAATACTTTCCCTATCCGTAAAATCACTAAAATCACCTCCTGGATTTCGCCATGTACCTGAATCAACAAAAAAATTGCCTTGTAATGCAAACCAATCCCTGTCCATAAAACTATACCTATATTCCGTGTTAAAGACGATTGTACCAGTGCCCCTATCTATTTTATTCCCTACGCCCCGAATGTTGACATTATTGTCAACAGAAAAAGGAGCGAATGGCGTATCAATGTTACTAGCAATACCCAAACGTAAACGATTTGCCCAATTACCACGATATCCAAGCCTTTTATAATAGATAAAGTCATTGAAGCCAATTAAAAATTCTGGCAAATTCTCATCGGGACTCTTAACATATTGAAAATTTAAAACACTGCTAAAGCCTGAACGATAGTGATAATCATATTCTATATTCTCATAAGAGTAGATCAGCTTATATAAATATTTATCCACTTTCAAATCTTGAGGCACATTTGGACTGGTAGCGCCAGTTATATAGTTATAGTCCTCCGTAAACCAATTAATTCCAAAGTCTATCTTATTTTTATTGTTGATATTATACAAACCCAAAACCTCAAAGGCCTTGTTTTTATATTTGTAATCTGCGGTAAGATCGTTAATAAAGACTGGTTCTAGGGTCGCAATATTATTGTAACTCATAGCAAATCCCAAGTTGCCACCGATAATATAAGGTGCCCTAAAGTTTATACCATAAGAATTAAAGATGTCCCTTTGATAAAATCCGCCCAAAATCATGTTCTTGCCTAATAGGTTATACTCCTGCACGCCAATTCTATATGCAAATTCATCGTTGGTGGAAGTATACAGATTAGCAAAAGGGATCAAGGTAAAATGTTCTTCAACCGTATAAACAACCGAATAATGATTTTCCGTATTAGCATCCACTCGAAAAACAGCATTAGCAATAGAAGGCAATTGCTTTAAGCGTTGAACATCTTCTTTCAAGACTAGGGAATCCAATAAATTGCCCGTCCTTACTTTAACAAAGTTTTCTAAAAACGAAATTTTAGTTCTTTTGGCGCCTTCAAAGTTCACCGTAGTCACAGTAGATTGCTGGGTGTATCCAGTTATAAATAAAAAAAACAATAATACCCTTAAACCAATTTTCATTATCAATGTGAAATTATATAGGAGAAGAAATAACGAATATAATCGGATACGACACGGAATAAGTTAAGGTAGTAAGGCCCTGTAATAAAGCCCTAGTATAACTTATAGAAATTTTTTATCACTTCTTGGGCCGGTTTATTTTGCGGGGTAAACCTATTATCGTTTATCCCACCCGCTTTTGCATGATCAATAAACCATTTCCAGACAAACCCACCTGCAAACCACTCTTCTTTCCAAAATTCTTCAAATATAGCTTTAGTAGCATTGGCCTGGGCTTCGAGGTTTACATCATCCTGACTGTGATCCACCAGCCAAGGTTTTTTTGCCGTATAATTATTACTCCTATAACCGTATTCCGTGAAAATAATAGGTTTGTTTTTCGCCAAGGCCAATGACCTTATTTTTTCTTTATGTGGCTGCCATCCCTTTCTTAATTGTTCAACTGTAGGCGTTTTCTCGTCGCTTAAGGGGAAATAAGCGTCTATCCCTATAAAATCTAGATCATCCCAAAATGGTGTTCTTCCATATTCGTCCCAATTGGCCGCATAGGTCAGTTTCCCTTTATAAACACCCTTGATTTTTTTGATCAATTCGGTCCAATACTCCGGTCTGTGATTAACAAATTGCTCAAGCTCAGTTCCAATACAAAAAGCATCAGCCTTGGTTTCTTGTGCCAGCGTGGCATATGCCATAATGAAGTTGTCATAAGAGACCTCCAATGCCTCCCAATTTTCTTCGGAATTCATTGTTAAACTACCTGTAAACTCACCCCTAGAGATCCATATCTGAGGCTTTAACATTACCTTTAAGCCATTCTTATGTAAGATATCTATGTACTGTCTAGCACCGGTTCTTGTTTCCCCGAACCATTGTCTTGAAGTGTTAAAAATAATTTCGGGAGAGTCCTTATCCCTTATAAATCCAAAAGGCATTACCGCTGCACACTTGGCATTGACATTTCTTACCGCATCTACATGTTCCTGGGATACTTTGTCCCTTGAGGCTACGAAACTTACACCATTAAATTTCTCAACTACCTGACCGCTACAACCAAGCTGTAAAAGGAATAAGAAAAGTAAACCTAGGTGTCGCATGCATATAGAATTTGACCCTAAATTAGGCTATTTATTGATCATTTTAAAAAATAGCCCGCAATCCCAAGTTAAATGTTTGTCCCAAACCTGTATTATTTCCTCTAACAAAATTGGTATACAATCCTTCCAGATTTAGCGCATTTGTTAATTGGTATTTTACACCACCACCAAAAGCTGTATAATTTTGGGCAAAATTATTACCCAAATCCAATCTTTGGGAGTGTTGCGCCAATGCTAAAATGGTAAATTTGGAACTTGGAAAATAACTTAAAAATATACCTGGAGACAAGTTTAAGCTATTATTAGCAAAGCTTTCACCCGCTTTTCCGAAACTTAATTCGGAATTAAGTTCTGTAAACAATTGCCATTTCCTATTAGCAAAAGTAAGGTCATAAAAAAATCGATTCTGCCATATATATCCCTTTTGATCTAAAAACACTCCATTTTCAGTCTCATTATCTACTAGTGGAATAAAAAAGGAACTTTGGACAGAAAAGTTACTCAGTGATTCAAAGGGTACAAATTTTACGGATGGAGCTATCGAAGTTATCCCTGACCTTGCAGTAGCGTTTTCACCATCAAACTTAAATACATCCAAGGCATCCCTGTCATTTACGACATTTGATCTTACCTCTACAATGGCGCCGAGATTCCATCTATTGTTATCGCCCAAGCCCGTGTAAATTTCAATGGTAGAAGTGAAAAATGTTTTTCTAGCCTCCTTACTATTTGAAAACGTACTTTTCGTCTCTGTGTAAAGATTATTGAACCATTTTAGATCCCATTGCCCTTTCCCCATTAATTTAGAAGGAGTGTACTGTTGAATATTACTATCCGTATCCTGGTCCAAATCTTGGGATAACCCCATAGTAAAAACAAAAAAAGCCAGTAGTAAGTACCATTTATTTTGAATGTTTTTCTTTCCCATATTATCTTTTGGTTCGTTATTATTAATCTGCAAGCAAATTTTAAAATTTCCTCCTTGAGGTCAATTACCTCAGGACAAGCCCATGAGGCATCGAAAGGAATCTACTTATAATATTTCGACACCCGCATGAACGGAACGGGCGGGCAAGTGTCGGAGCATACAAATCTCACTAAGCGAGTAAAAAATTATCTAAATTTCTATATTAACCCTCTGCCAAATGGTAAATCCAAGTCTGTTAAATTCCAATAATTATTTGACTTTAACTTTAGGCAAAGTACCTAAATTGACTGTTAAAGCCCAAAAATCTATAAAAAGTATCACATACTTATTACAAAATTATGTTTTTTAAGATACTGCTTATCTCGGGCATCCTGTTGTTTGTTCCCCCTCATTTTATAAAATTCCCAAAACCAGTATTAACAATTCGCAATGCTGATCACTCTATATTAGGAACAAACTTAGATTTTATTAGCTTTGCCAATAATTAAATTATAAGCGACCAGTGGGAAGTAAGAATAAACTTAAACGGTTTAAGGAGAATGAAACTTTTAAGAATGTAGTTCAACCAAATAGGGAGGAAATTACTAACGGCACGTTTTCCTTAAAGGGAAAATGGAACGAATTTTTCGGAAATGACAAGCCTTTAGTTTTGGAATTGGGGTGTGGCAAAGGGGAGTATACCATTGGGATGGCCAAACAAGACCAAAATAAAAACTATATAGGAATTGATATAAAGGGAGCCCGGTTTTGGCGTGGCGCAAAAACGGCAATAGAGGAGAATATAAACAACGCCGCCTTCCTGCGCACCCAGATAGAACTCATAGACGAACTTTTTGCTGCCAATGAAGTTTCCGAAATCTGGATTACTTTTCCTGACCCACAAATTAAATATAAACGCACCAAACATAGACTAACCAACGAGGTGTTTTTGGAAAAATACAAATTAATCCTAAAAGAAGATGGGGTGGTTAATCTAAAAACCGATAGTGAATTTATGCACGGGTATACTTTGGGCCTTTTACATGGCAAAGGATTGGAAGTGCTTTATGCCAATCACGATGTTTATAAAAATGAAGGCAGCCCAAAAGAAGTTTTGGACATACAGACTTTCTATGAAAAACAGTATCTTGAAAAAGGAAAACCCATTACTTATATAAAGTTTAGAATAAGGTAAACCATGGAGCACTTACTCATTCTTTTTTTTGCCACTTTTTCAGCTGCCTTCATGGCTACCGTACCACCAGGATTATTGAACATGAATGCCGCAAAAATTAGTGTGGAAAAGGGAAAGACCAATGGTGTTATTTTTAGTCTCGGGGTTTCTACCATGATAATAATCCAGGCTTATATTTCCGTGATGATTTCCAAATTTCTATTCATACATCCGGAGATTATAGACCTTCTTTTAAAAATAGCCCTTATTGTCTTTGGTTTTTTTGCAATTTATTTCTTTGTCAAGGCCAAGAAAAATAAACGGGAAATTCCCAAGATAGTTAAGGTAAGTAAGCGAAATAGCTTCCTTAAAGGGATATTGTTGGCAGCGGTGAATTTACTGACCATTCCTTATTACAGCGGGTTAAATGCAATGTGGAATGCCTCCGGCTGGATAAAATTTCAATTCCGAGATATTGCCACCTTTATACTCGCAGCAGGATGCGGCACTTTTACAGTACTCTACTTATATACTGTCTATTTCACCAAATTGGAAACCAAGAACAATGGATTTTCAAAAAATTCCAATTATATTCTCAGTGCATTAATGATGTTGCTATTGGTGATTACTTTAATTCGAATATTTTACACCTGATGAAACCCGAAAATGAGAACTTCTTTGTAAAAGTATATGAAGTGGCAAGACAAATACCATTTGGGCGGGTAACCTCCTATGGTGCCATTGCCAAATATTTGGGAACCGCAAGGAGTGCCAGAATGGTTGGCTGGGCAATGAACGGTGCACATAAAATGGGGGATATTCCAGCCCACAGAGTGGTAAATAGAAAAGGACTTTTAACTGGAAAACATCATTTTGATGGTACTAACCTAATGCAGCAATTATTGGAAAATGAGGGAATAAAAGTCGTGGAAAATCAAATCGTGGATTTTGAAGCCCACTTTTGGGATCCTTGGCTAGAATTAAGGTAATTAACTTACACATATTTGCCTATAGTTTTGGGATGATCCATACAAATAGAGAATACTTATTAACCTATTTTACTTTTCAATTCCCAGACTTCTTAATCTCGCTCCTAAGCCCTATCTTTGTAATTTAGAATCAGTTTTAATAATGACTGAATAAGAATAGTTTAGGATGAAATTAGACAAGAAAGACATACTGAAAGCACTTGAAAACATCACAGTCCCAGGAGAAGGGCAAAATATGGTGGAAAGTGGTGCTGTAAAAAATATTATGGTTTTTGGCGACGAGGTCATTGTTGATCTTACCATTTCCAACCCAAGTTTACAGGCAAGAAAGAAAACCGAGGTGGAAATTTTAAAAGTTATTCATGCCAAAGTGTATAACAAGGCCAAAATTACGGTTAACGTAAAGGTAAATGCTCCCGCTGCCAAGCCTAAAGCAAATGAGATCAAGGGCAAACCTGTCCCCGGGATCAAAAATATAATTGCAGTGGCTTCTGGAAAAGGAGGAGTTGGAAAATCTACAGTAACAGCCAATTTGGCGGTTACCTTAGCTAAAATGGGATTCAAAGTAGGTCTGTTGGATGCTGATATTTACGGGCCTTCCATGCCTATTATGTTCGATGTAACCCAAGAAAAGCCTCTATCTGTCAAAGTCGAAGGGAAATCAAAAATGAAGCCAGTGGAAAATTATGGCGTCAAGATTTTATCCATAGGCTTTTTCACCCAACCCAATCAGGCTGTAATTTGGAGAGGCCCTATGGCCGCCAAAGCACTTAATCAGATGATATTTGATGCGCATTGGGGAGAATTGGATTTTATGTTATTAGATCTTCCTCCAGGAACCGGGGATATACATTTAAGCATTATGCAATCCTTGCCGATCACAGGAGCGGTAGTTGTAAGTACTCCACAGGAAGTGGCATTGGCAGATGCCCGCAAAGGAGTGGCGATGTTCCAACAAGATTCCATAAACGTACCAGTATTGGGAATAGTAGAAAATATGGCGTATTTTACACCTGAGGAATTGCCAAATAATAAATATTACATTTTTGGGAAAGAAGGTGCCAAACATTTGTCAGAAGATTTGAATGTTCCGTTTTTAGGGGAGATACCTCTGGTACAAAGCATTAGGGAAGCAGGTGATGTAGGAAGACCGGCGGCATTACAAACAGCGACCGCAATAGAAGCGGCTTTTGAGGAAATTACAAAAAATGTAGTTCGGGAAGTGGTGGAAAGAAACACAAGTTTACCTCCAACAGAGGCTATTAAAATAACTACAATGGCGGGTTGTTCGGCTGTTAAAAAGAAGTGATTATGACATCGATTGAACTTAAAGATAACGTTGAAAAGGCTTTGGAGGAAATCCGCCCTTTTTTACAAAGTGATGGGGGGGATATTTCCCTTGTTTCCATAGACAATGACATTTCCGTTAAAGTACGTCTGGAGGGGGCTTGCGTAGGCTGTACTGTAAACCAGATGACCCTTAAGAGTGGCGTTGAAATGACCATAAAAAAATATGCCCCCCAAATACAGGAGGTTATTAATGTAGGCTAAGTACCTGACTTTTATCATAAACAATTTTCAACTCCTTTTTTAGCTTTGTAGCTATTTTAAGTTCATTTTTCCATGATTAAAACAGACATTCTAATAATTGGTGCAGGCCCAACAGGTCTTTTTGCTGTTTTTGAAGCAGGTCTTTTACAACTAAAGTGTCATCTTATAGACGCATTGCCACAAGCAGGAGGGCAGTGTTCCGAAATATATCCCAAAAAACCTATTTACGATATTCCAGGCTTCCCAGAAGTGTTGGCAGGTGATTTGGTAAATAACCTTATGGAACAGATCAAAGCATTCCAACCGGGATTTACTTTGGGCGAACGAGCCAACACGATTGAAAAATTAGATGACGGCACTTTTTTGGTAACCACCAACAAAGGTACCCAGCACAATGCCCCCATTATTGCCATTGCCGGTGGTCTTGGCAGTTTTGAACCCAGGAAACCCTTAATCAATAATCTTAGCGCTTTTGAGGATAAAGGTGTTGCTTATTTTATTAAGGACCCCGAAGTTTATCGCAATAAAAAAGTGCTGATCTCAGGAGGAGGCGATTCTGCCCTGGACTGGAGTATCTTTTTGGCCAATGTGGCTTCTGAGGTAACTTTAGTACACAGAAGAAATGAATTTAGAGGTGCTCTGGATTCAGTAGAAAAAGTACAGGCCCTGAAAAATCTAGGAAAAATAAGCCTTATAACTCCTGCAGAAGTAGTGGAATTAAGGGGTTCTGATAAGCTGGAGGCTGTAGTAATAAATAAATCCGGTGATCAGGACCAAGAAATTATCAAGGAAATAGACGATTTCATCCCATTGTTCGGGCTTTCCCCTAAACTTGGCCCTATTGGAAATTGGGGCCTAGAAATTGAAAAGAACGCCATAAAAGTAAATACTTTCGACTATCAGACCAATATTCCTGGCATTTATGCCATAGGTGATGTAAATACCTATCCTGGCAAATTAAAATTAATTCTTTGTGGTTTTCATGAAGCGACCCTAATGTGCCAAAGCGCGTATCAACGCATTTTCCCAGACAAAAAATATGTGATGAAATATACTACAGTAGGTGGTGTATCCGGTTTTGATGGAAGTAAAAAAGAAGCTCCTAAAGCTGTGGTTAAGTCCATTGATTAAAAAAAACAACTATTTCCTAAAGTAAATCCCTTAAATTTGCTGCCAATTACCAAATAAGAATATTTCTGGCATGAGCGATGTTAAAATAAAGATTAAGGATAGGGATGGGGTTGTACACGAAGTAGATGCACCCACAGATATGAATATGAATCTTATGGAAATAGTTCGTTCCTACGAGCTTGCCCCAGAAGGAACCATTGGAATATGTGGAGGAATGGCCATGTGCGCTTCTTGCCAATGCTATGTAGAGTCCGATCACCAACTACCTGAAATGTCCGATGATGAAGACGCCATGCTTGCCGAGGCATTCAATGTTAAGGATAACAGCCGCTTGGGTTGCCAAATCCATATAACAGAGAATTTGGAAGGCCTGGAAGTTGAGTTGGCGCCGGAGGTTTAATTTTATAATTACTATAGAAACGGCGAATTATAATAAGCCATAGCCCAACTTCTCTATGGTGCATTAACCAACCTAGGCTGAATTAAAGTCTAAATCCAAAAATCCAAGTGAGAATTTCGAAATAATTTGTATCGAAATTAAATCCTCGCCTGATAGGTAAATAGGTTAAAGTAGCGTCCTTCTTTGGCTATAAGTTCATCATGCGTGCCTTTTTCGGCAATACGCCCATTTTCTATTACAAGAATCTGATTGGCTTTTCTAATGGTACTTAATCTGTGGGCGATGACGAACGTAGTTCGTCCTTCGGTTAGGGTAGCCAAACTTTTCTGTATCAAGGCTTCACTTTCGGTATCCAAATTAGAGGTAGCCTCGTCCAAAATTAAAATTTTAGGATTGGCCAAGACCGCCCTAGCTATGGCTATACGTTGCCTTTGTCCACCAGATAGCTTCACTCCCCGCTCCCCGATTAGGGTATCTAGACCTTTTTCAAACCTATCTGTAAATTCATCCACATAAGCTGCCTTAACGGCCATTAGTACCTCTTCCTCTGTGGCATTGGGTCTGGGGAACATTATATTTTCTCTAATAGTACCTTCAAACAAAAATTCGTCCTGTAGCACAACCCCTAAATTACGGCGATAGCTATTGAGATCGACTTTAGATAGATCCTGATCATCCACAGTTATGGTCCCAGAAAGCGGGTTTAGAAACGTTGCCGCCAAACCGGCTATCGTGGATTTCCCTGAACCAGAGCTACCCACAAGGGCAACCACACTGCCCGACTTCACTTCAAAACTTACGTTGTGCAAAACATCCTTATCCTCCTCGTAGGCAAAGGACACATCCTTAAAGGCTATATCCCCCTTTATTTTATCCAGAACAATTGTTCTTTCCTCTTCATTGGCTTCAGGGGTCATATTCATCAATTCCTCCGTCCGATCAAGACCGGCCAGGGCCTCAGTAAGTTGACTACCTATATTACTCATTTGTACAATAGGGGCAATCATAATTGCCAAAACAAAGGTGAAAGACAAAAAATCCCCAATACTCAATCCCTCATACATAATTTTATAACCACCAATCCCCATAATTCCTGTGGTGGCAATACCAATTAAAAAAGTGGCCGAACTGGTCATAAAGGCGGTTGCCGTAAGGCTCTTTTTTACATTTTGAAACAACAGCTCCACCCCGCTCTCAAAAACCTTGGTCTCCTGCTCCTCTGCATTAAAACCCTTGATCACCCTTATGCCACCAAGTGTTTCGGTGAGCCTACCCGTAACCTCAGCATTTATTTTCCCTCGATTTCTAAAAATAGGTCTAATGATCTTGAAGGCCTTTAAGGCTATGAAGGCAAAAATGGCCAATGGGATAAATGTAAACAAGGTCATGGATGGACTTATATATAACATGTATACCAAGGCGCCAATTGCCGTAATGCTTCCGCCTACCAATTGAACCAATCCTGTTCCTATAAGGTTCCTAACACCTTCTACATCGGACATTATGCGGGAAACCAAAGCACCCGATTTTGCATTATCAAAAAAGCGGATCGGAAGGGAAAGTACTTTTTTCTGTACCTGTGCCCTTAGCTCCGAAATAAGGTATTGGGCCTGGACGCTTAAAATCTTTGTCAACATAAAGGAAGTTACGGCACGCACCAAAATAGAAAGGATTACCACCCCTACTATAATTTTGAGCATATCCATATTTTTGTTGGGAATAACATCATCCATAAAATATTTTAAGGAGATAGGACCTACAAAATTCGCCGCATTACTTATCACGATCAAGAAAAGGCCAATAAAAACCATATTTCGCCGTGGCCAAATTATCGTTTTAAAGGCGGTAAGCATACTTACTTTTTTATCGGACATTTTAAACTATATTATGATTGAAGATATTTCCAAGGTGCAAATGTAATTAAAGTTATCCCTTGATGAATTAGAAAAGCGCGTCCGATTTCCAAGTTATGCTTAACGAAAAGTACTATTAGGATGGAAAAATTATTAAAAGGCATGGGGTCAATTCTTTAAAAAAATGGAATTGGCACTATTCAAAAATAGGAAGTACTACCGGATATAATAGCTCCACGAATCTCTTATATGCCTCTCCAGAGGGATGCAAGCCATCCCCTGCCACCAATTCGGGATTGGACAGGCCATTGCGGGTTATATCCGTAATATTTATAAAAGGCACACCATTTTGAAGGGCTGTGGATTCTGCAATGGCATTGTATTCATCAATTTCCTTAGAAATTTTATCTGTATTTCTCCCCTCCGCAAAAGGGGTATAAGCATAATCCGGAATGGAAATAACTACTACATTTTTTGGATTGCCATAAGCCAAGGCAATGGCCTTTTTCAAGAGTTCGGGAAACTCCTTGGAATATACTTCAATTGGCTTGCCCTGATATTGGTTATTCACGCCAATTAAAAGTGTTACTAAATCATAGGACAACAGCTTAGTTCCTCTATTTACAGCATCCAATAAATTATCTGTACGCCATCCGGTTACCGCAAGAATCTCGGTGCTGACTTTTATCTTAAGTCCCTGCTCCAGTCTTTCTTCTAACTGAATTGGAAAATTTTTAGCACTTTCAACATTGGCTCCAACGGTATAACTATCTCCCAAAGCCAAATAATTATAATTCCCGGATTCATTTAAATGAGGTCTAGCTATTTCTTTAGGGTTTGTAGTAGATGCTCCAGGCTCTAATATCATATTCAAAGAAGGTTCATAGTCAGTAGAATCCTTTTCTTGGGAACAACCGGAGAAAATAATTGCAAATACAAGCGCTAAAGTCAACCGCATCATAAATTCTTTACATTATATACGAAATATTTTGATTAGAGGTTTTCTTTCGGTCGTGAAATCAACGGAGATTATTTAAACTCCTACGGACAGCTTCCCAATTAAAAAGCGAAAGATTAAAAAGCGAAAGATTAAAAAAAGTTGATTAAGACTATTGCCAATAACCATGATCAATGAATTTATTCACGTATTTGCCAAGCTGCCTATCAGTTCTTGTTACGTTTAAAATTCCTAAAGATTCTTAAGGAATAAGGGATGAGAATAAGCAATAGATTAATAATCAACAAATAGTAATATCCTTTCATATCGGTCGTGTTGATGATTCTTTTTAGTCTATTCCTTAATGATAATAATAGTGGCTTTGGAGCCAGTGGATAAATTCCACATGTTGGAATGTATCATTTTGCCCTCATCATCATATACATTTACTTGAGCCGTATTGGGTCCGGAAGTACCTTGATTCAAGGCCTCAAAATCAATTCTATTAAATCCCTTTTTTAAATCTAGGTTGATTCCTTTAAAGGAACCTGTTAAAAAAATATTAGGTTCTACCACAACATCATTTAGCAATATCCTAACCCTATCACCATCTACATATTCATGATCACGGCAAACAATTCCCACAAATTTTCCATTGCTTTTAATATCGCCCAAATACATATTTCCAAAAAAGGTGGAAGAGCCTTCCTTTTCCTTTGCCCTAATTTTAGGGTCTATTTTTAAACCATATCCTGCCTGCACCAACTCCCTATCTGGAAGCATTTTAATGTTTCTGGCCGTTAGTGAGTCCCTAAGATTGGTAGTCGGTTTTGAGGTGATAATAGAAGGAAAATTCAATGCTGTTCCTTGGTTGGGGTTTTCCCTAACTCCTCTATCACCTTCTATTTTTAAGGGATTGGTCGTAGGAAGGTCTGTTTGCGACCTACCCGATAGGGAGATTAAAAATAGAATGCAAAATAAAAATACAATTCTCATAGGGCCGATTAAGGTACGAATCAGATACAAAAATATCAAATACCTTGCCATGTCTATCTAAAATGCTGTTAAATATGGGTAATTAAATGAAACACTAATTATTTCCACACTTTTTTTAGAAAACGTATAAAATTATTACTCATTATATTTTCAATATCTGTTTCCGAATAGCCTCTTTTGGAAAGCAATCCAGGAACCTTTTGCAGGTCCGCAATCGTATTTAGGTCGGCCGGACATTGCTCTTTCCCAAAGCCTCCATCAAGATCGGTTCCCATCCCAACATGCAGGGAATTTCCTGATAACTGGCAAATATGGTCTATGTTGTTTATCATTTGTGTTAGGGAAACATCCATTCCCTCTGGGGTTGAAGTCCCCCGAACCCAATTTGGGACCATCATCCAAGCGTCCAGTGCGATGCCAATAACAGCTTCCCTGCCTATAAGTTCCACAATTTGTTCATCCGAAAATTGTCTGTTATGGTCCACAAATTTCCGACAATTGTTGTGGCTTGCCCACACCGGACCATTGTATATCTTCATGGTTTCCCAAAAACTAACATCACATAAATGGGTAGCATCTAAAATTAAATTTAACCGTTCAATCTCTTTTAATAGCTCCTTGCCTTTTTGCCCAATCCCTCCAACCGAATCCGTACCATGCGCATAGGTCCCCGGACCATAATGTGCTGGCCCAATAGCCCTGAGACCTTGTTCATAGGAACGCTCCAGATGTTCCAAAGTAATTATGGAATCGGCCCCTTCTAAACTAAGTATATAACCAATGGGCATTTTTCCCTTACCATTTTTCCAAAGATTCAGATGCACATCCAACTCGGCCAAATTTCTGATTTGAACCATTTCTCCAATTTCTTCCATGGCCTTATACCATGCCAGTTGCCCTTGGGTCTGTGCCCAGGCTTGATGGGGAGAGTTCCAACCTGGTAAGTGGTTTTCCTTCTTTACATATCTTGCTATTTGGGTAGCCATGCAAAGGCCTATATTCCCCTTTCTCATAGCATCAAAAGACACTGTATTCTTTGCTCTATCCGGTTTGTCTGCCATACCCAATTCACTTTCCCTAATATCGGCTACGGTCCAGGTTAAATCCCTATTCCATTCCATGGCATTCATAGCTAGGTCTAAATGGGCATCAAATACGAACATATTATTAATTTTATCCAGTTTGGAGGTTGCCCTTTAATCAGGGAACCAGTCATTTAAAGGATGGGTTTATATATTTATTTTTAGATTTCTTGCGGCCACTTTCCATGAACCGGTCAGGGCCCCATCAACCACCGTTAAGACTTCCTTGTATTTCGCAACGGTAGGACAAATATGTACCGGAATAGCATAGGCCGTATCTCCCACTTTAAACTTGTCATCATTGGGACATTGTACTACCAAATGCTCCTCACTCTGCCCAATTTGAACACACTCCTCCCCTTCCAACAACAACACCCTTGGAAAATTCATCTCTGGAGCAAGGTGTTTGTGTCCCAAATCGAAGCAAACTAAATTGGCTTTAGGTTTACTGATCACCCTGGTCAACAAAACTGCTGCCGGGATAAAATCTATGTCCTTATATGAAGCAGCATAGCCGGCATCCCATAAAAGGGTTGTTCCGGGACTGGTCTCCACCCCATCTCGCTTTAAATGAATGGGAAATGTTGGGGAACCCCCTGCCACTATGCAAGGAACAGGAATGTCCAGTTTTTCCAAAGATCTTTTCAAATCCATTACTGCTTCAAAATCCTGATTGCACTTTTTCTCCCTTTCAGGTAGTTCTTTGTTGTGAATATGCCCGTCATATACATGTAGTCCAGCAGCAAGTAAGTTAGGATCCTTATGTATCCGCCCATATAATTCCAAGGCTTTTGCATTGGGTTGGATACCCGACCTGTTCATCCCATTATTTATGTCCAACCAAAGTAGCACCTTAACACCTTTTCCGCTAGCAGTTTCAGAAATTTGTTCAATGATACGAAGGTCATCTACAATAGTTGAAAATTTGCTATTTGGATACTCCGCAATCAAACTAAAAAATCGGTCAATATTTGGCCCTACCGGTTGCATTGCGAGAAGGATGTCCTCTGCCCCGCATTGCCCTAAAAGGTCCGCTTCTGCCAAGGTAGCACACTTAAATTTTTGAATGCCATGCTTCATCTGAAGCTGTACAATCTCTACCGTTTTATGAGTTTTTATATGAGGCCTAAGGTTACGAACGCCGCCAGCCATTGCTATCATGGTTTTAAGGTTTTTTTCTATCCGATCAGGATATACCAAAAGTGCAGGCGTAATAATATTTTTTGGGTCGGCAACTTTATACCAAGCATTATTCATCATAGAATTGTTTATAATTAATGAAGCTCAAACATGGCCTCTACTTCTACTGGTATGTTGTCCGGTAGCATCATCCCTACAGCACTGCGTACACCTATCCCATTTTCTTTTCCAAAAACATCTGCCATTAATTCACTAAAGCCATTTATCACAAAAGGTTGCTTTCCAAAATCTTGGGTTGAATTTACCATTCCCAAAACTTTCACTACCCGCTTTATTTTATCCAAACTTCCAAAATGTGTCTGAATTGTGGAAAGCATAGTAAGCCCCACCTGCCTGGCAGCCAGTTTAGCTTCGTCTGCATTTAGGTCAAAACCTGCTATACCGATCATTAAGGAACCATCATTTTGAATAGGCCCTTGGCCAGAAACATATAAAAATTTATCCACTACCAAAATGGGCCTATAAACCCCGGCCGGTTTTGGGGCTGGAGGAAAAACCAAGCCTAATTCCTTAATTCTTGCCGTAGTTGAATTGGTCATAATATATTTCTTTAATTAAACAAACAAACTTAATATCAAAACTCCTATCAACCCCACAACACCTACAGTGGTTTCCATAACTGTCCATGTTTTTAGAGTGTCCTTTATGGATAGGTTAAAATATTCCTTAAACAACCAGAATCCCCCATCATTTACATGGGAAAGCATTAAACTCCCCGACCCTATGGCGAGCACCATTAATTCCGCACTTACCCCAGTTGCATTTACCAAAGGTAAGACTATACCGGCTGTGGTGAGACCCGCAACAGTTGCAGAACCCACACACACCCTAATGACGGTAGCTACAAGCCATGCCAAGAGCAAAGGGGAAAAGCTGGAATCCTTTAATATATTGGCAATATAATCACTAACCCCACTATCTACCAGGACCTCTTTTAGTGCACCTGCACCTGCAATAATTAAGAGCACCATAGTTATTCCTGAAATGGAACTTGCCACCGACCCCATTATGTCGGTCATTTCCTTCCCCCTAGCTAGGCCCAAGGTATAAATGGCCACCAATACCGCAATCAACATCGCAATTACCGGGTTTCCTATGAAATTCACAACGGGTAAAATAGTTGCATCCTCGGGCAATAAAAGATCTGCCGCAGTTGCCAACATGATTAAAATAACGGGGAGAAGTGCGGTAAAAATACTAATATTTATTCCCGGCATTTCTTCCTCCTTTAATATTGTCGGGTTTACAAATTCCTTTATAGGAGTGGCCGTTATATTTTTTATGGTTCGAGAAAATATTGGCCCTGCCAACGTAATGGCCGGAATGGCAATGATGGTGCCATAGAGAAGGGTTTTACCAATATCAGCATTAAACATTATAGCTATTGCCGTAGGGGCAGGATGCGGTGGGAGAAAACCATGTGTTACGGAAAGTGAGGCTATCATAGGTAGGCCCACATATAATAATGGCAGGCCCGTTGAAGCTGCAATAGTAAAGATCAGGGGAATTAATATTACAAAACCGACAGAATAGAACATGGGGATGCCCACTATAAATCCAGTCAATACCAAAGCCCACTGAATATTTTTAATCCCAAACTTGGCTACCAACTTGGTCGTTATTTGCTGTGCTGCTCCACTGTCTGCAACCAATTTCCCCAACATTGCCCCCAAACCTAAAATGATTACCAAAAAACCTAGCGTATTCCCAATTCCATTTTGGATGGATTGTATTACTCCTTGCAATTCCATTCCCTCGGCAATACCAACGGCAAGGGACACGATAATAAATGAAATAAAGGCGTTCAGTTTAAATTTGGCAATAAGTAAAAAGAGAAGAATTAATCCAAGTACAACAATAAGTAAAGGCATAATTAGGGTTTGGCGGTTAATTATATACAATTCTTAAATATACTATATCACTTCATAAAATTAACCTCCCATAAGGAAAAATTTAGAATTGGTAAGTAAAGGTTAAGGAATAGGTATTTCGATAATTAGCAAATCCGAGTGACATCTGCTCGCTTTTATAGGGTTTAGTAAAAATATAAGTACTCCCAATTCCTATGGCCGCACCAGCAAAAACATCCCAGAAATCATGAAAACCATCCGGAGCTTCGGTTCTACTTACGGCAACCAAACTAGCCAGAATATAGGCCGGAATTCCATAGCTCCATCCGTACCTACGCTGAATAAATGATGCACCCGAAAATGCCGATGACGTATGTCCGGAGGGAAAGGAATCATAAAGATTTCTGCCTTCCGGTCTTTTCTTCTTGGTAATATGTTTTAAGGAATAGGTAAGCGCTAGTGTAGTTCCATAAGAAAAGGCCAATTTCTTGGTACCCTCGTAATCTTTATGGATCAAGGTCATAATACCGGCAGTAATGGGAAGTGCCAATTGCAAAACATCTCCAGTATCTTCAAGGACATATTCCCACTTCTCATGACCACCCTCAGTGTCCTGGGAGTAACTTTTAATGCTTAAAATTAAGAAGACACATATGATATTTATACACCTCTTTCCCATGTACAATTTTTATCGTAATACTTAATTAAATTTCAAATACCCCAAGGCTCATTCATTGGACAATGTCTTGGTTGAAACCAAAAAATAAAGATCAAAAGGGGAATCCGTAATACCCAACCAAAACTGACATTCACCTTAACTACAGACCATGTTATATGCTTGAAGATAAAAAAATATTTAATAGCAATTCATGCAGTTTAATTTTAAGGTCGATTATATTTTTACCACCTGTGTAATTTTTGTAACTTTAAGAGAATCGCCATCTACAGAATTAGAGTTTTAAAATTCCATTCTGACGCCCATTGTTGGACCAAATAAAAAGTAACTTATACGCTCTAGGGTCCAAATAAATTATTAGTAGCCTTTTACAATTGAAAACCGCAAACATCATGGCAGCACCTTTTATGTTCATCATCATTTTAGTATTGTTTTTATTGGCTGGAATACGTATTGTTTTTGAATATAAAAGAGCCCTGAAATTTAGGTTCGGGAAGTACGTAAAAACCTTACAGCCAGGTTTTAGGTGGATCATCCCCCTTGTGGAAACTATTCAAACGGTGGATATTCGTGTTATCACTATCAATATTATTTCCCAGGAAGTAATGACTGAGGACAATGTTCCCTGTAGTATAGATGGAGTGGTTTTCTTTAAGATAAACAATCCTGAAAAAGCCGTATTGGAAGTGGAAGAATATAGGTTTGCCATTACACAATTATCCCAAGCAGCATTAAGGGATGTCTGTGGTAAGGTGGAACTGGATACCATCCTATCCAAACGTGAAGAAATGGGAAAGAATATCAAAGCCATTGTTGAATTGGAAACCAAGGAATGGGGCATTGTAATTATTGACGTCAAAATTAAGGACATTCAATTACCAGAAAATATGAAACGGATGATGGCCAACCAGGCCGAAGCCGAACGGTCCAGAAGGGCACGAATTATATTGGCATTGGCCGAAGAACAGGCAGCAGGAAAATTGTTGGAAGCGGGTAAATTAATAGACCAATCACCTTCCGCAATAAAATTAAGGCTTTACCAAACTTTATCCAATATCGCCGCAGAAAAAAATTCCACCATTCTTTTTCCTTTCCCGGAGGAGGCTTTGCCTAGAAACAAAAAAAAGAAAACTAAAAACAAAAAATAGTTACTGTACTTTGTTAGAATCATGGTTTCTTTATCTTTATTGAAAGTTTGAATTTCAACAATGGAAAAAAATAGATGCGGTTGGTGCAAAGGAGATGCCCTATACGAGCAGTACCACGACGAAGAATGGGGTGTCCCCATTAAGGATGATGACCTACTTTTTGAATTTTTGATTCTGGAAACCTTCCAGGCTGGCTTAAGCTGGATAACCATACTTAGAAAAAGGGAAAACTTTAGGAAGGCATTAGATGATTTTGATTACAAAAAAATAGCTAAATACGGGGAACCAAAAATTGAATCCTTGCTACAGGATGCGGGAATTATTAGGAATAAACTCAAAATAAGGGCCACCGTTACCAATGCACAGGAGTTTATAAATCTACAAAAGGAATTTGGTAGTTTTAGTAAGTATATATGGGGGTTTGTTGATGGCCGGCCCATAAAGAACAAAAATAAGGATTATAAGAATGCTCCAGCCAATACCCCATTATCCGACACCATAAGTAAAGATTTAAAAAAACGCGGATTTAAATTTGTCGGGAGCACAGTAATTTATGCCCACATGCAAGCGACGGGCATGGTAAATGATCATGAGATAAATTGTTTTAGATATAATGAAGTATAGTTACCTAATCTCATGGCTATTTTTGACCCTCAGCCTAACATGTTTTTCCCAGGCGAAACTGGAAAGGGAACATCGCATTAAAAAATCGCAATTTCCTACTATAGAAGTTGAAGCTCTTCCCTTGGAGACTGCCAAAAAATTAAGGTATTATAAGGAGGTTGACTCCTCTATAATTACCTATATCCTAAAGTTTAGGATAAAAAAAATGCACTATCATATTGATTTCAACGAAAAGGGAGCGATTCAAAATACGGGATTCGGAGTAAAGGAAGTTGACATCCCAACAGACACCTATGCCAATATAAATTCATTTCTAAAGGAGAATTTTAGAAATATTAAAATTAAATATATTCAGCAGCGCTATCCCGGAAATTCGGATAATATTCTGAAAAATACTTTTCAAAATCTGATATTGCCCAACAACACTTACAAACTAATGTTTCGTGCAAAAAAAACGGATGAAAAGGAAGACTTTTTAGCGATATTCGATGCTGAGGGAAATGTGATAAAGACCACAATGGCCTTACCGGCCAATTACGATCGTGTACTATATTGAATAAAAGTATAGAGACCTGACAGCTAACCTTTTAGAATTTCAATAAATTTTTTCCTAGGAATTTCTTCCGCACCAAGACTTTCCAAATGGGCGGTATACACCTGACAGTCGATTAGTTTATACCTCTTTTGTTGCATCTCTTCTGCTAATCTTATAAAAGCAAATTTGGAGGCATTACTGGTATTACTGAACATACTTTCCCCACAGAAAACGCTTCCAAGATCTATCCCGTACAAGCCCCCTACCAAAAGATCGTTTTCATATACTTCAATAGACTTTGCAATTCCCATTTGATGTAAGCGCAAGTATGCACTTTTCATTTCAGGAGTAATCCAGGTTCCTTTTTGATCTTTTCGTTTTATGGCAGAACAGGCATCAATGACTTTTTCAAATTCGGTATTCCAAGAAATTCTAAACCTATTGGATTTTATAACTTGGCGCATGCTTTTGGATATCTTTATTTTCTCTGGAATCAAGACCATACGTGGATCTGGACTCCACCAAAGAATAATGGAATCCTCATTAAACCATGGAAATATCCCATTTTTATATGCCAATAGCAGTCGCTCCGGGGACAAATCACCCCCAACGGCCAACAATCCGTCTTCATCGGCCTTTTCTACATTTGGAAACTGTAAACGATGGTCCAAGAGAAACATTTTTACATTAATTTATGGTCCCTAAAATTAAGAAAACCTATTCGGTCATGAACAGAATAGGTTTTCTCATATTTCACTTTAAATAACCTTTCAGAACGATAACAATTCCGTTCTTAGGTAATATTGGATTGCACTTGTGTTAGAATGGCAAGTCGTCGTGGTCTTCCTCATTTAAATTATCCGCAGGTTCAAAAGCATCCATTGGTGGAACTGGTGGTATCCCAGCAGCACCTGCTTCCTCCTGTAGATTCTCGATTCTCCAACCCTGAATAGAATTGAAATATTTGGTCTCCCCTTGTGGGTTAACCCATTCCCTACCTCTAAGGTTAATACTAATTTTCACACCTTGGCCGGCGCCAAAATTATTTAATAAGTCACATTTATCCTGTACAAACTCTACCATAATATGTTGTGGATATTGTTCCTCCGTAGTTACTACTACTTCCCTCTTTCTAAATCCGTTGCTCCCAAATGTTTGGGTTTCACCTACTGTCTTAATTTTCCCTTGTATTTCCATTTTACTATTTATATAATTCTACTTCGTATTCTTTTTTTGTCAATATTAAGCAATTTGAATAGGAACACCTAAAACAAAAGTTCCCATCTTAATTTTTTGGGAGTCAGCCCCTAAAATAGTCTTACGCATCAATCCACTTTGTAACCTATTAAAATTTCTATTCAAAAAAAATGATAATGCCTTTGACCCTTTTGGTTTAACCGTTCATGAGGGCATATCTGCCAATAAAATTTTCCAAGCCGAAAGCACATCCTTAATTTTTAATAGTTCTCGGGCCTTGGCGTGCTGTAAGGCTACATCACCTGAACTTAAGATAGCCCTGAACTCTATATTACTTTCAACATACTGCTGCACCTCTTCCTTGGATGGCAATTTTTCTATATTTCCCAACATTCCCAAATCGTTACCTGTAAGGACATTGCTGAGCCTAATATTTCCAGGTATCTGATCAACACCTATACCTAAACTAGCCACTGGCTTGGGCACTTCAAACAAACCTAAATTAGCCCTACTGTACCAATTACCGCCCATCCGAGCCACTTGGTCTATTTTAAACTGATCAATGTTACCATTTTCGTCCAAAATAGCTGTATCCACATGTATCTTCAGCACTTCTGAAAAGATAAGATTACCTGCACCACCCTTTTTCCCCAGCGGTTCCACTTTAACAACCTTACACTCAAATTGCACTGGAGACTCTGCAACCCTAAATGGTTTTACCATTTCCGAAGCCAACATGGTTAATCCTGACTTTATAAATTCATTTTCACCTTCCTTGTACTCTGAACTGGCCAGAGACACTTGCTGAACTATACTATAGTTGACAACGTTAATAACTACCTCCATATTCTTAAGCACATTCTCCAAGGTATGTTTCGTGCTGTTGTCACGAACTCTTCTGGATGGAGAAAATATCAAAATAGGTGGGTTGGAACTAAAAACATTGAAAAAACTAAAAGGTGATAAATTAGGCCTTCCCTTTTCATCAATGGTACTGGCAAAAGCAATAGGTCTAGGTCCAACCGCGCCTAACAAATACCCATGTAATTTGGCTGTGGGTACTTCAGAGGCCGTGATAGTAACCATTTTTTTCATAGTGCGTAAAGGTACACAAAATGTAAGCAAAATGAAATAAGGAGGTAGATATCAAAATAGAATATCTTTGTACAAATTGCGTTATCTTTAAGTATAATTTTATAGTTGGATGGATTTTAGTCCTAAAAAGAAAACTTCGAACCTACTGTTATTAATAGCTTCCTTTGCTATTGTAAGTTTAATATTGTGGAACACTAACAGTTTCTTTAAGAAGTTCAAGGAAGAAGAACGCCATAAAATGGAGATTTGGGCAACTGCACAATCTGAATTTTTATCACTTCCCGTAGATGCCGATCCAGGCAATCTGCATATCAAAATATTTCAGAACAACACCTCTACCCCCATGATACTGGTAAACAAGGACAGTACCATAAAAGTGAACAACATGCCGAGCATCCAAAAAACGGACACTTTATTTATCCATGGGAAAATAAATAAATTTAAAGAAGAGAATAAGCCGATTTCCATAGAATATAAGGGGGAAAATTTGGCCACACTTTATTATGGGAATTCTGAGGTCCTCAATAAGTTGAAATATTACCCTATTGCCCTTTTGTTGATTATCTTCCTATTTGGAACGGTAATCTATTTCTTATTTAAGACCAATAAAACATCGGAACAAAATAAACTTTGGGCGGGTATGGCCAAAGAGACCGCTCACCAGATCGGCACCCCACTTTCTTCCCTTTTAGGATGGAACGAGTTATTGAGGGCAGAAAATATTAATCCAGAAATTACCAAGGAAATTGAAAAGGATATAAGCCGATTGGAAACAATAACCGAACGCTTTTCGAAGATCGGATCATTACCTATCCTTAAAGAGCACGACATCGTTGAAGAGACGAAGAGTGCCTTTGATTATTTAAAATTAAGAAGTTCCAAACTCATCCATTTTTCATTTAATTCCCAAATAGACCATGTACCAGTACTTCTTAACAAGGCCTTGTACAATTGGACCATAGAGAACTTGGTGAAGAATGGTATAGATGCTATGAGAGGCAAAGGCAGTATTGCCATAGAAATAATTCCCAACGGAAATTGGGTTAGAATTTTAATCACCGATACAGGTGCAGGAATCCCAAAAAAGAATTTTCAGACGATATTTAATCCGGGGGTTACCAGTAAAAAAAGGGGATGGGGCCTAGGCCTCTCCTTGGTGAAAAGAATTGTGGAAGAGTACCACAAAGGCAAAATTAAAGTACTAACATCCACGAAGGAGGGTACCATAATGCAAATTACTTTTAAAGTAAAAAATTAAGGCGATGGCAAAGGAGAAATTAGTTATAATAAAAGAGGCCGATTTAACGAACAATTGTCCCGAATGTTTTAACCAGGATTTAAGGTTGACTTTTTATCAAAGACATACGTATGGGCGACTTTATGATAGAACCACTAAGGATGTGAACCATGATATTAAATGTAAAAAATGTAATTCTATCATCTATCCTGTAACTTGGACCGCGGACATAGAGCGCGTTTATGAATACTATCAAAAAATGACCGACCCGGATCGTGCATCCATACGTTTTACTACTCTATTTTATGTTTTAACCCTATTACTAATAATCGTAGTCGCCGCTGGGGTCTATATTTATTTAGCGGGCATTATTTAATATTGGACTTGATTTTTTCCGCTATATCCGTAAAATCCTTTGGAGCAAGAGATGCTTTATGCTGAAAGGTGGCATCCCCCATTCCGTTTAGAGGAATTAAATGCACGTGTACATGGGGAACTTCGAGGCCTATTACCGTCAGTCCCACTCTATTGCAAGGTACACTAGCTTCAATAGCCAAGCCTATTTTCCTTGAAAAGGCCATTAACCCCAGATAAGTTTCCTCGTCCAGGTCCAAGAGTTTGTCCACTTCTTTTTTGGGAACGCATAATGTGTGTCCCAAAGCGTTGGGATTAATATCTAGGAAGGCAAAATAATTTTCATCCTCGGCAATTTTATAAGAGGGAATTTCACCATTGATGATTTTTGTAAAAATAGATGGCATATTTCTGAACTTTAAATCAATTTAAAAGATAATGCAAAAATTTTAAACACACCCTCAAATAATTTTTTGTGTGTATAAGGTCTGCTATATTTCTGAGCAATACCTCTATTAGGCACCTCATTAAAAATAAAGTCCCCAATTGAAAAAATCAACTGGGGACTTATGTTGTATAGTAAAATGGGTTATCTAGAAATTTCCAATATTTCAAAGTTCAAAGTTCCGTTGGGCACGGTAATTTCCGCGGTATCCCCCACTTTCTTGCCCAAAAGCCCTTTCCCTATTGGGGAGCTTACAGAAATTTTTGCCGTCTTTAGGTCAGCTTCACTTTCCGCAACAAGGGTATATTTCATTTCCATTCCATTGTTCAAATTCTTCAATTTAACGGTTGATAATACCAACACTTTCGAATTGTCCAATTGCGATTCATCTATCAATCTAGCATTAGCCAAGATATCTTCCATCTTAGAAATTTTCATCTCCAGAAGACCTTGTGCCTCCTTGGCAGCATCATATTCCGCATTTTCCGACAAATCCCCTTTATCCCTAGCTTCACCTATAGCTTGGGAAGCTTTTGGACGCTCAACATCCTTGAGGTGATTTACTTCCTCTCTCAATTTTTTTAGCCCTTCTGCTGTATAATAAGATACCTTGCTCATAAGTTCTACGTTAAATAAATAGGAAAATCCTCTTTATTTAAAGAGGATTTAAGACAAATATACATAAATTTTGTTCAATTTTGTTTAAGTTTTTTAAATAGGCAAAGGCATATGAAACGCATATTAGGGATATTACTTTTCTTTTTTTTATTGGCCTGTGACAAAAACACAACCAACAGAAATCCTTATTTACAGGAAGTTAGCTTTAGGTTCGACCTTAAATTAAACCTACCCCTATATAGCCCGTTGACCAATACAGGAAGTGCCGTATATGTAGGAAACGCCGCAGTTGGTACTCGAGGTGCATTTGTTATCAATACCGGCTTTAATTCCTATTTGGCCTGGGAGGCAAGTTGCCCCAACCATGCGCCCAGTAATTGCTCCACGATGACACTAAAAGGCCAATTGGTTACTTGCTCATGTGAAGGTTATGAATACAATTTGTTTACTGGGCAACTAATGAACAAGCCCGAAGACGGCAAGCGTTATCACGATCTACTTTTTTACCGTGCTACCTTTAGTGGCAATACCGTGATCATTTCCAATTAACGACCATTAGATCTGTCCTAAGATTTTATCCATTATCCAACTGGTATGTAATCCGGAACTCCCTGTAGAAGGATGCTTCTTATTTTCGAACAAATGAGCTCTTATATTGTCTACATGAAACCGCTGCACATGTTTAGGGTGATCAATAAAAAGATTTTCGATACCCTTTTCATTGGACAAGATGATATCTTCTTCATTAAATACAGAAAATATTATTTTGCCCTTATTACCAATAATTTCTACCTTGTCTTCTCTTTCTGCCGTGCCAAAATTCCAACTACCTTCCCCTGTTACGCCATTTTTGTATATCCAGCAAGCTGTTATGGCATCTTTTGCCGTATATAATTGTTGTTGATTGGTGCAGATCCCAAAAGCATTTTCGATATCACCTAAGTAGAACGAAAACAGATCCAAACCATGGCTGGCCAAATCATCAAAATATCCCCCTGGGGCGATTTTAGCATCAGTCCGCCAATTATATGATTTCTGAAGATCTTCGGGACTAGGTGGTTTGGAGAGATGCCAACGAATATGTCTAATTTTTCCAATTTCATTATTGTCCAACCATTCCTTTATTTTTAGAAATCGAGGCAATGAGCGCCGATAATAGGCGACAAATAGTGGCAATTTTTTCTCCTTAAATGCATTATAAATTACCAAGCTATCCTCATAGGATGGTGCCATAGGCTTCTCCACACAACATGGTTTTCCGGCATCGGCCACCATTAATGCGTAATATTTATGTGTATCAGGAGGGGTGGCAATATAAACAGCATCCACCTCTGGATCCATAATTAAATCCTCCGCTCTGCCATAAAATTTAGAAACGCCATGTCTTTTTGCATAGTCCTCTGCTTTTTCTACATCCCTACGCATTACGGCTACTAATTGAAAATCTTCAGTGAATTGGTAAGGTGGTCCACTTTTAACCTCGGTAACCGCTCCGCATCCAATTATTCCCCAACGAATGGGCTTAGGGTAATTCATAATCTTCATTAATTTGAACTATTCGACTTTAGCAATCCTGATAAATAAAAAATAGTGAGTGCAAAACTAAACTGTATTCCTACTCTACAGCAATCCTCAAAAATTTCAAGAATATCTCAATCTTTTAACAAATAAAGACAAAAAGAGTGTATTTTAGTCGCCATTGATTAAAAAGGCGGATAAAAACTTCCCCTTTTCAATATTAAAACATTTCTTAATCTGGTCTTCATGCTAATTTTAAAGTCAGTTTAAATGGCCTTGACCTATTCAATAAATATTTATTTTAACTATCGTTCATAAATTATAAAATGGGAAAATTTAAATTGCAAAGATGGATCGCATTAATACTTATTGTTTTGTGTATATCCTTCCAATCCTGTAAAGAGAAGGCACAAACCAAAACAGAGGAACAAACCCAGGATTTGACAATGAAGAGTGATGGCTTTGCACCCATCTTTGATGGAAAAACTTTAACTGGTTGGGATGCCGATCCTTCCTATTGGCGCGTTGAAAATGGAAATTTGGTCGGAGAAGTTACCCCCACCACCTTGCTTAAAACCAATACCTTTATCATATGGCAAGGCGGTCAACCAGCTGATTTTGAATTAAAGTTGGAATTCCGTATTGCTGAGGCAGGAAATAGTGGTATTAACTACAGAAGTGAACGATTGGATACCATACCATTTGCCCTAAGAGGATATCAGGCAGATATTGATGGGAAAAATTCCTATACCGGTCAAAATTACGAAGAAAGAAAACGAACTACTTTAGCCTATAGGGGGGAAAAAGCCAAGATAAGTTCACAAGAAAATCCAGAGGAACCTGGTTCCTTACGATCCAATGTAAAGGGGAATGCCTGGCAAACCAGAGAAGTGCTGTCTTCATTGGGCAATATTGATTCCTTAAAAACTAAAATAAAAAGTGAGGATTGGAACGCGTGCCGTTTAGTAATTAAGGGCAACAGATTACAGCATTATATCAATGGTATTTTAATGAGTGATGTAATTGATAATGATTCCATAAACAGAAAATCGTCCGGATATTTAGGGCTACAAGTACACGTAGGGCCACCAATGAAAGTGGAATATAGAAACATTCTTCTTAAAAGTCTGTAGGACGTACCGCAGGGAAATTCAATCGCCCTTGATTACAGGTTGGCCTATTCGCTTTACTCATATGGTGCGATTGGCTAATACCCGAAGATTAACGAGTCTTAAATGCACGTTTCTTAACTCAACTTAATGGTATCTTACCAATCCCTACATTTACCTCTAATTTTTGCGAATAAAGTTGGAAAATAATATATTTTTTAGATAGTTTTATAGAAAATGGTTGCATTTTGACCATAATTTTATGTACTACTTAATCTTTTGAAAACTGATTTATCGGCAGTAAATGCCCAAACCCTTTTTATTAGTATAACCTTTATACATCTTTAATATGAAATCTAAAATTGTATTTACGTTTTTTATACTGAGTGTTATTACACTGAACGTGTTTGCTCAGGACCCAGTACTTAAAAGTGCATTTAACGGAAAAAATCTCAAGGGATGGGTTGCTCCTGAAAACAATACTTGGTGGACTGTGGACAATGGCATATTAACCGCCAAAAGTGGCCCTGAGAAAAAGGGATCCATATTATGGACCGATAAGGAATATACCGATTTTGTAATAGAAACCGACTTCAAATACGAGGAAGGTACTATAGATACAGGAATCTTCATTAGGGACGATACACAACAGATACAAATGGGTATTTCTGGTTCCTTAAAACGAGACATGACCGGCTCTCCCTATATTGCTGGTAAAGGGTATCCGGTAGAGGCTCTTAACGTTAAGGACATCCTAAAGCCTAAGGACTGGAATACTATAAAGGTAATTGCTATTGCCGGGTATTATGAAGTTTGGCTCAACGGCAAACACGTTATGAGCTACACCTCGGACAATTATGTTAAAACTGGTCCCATAGGGTTACAACTTCATCCAAACACAGAGATGACCACCAGCTTCCGAAATATCAAAATCGGAAAAATGTAGGGGAATATAATTTCAGGGAATAAATAAATTAACCTAATTCAAATATCGATCAAAACATATGAATACAAAATCATTAACTCTTAAATCTGGTTTATGCGGTGCTATAGCCCTTGTCCTTATGGTATCCTGCAAACAGGCAAAGACGGATAAAACCGCAGATAGCAACTCTGCGCCCAAAGCTGAAAAAAGAATAAAACTAGTCCGTAATGACCAAGATAAAAAAGTAGATGTCCTTATTGATGGTAATCTGTTTACCTCCTATATTTATCCCACCAACATTAAAAAACCAGTACTATACCCACTTATAACCCCAAAGGGAACTAAAATTACAAGAAAATATCCCTTGGAACCGTCTGTGGGTGAAAGAGTAGACCATCCGCATCACGTAGGGGTATGGTTTAATTATGGAGATGTTAATGGATTGGATTTTTGGAACAATTCAGATTCCATAAAAATAGAAAAAAGGGGAAGCTATGGGACTATAGTGCACCAAGAAATTTTAGCCATGGAAGACGGCAATGAGGAAGCACGTCTTAAAGTGGCTATGGATTGGATATCGGCCGAAGGAAAAGTTTTATTAAAAGAAAATACCACTTTTGTCTTTAGGGGCGATCACGATCAATATTCCATTGATCGCATCACCAATCTTTCTGCTCCTAACGAAAAAGTAGTATTTAAGGACAATAAAGAGGGAGTACTTGGTATTAGGGTAACGCGGGAATTGGAACATCCCTCTAACAAACCCGATATTTTTACCGATTCAAATGGAATCCCTACTGGTGTTCCAGTCCTAAACAACGAAGGTGTTAACGGGAACTATATTAATAGTGAAAATATTGAGGGAGACGATTGTTGGGGAAAAAGATCTAACTGGGTAAATTTAAGATCCAACATAGGCGATGAAAAAATTTCACTGGCTATTTTAGACCATACCTCAAATGCCGGGTATCCTACCTATTGGCATACTCGTGGCTACGGTCTTTTTGCTGCCAATCCCTTAGGACAGGAAGTCTTTAGTGACGGTAAGGAAACTTTGAACCTTACCCTCAATATAGGTGAAGATGTAACCTTTAAGCATCGAATTGTGGTAGCCAGCAAGACTTTGGCCAAGGCTGATCTAGATTCGGAGTTCGCCCAATTTTCCAAGCAGTAACCAATATTTAAACATCATATTATTATAAAATAACATATATATATTATTAAATCGTAGTTATGGGCAACCGAAGAAATTTTATCAAAAAAACCACCCTTGCAAGTACAGGTGTTGTTGTTGGAGCATCTGCATTTTCAGCCAAATCATATGGAAATATTATAGGTTCCAATGATCGGGTAATTCTGGGATCTATTGGCGTAAGAGGCCGTGGAAGTAATTTATTGGACAATTTTTCCAACATGTACAATGATGGAGTGAGAATTAAAACCGTTTGTGACGTGGACTCTTCAGTTTTGAGCGAAAATGTACAAACTGCCACCAAAAACCAAAAAGGCAACAAGCCAGGCACGGAAGAAGATATGCGCCGTGTATTCGAGGACAAGGAAATAGACGCAGTAGTTATAGCAGTTCCCAATCATTGGCATGCACTAGCCACCATCTGGGCCTGTCAAGCTGGAAAACATGTATATGTAGAAAAACCTAGTTCACATAATGTATGGGAAGGTAGGAAAATGGTTGAGGCGGCAAGAAAATATAATAGAGTGGTCCAGGTCGGATTTCAAAATCGATCTATAAGCAATGTTATGCAGGCTATGGATTTCTTACACAATGGCGGTATTGGCGATGTATTCCTTTCTAGAGGTACTTGTTTTAAGCCTAGAGATTCCTTCGGAATTTCCCCAGATAGCGTTTCACCGCCATCTTTGAACTATGATCTTTGGCTAGGCCCAGCCTCTTATAGACCTTATAATGAAAAAAAGGGACACTACAATTGGCATTGGCATTGGGCTACAGGCAACGGTGACACTGGTAATCAAGGCCCACACCAATTTGATATTGCACGATGGGGACTAAACAAAAAAGTACACCCTGTAAAAGTACAGTCCATGGGAGGGATTTTTGGATTTTCTCCCCAAGAATGTTCACAAGAAACACCGAACACACAAACTTCCGTATTTGAATATGAAGATGGCAAGATGTTGGAATTTGAAACCCGTGGCAGGTATACCAACCATGAGGCAAATTTGGGCATCAAAATTGGCAATATGTTTTATGGTACAGAAGGATGGATGGAAGTAAATGGTTCTACTTGGAAGGCATACAAAGGTAAGGAAACAGAACCCTTTGCAGGTTCTGAAATGGCTGGAGGCGCTGCAGTTGGAGGAGATACTTCATTTTTGACCGCACCAGATAGCAACGGACATTATGGAAACTTTATTGACGGAGTCCGCTCTGGAAATCGACATGATTTAAATTGCGATGTTGAAAAAGGACACATGTCCACTGTGCTGCCACTAATAGCAAATATTGCCTACAAGCTTGGAGACACCCTAAAATTTAATGGGGAGTTTGAAAAGTTTATAGGTAATGAAGAAGCAGATTTAATGCTTACCAGAAAATATAGATATCCATATATAGTTCCGGAAAACGTATAATATACTACCCGTGAAATAAGTGCTTTGGAATTGTAAAATTCCATCAATGGGAGTAGATTATAAAATTATAAAACCCCGATGTTAGCTGAATTGGCCAACATCGGGGTTTTAGTTTTTGTACACTTTTTTTAATAGCTATATTATTCTAAAAACTAATAGTTGCCCCAAGGAGGAAATTGATTCCGGATTGAGGATAGTAACCAGCACCTTCAATGGTAGTAACCGTATCTGGCACAGAATAGTCATCATCAAAAGTATAAAAGTATCCGTTTGACACATACAATGAATCAAAAATATTATTGACCAATCCAGAAAGCACAATACTCTTGATAAAGCTATTGGTATTTATTTCATATTGCACGTTAAAATCGGTTTGGGAATACGAATCCAACTTAGAGCCTTCGGAATCAATATTGCCCATGTATTGCTCTCCAACAAATTTGGTCAACAGACTAAATTGCACATTTTCTTTAGGTTGGTAGGTAAAAACATTCCCCACAATAATAGCTGGCGAAAAAGAAATATGGGTATCACCAAGTTCTTCCAAATCACCATCACGCTGGAACACAAAACCTTTATTCCTATTATCACTCAATGCAATATTGGGCCGTACTTTAAATTGATTTCCCAAAGCTATAGTGGCATCTACTTCAAGACCTAAGCGATAACTATCACCCACATTAGCGCGCAAAGGAGCGCCAACATCGTTTAGTTCCCCCGTGAGTACCAGTTGATCTTTATAGCGCATATAATACACGTTGGTATTCAGCTGTATATCCGCAGAGACGTACCGCCACCCCAACTCATAGTCGTTCAACTTCTCCGGCTTGGGGCTTCCACTTTCATAATCGTTTCTATTGGGTTCTCGATTAGCTCTGGCATAAGACAGATAAAAATTATTATTGGTATTTAAATCATAGGTAAACCCAACCTTTGGGTTGAAAAAATTAAAGGTATCATCTACCAACCCAGTGTCTTCCCCGTTGGCCTTATAACCTATGGTCCGGTACTGTAAATCTCCATAAGCGCTCCATTGGTCGCTGAACTGATAGTTTGCCTTAGCAAAGACATTGAGGTCCGTTTTTGTGGAACTGTTATCATAATATCTGTCTTCGTAATCCCTATTGTTTGAAAAACGGGCCCAAATAATTTCTCCAAAATGGCTTCCTTCATATTTGTTCCAACCTCCTCCAAGAATTAAATTTAAATTATCAGGACTATAGTTTACGGAAAAAGTGGTCCCATAAAAATCATTGTCCAACCAGCGTCTTCTTATAAGATCGGTCTTATCCACTTCTTCCCCATCTACCATTATGGGCTCAATACCATAGGTACTAAAGTCATCGTCTTCCTTATACTGCTCAAAAAACCCCCTTCCCTTGGTATAATGCAAAGCCAAATTCGTATTCCAATTATCGGCTATTTGCTCGTTCCAGTGTAATTGAAAGTGATTTTGCTTATAATTATCCACCTCGTTATCGTAGAACTGGGTATTTCCATTTTCATCGGTATAGATTCCTGCAGAATTAAAGGTTCTATCAGATTCCAGGGTTCCAGCATCTATACCGTTCCACGCCTGGTAAGTAACCTCATGGCCACCAAACAACAATGCTTTTATCAAGGTATTGTCATCAACATATGATCCTTGCAAAAAATAAGAATCCAAGGCTGAAGAAGCCCTGTCAATATAACCATCAGAAATTATTCTAGACAATCGTCCCGCTATTTCTACATGATCGTTGAGCAAGCCCGTGCTAAATTTCAAATTGTTCCTAAGTGTCCCAAAGCTACCCATGGAGGATGAAATTTGACCGCAGGCCTCGTTGGAAATGACATCGGTCAACAAATTTAAGCTGGCCCCAAAAGCTCCAGATCCATTTGTTGATGTGCCAACCCCTCGTTGTAATTGTAAACTCTCTGTGGAAGAAGCGAAGTCGGGCATATTTACCCAAAAAGAACCATGAGATTCCGAATCGTTGTAGGGGATACCATTAATGGTGACGTTTACTCTTGATCCGTCACTACCTCTAACACGAATACCCGTGTAACCAACACCTGCCCCGGCATCGGAAGTAGTTACCACTGAAGGTAAAAAATTCATTAAGATAGGAATATCCTGTCCTAAATTCCTAGGCTTGATCTGCTCCTTGGTCAAGTTTGAGAAGGTTACCGGTGACTGCTTGGTTACCCTAACAGCGGATACCAATACTTCATCCAAGGCAATTTCTTTACCTTCCAAAGAATCTTTGGGTTTCTCTTGGCCAAAGGCCGAAAGTGCAGTCGCAAATAAAGCGACCGTTGTGAACATAGTTTTCATCCGTAATACATTTGTTACGAATAAAAGGGGCTATTATTCTTGTTAAAAATTTGATTTTTGTTTTTTCCCGATAACATAATTGTATCGGAAATAAAACGTTGGAAATTCCAAAACGCGATTTTCGCATCCCTTGGCAGCATTACCTGCCCAGGTTCCTTGGGTATAATCTCAGCCTGACTTAACAAGCACCCCTTTGAGACGGGCGCAAATTTACATACGACAAATCTAATTTCATAGTAAAAAGTGATAAATAATTAACTTTTATTTGTAGGCCATTAGAACCTGAAATACGTACTTTAGAATAGTACCTGCTAATACTGGAACTATTGATGAACAAAACCAAAAACAAATTCACCATTAAAATAATATTCAGCTACTTAATGCTGGGGATCTTGACCCTAGTGGTGGCTTATTTTATATTTACCGAAATAAAAGTTTTGGTGTCTACCGATACGGCTTCTGAAAACGATATTAAACTACTTAAAACAGGTTCCTTACTTACAGAATTGTATGAGGCAGAAAGTCTTTCCAAATTAGCGCTTCAGAAAAAGACTCCCAAAAGTTTTACTGCCTATGCCCAAAAAATTGATTCCATTTTTGTTACCATTGATTCCCTTAAATTACTTACCAATATTGACTACCATAAAAATATGTTGGACAGTGTGCAAGGACTTCTTAAAAAAAAGGTGTTCAACAGCAACGAGCTCCTGAGATTAAAAAGAAAAAACGAATCCAATAGTTCCATAGACAATGCATTAAAAGAATTTAGTAGAATAGAGGAATCTCTTGGAAAAATAACTCCGGAAAGCTTAAATCCAAATTATGCAACCCTACCTTCCGATACACAGAATACTATAAAAAAATGGGCCGAATATCTGAGTGAAAATGTGCCCAAAGACACTAGTAACATTCCAGTTTCACAAAGGGTAGATTCGGTGTTAACCGTGTCCAAATCACTTTTAGCCGAGGCCAAACAGAGTAACACCAAAACCCTCCGTTCTGTAGCGCAGAAGGAATTACAATTAAGTAGGGCCGATTTGGAAATCTCCCAACAATTGCGCAGTATTATTTCGGCCTTTGAGCAGGAGGTTATCACAAAATCCTACAATGACAACCTCAAAAAACAAACCGCTCTAAAGAGAAGCATTCGCCTTGCTGGTTTTGCCAGCTTACTTGGCCTTGCTATAGTGGGCTTATTTACTTTTTTGATTACCAAAGATTATTGGAAGGTCCAACTATACAGGCAACAATTAGAAAAGGAAAAAAAGTTTTCTGAATCACTTTTAAAAAGTAGGGAACAGTTGATTTCTACGGTAAGCCATGACCTGCGCACCCCATTGAATACTATTACCGGTTATTCCGAACTTATGGAAACTACTGGACTTACGGGTAAACAGGTTTCCTATTTAAAAAATGTAAAATCAGCATCTAAATATGTGGATAGCTTGGTCAACGATCTATTGGATTTTTCTAAACTAGAAGCTGGGAAATTAAAAGTAGACAAGACCGCTTTTATTCTCTCTGACCTAATTAGGGAAACTGCGGAAAACCTTAAGGAAATAAATTCCAAAAAACCTATAGAACTTATTGTAAAATTGGACGACCAATTGGAGAACACTATTTTAGGAGATCCATTTAGGGTAAGACAAATTTTGACCAACCTTATCGCCAATGCCTATAAATTTACAAAAGAAGGTTTTATAGAAGTAGAAGCTGTTGTAGTAAGTAAGACCAACGGAAAGTATCAAACGCTTATTAAAGTCACGGATTCGGGAATTGGCATTAAAAAGGAAAAACAAGAACACATTTTTAAGGAGTTTACCCAAGCGGAGGACAATACCGATAAAAAATACGGCGGTTATGGGCTAGGACTTACCATTTCGAAAAAACTCACAGAACTTTTAGGCGGGAAGATCAGTCTCCGAAGTGACGAAAATAAAGGTAGCTCGTTTACGATAGAAATTCCTTTCGAAATATCAAAAAAGCCATTGATGTCTCCCAAGGAAATTGAAATTCGCCCAAAAATGGAACTTTCACTTCTCATCATAGATGATGATCCGGCCATGCTAAAATTATTAAAAGAAGTTTGTCAACATTTGGGCCTTGCAGCACATACCTATAATAACTTTCATGATATTTTAAAAAGGGAAGAGCTTATTTACGATATGGTCTTGACCGATATACAAATGCCCAATATTACAGGTTTTGAGGTATTAAGCCAATTACAAAACGGCAAGTACTCACATTATACCGGTCAACCAATAGTAGCCATGACCGGTAGAAAAGACTTAAAAAAGGAACATTATTTTGAGACAGGTTTTTCAGATATCCTTCAGAAGCCTTTTACCAAAGAAATGTTCATGCAAGTATTGACCAAACTGTTCCCCGAAGCTGTACACGAAAAACCCGAAAATAAAATCAAAACAGATATCTCTTCTGGTTCCAACTTATTTAATTTGGGAGTCATCTCCTCATTTTTAGGCGATGATGAGGAAGGTATAGCTGAAGTTTTACAGACCTTTGTCTCCGATACTGCCGCTAACATTGAAAAACTAAAAGTAGCAGTAGATGATTTGGATATCAAGACAATCAACCTTGTTGCCCATAGAATGCTACCTATGTTCAGACAATTAAATAGTACAGAAATAGTGCCCATTTTGGATGAATTGGAAATCTTGAAAATTGGGCAAATAGACCCTAAGATTTTAAAGCAAACCTATAGGAATCTTAGTAATAAATCTACCGTTTTAATTTTGGCTATTAAATCGTATTTGGCTACAAGTCCAAATTATAGTGATTGATTTTGTTATAAAGAGTTTTCCTAGTAATCTGAAGCAATTTCGCGGCTTTGGATTTATTAAAATTTGATTGCTTAAGGGCTTTTACTATTTGTTCCTTTTCATAGTCGGCCTTCGAAAAATTGTCGATTTTCTCACTATTTACCTTGCTTTTATAGACCTCCTTGGGCAGGGCCTCTTTTTCAACAAAATCGCCGTTGGTCAACAAAACAGCCCTTTTAATTACGTTCTGTAATTCGCGTAAATTTCCCGGCCAATGGTATTGCTTAAATATCTTCTCAACATCTTCAGAAAAACCTTCCACTTTTTTACCTAAAGAATGATTGGCCTTCCTTAAAAAGAAATCCGCAAATAGTGGCAAATCTTCAAAGCGGTCCTCCAGAGACGGAATTTCAACAGAAAATTCATTGATTCTATGAAACAAATCTTCTCTAAAAGTTCCATTTTCAACGGCCTCGGTCAGGTCTTCATTGGTTGCGGTAACAATACGGACATCTACATCTATTTCTTTGGTACTACCTACCCTTTTAATCTTTCTTTCCTGTAGTGCCCTTAATAATTGAATTTGGTTTTCATAAGAAAGGTTCCCTATTTCATCCAAAAACAAAGTACCTTTATTGGCAGCTTCAAAATGCCCTATTTTATCCTCCACGGCTCCTGTGAAACTACCTTTGATATGTCCAAAGAATTCGCTAGTCGCAATTTCTTTGGGAATAGCCCCACAATCTACAGCTACAAATGAAAGTCCCTTTCGCTTGCTGTTGTCGTGTATTGCGCGTGCAGTGACTTCCTTTCCCGTACCACTTTCTCCGGTAATTAAAACGGACATGTCCGTTGGAGCTACAAGTTTAATATACTCGTTTAATTTTCTAGAGGCCTCACTTATACCCGCTACCACTTTATTTTCTTGAGTTTCGCCTTCGGAACTTCCTAATTTATTGTTTTCGTTTGGCGAATTATTGGATTGGTGCTTTACTTCTTGACTCAATGCACTTTTGATCTGCATTAAAATCTCCTCTGGAGTAAAAGGTTTGGAAATATAGTCATAGGCGCCCTTTTTCATAGCCTCAACTGCTGAGCCTACCTCAGCATAACCGGTCATCACAATTACCTGGGTTTTAGGATTTATGCCCTTTATATCGGATAGAAGCTGTAGTCCATCATAATTGGGAAGTCTCAAATCCGTTAATACTAGGTTATAAATGGTTTCCTTAATTTTAAGTTTGGCATCTTGGGCCGTAAAACTAACATCTACCTCATATTCGTTTCTAATCAAAAACTTTTGAAGCATCTGACAGAAAGCGGCGTCATCTTCAATGATAAGGAGCTTGGGCATACAATTCTATTACTATTTACAATGAATAGTAAAAATACCATAAGAAAGTTATTTGCCCCTATAAATTATCATAAAAAAGAAGGGGATTGCATAACGCAATCCCCTTCTTACCAAACCAACTTGATACAAAACAAATAACTCAAGTTATACTATAGTTCTATCCAATTGCCATCCTTGTCAGCATATAATGTGCCAGTTGTTCCATCTTCCAATTTTACTTCCAACTTATATTGCTCCTGCTTATTTACATAAGCCTTACTGATGGTCCCTGAAGGATAATCAGTCGAAACCGCTGTGGCAACGGCTTCTGGTAAATTACTAGTTTCTATTTCAGAAAAGTCGTCCTGAGCTACACCAATTTGAGTAGCTTCTCCTGCTACCCCTTCCGCATCTTGGGCAAATGCTGTTAGACTTCCTAATGATAATACGGCTACAAAAAATAATTTTTTCATGATTTTCATTTTAATAGTTAAACTTGCTATAGGTATAGAAAATATGATACCACAAAAAATAATTTCTTTAATATAAGCACAACACACTATTAATAAGCTAGTTATAGAATTAAAATTAATTTCTGAACTGTGTATTTTTGGGTATCACCAAATTTTAATGGGTAAAAACTAAACACTATTCGTATATATCCTTTCCAACTTACCCTTTGTTACGACCGCTAATACTTGTACGCGAAATTTCTAAGGTAACTACTCAGGTTATTCAATTTTCATGAATGGAACAATGCAATTCCTTATAAAGAGCTATAAAAAAAATGGGATCGCTATAAACGATCCCATACCCGTAAGCTGTACTTACAATATTAAAATAAATAGCACTTGCTATCTTTCAATCCAATCTCCATCCCTATCAGCATAAACAGTACCCCTTTTACCTTCCACCAAAACTAGTTCCAACCTAAATTGCTGGGAGTTGTTCACAAATGCCTTATTGATTACCGCTGAAGGATAATAGGTCCCGATGGCATTTGTTACTGCCACTGGCAACTCTGTAGTCTGTACTTCGGAAAATTTATCATGGGCAATGCTCATTTCTGTAACATCCACCTTTACTATTTTATTCTCTTGGGCACAAGCTCCAAGACTAGTCAACGATAAGGCAATTCCAAAAAATAACTTTCTCATGATTCTAATTTTAAATATTATTACCATAACCTATAGGAAAACAATACCAAAATCAAAAATAAAGTATAATTATATGATTATCAGTTATTTACATTAGCCGGGTAGCCAATGAATAATTGGGTAATACTGGGTATTACAGACATGAACTGTGTTAAAATTACACACCTTTTCATTAAGGCGAGCATATTAATAATGATTCCAAAAACGCTTAAAGGGTAACCAAGCCCTTAATAATATTCCAATAAAGGACATTATTATTTGATCGATAAGGAGTTAACCTTAGATACTTTTCTTGTAGTAACAAAGTAAGCAGCAGTTAACAGGTTCACAAAAAAAAGGGCTGCCAAACGGCAGCCCTACTAATTCAAATAACTAAAGTAACTACATACTTAATGCATTACATATCGATCCAGTTGCCTTCGGAATCAACATACAATTCAGAATTGGTTCCATCCGAAAAAGTAACCTCCAATTTGTATTTATCTTCCTCGTTCACATATGCTTTGTTTATTACGGCCCCAGCATGGTCTTTCTCCAACGCTTTGGTAATTGTATCCGGTAATTTATCTACATCTATTTCTGTGAAATCTTGGGCCATAATTACTTCCATAATTCCATCGTGAAAAATTGGAGGAGCTGCCAATACAGGGCTTAAACTTCCCATTGCCAACGCTGTTGCGAAAACAAAACTTTTCATATCATTTTTCATATCTCTTATATTTTGTGTGAATATTAATTTTGTGAAAAGGATAGAAGGAAAATTGTGCCAATATTTAAATTAAAGATATATTATATGTAAGTAACTTACAATCAAATAGTTAAGTAATATTGTCAATGATTTGGAATGTGTAAAAATGTATAGTACCCAAAAAAGTGTATAATCTTTATACACTTTTTTGGGTACTATACATTCCTAAACTTTTAATCAGCCGACAAGTGTATCTCCTTGACAAAAATGGTCGGGGACACAAACTATATTCTGGCTACAATCCTATTTTACTTGATGTGCAGGTTTTAGCAAATCGTTTACCGTTTTAACTGGGTTGAAGGTACCTAATGGAACTTCCACAAATATGGTATTCCAAAAGGCCATGGCCCCATTCCATAGTCCGGGCAATTCCAAGGCTTTTAAATCCTTACCTTCTTTGGTTTTTTGGGTAATAAAACCTTGTTTGGCATCCACAAAATTTAATAGATTAAACTTCTCTCCTTTATAATTTCTAACGCCGCATACCAAATCTACCGGATTAAAATGAGTAGAATTCTTTAAAATACTTACCTGCTCCGGGTTGGACATGTCAACTTGGGCAGACTCAATTATTTGAAGTGAAATATGATCATGGGTGTCCTTTATCCAAAATGGACCCCCTCCAGGCTCACCTTCATTCTTTACCATACCACATATGCGAATGGGCCGGTTAATCTTATCCTTTAAGATTTCTATTTGTTGACCAATACTAAACCCATTGTATTTATCCAAAAAACGCACATTGAGGTCCTTTTCCAAGAATAATTTTATAGTTTCGAGTTTTTCGGAAGAAAGATTATCCTCGTCCAATGCCTTGGCGTATTCAAAAGTCTTGGCTTGCAATTCCAAGAGTAATCCAGCCAATATTTTTTTACTTTTGGCTACCACTCCGGACAATCTGGGGGCAACAACATTATCTATATTCTTTATAAAAATAATATCCGCATCCTGATCATTTAAATTCTCAATCAATGACCCATGTCCCGCCGGCCGAAACAATAAGGTGTCGTCCGAATTTCGGAACGGCTTATTGTCCAAGGTCACGGCAATGGTATCAGTAGAGGGTTTTTGAAAGGAATAATTTACGGTAAATGAGGTTGAAGAGTCTTTTGCCACTCGCTCCCCTGCAGTTTTAAATTCCTTATTGAACATTTCCCCGTGCTGTTCCGAAATGGTAAAATGCAGATTAGCTTGGTTATTTACCTGTGCATAGGCAACTGCCTCCTTTAAATGTTCCTCGAAAGGAGTTGCACTATACTTACCATAATTATGAAAATACAAAAGACCTTTTGGGTAAAATCCGAAATTCAACCCTTCCGGCATCAACATCTCCTTTACGAAAAGGTATTTTTCTTCATCCGTAGACTTTGTTCTGCCAGCTATCCGCTTTAGGATAAGGTCGTAAAAAGCAAATTTCTCGTAACCTTCAAAAAAAGTTTTAACGTCTTTATCCTTGGTCCTATCCAAATAGACCTCGAATTTTTCGGTTTTTGGGTCGTAAGTATCCAAAAAATTGAACATCGCCTTAAACATTCGTGATGCAGCTCCAGAAGCTGGTACGAATTTTAATAGTGAAATTTTATTCTTGGAATCTTCAAAGTTTTTAATGAAAGTTTCTTCCTGGGCTTCAGAAAATTTAGAAATTCCATTAGACACTATTGCTGCCTTTTCCAACCTTACAAAAGGAATACCCTCTTTAAATGTGTCTATTTGGTCTAGGACTTTTTCTTTGGAAATACCCTTCTTTTCTAATTGATTTTTGTCTGCTTCCGTTAATTCCATTATTTTCTCAGTAGTTGGTTAATATGGTTCGTGGCCGTTGTAAGCCTTGTTTTTTTATCACCCTTTAAGATAATAAAATTCCTGTTATATTTTTCCAAAGTATCCTTGAAATAAAGAAACATTCGTTCACGGTCGTTTGGCTTATCCCTTAAGTCATCCTTTTCCCACGCAATATCAATGTTGGTCAAAAAATAGATATCGTAAGTATTCCGTAGTGCATAGGTTTCCAATATTGGATCGCAATACCCTAAATAATAAGCTTCGGAATAAACTTTGGTTTCCAAAAGGTCTGTATCGCAGATTAAAACTTCTTTAGCTTTTTTGGTCAGGGAATTTTCCAATTTTATCTGTCCCTCGGCAATGGGCAATAAATCTTTGGGCTCACAAGTTTTCTTTTCTTTGTCCCATTTATCTTGAAGATAATCTCTTGCATATTCGGGTACCCAAGCCGTATTGTAATATGTCGCCAATTCCCGAGCCAAGGTTGTTTTACCGGTAGATTCAGGACCAAAAAGGACTACTTTAATAATATTTGAGGGCTCTTGTTTAAACTTTTCTTCCATGCAAGGTATCCGAAAATGGCAATAATGGTAAACAATAAATACTGCAGAGACGTAAAGATAAGCCCTTTATATAAATATAGCGGCACCGATATTACATCACCAATAACCCAATATACCCAATTTTCTAGTTTTTTCTTTGCCATAAGCCACATTCCCACAAAGAAAATCGCCGTTGTTAAAGTATCAACATAAGCTGTCCAGCTATCAAACTTATCAAAAAACAAGTAAACCATGGCAACGAATAAGATCGTAGAGCCGAATAGAATTAGCGACCATATTTTTTCTTTTGCAGTTGTAACGGTAATTGGTATAAAATGGGTCTCATCTACTTTTCTAGTCCATGCATACCAACCATATAAACTCATAACAAAATAGTAGGCATTGATCAGCATGTCTCCCAATAGCCCAAAAATCAAAAGTATATACACGAATATCCCGGTACTGAGAATTCCAGTAGGGAATACCAAGATGTTTTCGCGCATGGAATACCAAACACTTAAAAACCCAAAAAACACCCCTATCATTTCTAAAATTATTAAATGCGTGGGCGTATCTTGATACTGTGCAAAAATCCAATCAAAAATGAGGTTCATAATCGCTTCTGTCAGATTTTATAATTTTCATCTTTAACAATCCCCTACCCATTAAATCAAAGGAAGTTTTAATCTCAGCATTAAGCACCCGCATCACCAGATCATATTCTTCGTAAATCTGCGTGCTTAAAGGGTTTTCCAAAACCGTAAGGCCAGAGGTCCTCAGATTTTTAATGAAATTAATAATATGCTCCTCGAAGCCGTCTTGCAGAGAAGATAGGGTAAGCTCTACTGAAATATCCATGATTAATTTGTCTTATCGCAGCCAATTCCCGTAAAAGTAGCGGCGCTAAATATGGGCCCAAAATTACCTCTTCCGTTTAAAACTTTTAGATTTTAATTAGGGAAATTGATTGTAACTTAAAGGTCAGAGTAATCCAATATGGACCATCCATTAATTTTTGACAGCATATACACATGTATATCCCTCAAACTCCAAAAATATGATATTGTATTGTGAGGTTTTCCCCTTATACAGAATGGTACCTGTAGTTTCTGTGTCCGACAATGAAAAATCGGTAATATCTATATGGTGTAAAAAACTAAGTCCATGTTGCGCATATATTTTATATAACGATTCTTTGGCACCCCAAACAATGGTAAGTTTTCTTACCAATGCATCTGAATTTGCCACGGTCTTGTATTCCTCCAAAGGAGTATATTTATTGGCAATTCTAAGAATCTTATCCCGTTGCATTTCAATATCAACTCCAACTTCTTTTGAATCAGAAATTATAATCCCGGTAAATTCGTGCGAATGGGTAATGGAGATAAACTTACCATCATTTAAATGCGGCTTTCCTGCTTCGTCATAATACAAATCATGATCAACATAACCCTCTTCTGCCAACAAATGCCTTATACTTAAAAAACCCCTTCTATGCAATTCAGACTTCATTCCCATCATGCGTTTATGGCAATGCGGAGTAAGCACAATCCCTTCGGAAAGTTGGGATTCCGTTTCTTGAACTTTCCAAATCAAGACCTTAGCGTTATCTTCTACTGTTATTGTTTTGTAAAGAGGCATTGGATTATTTAAGTTATTACTACCTTTGCAAATGCAAAAATTAAGATAATTGTTCTATTACTAAAGTAAAAATAAAAACGCAGAAGAAATAAGGTAATCCAAGATTTTCTTCATTTATATTATTTTTGCTTAATACTCTGTCTATTGTTAAAGAGAATATGACCAATTAAAGTATAATAAATATAAACATATGAGCACTAAAACTATTCCTTACGTACCCTATAAAGTAAAAGATATTAGCTTGGCCAAATGGGGAAGAAAAGAAATTGAACTAGCAGAAGCCGAAATGCCCGGCCTAATGTCCTTAAGGGAGGAGTATGGAAAAGAACAACCGTTAAAAGGGTCCCGTATTGCCGGTTGTTTGCATATGACCATACAAACTGCCGTCCTTATAGAAACTTTGGTTGCGCTTGGTGCGGATGTTACTTGGAGTTCCTGTAATATTTTTTCTACTCAAGATCAAGCTGCAGCGGCCATTGCTGCCGCTGGGGTGCCTGTATATGCTTGGAAAGGAATGAGCGAAGAAGAGTTTAATTGGGCCATTGAACAAACCTTGTTTTTTGGTGAAGATCGTCAGCCTTTAAACATGATATTGGATGATGGTGGAGACCTTACCAACATGGTTCTTGATAAATATCCAGAATTAGCTACAGGTGTTAAGGGACTTTCTGAAGAGACTACCACCGGTGTCCATAGGCTATATGAGCGAGTTAAAAATGGAACCTTGCCGATGCCGGCCATCAATGTTAACGATTCTGTTACCAAGTCTAAATTCGACAACAAATACGGATGTAGGGAAAGTGCTGTGGATGCCATTCGCAGAGCTACAGATACCATGCTCGCTGGCAAAAGAGTGGTAGTTGCCGGATATGGTGATGTAGGCAAAGGAACTGCAGCATCTTTCAAAGGAGCTGGTTCCATAGTCACTGTTACTGAAATTGATCCAATTTGCGCCCTACAGGCTGCAATGGACGGTTTTGAGGTGAAAAGATTGGATACGGTTATTGGCAATGCCGATATCGTTATAACTACCACGGGAAATAAGGATATTATTCAATCACAACATTTTAAAGCGATGAAGGATAAGATTATCGTTTGTAATATTGGCCATTTTGACAATGAAATAGACATGGCGTGGTTGAACAAAAACTATGGCCATACCAAGGATGAAATAAAGCCACAGGTTGATAAATATACCATTGATGGTAAAGATATTATTCTTTTGGCCGAAGGTAGATTGGTAAACTTGGGATGTGCTACAGGTCATCCAAGTTTTGTAATGAGTAATTCGTTCACGAACCAAACCTTGGCACAAATTGAACTTTGGAACCACAGTGATAAATACAAGAATGACGTATATATGCTACCAAAACATTTGGACGAAAAGGTTGCCGCTTTACATTTGGAGCGATTGGGAGTGGAACTGGAGACCTTAAGACCAGAGCAAGCAGAATACATAGGGGTAACTGTAAAAGGTCCTTTTAAACCGGAGTATTACAGGTATTAGAATTTACTCAGATATAGAAAGATTCTGGACACCTTTATTACAATAGATCAAAATCCTTATCTTACCTAAACAGATAAGGATTTTGTTTTTTTAATTCCCACATAAACTTAATGATCATACTCTTAACAGGAGCAACTGGAACCTTGGGTTCTAGATTGTTATTTTCTCTTTTAGAACTCCGCTTTCAAAGCATTGAAACCATATACCTTCCTGTACGGAAAAAAACTTCGGTGAGCGCAAAAGAACGTATCGCAAATATGGTGTCAAGTAACTTTGCCTCTGATTATGTAAAAAAAAATCTTCCTGAAATTCTGAATAAAATTGTCACGATCGATGCCGAAGATCTATTAAAGCCTACATCTTTCTTGGGGGACCATAAAATTGATTATTTTATACATTCAGCTGGTTATGTAAACCTATCTACGGACCCTGCGGCCAAGGAGGAAATTTTTAAACAGAACCTACAATTTACAAAAGACATTTTCAACAGCTATCGCGAACATATTGTAAAATTTGTGTATATAAGTACGGCTTTTGCGGCCGGGAATGTTGGCGGACTATTGGACAACGATTATTCCAACATAACACACAACAATTACCGCAACCATTACGAAGCTTCCAAACATGCTTCTGAAAAGTTTCTATTAAAATCGGGCAAAGACAGTAATATTCCCATTCAAATATTACGACCTAGCGTTCTTGGAGGAAATATAAATGAAAGCCCAAATTACTTCTTATCAAAATATATGGTTTTTTACCTATTTGCGAAGTTTTTTCACAATAGCGACTCCAAAGACCCTATACGCATTACCACAAATGAGGACACCGGCCTAAATATAATCCCAACCGATTATGCTGCTCAAGTAATTGCAAAAGTAATTTCTAAGGATATTCAACAATTGAACATTGTTCATTCCCATGAAACCAATATGATAAAAGGCATATCCAAAATATTAAAGGTAGTGGGGTTCACCAATTTTAGTTTCACCGAAGAACAAATCAATTCCTCTACAGGATTTTCTTCAAAATTGGAGGAGTTTTACTATGAAACCATCGGAGTACATTTACACCCATATATGACTTCGAAGCCCAATAAATGGGACACTCAACTTTTAGAAAGTATCTTACCTATACCTAGCTATAACCTTGTAGATTATTTGTCTGAAACGGTTGCCTTTGCAAAATTGAACAATTTCCGAAGTCAGCAGTGGTAACGAATAAGCTATAAGGAATTCCTTTTCCTAGACTTAGCACTCATTTTCCACATTAATCCAAAAAGTAGTAGGTGCAAGAACTAAGTAATAATGGATCAATCCCAAAAGTTGTGTGTGAATTGAAATAGGAGTCCGATCTTTGCAAGAAAACGATCGGCATTGGAATTATCTTTGGACCTATTAAAGCTTATACTACCAGAACTATTAATAACGCACTTCGACCTGGCCTCCCATAAAACGGAAGATGGAACGCTCCATCTATATTTTGAAGAAAAGAAGGACACCCCTAAAGAAGAAAAACATCGCATTTTAATAGCCCATGGTTTTCATAAAGAGATAGTCGTCCAGGACTTTCCATTGAGGGGAAAATCGGTCTACCTCCACATCAAGCGCCGCCGTTGGCTTGATAAGCGCACCAACGAAATAGTGCAGAGAAATTGGGATCTGGTAGCACAGGGAACACGGATGACCATCGAGTTCGCTGCTTTTTTAAAAGTACTTGGTCGATACTAGGGCTTCGGACTGCCGCACCATAGGCCATTTCTATGGGGTCGACGGAAAGAAGCTCCAGCGACAGTACAAGGATTACTTGAGCGATTTTAAAGATTGGGAACAAAAGGGACATGCCAAACAATGGCTCATCTTTCCCGAGAATATCGGGCCATATCTGTCCATTGACGAAACGGCACTCTCCAAGGGGGAGCTCTATACCATAATCACCAACAAAAAGGCCAAGGGCAAAAAAGGATCCATAGTGGCCATATTCTCCGGTACCAAGGTGGAACCGATCATAGAACAATTAATGAAGATATCGGCCAAGGAAAGGGCCAAGGTCAAGGAGATCACCCTGGATATGGCAAACTCGATGAAGACCATTGCCAAAAAGTGCTTCCCCGGGGCAATACAGGTCACCGATCGCTTCCACGTACAGAAACTTGCCATAGAGGCCCTTCAGGATATCCGGATCAAACACAGATGGGACGCAATAGACCTGGAGAACGAACAGATAAAACAGGCCAGGGCAAAGAACAGTACATTCGTCCCAAAAGAATTCAATAACGGGGATACAAGAAAGCAACTATTGGCCCGCAGCAGGTATTTACTGTACAAGGCTCCAAATAACTGGACAGAGAACCAATACACAAGAAGCAGGATATTGTTCGATCAATATCCAGATATAAAGATTGCCTTTGACCTGGTCCAAGGGCTCAGGAACATATTCAATACGGCAACGTCCATAGAGACCGCCTATACAAAACTGGCACATTGGTACAAGGATGTAGAAAATACAGGATTTAGGGCGTTCAACACCATCGCAAACACGATATCGCTCAACTATAGATCTATTCTGAACTATTTTATAAACAGAAGCACAAATGCATCGGCAGAATCGTTCAATGCAAAAATAAAAGCTTTTAGGGCACAGTTCAGGGGTGTGAAAAATGTAGAATTCTTCCTTTATAGACTAACTACAATCTTTGCATAAACACAACAATTGGTCTTGATCCAAAATAGGGTTGAAAAAACGTTGCATCGGAAAAGGTTTTTTTGTTTTCAAATAGTTCCTTTCTAATCTTTCTAGCATAAAGCTCTGAGAGATCAAAGTCAAATGCAACAAGAGCAATCAATTTTTTAGCCTCTATACTGTCCGGTGCAATTATAACCGCAGCATCACTAAGAAATGTACAGCTCACTTTCGAATTAAAGTTCTTAGTGAACATAAATTCAATATTAGACATTTGAAAGGCGAAATGCAGCATAACACCTGATTGAACAAACACCTTGTCAGTATCCTTACCATTTATTGTTTTTGAACCTTGAAAATCTTCCATTTTAAATGCATAATCAGGCACCCACTCCATCCTATTCTCCTGCGAGAATAGACTATTGGCTAGAACAAAAAAAAGTAGCGATAATCTATATGACATAAAACTAAATTCAAATACCTATAACCAATCATAAACTACAATTAATTATACGTCTTAATTGCGTAAATATAACAAAATCACTAAGTCTTCTCGCTGGATACAATCTTACTACGGCCAGAATAACACTAAACTTTGGATTGAAGACACAAAAAAACCCCGACATTTCTGACGGGGTTACGCTATAGGGTGGAAGACCGGGTTCGAACCGGCGACCCTCGGTACCACAAACCGATGCTCTAACCAGCTGAGCTACAACCACCATTTGTAAGCGGTGGCAAAGATAAATTTTTAGTTTAATCACACAAAATAAAATTGATTTTATTTTGACATTAAATGTATATGATTGGTACAATTGGAAATTTTAGCCTACTACTGGCCAAGTGAATATCGACGAAATACATGTTTTGATAGCTAAAACACACAAAAAACAGTGCTTTCACAACATTTATTAGCTTACTTTTTATATGAAAGATATTTTTATCCACTGATAATTTACGATAAATGTCTTTAACAACATCAAATTTAAAGCTACCGGAGATTAAAGTAAAATTCACCGCACTACTGGTTGTCCTTTTTCTGTGTGGGGTTAATACAGCACAGGAGCTGTCCGTCGGTGACCTTAGAAATAAAATAGTAACTATACAGAGCCAGAAGAAAGAAGTTGATAACGATACCCTTTACATTGGATTATTGATTGATCTTGGCGCTAAACTCAGGTTTGTAAACCCTGATAGTCTTTTATTGCTCTCCAACAAGGCGCAAGAATTTAGTAGTAAAATAAAATTTCAAAAAGGAGAAAGTAGATCATTATTCAATTTGGGTACCTATTATTCCGATATTGGCGAACATTCCAAGGCCATAGACAATTACGAATTAGCCCAGGATATAGCCAAGAGTAACAACTACAGGAATTTATCATTACGAATTGGCAACGAATTGTCCAACCAACAAGTATACAGTGGTGATTATTCAAAAGCGCTTCTTGGTTTTTTAGAAAATATTAAACTGGCTCAGATACTCAATAATGAGAAAATGGAGTCGATTCTTTATGAAAACGTAGCGAATCTGTACGCCACCCAAAAAGATTATGATCAAGCGCTATATTTTTACAATAAAGTTGAAAAAATAAATAACAAAGTGGGTATTGAGGTAACCTCTGCACAAACAAGGAGTAATGTAGCCTCCATATATGCCGAAACTGGGGATTTCCAAAATGCACTTTTCAAAATTAACCGCAGTATCAAAACGTTTGAAAACAGCGAAGTCTTGGATTGGCTTGCTTTCGCATATGAAGTAAAGGGGAAGGTGTATTTGAAACAAAAGCAATTTACGCGGGCTTTATATTGGTATGACAAAAGTATTGTATTACATGAAAATCTTCAAGACGACAGGGGGATAATAGATTTGTACAATGGCATGGCCGAGGCCAATTTTGGATTGAAAAAGGATAGTATATCACATAACTATGCCATGATGGCCTTTGAAATTTCCTCCTCTATTAAATCTATGGAGGGCATTAAAAAATGTTCCAACACACTATATCAGATATATAAGAATGAAGAGAACTATTACGAAGCTTTAAAATATCATGAGATATTCCGTAAAATTTCGGATACTTTATCAAGGGATGGCAATAAGATTAGCTTGAACATGTTGAAAACAGAAATAGACCATAAGAATCAACAGGCAGCATTGGTATTAAAAAATGAAAAGGCTTTGGCCAAACAGCGTTTATACGTCTATATAGCAATACTCTTTCTTATCATTATGAGCGCTATAGCGTTTTTAGTGCTAAGGGGACAAAAAATTCTGAAAAAGCTAAACAAGGAGCTTGAAAGACAAAAGCAAGATTTGGAATTGAGAGAGGCCGAATTATGGGAGACCAACAACACTAAAAACAAACTCTTTTCCATAATTGCACATGATTTACGGGGTCCTATTGGAGCACTTGAGGGCTTATTGAAATTACTTAACAGTGGAGATATTAAAGAATCGGAATTCAAGGAATTTATTCCAAAATTAAAAAATGACGTAAACAGTATTTCCTTTACCTTGAACAATCTTCTTACTTGGGGACAAACACAAATGCGGGAGGCAACTACCGACCCATCCAATATTGACCTGAATTCCCTAGTAGAGAACAACATTAATTTACTTAGTGAGATTGCATATACCAAAATGATTACAATGGACAATCTCATTGTTAATAGGGCTATTATCTGGACTGATGAAAACCAAATGGATATTGTAATCAGAAATCTATTGAGCAATGCCCTAAAGTTTACACCCAACAATGGCCACATCACCATTGGCTATGTAGATAGACCAGAATTTCTGGAAGTATTTATAAGGGATAACGGTATTGGTATAGACGAATCCGTTCAAGAAATAATATTATCAAAAAATAGCAATATTACTACCTATGGCACAAACAACGAGAAAGGAACAGGTCTAGGCCTATCCCTTTGTTCTGAAATGGTCATTAAAAACGGCGGTAACCTTTGGATAAAGAGTGAACTTAATGTTGGCTCTACCTTCTATTTTACAGTTCCCAAAGGGAAAAAACACTTCCAAAAATCGGCCTAAATAAGACTATCAAGACTTTTAATGGCAACAAATCTCTCTGTTGTAAAACCTTCAGCATTAGATACGCCTACCATCCTACCTAAGTCCTTTGATCTGTAAACAACACTGTCTATAAAATTTTTGCTACTTATTGGGGTTTCAGGCTCCTTACTTTTAGGGTCATAAAATTGGGAACTATAGGCCATAATGGCTTTAACCTTTATATCTATAAACTCCGACACATCTATGACAAAATCCGGTTCAAGATTCTTCCATTGTATGTAATGATGTACGAGTTTGGGTCTCCAGGCCTTTTGCCATTGTTCCTCCCCATCAATCTTCGTATCTATTTTTATTAGTCCGCTCAAAAAACAGGCATCACTAACCAATTTGCTGCCCTTGGCATGATCTATATGCCTGTCGTCGACAGCATTGCACAATACCGTTTCTGGCCTATACTTCCTGATCATTTTTATTATTTCCAATTGATGCTTCCTATCGTTAGTGAAAAATCCATCGGCAAATTCCAAGTTTTCACGAATTGATACCCCTAAAATATGAGCTGCCTTAGCGGCTTCTTGATCCCTAATTTCGGCAGATCCCCGTGTACCTAATTCCCCACGGGTCAAGTCTACAATACCTACCTTTTTGCCATTGGCCACCTCTTTCGCTATGGTTGCCCCTGCTCCCAGCTCCGCGTCATCAGGGTGCGCGCCAAATACTAATATGTCTAATTTCATTTACTGTATTTCTACTTTGTTAGGGGAAGTATTCAATTTATCTTCCTTTAAAATGTTCCTTAATATTTTATAGGCGTAGATTGATGGTCTACTATACCTAATTGACCAATTCCCTTTCTTTTCTTACCATTTCCAAAGCTTGCTCAATATCAGATATCAAGTCCTCCGTTTCTTCAATTCCCACAGAAAAACGTATTAAACCATCCGCAATTCCTTGTCGTTTACGCTCTTCAGCGCTCAACAATGAATGCGAAGTTAAAGTTGGGGAAAGCACAGTGCTTTCCACTCCTGCTAAACTCATAGCCGGTTTTATCAATTTTAAGGATTTTTGAAATCTAGAGGCATTAAAATCCGCATTTAACTCAAATGACAGCATGCCTCCAAATCCTTTCATTTGTTTTTTGGCTATGTCGTGGTCCGGATGTGAAGGCAGTCCGGGATAATATACGGCCGAAATATCTTTATGGTCATACAGATAATCGGCCATACGTTGTGCATTCTCATTTTGGGCTTTGACCCTTATCCCCATAGTTTTTATACTTCTTTCTAACAACCACACTGTGTAATCGCTTAGGCTACCACCAAGGTTTTTGGCCAAATTGAAGATGTGTTGCATATACTCTTCCGTAGAAGCAACCGCACCCGCACAAATATCGGAATGTCCGCCCATATATTTTGTGGCACTATGAATTACCACATCTATACCAAAATCTATAGGATTTTGATTTACAGGGCTAGCAAAAGTATTATCGATCATGGATACGAGCCCATGTTTATTTGAAATATCGGCAACCATTTTTAGGTCCGTAATGTTCAATAAGGGATTCGATGGGGTCTCAATATAAATTACTTTGGTGTTATTCTGAATTTTTGCCTCAAAATCCTCGGCCCGGAAACCATCGGTAAAAGAGTAGGAAATTCCAAATTTATCAAATTCCTCAACAACCAAATTATAGGTGCCACCATAAATAATCTTTTGCAAGACTATATGGTCCCCAGCCTTTAAAAAGGCAAGTAAGGAGGTACTTATGGCGGCCATGCCGCTACCAAAAATCAACGCTGTTTCCGCATGTTCCAGAGCAGCAATCTTTTTGGCCAGGGCTACTTGATTGGGTGTATTAAAGTATCTTGGGTAACGCTTTACTTCTATATCTTCAAAGGCATAGGCAGTACCCATATACAATGGGGAAATAGCTCCTTTGAATTCCTTATCCTCCAACTGACCAACATGGGTGCAAATGGTATTAAGGCCCTTTTTTTGTTGTTTCATTTTACCGATTTAAATTGATAATGAATGATTGTCTACAAAGTTACAAAAATAGGTCATACTTGAATTTCTTTCCATTTTCCTTTTTTAAACAGCATGTAGCTAATGATAGTAAGTAAAATCTCAGCAACAGCAATGGCGATAAATACACCGATTGCCCCATAATTAAAGGTTATAGCTATGAGATATGCCAAGGGAAGTTGAAATACCCAAAAAATCAAAAAATTTATTTTGGTAGGGGTCTTGGTATCCCCTGCACCATTAAAAGCTTGCGTTAATACCATCCCATAGGCATAGAACACATAGCCAGCAGCAATTATTTGTAGACATAATGTGCCATTTTCCACCACTTTAGGAGTAGTATTAAAAAACATTATTATGTCTTTCGCAAAACATAGGTATATTAAGGATATTAAAAACATGAATATGGCATTATACTTTCCTGTTTTCCAAACGGAAATTTCTGCCCTATTAGGTTGATTGGCTCCTAAATTTTGCCCCACTAAAGTTGCCGCAGCATTACTCATCCCCCAAGAAGGCATAAGGGAAAACATCATTACCCTAATGGCAATGGTATAGCCCGCAAGGACTTCACTTCCAAATTCCGACATTATTCGCATTAGAAATATCCAACTGGAGGTACCGATCAAGAATTGAGCAATCCCCCCAAGTGAAACATTTATGAGGTTTGTCATAACCTTTAATCTAATGACTAAATCGGACATCTGTAATTTAATCCTGCTCCATCCAAAGAACAAAATTGCCAATTGAAATAAAACAGCAGAACCCCTGCCAATGTTGGTCGCAATGGCGGCACCCAAAACCCCATATTCGGGAATTGGTCCCCATCCAAAAATAAAGATTGGATCAAGTATAATATTTAGTCCGTTGGAAAGCACTAGGGTCCACATGGCAATTGAAGCGTCGCCAGCACCCCTAAAGATTGCATTTATCAAGAATAAGAGTAAAATAGTAATATTGCCACCGATCATTAAGCTGGTATACCCTTTACCTTCAGTAATAAGTTCTTTGCTCCCTCCCATTAGTCCAAGGATATCCTCTGCGTAGAATGCCCCGATTACACCTGTTACTAATGCTACTGCGATACCCAATAAAATTGCCTGTACTGCAGTTTCCCTGGCTCCTTTAATATTTTTTTCACCTATCCTTCTGGCAACAATGGCGGTTGCCGCCATACTTAATCCTATAGCTATGGCATATATCAGAGTAATTACAGATTCCGTGAGTCCTATGGTAGCTACGGCATTGACACTTACCCGTGATACATATGCAATATCGACCAGGGCAAAAATAGATTCCATCAACATTTCCAAAATCATTGGAATGGACAGCATAAAAATGGCCTTTCGAATACTTCCAGTGGTAAATTCGGATTCCTTGCCGGTCACGGCAATAATAAAATACTTATATAATTTAAATAGGGTAAGCTTATTTGGATTTCCCATGAGTAAAGAAAATTATGTTAGACGAAGAAAATAAACGCAATCAACAACAGGGAATCTAAAAATTAGATTCTCGCAGTAATTGATCTGACATCTATAAAAAACATAATTCCTTTACTTCATAATGAAACAAATATGCATCATTTTTTAAAAAGTGCAAAATTACTTGGCATAGAATTTTTTATTGCGCCAATAACTTACACCTCCCAAAACCACTACACCAAAAATCGTATAATAAATAAAAGTTGGGGTAATAACCTGTGCCCCGCTGGCGTAACTGTGCAATCCGACAAGATAGAAATTGACACCAAAGTAGGTCATCATGATGCTTCCGAATGCAATGACGCTCAACAAATTAAACAACCATTTACCGCGTAAACCCGGAATCAATCTGGTATGAATCACAAATGCATAAATCATTATGGAAATCAAGGCCCAAGTTTCCTTTGGATCCCAACCCCAATAGCGGCCCCAACTCTCGTTGGCCCATTGTCCACCCAAGAAGTTGCCAATGGTCAGCATTACCAAACCTACCGTTAAGGATAGCTCATTAATTATAGTAAGCTCTTTAATGTTATGTTCCATTTTCACTTTGTTCTTGTCGTTTGTCATAATAATTAACAATAGACTCACCACCCCCAAGATCATTCCTACAGTTAGTGGGCCATAACTTCCAACAATTACGGCCACATGTATCATTAACCAATAACTATCCAGAACCGGTACTAGATTGGCTATAGAGGGGTCTACCCAACTCTGATGTGCAATCCATAATAACATAGCGGTTACAAAAGTGGCTGCCGCTACGGTCATATCGCTCTTTTTGCTGAACAGGAGTCCCATGCCCAGAGTGGCCCAAGAAACATATAGGATACTTTCATAGGCATCGCTCCATGGTGCGTGACCAGAAATATACCATCGCATTATCAATCCTAAGGTATGTAGAATAAAAAACACATAAATTATTGCCTTGATGCCAGCTATACTAAATCGAAGCGCCTTCCTGTCCTTAATGATTTGGAATACAAGAAGTACAAACATTAACAAACCTACCAAGGCATAATACTTGTAAAGTTTATTATATATATCTGCCCTATTGTAGAACACTTCCGCTTTTATTTTGTTTTCTGTTGGCAATACTTCACTCCCGTGATTTTCTTGGTTCTTTTTAAAGGCGGCCAACAATTTATCAGCTTCGGAATAGTCTCCATTCTTAACCGCTTTTTCAAGGCTCATTAAGTAAAAGGGAACTGCATTTTTTATAAAATTGGCATAAAGGGAATCCGACACCTGGAACTGACCACCCCTATACTCCACGGCTGAAATCCATTTGTTATTTTCATCGTTAAGCAAAGGGAAAATTTTAACTATTTCACCTCCCAAGGCCCTATTCAACAATACCAAACGTTCATCCAAACTCCTAAAGTCCTTTTGAAATTGGTTTGGGGTGTTGGTGGCATACGCCTCTTGAAGATAATCGGCTAACTTGTATTTCCCTTTTTCATCAAAGAAATCTGTGGCCTTGGCAAATTCCTTACCATGCTCCAGCCCTATGATCTTGCGAATACTATCATTTTGTCCTTTTTTATCCAAGGCTATAAATTCAGCATAATACCAAACTCTAGGATTCAGCATCATGGATAGAAATACTTGGTCAGAATTAAAGTCCGTATACTTCTCCTTGAGACTTAGTTTTCTCAAAAGTTCTGAGGAAAATGTATTTATAGGCTTCATACGCCCTCCAGCATCCTGAATAACCAATTTACCAAATTCTGAAGCATGCTCTTTTGATGGGGTAATAGCGTGTAATAAAGAATCTACTTGCTGGGCAGTAGGTGTATTGTCATGTGCATGACTGTCTGCCTCCACATTCTCCTGAGCCATCATATTTAAACTGGTACCAAGAATAAATAGCACTGCCAACTTAGTTCTTTTGTTCTTTAATTTTTCTAATGAAGCACCCAAATCCTTAAACCTCGTCTTGCCAAAGAACATAATACCCATAAGACCGGCGTACAATAGAAAATATCCAATATAGGTTATCCATGTGCCCCAAAAATCGTGGTTTACAGATAATACGGTACCTTTTTCATCCGGGTGAAAACTAGCTTGAAAAAAACGATACCCCTTGTGGTCCAAAATATGGTTCATATATATATCATAATCAAACGGACGGTCGTCATCTATGGAAACCTTACTCATAAAGGAAGCATAGCTATTCTCTGTTCCTGGATGCTTTTCGGCAATAAAATCGTTCAATTTAATTCCAAACGGTAAGGTATACACCTTAGATCCATAGGATAAATTAAAATCGAGCCCACCTACATTAAATTCTCCGGAAAAACTTGATATGCCTTTAGCTCCCAATAATTTTTTACGTACCGTTTCCCCGTTGGAAGTAATATCCACAACTAATGCATCCTGATCATTTTCTGTTTTTTCGTTTTCCGGAATAGTAATGATCCCATAAGATCCCTTGATAATGGGTTCTGGTATTACGAATTGCATTCCTGCAGTGGTATATAAGGATCTTAATTGAAAGGTTTGAAGACTATCCTTTACCAAAGTCCCTTGAAACTGATCGGCCATTCTCAAAAATTGTCCTTCGAAAGATGATTTAATTTGAAAATCTCCGTCAGATTCAATAATATTTATAGCCCCTTCGGTCATTTTATTCAAGGAAAAAAGTACATTATGAATACTGGTAACCTCACCACTTTCTAAATAATGATCGTGACGTTGGCCATCTCCTGCCTCCACAATTTTCAGATATTCCTTTCCGCTGCCATCTTCTATCAACCCTTCTTTCGCTCCATCAATAAACCCTACATAGGATATGGTAAAAGGCTGGCCGTTAAAATCGGAATTCCAAGGCAAATTGGATTTTATGGCTTCAGAGGTAACCAATATGTCATCTTCCAAAATCTTACGTTTGGGTTCCTTATTAATTTCTCCGTCTACATAAACGGTCAGGTAAGTTTTGTCCGAATAAAAAACATTCTCCGTATTCCCTTCACGAATTGGCATCATGCCCTCAAAACTTATATATCTGGTAACAAAGGCACCTAGGATAATTAAAACCCAAGAAAGATGTAGCATTAATACCGCCCATTTTTCCTTTCTTAACAACTTATATCGCGAAATATTACCAATAAAATTGATGACAAAAAATACCATAATTGCCTCGAACCATGTGGCATTGTAAATCCAAATTCTTGCCGTTGCGGTGCTATACCAACTTTCAACAAAGGTGCCAAAGGCCATGGAAGTAGCAAAAACAATAAATAAGACGGCGGTTAAACGGGTGGAAAAAAAGATTTTTTTAAGAAGTTCAATCATTTTGGCAAGAAAGGTTTGATTTTAACAAGCAAAAATACATTTTTATAAGGGTTTAAATATTAAATCTTTTGTTAATTGAGTGTTTCTATTTATAAAAATAGAAGAAAATTTAGTCCTTTATTACGACCTTCTTACATCATGGCATTTCAGCGTTGGATAAATAGGAAGAGACATTTCATTTTTGACTGTTATAGGGATAAAATTTATTGATCAAAGCTACCCAACACATCTTCCATTTTAAATAGGATGCATTATAGGTGATTGTGTTACAAATTATCTCCAATGATTTTATTATTAGAAGGTATTATAGAGTTAACATTATTATCGGAATTAGGACAACATAGCCTATTTACAATATACCTGACTAGTCAAATTGTCCTGGTAATTTGGCCAATATTATGTATTTGAAGAGCCTAAATGGATTTTAAAAAAGTATAACCTTCAAAAAACTTATTGCCTATAACCTTAAAATTTTGATATAATATTTACTTTTGAATATGATAAGAGTTGTAATCTTGGGAACTGGCAATGTCGCCAAACATTTGTTCGATACATTTTGGAATATTGAAGATATAAATGTGCTACAGGTACTGGGCAGGAATAAGCATAAGCTTTCCTATTTTAAAGACAAGGCTAGCACGAGTACGGATTATTCAAAAATGGTAGATGCCGATATATTTCTCATTGCTGTAAGTGATGATGCCATAGCGGAAGTAGCACAATTCCTAAACCCTAAAAAAGGTATTATAGTACATACTTCTGGAAGTGTACCATTGGGAGCTCTTGGCAATCAATTAAGGAAAGGGGTGTTTTATCCCCTTCAAAGTTTTAGCGAGGGAAAGCCAATAGATTTTAAATCGGTGCCTATTTGTATAGAAGCCGAAAATGAAGTGGATTTGGAACTATTACTAAAGCTGGCACATTTTATTTCTTCAAAGGTTTATGAAATTTCATCGGACCAAAGAAAATCGATCCATTTGGCTGCCGTTTTCGCCAATAACTTCACCAATCATTTATTTACTATTGCTAGTGAAATTTGTGCTGATAATGATTTACCATTTCATATTCTAACCCCCTTAATAAAAGAAACTGTACAAAAACTGGATTATTTACCTCCATTCGATGCACAAACAGGGCCAGCCAAAAGAAATGATACTAAGACCATTGAAAACCATTTAAATCAACTTAAAAATAAAAATTATAAGGATATTTACAGCTTGTTAAGCAAATCGATAAGAGAAAAATATGGACAAGAGCTATAAGGAACTGTTACAAGACATTACTACTTTTGTATTTGACGTAGATGGGGTATTCACGGATGGTAAGATTATTATTACTTCTGAAGGGGAAATGTTGAGAACGATGAACGTTCAAGATGGTTATGCCGTAAAGGTGGCCATTCAACAGGGTTATAATGTATGTATCATTTCGGGCGGAACCAACGAAGGGGTAAGATTGCGTTTAAGAGGATTGGGAGTTACTGATATCCACATGGGCGCCCACCATAAAATAGACCCCTTTGATGAGTATTTGGATATATATAATATAAATCCGAGCCATGTACTTTACATGGGTGATGACATTCCTGATATTCCACCAATGAGACTAGCTGGAATACCATGTTGTCCACAGAATGCCGTTCCGGAAGTAAAAGCAGTGTCCAAATATATCTCCCATAAACACGGTGGTGATGGTTGTGTTAGGGATGTTATAGAACAGGTACTAAAGGTTAGGGGACATTGGGCCGAAAATTTCAGCGCTAAGAACGATTAATGGCATGGTTCAAAACAGACTAAAACAGTATCAGGTAATATTGGCCTCTGCCTCCCCTCGAAGACAACAGTTCTTTAGGGAAATGAACATAGATTTTAAAGTTCATATAATTGATATTGAGGAAACTTATCCCTTACATTTAGAAGGTGTGCAAATTTCAGATTATCTGGCTGAATTGAAGGCAACAGGCTTTAAAAATGAATTGGGAAACAAGGAAATACTTATAACTTCCGATACCGTGGTTTGGTATAAAAATAAATCGTTGGCAAAACCAGCAGATGAAGGCGAAGCCTTTAGCATGTTAAAAACACTTTCCAATGACTGGCATGATGTAATCACCTCCGTTTGCTTTACCACCAATGAACGGCAACATACAGTAAACCACTGCACTCAAGTTAAATTCAGGGAATTGACGGAAGAAGAGATATGGTACTATATAAAGAATTATAATCCTTATGATAAGGCTGGCGGATATGGAATTCAGGATTGGATAGGACTTATTGGAATAGAACAAATTCAAGGTTCCTATACCAATGTAGTTGGCTTACCCACTCAATTGGTTTACAAAACGTTAATGGCCATGGTGGACTAGGTTATTTTGAATAATTTTGCTGAAATTTAATTACTATGCAACGTCCTTTAAAATTCTATAGTTTACCCTTCCTATTTTTATTAATTGCCTTTAATGCCTGTAAGGAAAATTCAGAAAACATTTCAATTATAGCTAACGACATGACCATGTCCAACGCTAAACCTGTTAAAAATGAGTTATCGCAAGAATTCAAAAATTACTGGTACGCAGGAAAAGCGGAAATCACCTCCTATAAATTAGAACAGGCCCAATATGGCGAACTAAGGGACGGAAATGCCGTTTTAATATACGTTACAGAACCTTTTTTGGCAGATAAACAGGTAAAGGCTGATCAATCACATCCAAATAACGTATCTGTTTTAAAACTGAATAGCACCAAAAAGTTTCTTACTGGGATCTATCCCTACTCTATTATGAACAGTAGTTATTATCCGGTATCCGATAACCAACATGCCATAAAACTCTCCACTTCCGTACAGGAATGGTGTGGCCATGTATTTACACAGTTGAACAATAGGGACAAATTTGAAGTGAATTCCTTCTCCTATTTTGAGAGTGATGGTGACCAAACTATGACATTGGATAAGACAGATTTGGAAAATGAAATCTGGAATAAGATAAGAATAAACCCTAATAAACTACCGGAGGGCAATATTAAAATTATTCCTTCCTTGGAATATTTACGTATGGGACATAAAAAATTAAAGGCCTACGATGCCAAGGCGGAATTAATTACCGAAGGCAACCTAAATACCTATAAAATTACCTATCCTGAATTGGAAAGAACATTGTCCATTACTTTTTCAAAATCCTTCCCTTATGGGATAGAGAATTGGTCCGAAAGTTTCAAAAGTGGGTTTGGACCTAATTTACAAACACTTACTACCAAAGCCACTAAGATAAAAACATTAAAAAGAGCTTATTGGCAAGAAAACAGAAATAGTGACGTATTTTTGCGCGACAGTTTAGGACTATAATATTTATGGATAGATTTTTTTTAGATTACCAAGATGAACTGGTAGGCACGGGCATATGTTTGTTGGTCTTTCTCATATTAAAGTATCTAGGTGCAAAAACTATAAGAAAAGTTGGAAAAATCAGTGATATAAACAAGGTACGTACCCGATTGATCATAAAATACTCTACCGCAGGCCTAACTACTTTAGGAATAGTTGCCTTAATTTTGATTTGGGGAGTAGAAATGAAGGATATTGGTCTGGTTTTTTCCTCTGCTTTTGCCGTAATAGGTGTGGCCCTTTTTGCACAGTGGTCTATCTTAAGCAATATAACCGCAGGAGTTATCCTGTTTTTTTCATTTCCTTTTAGAATTGGGGATAAAATAAAAATAATGGACAAGGAGATTGATTTGCCAGAAGAAATATATTTAATTGAGGATATAAGGGCTTTTCATGTTCATCTTAGAAGGAATAATGGTGATTTATTAACCTATCCTAATAACATGATGCTTCAGAAAGCAATAGTCCTGGCTGAAACCTATGAGGATTCCTTGGAAAATAGTGATGTCTTATAAGGTGTTAAAGAAGTTGTAAATATTACGATCTCGGATTATATATTTCTATATTTGAGGACCAACTAAAACAAAACTATATGCGCCTTTATTGGGTATTCTTTTTAGGAATACTGCTTTCCTGTAAACCTATTTTCGCACAAGCACCTAGAAAGAATACTTCTTCGGACATATATCATGCAATACAGAAATTAAATTTTTTGGGCACTGCCCTATATATAGCCGCGCACCCAGATGATGAAAACACAAGGCTCATTTCCTATCTTTCCAATGAAGTAAAGGCCAAAACCGCCTATCTATCACTAACACGTGGTGATGGTGGACAAAACTTAATTGGTTCGGAACTAAGGGAATTATTAGGTGTTTTACGTACACAGGAATTATTGGCTGCCAGGCGTATTGATGGTGGGGAACAATTTTTTACTAGGGCAAACGATTTTGGTTACTCCAAACACCCCAACGAAACCCTTAAAATCTGGAACAAGGAAGCGGTATTAAGCGACGTAATTTGGATTATACGCAATTATAAGCCAGATGTTATCATCAATAGATTTGACCATAGGTCTCCAGGTTCTACCCATGGCCATCACACTTCCTCTGCCATGTTGAGTTATGAGGCTTTCGATTTGGCCAACGACCCAAATATTTATCCAGAACAATTAAAGTTGACCAATATTTGGCAGCCTAAAAGGTTGTTCTTTAATACATCTTGGTGGTTTTATGGCAGTGAGGATAAATTTGAAGAGGCGGACAAATCCAAAATGATGGATCTTGATGTAGGGGTATATTATCCATTAAGGGGTGTATCTAATAACGAAATTGCCTCACTGGCAAGTAGTCAGCATTTGTGCCAAGGATTTGGTAGGCTAACCACCCGCGGTAGTGAAAATGAGTATGTTGAGCTCCTTAAAGGTGACCTTCCCAAGGATAAATCCAATATTTTTGACGGAATAAATACTACTTGGTCCAGAGTGGAGGGGGGTGCCGCCGTTGGTAGTATATTATATGAGGTTGAGAAAAATTTTGATTTTACCCAACCCTCAAAACATTTGCCTAAGCTTATTGCAGCATATAAGGCCCTGTTGAAGATAAAGGATGAGTATTGGAAGAGCATCAAGAAAAAAGAGTTGGAAGACATTATACAATCTGTTTGTGGTCTCTATCTGGAAGCTACCGCAACAGCAGCAAACACTTACCCGGGAAGCCACATAATTGTGAATATTGAAGCACTCAATAGAAGCGATGCCAACATCATTCTTAAAACGGTTTCGATTAGGAAGGATGATCCCTTTGTTAAAAACATGCTTCTTAAGGAAAATAAAAAGGAATTGATTAACATCGATTTAGAAGTTCCTGCCAATACAAATTATACCAGTCCATATTGGTTAAACAGTAAAGGAACCATTGGGATGTATAAAGTAACGGATCAAAATTTAATTGGTAAGCCCGAGACTCCCAATGCGTTTGAGGTTACCTTTGAATTGGAATTCCACGGATTTCCTATAAAAATCACAAAACCTGTTGTTTTCAAGTATTCCAAACCGGAAAAAGGGGAAATATATCAGCCTTTTGAAATTTTGCCCGAGGCCACAGCTGGTTTTAAAGACAAAGTGGTTATTTTTGCCACCTCCGAGCCCAAAGAAATTCCAGTAACCATAAAAGCATTAAAAGATAATGTAAAAGGGGAATTACAATTATGTTTCGGCAAAGGCTGGAAGGTGGACCAAGAAATTAAGCCCTTCGAAATAGAGAAAAACGGAGATCAGCAAACATTACATTTCCTAGTAACTCCCCCGACTTATGAAGATGAAAATTATATTTCACCGATTATTAAAGTGAATGGCAAAGAAATCTCCAAAGAGTTGATCGAAATTAGTTACGACCATATTCCAAAACAATCCGTTTTAGTGCCATCAGAAACCAAAGTGGTCCGACTTAATATTAACAAGACTGGAGAAAACATAGGTTATATAGTTGGTGCAGGTGACGAGATTCCAGAAAGTTTGGAACAAATTGGATATAAGGTCGTGAAAATTGATCCTATTTCCATACAGGCGGGCTCCTTGTCCAACTATGATGCCATTGTAGTAGGCATAAGGGCATACAACGTTGTTGAGGAATTAAAATTTAAGCAGCGCTATTTATTGGATTATGTAAAGGAAGGTGGTAATTTAATTATTCAGTATAATACTGCTGGTAGAAATGGGTTGGACATGGACAACCTTGCCCCCTACCCCTTATCCGTTTCCAGAGATCGTGTTACCGATGAAACTTCTAGTGTAAAGATCCTGGCCAATACGCATGCTATAGTAAATTATCCAAATAAAATAACCCAAAATGATTTTAATGGGTGGGTTCAGGAGCGTGGTCTTTATTTTCCAGATCAATGGTCCAATGAATTTACGCCTATACTTTCTATGAGCGATGAAGGTGAGACAGCATTAAATGGCAGTCTTTTAGTTGCACCGTACGGTAAGGGGAACTATATTTATACGGGATTAAGTTTTTTCAGGGAATTACCTGCTGGTGTAACAGGTGCCTATAGATTGTTTGCCAATTTGCTTTCCTTAAGGCAGGAGGGTCAGAAATAAAAAACAAATAACAAGAATATTTATGTTCGAGAAATTTGATTGGAAAAAAGAATATACAGTCGTTTTAGTACTGAATATTATATATATTATTGTTTTTTATTTAATAATGTCAGGAAACCGATAATATGGCTACAGTAGATTGGATTATACTTATTGGAACCCTTATTTTCATTGTTGGCTACGGTGTTTGGAAAACTAAAGGAAGTAAAGATGTAAAGGAATATGTGCTTGGTGGCAACGATGCCAAATGGTGGACCATAGGTCTCTCTGTTATGGCCACGCAAGCCAGTGCCATTACCTTTTTATCCACGCCTGGTCAGGCTTTTCATGACGGAATGGGATTTGTTCAATTCTATTTCGGCCTGCCCTTGGCAATGATTATTATTTGTATCGTATTTGTCCCTATTTATCACAAGTTAAAGGTTTACACCGCGTATGAATTCCTAGAAAATAGATTCGATTTAAAAACCAGGACTTTAGCTGCCCTATTATTTCTAACCCAACGTGGACTTGCCGCAGGAATTACCATTTATGCACCTTCTATTATACTTTCCGCAGTACTGGGCTGGGATTTAAAGACATTGAATGTCTTGATAGGCATCCTGGTTATTATCTATACCGTCTCCGGTGGTACAAAGGCCGTTAGCGTTACCCATAAGCAGCAGATGTTTATAATTATGACCGGGATGTTTATAGCTTTTTTCTTTATTCTAGGGTATTTACCGGAAGATATTACGTTTAGTAAGGCCCTTAAGATTGCTGGTGCCAGCGATAAGCTTAATATTTTGGATTTTAGTGTTAACACCACAAGCCGTTATACATTTTGGAGTGGAATTACAGGTGGTCTATTTCTTGCCTTAGCTTATTTTGGAACTGATCAAAGTCAGGTACAAAGATATCTCTCTGGCAAAACGGTACGGGAGAGCCAACTTGGATTAATTTTCAATGGATTGTTAAAAATACCCATGCAATTTTTTATCTTATTGGTGGGTGTAATGGTATTTATATTTTTTCAGTTCAACCATTCCCCTTTAAACTTCAATCCAGCTGCTACTAACGCTATAATGGAATCTTCCTATGCGGGGGATTATAAGCTATTGCAGGAAGAACACATAGTATTGGAAGGCGAAAAAAGAATGGCTCAAAATAAATTTTCCGGGGCCTTGGACCTTAGGGAATACGATGCTATTGAAGATGCCAAACAACACATCGTTAATATAAACAATAAGGATAAGGAAAACAGAAAGGCTGCGCAATCATTAATTTCCATGGCAAATGACAATGTAGAGACCAATGACAAAGATTATGTGTTTATCCATTTCATTTTAAATTTTTTACCAAAAGGACTTATTGGTCTTCTATTGGCTGTAATTCTTTCGGCTGCCATGTCCTCCACCGCTTCGGAATTAAACGCATTGGGTACCGTTACTTCTCTAGATTTGTATAAACGAAATATAAAAGGAGAATTTACTCAGGCGCACTATGTAAAGGTTTCGAAGTTGTTTACCCTAATGTGGGGGGCAATTGCAATTTCAATTGCCAATGTTGCCAACCTTTTTGATAACCTTATTCAACTAGTAAACATCATAGGCTCCATATTTTATGGGAATGTACTTGGCATTTTTCTTATCGCTTTCTTTTTCAAGTTTATTAAAGGCAATGCCGTTTTTGTAGCGGCCCTAATTACCCAATGCATTGTTATTATAGGATGGAGTTACGACTGGATGTCTTATTTATGGTTAAATGCCTTTGGATGTAGTTTGATAATATTATTGGCTACGGTATTGGAAGGATTTGATCGTCTTCTTAAAAACCCACCAATAAAGACTTAGTCCCCCATTTTTAACAAAACGCTGCATCACCATCCAGATAACATAAATCTGTATAATATGTATCATTGTTTTTGTATTGGAATTGATTTCAAAAGACAAGCTTCCCCTAGAATTCGAGCAGCTTTTCAAAAGTTTTAGGTAGATTACAAGGATTATTTCTACATTTAATGTTAACTAATAGTTAAATTAGATGCCTAATGATAAAATTCCTCCCCTCTTTTTGCCTTTTATAATGATCAAAGAAAAGTACACAATAAAGAACATTGCCCAAATGGCAGGTGTTTCCAAGGGAACAGTGGATAGGGTATTACATAAACGAGGAAAGGTTTCTCAGAGGGCTTTCGAGAAAGTTGACAAAATTTTAAAGGAAATCGACTATAAACCCAATCCGATTGCCAGGAACCTAAAAAGAAACAAAACTTATAACATCCATGTATTACTTCCCGACCCCGATATAGATCCCTATTGGATTCCTGCCAATGAAGGCGTAATTGAAGCATCAAATCAATTTACACCCTTTGGTGTCTCAGTTAGTAAATATTTTTATGACCCTAATGACAAATCCTCTTTTTTAAATCAATCACAGCAATCGGTTCTGTCACAGCCTGACGTTCTCTTAATGGCACCCATTTTTGAGAATGAATCTCACGAAGTTTTAAGGGAGTGTTGCCTCAACAAAATATCCGTAGTATTGTTCAATAACCACATAAATAGCATTAAAGAGCAAATCTTTATAGGTCAAGACCTTGCGCAAAGCGGAAGGGTAGCCGCCAGTTTAATGGATAAAATTATTGGTAAGAATGATGATATTGCAATAATCCATATCAATAAAGAGCCTCATATGCAATTAAAGGAAAATGGTTTCAAAGAATTTTTCATAGAAAGAAAGGACAGTAATGGGCATAAAATGATATCTAAAGAATTTAATTCTGCTGAAAATAGCTCTTTTAACTCCGATGTTTCCCAATTCTTAAAGAATAATCCAAGCATTAGCGCATTCTTTGTTACCAATTCAAAGGCGTATTTATTGGTCGAAGCTTTTCAAAAACTTGAACAAAGGAATAGCACAGTAATTGGATACGATTTGTTAAAACCAAACTTGCGGTTTCTCCAAGAGGGTGCCATAGATTTTTTAATTCACCAAAAACCCCATAGACAGGCCTATCTAAGCGTAAGCTACTTGGCTGAACATTTCCTGTTCGGCAAAAGTTTACCTGCCCAGGAATTCTTACCTATAGATATTGTTACTTCTGAAAATGCTCAATATTATATTTAAGGAAGTTATATTTCACCGAAACCTTAAAAAAATTAAGGTTTTATTTAATGTGTTCGAACACATTAACACTAATACTATTTGTTAGTTTAAAAAAAAAGGTTAATTTCACCTTTAACTTATTATTAACAAACAACTATTTTATTAACTCAAACAACTTTATTATGATCAAAAAATTGCTATTATTTTTTGTACTGGTATTGGGGACTTACCCTTTACTGGCGCAAAGCAAAACGGTGACAGGAACGGTCACCGATGCTACGGATGGTTCCCCTCTACCAGGTGTAAACGTATTGGTACAAGGAACTACTACCGGCTCTCAGACCGATTTTGATGGTAACTATTCCATTGAAGCGGCTAGCGGTAATGTATTGGTTTTTTCTTTTCTTGGAATGAAATCACAATCCCTTACTGTAGGTGCCTCGAACACCTTAAATGTATCTATGCTGGAAGATGCAGAACAACTTGGTGAAGTTGTTGTAACAGCTTTAGGTATTAAAAGGGAAGAAAAAACGTTGACCTATGCCCAACAAACAGTTCGGGCAGATGAATTGACTGCCACAAGAGATCCTAACTTTATGAACAGTATTTCTGGTAAGGCAGCTGGGGTAGAGATTAAGAAAAGTAGCTCTGGTGCTGGTGGTTCTACCAAGATTGTACTTAGAGGTAACAAATCACTAAGTGGTGATAGTTCTCCTCTATTTGTAATTGATGGTATTCCAATGGCCAACAACAAAGGTGGTCAACCTGGTATGTGGGGTGGAGTTGATGCTGGGGACGGACTATCCGCCATAAACCCAGATGATATTGAAAGCATCAGTATCCTAAAAGGTTCTAACGCAGCTGTATTATACGGTAGTCAAGGTGCCAACGGGGTTGTAGTAATTACAACCAAGCAAGGTACTTCTGGAAAGACTACAGTAAGCTTAAATTCTGGTTATACTTTTGAGCACTTTCAAGAATTGCCTGATTTGCAATTTAAATATGGTGCTATTGGAAATGCTAAGGAAAGTTGGTCTACAACCCCTGGTGATTATGCAAGTGAATACGTTGAGGAATTTTTCCAAACAGGACATAACTTCAATAATTCGGTTACTATAAGTGGTGGTACAGACAAGACAACGGCCTATTTTTCCTATGCTAACATTTCTGCTTCTGGAATTACACCGAAAAATAAGTATCAGAAAAACAACTTTACCTTTAAACAATCTACGAAGTTGTTTAACGACAAGGTGACTGTTACTTCCAATGTTATTTTGGCTCTTGAAGAGACCGAAAATAGGCTGCCTGCGGGATATTACTTAAACCCACTTACTGGTCTTTATATGTTCCCAAGAAATAGGAATTTCTACGAATTTCAGAATAATTATGAAACCTTCGATACAGATAGAAACCTTTGGGCGCAGAACTGGTTTGTTGTGGATCACCACCAGTCCAATCCTTTTTGGATAATCAATAAGGAACCAAAAACGGACGAAAACAAAAGGGTTATTGGAAGCTTAAATATTGCATATGATATTACCGAAAAACTCAAATTGCAGGTTAGGGGTAACTACGATTATGCAATAAAAGAGTTTGAACAACAGCATGCGGCTACCTCCAACTCCACCAACGTACATCCAAAAGGTGCTTGGGATTACAGAAAGTATGATGATGAATTGGTCTATACCGATGCTATATTAAGCTATGACACCGCTTTAAGCGATGATTTTAGTTTAAATGCTGTATTGGGAGGAAGTTATCAAAAGACAGTATATGGAGATGGTGTTAGTGTAGGTACCGGAACTGTAGGTTTACTTTATCCAAATGAATTTAATTTTCAAAACTTGCCCACTAATGTGCAGGTAAGTTCAACCTACGATGGGTCTGTAATTAAACAAGGGGCATTTGCCAACTTTCAGTTTGGTTATAAAGACATGTTGTACTTAGATCTTTCTGGTAGAAATGACTGGGCTTCCACCTTGGCACTTACTGGAAATGATTCCTATTTTTATCCTTCTGTAGGTGTTACCGCTTTATTGAGTGAAATGTTCACCATGCCAGAGGCAGTAAGTTTTGGGAAATTAAGGGCTTCTTATACCCAGGTTGGTAACGAGGTACCATTTAACCGAATAAACCCACAAAATTCAGTTACTGGAAGTGGTGGAGTAAACAGAAATACGGTAAAACCCTTCTTGGATGCAAAACCAGAAATCATTACCAGTTTGGAGTTTGGTGCTGATTGGAGATTTTTTCAAAATCGTTTAGGATTGGACTTTACGTATTATAGCCTTACTAGTACTGATCAGTTTATTAATGTGCCTTTATTATCGTCTGAATCTGAAGGTGGTTTTACTACCAAATTCATTAATGCAGGGGAAATAACCAATAAGGGTGTTGAAATTACCCTTAGTGCAACGCCTGTTAAAACTGAAGATCTTCAATGGGTAACGGCATTTAACTTTACTAAAAATACCAACGAAATTGTAGATATAGGACCTGATGATGACAAGATAATTAACCTAGGTTCTTCTGAGGGCTATACCTCTAAATTGGTAGAAGGTGGCGCATTCAACGATGTTTATGTTCTTAAATTTTTAAAGGATGACCAAGGACGTATCTTATTTGATGCTGGAAAACCATTAAGAACTGCTACTTCAGAGCTAATTGGAAACTTGGATCCTGAATGGACCTTGGGATGGAACAACAATATTAGCTTCAAGAGATTTAACCTTGGTATGCAAATAAATGGTAAATTTGGAGGTAAAGTATTTAGTCAAACTGAATCCATGTTGGACGGTGCTGGGGTTTCACAAAGAAGTGCAGATGCCCGGGATGCTGGTGGTGTAGTTGTAAACGGTGTAGACCAGACTTCTGGAGCCGCCATAACAACAGTGGATGCCGAAACTTGGTTTAGAGCTATTGGCGATAGAAACGGTATTGGAGAGGCATATATTTACGACCGTACCAACGTTAGGTTGAGCCAACTGTCTCTGGGTTATAATATTGATGTTTCCAATTTGGGACTGCCTATTTCAGCGGCCTCAATCTCTTTTATTGGTAACAATTTGTTCTTTATCAGTAAGGAAGCACCTTTTGATCCAGAATTGGCAATGAGTACCAATCAAAATGCTCAGGGATTGGATAACTTTAATCTTCCTTCTACAGGAACTTATGGATTTAATCTAAAAGTAACATTCTAATTTATAAAAGATGAAAAAGTTAATATATCTAATTACAATGGTTATTGCCTTTAGTGCATGTACCAACGATTTTGAAGAAACGAATACTAATCCATATCAAATATCGGGAGAATCCTTAAAGCAGGATTTCAACCACGTTGGTGCGTTTTATTCTTCAATGCTGGGCCAAATATTTGGTAACCAGGTGGATCATAATTTAACCAATGTTACCTTTGCGCAGCATTTGGCTACTCCTACCCCATTTGTAGGCGGTGTAAATAACACTACCTATTACATACGTTGGAATGGCTATTGGGCAAGGGAATACAACAATATTATGGCACCTGCCAAACAGGTTATTGATATTGCTGCAGCAGATGGTTATGACGTATTTGTGGAATGGGCCAATTTAATTAGAATTGTTTCCATGTCACGGGTTACTACCTATTATGGACCTATTCTTTATACCAATTATGGGTCTACAGAAAGTGCTCTATATGATAGCGAAGAAGCGTTATATACTGCCTTCTTTAGTGATTTGGATAGAATAATTGCAAATTTTAGTGCTAATACCGACTATGTTGGTTTAAACAACTTTGATGCTAGTTATGGCGGTGATGTTGGTAAATGGGCAAGGTATGCCAATTCCCTAAGATTACAATTGGCTATGCGTATCTCCAAGGTAGCCCCTGCTATGGCCAAAACACAGGGAGAAAAAGCGTTAGCCGATCCAGTTGGATTAATTGAGACCAACGCCGATAACTTCAACATTTCTTTGTACGGCGGAAAATTTCACCCAGCCCAAATTTGTTTTGAGTGGGGAGATACTAGAATGAGTGCGACCATGGAATCTATATTGATAGGTTACAAAGATAACAGAATTGCACCGTTCTTTGATCCAGTAACAGATATGTCTTTGGTTACCGATCATCCAGATATGCCTTATAAGGGTATCCGTAACGGCGCCGAATTGGTTGCCAAGGATGACCGATTAAGTTTTTCTACTATCGATCTATCTTTTAATGATCCGGGTAAAGTTACTAAGCGTAAAGTAATGAGCGCAGATGAAGTACTCTTCAATAAAGCAGAAGCTGCCCTACGTAATTGGACTGGTGCCGGTGATGCACAATCCAATTATGAGGCAGGCGTAAGGGCTTCCTTTGAACTATGGGGTGCAGGTGGTGTAGACGCATATTTAGCGGACAATACAAGTTTGCCTATAGACTACAATGATCCAATCGCTGTGGGTGCGGTTAACGATTTTGTTAATCAAATTACCACAACCGTAGCTTGGGATGAAGCTGCTAGTAATGAGGTGAAATTGGAGAAAATTATTACCCAAAAATGGATTGCTGCCTATACCAATGAAATGGAAGCATGGGCAGACTACAGAAGAACGGGTTATCCTAAACTACCTCCAGTGTACCAAAATAGCAGTAATGCTGATTGGGGTGTAATACCTCCAGGAGAGGCTATAAAAAGAATGCCATTTGTGAATGCTGAACGAGAAGGTAACGCAGCTGGTGTTGCAGATGCAACAGCAAAATTAGGTGGTCCGGACAACATAGCCACTAGGTTATGGTTTGATACTGGCGGACCAAACTTTTGATAATTAAATATCAAATTTATTAGTAAATAAATAGAAAACCTGTGATTTTAAAATCACAGGTTTTTTTTATACCATAAAGTTTGTACTATACAGATATTGCACTAATACTGAACTAAAAATTCATTTTAAACCTATTCATTTATATTGGTGAGTCCCCATAAATGCTTAACTTACCTTCCTTAATTTAGCCTTTTAGGTTTAAGTTTTTGGCGCTAATATCTAACAAATGAAATCTAGCCATCGTTGCTAAATTCCTTCTTAATATGAGTAATACAATCACCAAAATATGCCTGATTCTCACAACAATAATATTTCTTTCTTGTCAGAAGGTAGATCAAAGTAAAATGTTTTCCTTAATGCCCAGCAATACAACTGGAATTACTTTTAAACCTATTTTAAAGGAAACCGAAGAGTTTAATATTTTAACCTATGGTTATATCTACAATGGTGGTGGCGTATCTGTGGGTGACCTTAATAACGACGGTCTTCCTGATCTCTATTTTACAGGAAGCATGGTTGGCAGTAGATTATACATTAATAAAGGAAACTTTAAATTTCAAGAAATTGCAGAAAAAGCAGGGGTATTTGCTGAAGGTTTATGGAATACGGGAACTACTATGGCAGATGTTAATGGGGATGGATATTTGGATATCTATGTCTGTAGGTCAGCAGCCAAAGATGATTACAAAAGAAAAAACTTACTTTTCATAAATAATGGGGATTTAACCTTTTCTGAAAAAGCCGCGGAATATGGGATTGACGATGCCGGTTATTCCTCACAAGGTGCTTTTTTTGATTATGACCGGGACGGAGATCTTGATCTTTATGTGGTTAATCATTCCTCTCAAGAATATTCCAGTTTTAGGCAAATATCAAATAACCTGAAACAGCAAAGAAATCCTGCTTATGAAGATCGACTCTATAATAACGATAATGGGAAATTTACCAATGTTAGTGATGATGCTGGTCTTGTTTCCAATGTATTGGGTTTTGGACTTGGTATCGCAGTATCGGATATAAATAATGACAACTGGCCAGATATTTATATCTCAAACGATTTTAAGGAACAGGATTATTTATATATCAATAACCATGACGGTACTTTTACTGAAAGTCTGGAAAAATATATAGGGCATACTTCCCATTTTTCAATGGGGTCCGACGTGGCGGATATCAATAATGATGGGTATCCGGAAATTATGACCTTAGACATGCTTCCTGAGAACAACTACCGCCTAAAAATGGTCTCGGGTCCTGACAATTATGATAAAAATAGCTTCTTGGAAAAATCTGGATTTTATTATCAGACCATGAGAAACATGATGCATTTGAACAATCAGGGGCAATCATTTTCAGAAATTGGTCAATTTGCGGGGGTATCCAATACAGACTGGAGTTGGGCTTCCCTTTTTACAGATTTGGACAATGATGGTTTCAAGGACTTATATATAACCAACGGGGTAAAGCGGGATTATACCAATATGGATTTTTTAAATTATGCCGTACAGGATCGAATCAATCAAAATAAAACAGGTGTTGAAACGGCAATTACAGATCTTTTGGAGAACATGCCGGCTACCATTGAAGAAAATTATACCTATCACAATAATGGTGACCTAACTTTTACCAAAGTTAACAAAAAATGGGGCCTAGATCAGAAATCGCTCTCCAATGGTGCTGTTTACGCTGATTTGGATAACGATGGTGATCTGGATCTTGTGGTCAACAATATAGACGAATATCCTTTTGTTTACAGAAATAATAGTGATTTACATAACAGTAACCATCATTTGAAAATCAATTTTAAAGGAGAAGGGGGAAACACCTTTGGGGTTGGCTCAAAAGTTTTGTTAACTTTTGGAAATGAAATACTTATGCAGGAACTGATGCCTACAAGAGGATTTCAATCCTCGGTAGATTTTAATCTAATTTTTGGCCTCGGGACAGTAGATAAAATCGATGGCCTTAAAATTATCTGGCCAGATGGCAAGGTTCAAGTTATGACCGATGTAAAATCCGATCAAACCATTACCCTTAATCAAAAGGATGCCACTATAATTGAGAATACTTCCCAAGCACTAGTTGGGAATACCTATTTTACCAATATAACTAAGGATAGCCTTGTCCCCTACCAACACTTGGAAAATGATTATAACGATTTTAAAAGGGAACAATTACTGCCCCACAAATTATCTACCCAAGGTCCAAAAATCGCCAAAGCCGACATAAATAATGATGGTTTGGAAGATATATATGTTGGAGGTGCCAAAGGGAGTGATGGTAAAATGTTCGTTCAAACAAAAGATGGAAGGTTTTTGGCCGTCAATGAAAAAATATTTTTGACCGATAAAGGGTCAGAGGATATTGGGTGTTTATTCTTTGATGCGGACAACGATAACGATTTGGACCTATACGTGGTAAGTGGTGGCAATGATTTTGATGAAGGCTCCTTAGAATTACAGGACAGGCTATACATGAACGATGGCAGGGGCAACTTTACTAAAAAGGTTACGGCATTACCAACGATGCTTATGAGTGGCTCATGTGTAAAAGCCTCTGATATTGACGGGGATGGGGATTTAGATCTGTTCCTAGGCGGTAGATTGGTGCCTGGCAAATACCCTACTTCACCAAGAAGTTATATTTTAGAAAATAATGGAAAAGGAATTTTTAAGGATATCACTACGGCAGTAAATTCCGAACTTGAATATCCCGGAATGGTTACGGACGCTTTATGGACCGATTTTGATAACGATAAAATTAATGACCTTATTATTGTTGGAGAATGGATGGGCATCAGAACCTTCAAAAACGTGGAAGGCAAATTGGTGGAGCTATCCGAAAATAATGACCTTATTGATTCAGAAGGTTGGTGGAACACTATTGAACAAGGTGATTTTGACAAGGATGGTGATATGGATTATATCATTGGAAACTTCGGTAGAAATTCCCAATTGAAAACATCTATAGCCGAGCCAGTTGGTTTGTATACTAAAGATTTTGATAACAATGGTTCCTTGGACCCTATTATGAGTTCCTATAACATGGGAGAGGAATTTCCTGTTTTTTCGAAAGATGATATGGTAGGACAATTAAGTGGGCTTAAAGGAAAATATTTAAATTATTCCGATTACGCCTCTGCGAAAATTACAGATATTTTTAGCGCAGCTGAATTAAAAGAAGCACTGGTCTTAAAAGCCAAAAATTTTGACACCAGCTATATGGAAAACCTGGGAAATGGCAAATTTAAATTAGTCCCATTACCCCTTCAAACACAATTTTCACCCATCTATGGGATTCTAACGGATGACATTAATAATGATGGTAATGAAGATATTATTATGGGAGGCAATTTCTTTGGAACTAGAGTGAAATTTGGAAGGTATGATGCCAATAAGGGTCTAGTCTTAATTGGTAACGGTAAAGGAAATTTTAGACCGGCCAGTGTAATGGAGAGTGGTTTAAACATTGATGGAGAAATAAGGGATGTCACCAAATTGATGCTAGCTGATAAAACCAAAGTGGTTTTGTTCGTGAGGAATAATGATGGCATTGCAACGTATAAAATAGAATCAACTAAATAATAGAAAATTGAAAACAAGTAGTATCAGCCTAATAATTGCCATGGGATTATGTTGGGGAATGTGGTCCCAATCGGGGTCCGTTACCATTAAGGAAGAATTAAAGTCATTGGACACCTATGACTACAGCAATCCAAATCCTGTGCCTATTCTAACGGACAACGCCAAAATTTTTCCTTATTTCAAATTTGAAGGTTATGAACATACTTCAAAAAAGAAAAAGTGGAAAGTAGTAACTCTGGAGAACGAATATATTAAAGTCTATGTGCTACCCGAAATAGGCGGGAAAGTTTGGGGAGCTATAGAGAAAAGTACAGGAGAAGAATTCCTTTATAAAAATGAAGTGGTCAAGTTCCGGAATATTTCAATGCGCGGTCCTTGGACTTCCGGAGGAATTGAATTCAATTTTGGGATTATAGGTCATCATCCGTCTACGGCTACTCCTGTAGATTATATGATAAAAACAAATAAAGATGGCAGTGTAAGTTGCGTTGTAGGTAGCTCGGACCTTCCCTCCCACACCGATTGGAGGGTAGAAATTAGGCTCGAAAAAGACAAAGCTTATTTTGAGACCAATGCCTCCTGGTATAACGGCTCCCCGATTAATGAATCTTATTACAACTGGATGACAGCTGCGGCTGTGGTCACGGATGACCTAGAATTCATATATCCTGGAAATCAATTTTTGGAACACGGCGGAGCAGCCAAACCATGGCCTATAGACGCCGAAGGGCGGAATTTGGCGCTATATAAAAACAATAATTTTGATAAGGATATCTCCGAACATGTTGTAGGAGATTATAAGGACTTTTTTGGAGGATATTACCACAACAGTAAATTTGGTTTTGGACATTGGGCACCCTATGAAGAAATGCCCGGACAAAAACTCTGGTTATGGTCCATGGCAAGGTCGGGTGGCATATGGGAAGATCTGCTTACAGATACCGATGGACAGTATATGGAATTTCAGGCAGGACGACTTTTAAATCAATATTCGCCCGGAGAAACCAATCCCATTTCCCAAGCTACTTTTGAACCATATGTGATGGATCGTTGGAAGGAAATATGGTTTCCATTCAAGGAAATTGGAGGAATGGTAGATGCCAACGAATACGGTGTGCTCAATGTAAAGGAATTAGATAAAGAACTTTATATAGGAATTAATGCATTGCAGTTCCTTAAAGATAAATTACAAGTAAGTATAAATGGACAAGTGTTATTTTCGGAGGACATTAATTTAAAGCCCATGGAAATATTTTCAAAACAATTCCCTATACAAGTCTCAGGGGAAATTGTGGTGCAATTGGGTGATAAGAAGCTTTATTATTCGTCCAATGGTGAAGGAACTCTAATAAAACGACCTTTTATTGATGATGAAAAACAAAAGGTTTCTGAAAGCCAAAAACTATACCATGAAGGTTGGGAGGCACTAAAATTTAGAGACTATGATCTTGCTGATACAAAATTAAAAGAATTGGTGGGCCTTGATCCCTCCCATCAAGAAGGTTTGCTGAAATTAGCGGAATTGGAGTATCGTAAAACCAATTATGACCTTGGATTGAAATATGTAAATAGGGTATTAAAACAGGATACTTATGCGGTCGAAGCCAATTACTTGGCGGGAATTATATATCGTTCCCAAAGTGATTATATTAATGCTTTGGAATCTTTTGGATGGGCAGCCAGAAGCATGAAATATAAATCTGTTTCTTATGCCCAAATGGCCGAGATGTATTTATTACTTCAGAACATGACCAAAGCGGAGCAATATGCGAATAAGGCATTGGACTACAACACCTATAACCTGAATGCGAGAAAAATTAAATTGCTTGTGCTTAGGAAGAATAATAGGGTGAATGAATTTGATCTGGAGTTTACCGAGTTTTTGAAAATAGATCCACTAAATCATTTTGCCCAAATTGAATCTCAATTTAGGACAGGCAACACCCCATTGAACAAACCCAACCAACTTTATAATGAATTCCCTGATGAATCCATTTTAGAACTGGCCATTTATTATAATAGTATCGGATTGAAAAATGATGCAATGGAGGTATTGAAGTTATCCAAAAACAATGTAAAGACGAATCTTTGGGCAACTTACTTAAACCAGGATATAGATTTTGGTAATAAATTCTTGTTGAACACTTTACAATTACCAATCGATTTTGTTTTCCCTTATAGATCCCAAACCATACCGGTATTGCAGTGGGCAATTTCTAAAAATGAGAGTTGGAAATTGAAATATTACCTAGCGCAGAATTACATAGCTGTTGGCCAAAAAAGTCTCGGGTTAAAACTTCTAAAAGATTGTGGAAATGAACCAGATTCGGACATATTTTATCGCTTTAGGGCTAGAATGTTTGAACATGAAGATTATTCCAGCAATGAAAAAGATTATTTAAGGGCACTGCAATTAAACGATTCCGATTGGAAACTCAGGGAAGAATTGGTTCAATTCTACTTAAACAATGATAAAAATGAATCCGCATTTAAATTGGCCAAAAAATCGATATTCAAATATCCAAAAAATGCCAATTTAGGTCTAATTTATGCAAAGGCATCCTTGTTAGTCGGTCAATATGTAAAAACGGTAGAAGTCTTAAAAGACATACAAATACTACCTTTTGAACATGCTTCTGAAAGTAAACACATTTATAACCAGGCTCATCTCTTTTTGGCATTGGAAAGTATCAAAGCCAAGAATTATAAAAAGGCAATAGCACTTTTACAAGCTTCCAAAGAATGGCCGGAAAATCTTGGGGTTGGAAAGCCTTTCCATGCAGATAAAAGATTACAAGATTATTTACTGGCTTATAGTTATGAATCGCTGAACGATCTTAACCAAAGTAAACAATATTTAGCCGATGTTATATCACATACCAGTACTGGTAAAAAAATCACGGTATTACCAAATGACCTATTTCAACTCTTGTCACTTAAAAAATTAGGGAAGGACGCAGAATTGGAGCTTTTACTAAGTCAACTTTCTGAATCCAATACCAACGGTAATAAAACAGCCAAGTACGTTTTAGCATTGTACAACAACGTTCCTGAACCACAAAAGGAAATAAAAAACCAAAAGGGTTTGAATAATTCCTTATGGAAATTAATGACAGGAGCAAGCCAATATTAATTGTATTTGTAAAATTGACCATCATTCAATGGACAATCCTATAACCCTCGACATCAATACAAGCGATATTTTTTTTTAAAATTAAACCAAAAAAAAGGCTCACATTTCAGTGAGCCTTTTATACTAATTATACTTGAATACTACTTAGCCCCCCATTCTTTCAAGGAGTCCTGGTTCATTTTTACGTAGTCCGCATTCCCTGCAGCCTCAGCGGCAGCCAAAGATCTTTTTGCGGTTTCAATAGCCTGCTTTTTATCTCCAGCCTTGGCGTATATTAAAGATTGTTGTCTTAATTGCCAAAATGCAGGCTCATACGTCAAACTCATGGCCTTGTCCATCCATTCTTTGGCTTTGTTTATATCCTTTCCCGAATTCATATAATATACTGCAGCTGCATAATAATCATTGGCATCAGGCCCTTTCATGACTTTGTCTATGGCACTGGTAACTGCTTTGTCTGTAAGGACATCAAATTTAACCCCTACATACACATCTGCCCAAAGCATCCCTAGAGTAGCAGCGTTGTCGGAAAGATCATCGATAGAAATGGTAAAGGTTTCAACCTCCATTGGCATCTTTTGCACTTGAGCAGTGGTTTTGGCAGCAACCTTACTTTCGTCCCAAGTTGCTGGCGTTCCTCCACCATCGGCTTCGTTATAAAAGATAACTTCCCAAGAGGTAGCGCCTGGTTTGGTAAAAATGGCATAAGACCCAGCTTTAAGCTCTTTATTACCAATCTTTACATTTTCACTAAAGGTAACTTTAGTCCGTGCATTAGCACCTGTCCTCCATAATTTATCATATGGTACCAAATCCCCAAAAATAGTTCTACCGCGCATAGATGGTCTAGAATACTCAACAGTAACATCGGTTAATCCAACTTTTTGGATAAGTGTCGCTGAAGGACTAGGTTGCGGTGTGTTGATCTGTGCCTGCATCCCAAAAGATACAGCAATCATTAATACTAATAGTGTTATTTTTTTCATGTTAATACGTGTTTATTTATTTACTGCTAATTTACATATTAAAAGACGAATCTGGAAGTCAGAAACAAATATTGCAACAACCAAATCATAAAATCCAAGAAATATTAATGCATAGAAGCGCAGCTAGTTCTACATCTTTTTTTTAGTAAATTTAATCAACGATAATTCCCAGGTGATGTCCGAAAACAAAACAAAACCAAATAACAAATCCGTAATTTCGTTTTTAAACTCTTTTGAGAGCAAGGAAAAGCGGAAAGACGCATATGCCTTATTGGAATTATTTAAACGAACCACCAATGAACCGGCTGTGATGTGGGGCGAAAGTATTGTGGGTTTTGGTAGTTATCACTATAAGTATGATTCTGGCAGGGAGGGAGATATGCCCTTAACTGGCTTTTCTCCCAGGAAACTAAATTTCTCGATTTATATTATGTCCGGGTTATCCAAGCAGCAAAAAGTTTTGGAACAATTAGGCCCGCATAAAACAGGCAAGTCCTGCCTATATATTAAGCGATTGTCCGATATAGATCTGGACGTACTATCAGAATTGGTAAATTCATCATACCTACATTTTAAAAGAAAAAATTCCCAATAATATAGTTATATGCAAAATTTCACTAAATATTTAAAAGCCAAGGCGAATATACCTGAACCGGAATTTCAACTCCTGATCAAAAAAATAAAATTTAAAAACATAGAAAAAGGGGATGTCATACTGCGTCCCGGAGAAGTTTGCCACCATTCCTTTTTTGTTGAAAAAGGTCTCTTGCGTTCGTATACGGTGGACAACCCTGGCAGGGAACATATTATACAGTTTGGTTCAGAAAATTGGATCGTTTCCGATCGCAGCAGTACTTTTTTTAATGAACCATCAGATTTGTTTATCGATGCCATTGAGGACACTGATATAGTCTTAATAAGTTCCGATTTTATTAATGAAGCCAGTGAAATAAGTTCCTCTTTCAGAAAATATAATCAAATTGCCCTTCAGAATCATATTCGACATCAACAAAAAAGAATCAACCTTTTATTAAGTGCCAGTGCCGAAACCCGATATATGAATTTTATAACATTATATCCTGATCTAACCCTAAGGGTACCACAATGGATGATAGCTTCCTATTTGGGCATTACACCAGAAAGCCTAAGTAGAGTGCGGAAAGAATTGGCGCATAAAAACTTTAAACCAAACTAAGTTCGTCTTATCATACATCAATGTACAGGAAAAAAGGTTCTTGTAATATTGTAAGGTAATTAATGAAGACAAATAGATGAAAACAAAAAATATAGAAATAGTGGTAGTCCCAAGAGAGCCCCATTATGTTGGTGACGGATTTAGAGTGCATAATTTTATCCCTAGTGGATATCGGCTAGATATGCAACGAATGGACCCCTTTATATTACTGGATTACAATTCCCCCTTTTATTTTCCACCTTCAGACAAACCAAGGGGGGTAAGTGTACATCCACATCGGGGTTTTGAAACGGTTACAATAGCCTACCAGGGCCAGGTAGCCCATCATGATAGTTCCGGGAACAGTGGGGTAATTGGCGTAGGTGATGTGCAGTGGATGACTGCCGCTTCTGGAATACTTCATAAAGAGTACCATGAAGAAGAATTTAGTAAGAATGGCGGTTATTTTCAAATGGCGCAACTCTGGGTAAATCTTCCTGCCAAATATAAAATGTCTGCCCCAAAATATCAAGGCATTACAAATTCCCAAATCAATAAATATGAATTGGCAGACCACAAGGGCGTCATTGAAGTGATAGCAGGGAATTATAAAAATGTTAAGGGTGTGGCCACAACATTTTCCCCAGTAAATATGTTCAATGCAAAGCTAGAAGAAGGTACAAAAGCAGCATTTACCTTCCCGAGTAATTACAATACAGCCTTGTTGGTAGTAGATGGAGAAATTAATGTGAATGGCTTGCAGACCATAGCTGAAAATAATTTTGTGCTCTTCGAAAATGAGGGCGAGGATTTTAATATTGAGGCCACAAAAAAATCAACAGTTTTAATTCTAAGCGGAGAACCATTGAACGAACCCATTTCCGCTCAAGGTCCATTTGTAATGAATACGCGCGAAGAAATAGTACAGGCAATCAAAGATTACAACTTAGGAAAATTTGGCTATTTAGAGGAGTAATATTTTTATTGGAAGTAGATTTATTAAATTATAACTAACGATTAATCAAGATACTTATGGACTACAAATTGATCGATAATACGGAAGCCAAACAATATGAATATCATATTGATGGTGTTATTGCCAAAATTGAATATATAATGGCAAAAGATAAAATCTACCTCACCCATACGGAGGTTCCCAAGGAATTGGAAGGAAAAGGGGTAGCCTCCTCCTTGGTAAAACGGGTATTGGAGGATGTTGAAACCAAGGGATTAACCCTAATTCCAATGTGTCCATTTGTAGCAACCTACATTAAAAGACACCCCGACTGGAAAAAATTGGTCTTAAAAGGAATTAATATTGCATAATTATGGAACAAAAAGATAATTTCAAGGAATACACAAATGGTGAAATTACCATAGTCTGGAAGCCTTCAAAATGCATTCATTCTGGTATATGTGTAAAAACCTTACCGCAAGTTTATGATCCCAAAGGTAAACCCTGGATAAAGCCGGAAAATGCTTCTACCGAAGAATTAAAGTCCCAGGTTTCGAAATGTCCGTCTGCCGCTTTATCATTTTATATGAACCACAAAAGTTAAAAAGTTATAGCTTAGGGGCTACATATAAACATTTAATTTGGCATATATAGAGTATATTTATACGGTGACAAGCATTCCCTTGAGGGTTGTAAAGGGTTATCGTGCCAAATTTTAATAAAGTAATGTGCAGGTAGAATGATTTATATATTTCGGAATGGTCTCCATTTTTTTGGAAATAGATTAGGTATTGCTTTGTGTGTCCTCATGATGGTCCTTAGTTGTACCGAGGAAAAGAAAGTAAGTCACTTGGATCCCATTAATTGGGAAAAGAAATACATTACCCTCCCCTCCAGTGACACCTTAATTAAAGGGAGTTCTTATCTTTCCATATATTCCTCCATATATTCCTCCATATATGATGGAACTGAAAAAACACTTCATCATTTAACTGCCACGGCAAGTATGAGGAACGTAAGCAATACAGATACTATTTATATACTTAAAGCCGAATACTACAATACCAAAGGAGATCTTATTCGCACCTATTTTGATAAACCTATTTTTGTAAAGCCCTTGGAAACTATAGAAATTGTTATAGACCAAGATGATAAATATGGTGGTACGGGAGCCAACTTTGTTTTTGATTGGGCCGTAAAATCCAATAATCATGAGCCTATTTTTGAAGCTGTAATGATATCCACAACAGGACAACAAGGAATCTCGTTCACTACAAGAGGAATAAAATTATAACTGTGGATTCCATTAATTGATTTACATTTGGCTTACCCCCACCCTACTTACCGATTGAAAAAAAGAGTATCTTTAAACTGGTCAAGATAAAGGAATATTCACCATCCTTCTTACTATTTCTATTCAACCTAATTCATTTATACGTTATGATAAAGGTGCCCACTTTTGGTAGTAAACTAAGAAAAAATATAGTGGAAGTGCCGGAAATTATTAACAATTGTTCTGGCATAAAGGTTTTTGGCCAATTGCTAAAATCGTTCTTGTTTAGCACGGATGTTGCCATTATTAGAAATACCAATGCCAATGCCATCATTGCCGTGTATCCATTTACGCCCCAACCCTTAATTTCCCATTCTTTAATTTTGGCAGCCGACAAGCCTATATTTTGTGGTGTTGGAGGCGGCATTACGAATGGCAAAAGATCGGTGGAATTGGCTTTGCACGCAGAATTTCAGGGTGCCTTGGGCGTGGTTTTAAACAAGCCGACACCCAATGAATTAATAATACGACTAAAGGCGAAAATAGATATCCCCGTTACGATTACCATTGTTTCCGAAAAAGATGACATTAAAGGCCGGATTGCGGCTGGAGTGGACATTTTTAATGTTTCAGGTGCCAGTAAAACGGCTGATATCGTTAAACGGATCAGGGATATTGACCCCGAGATTGCCATATTGGCTACAGGAGGCCATAAAGAAGAAGATATTTTGAGAACAATAGAAGCAGGTGCCAATGCTATTTCTTATACTCCGCCGTCCACGAGCGAATTATTCAAGGAAATTATGATTAAGTACAGAACTGAATAAGCTTCCTTAAAGTAAACAACCAACACCAATATAAACAGGTATTAAGCTTTTAGTACATGAATATTATACACAGCATCCCAGAAAGTATTTTTGAAAGTATTGGAATTGTAGCCGGTCTAAGTGCCTGCCTAGTAATTGCCCTACAAGTATATAAGGAATACCGTTATAAAGGTCTAAGTAGTCTTTCCAACGGCTTTATTTTTGGCTGGGTATTTATTTATCTATTTTGGTGCTTTTACGGAATCCGATTTAACACTGTGGCCCTTTGGCTAACCAATGCTATTGCTGTAGTACTGCAATTAGGCCTTTGCTTCGTTGTAGTTCGAAAAAGGAAATTATATCCTTCCCATAATTAACATCCCTAAGCGTTTTATAGAATGAAATTAAAGGCATATTTATTTTTAGGCATATTTATACTTTTGGTTTTTTTGGATCTAGTAATGGGATCGATGCACTTTCAGGAATTGAGGCAGTTTACCAAACCACTTATACTTATCGCCCTTATATTGTATTTTGGGACGACCGGAAAAAACTTATCCAAAAAGGTATATCGCTTTACACTATTGGCACTCGTTTTTTCATTACTGGGGGACATTCTCTTGCTTTATGACCATCTCTCTTCTATCTATTTTATGCTTGGCCTAATAGCTTTTTTATTAGCACATATTAACTATGCCATCGTATTCTTTACACAAGGCAAAAACCTATTTAAAAGAGAATTGCCGTGGGTTACTGGAATGTTATTGGCCTATGGCACTACCCTCTTCTTAGTTTTACATGATCATCTGGGTCCCTTAAAATTTCCAGTAATTATCTATATCCTAGGTATTCTCACTTTGGCTCTAACTGCCTATGGCAGGAGGGATCAGGTAAATACCTCAAGTTTTAAATTGGTTTTCATTGGGGCGCTGTTTTTTATTGCGTCTGATAGTATTTTGGCCATCAATAAGTTTCTTACGGTAATACCTTGGTCCCATCTATTGGTGATGGGAACTTACGCAACGGCACAATATTTAATAGTTAAAGGCATATTAGCAAGTAATGACTGAAAATATAAGGCAAATTCGGGCTAAAGATACCTATCCCTTAAGGCATGATGTTATGTGGCCAAACATGCCATTAAATTATATAATTCTACCCAATGATGAACAAGGAATCCACTTTGGACTCTTTCTAAATGATGTCTTAGTTTCTGTAGTTTCATTATTTATAAAAAACAAGGAAGCTCAATTTCGCAAACTTGCCACAGCCAAGACAGCACAGGGCAAGGGTTATGGTAGCCAACTCCTCTCCTATATTATAGCTTACGCGGAAGATAATAAAGTAAGTAAAATATGGTGTAACGCGAGAATGGACAAAAAAGATTTTTATTTAAGATTTGGCTTTGAGGTCACCAACAAGGTTTTTAGCAAACATGAAATTGACTATATAGTGATGGAAAAAATGATAATACGTTAAAAGTTATCTCTAAAACTGAATAGCCTATATCATTTTATTCATTTTTAAGTACCTTTCTTTCCTGCAAATTTTTCTTTCTCACTATGAACGTGTAAATCCTAAAAACTTGTTATAATAACTTAAAATAAAAACCTATTAAACATGCATAAATCACTATTTCTGATCGTCGTTTTTTTTAGTTTACAAATCCATGCACAAGGCTTTGATTTCCAAATAGACCATTCTTCCTTGATCGTTAATAACTTGGATGCTACGGCAGATTTTTATTTCAATATTCTTAAGTTAAAGGAAATCCCCCATCCCGATAAGGCCCCAGGATTTCGTTGGTTTTTGGTCCAGGGCAATTCACAGCTACACCTGATCTACAAGGATACTGTAGTCATGAAAAAGCATAAATCCATGCATCTATGCTTGTCCACTCCTAACTTGGAAACTTTTATTGGACATTTGAAAAAGAATAATATTGAATATGAGGATTGGCCAGGTAAAAAAGGAGCTGTTACCTTACGTTCGGATGGAGTTCGTCAGATATATCTCCGAGATCCAGAAGGGTATTGGATCGAAGTAAATAATGCCAAACACGATTAGAAATCCTAGTCTATAGTTAACAAGATTTACTAAATTTGGTTATAAAAAAATAGTTAAAGTATATGAATAAGGAAAATGCACAACGGCACACTATAATAGATTCCTTCCTGAATAAAGATCGTACTGATTGGCAGCAGGTACTTGCCACCATTATTTCCAGTTTTGGCTGTACTACGGGAACAATTCATTTTTTGGATGATCAAACTTCCTTGTTAATGGTACAGGCCCATCAAGGTATTCCTCCCTTTTTGGTGCCTAAACTTTCCGAGATTCCAATTGGAAAAGGAATGGCGGGTATTGCGGCGGAACGTCGTGAACCCGTAGAAATGTGTAACCTACAAACCGATGATTCCGGAGTGGCACGCCCAGCCGCTAAAGAAACTAAAGTAGAGGGTTCTATCGCTGTTCCTATGTTGCTCAATGGTAAATTATACGGAACCCTTGGTATTGCCAAACCAGTTCCTTATGACTTTACCAAAGAAGAAGTGAGTGATTTATTAAGTATTGGAGAAAAAATTGGTGGGTTTATAAGTCAATAGACTTATGTAGTCCGCAGCTTATATAAAAAAAGGACTTTCTAATCGAAAGTCCTTTTTTTATATTTTATGTCTCATCCTAAATAATCGATACAGATTATTGAAGGATTAAATTTAAATATTAAGGCTGAACAATGATAACATTGTTCAGCTTTTTTGATTTGTACTGTTTTCTTTTCAATTTGTTTTGTGCGT
>NZ_PHQQ01000013.1 GCF_002909235.1 Arenibacter catalasegens
CAAACAAAATGATACAAAAGCAAGCTTTTATTATGGCTTTTATGAATATGTTCGCTCATACCCACAAAAATACATATCATTACGCTACACCCGAGGCAGAGCCTCGGGGAATTCTATAGATTAAACTTCTATTTAGGTACTTAATAACCTTCCTTCTTTTGGTAAACCTTAACATAGTCAACCATAAAAACATCAGGGAAAATCGTTTTTAAAATCTCTTCTTTTTTACTGGGATACTCCATACTCAAGATCATATATTCTTCAATATTGGAAATTCCAGTAGTGACCTCATAATACTTGTAGCCATCCACATAAAAAATATATTTGTCCGGAAACCATTCAAGTCCAAAAGTGTGAAAACCCAAACTTACTCCCTTGCGATAACTCTGCATACCCTTAGTAGATTGTTGGTTGGGTCCGTAGGCCCAATGCACATTGTGAGACACTATATCTGTACCTAATTTTTTAAAAAACTCCATCACATCTATTTCCGCCCCAAACTTGGCCGGATCCTCGCCTTTACTAATTCCCGGAGACTGCAGCCAAAAGGCGGCCCAAACACCTTGTGACTTTTGCAATTTGGCCCTACATTCGTAATAACCATATTTGGACATAAATTTGCCATGGGTGCCAATTGCACTACCCAAAAGGGAATCGCCTCTTTTAAGGGCATACAGTTTCAGATATCCCTTTTCAACTTTTACCGCTTCCCTGGACACATAGGCAATGGCTCGCGGCCCAATTCCCCTCACTTCCCATTTGGTGGTATCCAATGTTTTTCCCTTAAACTGATCTTCCCAAACCAATTTATAACCCTTTTTTTCCGGATTAAACCGTTTAGTGGATATTGGTCCTTGTGCGGGACGTTGAGCAAAAGCAAAACCAACTATAAACAAGAAACAGCATATGGATGTTAATTTCATTTTAATAAAATTGTAACTTTTTCATGGTTGACTGTAAAACTAATATCGGCCTGTTTTACTACCTATATCCCTGTAAAATTTAGCGGTATAAGACCAAAATTAGAATGTAAGTCATATGCCCAACAGAAGGGGCTATTGACCAATAGCAAGATAACAAAACTGACCCAACATTTTCGAGCAGATTCTATCAAAAACTGCCATAATCTTAACCCTAATTAAATATATTCGGAGTGTTTACCAAGTGGCCCGAGCTATCTTCTTTAAGTCCACGGCATACTACCTATGGGCCTTCCACTCCTAACCCTTAAACAAAGCGAAAAAGTATTAATGATTCTTATTTTGACGGCTAACCATCATTGGGTGAAAAGGAATTATTATCTTCCTCTTCAAAAGTGCAAATTAATTCTGTACAGCCAAAAATAACTACCCTATGAAAAAACGCTTCCTTATACTTGCAGCCTTTACTGTTGTACTGCTAGCTTGCAAAGAAAACCAAAAATCAAAAGAAAACATAAATGAAGGTCAGCTGAATGTTAAAGCCCTCCAGGATTCCGTGCCCTTTCCTTCCGAACTAGTACTATTTAAAACCCCCGCAGATAACCCCGTGTTTACTGGAGGTGGTGTGGATAGTTGGGATCAAAAAATTAGGGAAAGAGGGTTTATACTAAAAGAAGAGGATACTTTCCATATGTGGTATACCGGCTTTCGTACGGAAAATGAATCGCTTTCCTTAGGTTATGCAACCTCCCCAGACGGAATTTCTTGGACACCTTATCCGGACAACCCAGTTTTTAATAAAAGTTGGACAGAGGACATGATGGTAATAAAGGTAGACGGCACCTATCACATGTTTGCCGAAGGGAAAAACGACGTAGCCCATAGACTATCTTCCACCGATAAGATTCATTGGACCGACCATGGTTCCTTGGATATGCGTAATGCCAATGGCTCTCCTTTAAGTGCAGGACCCTATGGCACACCAACGGTTTGGCAGGAAAATAATACCTGGTATTTATTCTATGAGCGCAATGACCTGGGCATATGGCTCGCCACTTCCAAAGATTTAAAAGTATGGACCAATATACAGGATGAACCAGTAATAAATATGGGTCCTGAGGCATACGATCAATACGGCTTAGCCGTAAATCAGATTATAAAATACAAAGGATGGTATTATGCCTATTACCATGGAACTGCCTTCGAGGACTGGAGCCTATGGTCCACCAATGTAGCTGCGTCCAAAGACTTGGTACATTGGAAAAAATATCCCCAAAATCCAATAATGGAAGAAAATAGATCCAGCGGCATCCTAGTTCCGGATGGAAATCTGTTTAGGTTATATACAATGCACGATAAGGTGGAGGTACATTTTCCTAAAAGCCCAAAAAGGGACTAAGAGCAGCTATTTTATGAAGCAATTTTTTTCCTTTAGCGGAGTAATTCACGGCTATCTACTCCAAACACCACAACAAACCGCTTAGTTTGTCATGTTAAAGATGCAGGCCGAAAAAAGCCATAATGCTTCGATATAAAGCGAAACAAAATCTATGAAATACCGATATTTTACATAAAAGAGAACAGATAATAAGAAAAGCGACTATTCGGTCTATTTGGGAAGTGCAAAATAGAATATATTTTGAGGTATTTACCCCTCCTTTTATACGATTGGAAGTTGATACAAGTGCCCGAATGATCTATTCACCAGTAACCTTAATTAATTGCCTGCCCTTCGCATTATCTGCTCAACTCAGCACAACCATTAAACAGGTCCAATTGGATTCTAAAAAAAAAGTCCTGCGAGGTTTTTACCGACACACTAAATAGAATTTAGTGTTGGTTGATTCGGTGTCGATTGAACCTTGCAGGACTACAGTAAAGGTTGGTGGTTATTAAAAATTACAAAGTATTGGTAATAGACTTTGTTCTGTGAATGCTTAAGAGTTAATTTCTCTTTAAACAGTATTCGATACCGCCAACCAATTGTTGGCGAAAATTAAGGTCGTCATAGGCTTCATCGGTATGCCCCAAGCCAGTATAGAAAGAACGTCCACCATCATACTCATGATACCACGCAATAGGATGATTATCCCCATTTTTACCTCCTTCATAAGAACTTTCATCGAGCTTCATAAGTACATGAAGGTCTGGATTTATATTTTTGTAATTATACCATTCATCAAAATGGGTCCAAATATCGGCCAAATGTTTTGTAGCCGGATGGTTGTGATCCACCACGTCTATTGTAGCCGTCTGTTGTTTGGGGTGACTTAAAAAATAGGCCCCAACCAATTTGCCATACCATGGCCATTCATATTCTGTATCAGCTGCAGCATGAACCCCCATAAAACTTCCTCCATTTTGAATGTATTTTTCAAAGGCCGCCTGTTGTGCTTCACCTAAAACATCCATGGTAGTACTTAAAAACACCACTAATTTAAACTTCTTAAGATTCTCACCATTAAATTGAAGTGAATCCTCTGTATGGGTAACGGCAAAGTTATTGGCCACACCCAATTTTACGAAAGTGGCCACGCCCTTTTCTATGGACTTATGGCGAAATCCGTTAGTTTTAGTAAATACCAACACACGGTCTTTGGCCAATATATTGGCCGATATTATTTTTTCTGGGATTTTTACCGGTTTAGTATGAAGATTTGGATTTAAGGTAACCTCTTCCTGAATCTTGGTACTGCCACAACCAACCACAAAAACTAGTGCTATTAATGTAATAGTACATTTATATAAGCGCATAAAAATTATTGATTATCAAATTGAAGTGCTAAATATCTAAAATATATAGCAACAAAACACAAAAATTACTATTATTTCCAAATTTAACTACAGTTTTCACAATAAGACCCCTACTTGTTAGAAATAAAATCTAAACCCCCAGAACATAGTCTTGAACCATACAACAAAAGGCAACCGAATGGATCCTCAATACCCCGTTTCCATATAAAAGTTTAACCTAGGAAGGATTAGCAACATGCATTAGCAGCCTATGAATTGGCTAAGGACATCAGGTACTTTTTTGGAGTGGTACTATATTTTTTCTTAAAGGCGGCAATAAAATGACTGGAAGTACTGTACCCTACTTTTAAGCCCACCTCGTTAACATTATATTTTCCGGATTCCAGCATTTTACGGGCATATTCCATTTTGTAATCAAATAAAAAGCTATAAACAGAATCCCCATAAATTTGTTTAAATCCCTCCTTTAATTTCTTTAAACTGAGTCCAATTTCATCCGATAGCTCTTGTAAGCTAGGTGGCTCTGCCATTCTTGAAATAATTATTTCCTTGGCCTTTCTAATTCGCTTAACGTTGTCCTCATCCACTAAAAACGGACATTGTTCCACATCAGCATCCTGACTTTTATTAAAATAAAGTGAAATTAGTTCATAAACCTTACCTTTAATATACAACTCCTTAATGGAACGATGCAGGTTATAATTCATAACCTGACTCAAAACTACCGCTATCGCTGGCGATACAGCCTCCTGTGAATAATATTTTTTATCCTTATTGTCTGAGCTTAAAAAAGGGATATAATCAGCCTCCTTGGAAAATAGGGAATGGAATTTTCGAATGGTCATCACAATAGAAACCATCCAAGAATTAGTATTTAAAACAAGATTAAGAGGAAGATCTACTTGTGTATTATATAACAACAGGGAATTATCTTCCGTCACTTCCAAGGCATATCTGCCGTCATTGAATATAAACTTAGCCCCTCCCTTTAGGCAGAAATGAAACTGTATAAAGGAACTATCAATCTCGCGGGTAACCGTCTGATTGTAAACACTATCGTTTTGAATTTTCAATACATAGAAACCATCTTCAATCAATACTTCCTCAAAAGACCCTTGAGCGATATTTTCTTCCTCCATGTCGACTTTATATTAAAATATACTATTTAGAAACATTCTAAATTAACTAAAGACTAATTTCCCTTAACTCTGCTAAAATATGGTATTTCAAGCGTTTGTGTATATAAAATAGCGTTAAAAAACCACAAGCGATACTTATTGTTCCTCTAGCGTTATTTTTATTTGGCTGATGCCGTTAAATTTGTGGCGCTCTCAAGAGTACCTATGAAAGATTATCACATTTCCAAACATAGTTCGTTTTATACAATTGGCCTTAACTACAAAAAAGCCGATGCCGAGGTGCGCGGCAAATTTAGCTTGGATGAGAATGCCATAAACCGGCTATTGGAGCAGGCGAAACTTATAGAACTGGACGGCCTATTGGTAACTTCTACCTGTAACCGTACGGAATTACATGGATTTGCCCAACATCCCTTTCAACTTATAAAATTATTATGCGACAACACCCATGGCACCGTGGAGGAATTCCAAGAGGTGGCCTATGTATATAAGAATAATGATGCTATAAACCATCTTTTTAGAATGGGTACTGGCTTGGATAGCCAAATCTTGGGCGATTTTGAGATTATCAGTCAATTGCGACAAAGTTTCAATCGATCCAAAAAACAAAGTATTGCAAATCCATTCTTGGAGCGTCTATGCAATTCTGTAATCCAGGCAAGTAAAAGAATAAAAAACGAAACCGAGATTTCTTCGGGAGCAACATCAGTAGCCTTTGCCTCGGTACAATACATCATAAATACTATCCCCGATATTTCAGAAAAGAATATCCTTTTGTTTGGGACCGGGAAAATAGGTAGAAATACGTGTGAAAATTTAATTAAGCATACCAAAAATTCGCACATCACCTTAATTAACCGTACCAAGGATAAGGCGGAGCGTATAGCGGGGAAATTTAATCTAGTAGTTAAGAACTACGGAGATCTACAGACCGAAATACGAAATACGGATGTCCTTATTGTTGCAACAGGAGCCCAATCGCCCACCATTTCAAAAGAATTGATATATACAAAGAAACCTTTGTTGATATTGGACCTGTCCATTCCTAAAAATGTTTCGGACAACGTAGCCGATTTGGATAATGTTACAGTAATACATCTTGATCACCTCTCCCAAATGACCGATAATACGCTGGAGAAAAGAAAAGAATCAATTCCCCAGGCAGAAGTGATTATTGAAGAAGTGAAGGAAGAATTTATCAAATGGTTGGAAACTCGGAAGTTTGCACCAGTCATCAAGGCTTTAAAGAAAAAATTAAAGATAATGAAAGATGAGGAATTGGACTTCCAAAGCAAAAAGCTTAGTGATTTCAACTCCGTTCAAGCAGACATTATCTCAGAGCGCATCATTCAGAAAATTACAAAGCAATTTGCCAATCATCTTAAAGATACTGAAATAGATTCCGATACCAGTTTAGAGCTTATACAACGAGTTTTTCAACTAGAATTGGAAGCTAAATGAGTAAAACAATACGAATTGGTACCCGCGATAGTCAGTTAGCCCTCTGGCAAGCCCATACCGTACAGGATCAATTACAGAAGCTTGGTTTTAACACCGAAATAATTTCTGTAAAATCTACCGGAGACCTTCTGTTAGATAAGCCCTTATATGAACTGGGCATCACCGGAATATTTACCAAAACCCTTGATATGGCTATGATCAATGGCAGTGTAGATATCGCTGTGCATTCCATGAAAGACGTACCTACCAGGCTACCTAAAGGAATTGTACAAAGCGCAGTTCTACCCAGAGCAAATACCCAAGATATTTTGGTCTATAAAGATTTGGATTTTTTATTATCCAATGGTACCATCGCTACCGGAAGCTTACGTAGACAAGCGCAATGGTTGAATAAATACCCATTACACAAGGTTGTGGATTTACGCGGAAATGTAAACACCCGCCTTCAAAAACTTAAGGACAACCCATGGAACGGAGCCATTTTTGCCAAGGCTGGTTTGCAACGTATTGAGGTACTTCCTCCAAACCATATTGATTTAGATTGGATGGTACCAGCACCAGCCCAAGGGGCTATGGTTGTTGTTAGCATGGGAAACGATGTGTTTTCCACGGAAGCGGTTAACGCCTTAAACGATTCCATTACAGATATTTGCACCCACGTGGAACGGGAGTTCTTGCAAATACTGGAAGGAGGCTGTACTGCACCTATTGGAGCTTTGGCCATCGTTGAACAAGATAACCTCCATTTTGAGGGTGTACTACTTTCCTTGGACGGCAAACAAAAATTAAAGGTCAAGAAATCTATTCCCGCCCGGGACTATTTAGAACTCGGCAAGTTCTGTGCCCAAGAAATATTGGACAATGGCGGTAAGGAATTGATGGCAAAAATTAAAAAGGCGTTGGCATGACCCCTACTTGGGAATTATAAACCGAAGTACCATGAGCACTACAGTTCTTTCTACAAAAATCCTAACAGCCTCGCAAAAAGCAATACTGACCAATGCCAATATTAAAGTGGAGGAGTACAATGCCATCAATATTGAGTACTTAACACCCAACATAGACCCTGTTTTCAAAAATATCATATTTACCAGCCAAAATACAGTAAAGGCTTTTCTAAAAATAATCGGTCCCCAAAACATCAAAAATAAATCTTATTCTGCCTTTTGTGTTGGTGAAAAAACAAAGTCCGTTTTAGAGAAAAAAGGCATAAATGTCATAGAAATGACAAATTATGGAGCAGAATTGGCCGATATTTTGGTAAATATGTACCCAAAAGAAACTTTTTTGTTTTTGTGCGGTGATAAACGTCGGAATGAAATTCCATCCTATCTAAAAAAACACAAGGTGGCGTTTAAGGAACAGACCTTATATCAAAATACCCCAAATCCCCTTACCTTTGCTACCGATTTTGATGGTATAATGTTTTTTAGCCCCAGTGGCATTGAAAGCTTTTTAGCCAAGAACAATTTAAAGAATTGTACTACTTTTTGTATAGGTACAACCACCGCTGCAGAAGTAGAAAAACATACCAAAAATATTATTATTGCCCAAAAACCAACGATAGAAAGTGTCCTGGAAAGAGTTATAGCGACTTTTAAAACAAAAACTAATTAAACTTGCATGCGCTACAACAATCCCTCAATAGTATACAATTGAGGAGCTGTTTAAATAGTGTAGACAAGAAGCACACAGAAATATTATGAGCATAAAAAATGATTTATTCTTAAGAGCACTAAAAGGAGAAACCGTAGAGCGCCCACCAGTTTGGATGATGCGCCAGGCAGGAAGATATTTACCCGAATTTATGGCGATCCGTGATAAATACGACTTCTTTACCCGTTGTAGAACGCCTGAATTGGCCAGTGAAATTACGGTACAACCCATACGCCGCTTCGGCATGGATGCCGCAATTTTGTTCAGCGATATTTTAGTGATTCCCCAGGCCATGAATATCGAAGTGCAGATGAAACCTAATTTTGGCCCGTATTTGCCCAATCCGGTAACAGATCAAAAAGGCGTGGACAAAGTTATTGTTCCAGATGTAAATGTGGAATTAGATTACGTTATGCAAGCCATAAAGGCGACAAAAGAGCTTTTGAACAACGATATCCCCTTGATCGGCTTTGCAGGTTCCCCTTGGACCATTTTATGCTATGTAGTACAAGGGCAGGGCAGTAAAACCTTCGATAAGGCCAAGGAATTTTGTTTTACAAATCCCGTAGCGGCACATCAGCTACTGCAAAAAATTACCGATACGACCATTGCCTATCTAAAGGCAAAAGTTAAGGCAGGTGTAGATGCCGTGCAGGTCTTCGATTCATGGGGAGGTATGTTGTCTCCAGTGGATTACCAAGAATTTTCGTTCCAGTATATACAACAGATTATAGATGGACTAAAGGATGAGGCTCCCGTAATCGTTTTTGGTAAAGGATGCTGGTTCGCATTGGGCGATATGGCCAAATCCGGTGCCGCTGCCCTAGGGGTGGACTGGACCTGTTCCGCACGTAATGCACGCTACCTTTCTGGAGGTAATATAACACTTCAGGGCAATTTTGACCCCGCAAGATTGCTTTCACCTCCAGCTATAATCAAAAAAATGGTCACTCAAATGATCAATGAATTTGGCAAGGACAAATATGTGGTAAATCTTGGTCACGGAATATTACCGAATGTGCCATTAGATAACGCAAAGGCCTTTATAGATGCAGTAAAGGAGTACGAACAAAAATAGAGGGGCGTATCCCTTTTTATTCCTACCGGAAAAAAAGGGTCGCGCTTTCCGTTATATCTTTTATTTTTATGGAAACATTTTTTCGGGGAAAGGTTTAAGACAGTAAAATTGCCTCCCAAATAACCTTCCTAACTATTAAATAAAAGGATGTCACTGCAATCGCTTACGCAAAACCATTAATATGATCCAACATATACTGAGCGGTATTAAAGCCTATCTGGGCACCTTTAAAATAATTTCCCAATTGGGGCTTTGGCACTATTTTTGGATTCCAATATTGATCAGTATTACAATAGCGACCATGATTTTCACCTCTGCCTATGGACTCGCTGACAACGTTGGCGGGTTTCTTTCTCAATGGTGGACTTGGGACTGGGGAAGACCAACGGTAATCCTAATTAGCGATATCTTTGGCGGACTTTTAATTATTGTTTTGGGCTTTATTCTATACAAGCATATTGTAATGGCTCTCTCAGCTCCCTTTATGAGCCCAGTTTCTGAAAAAATAGAAGCCCACCTTTTAGGAAACCAAGCAGAAAACCATCGAGATACCACTTTCGGAGAACAACTATGGCGGGGAATCCGTATCAACCTAAGAAACCTGGTGATGGAAATTTTGTTGACCATTCCCGTTTTATTATTCGGTTTAATTCCCGTTATAGGTCTGGCTTCAACTGTTCTGCTATTTCTAATCCAAGCCTATTACGCCGGTTTTGGAAATATGGACTATACCTTGGAGCGTCATTTTAAGTATAGCGAAAGTTTAAGCTTTGTACGAAAGAACAAAGGCATTGCCATAGGCAACGGAATTGTCTTTATGTTCTTTCTTTTTATTCCGGTAATTGGTATAATCTTAGTGCTACCACTATCGGTTACAGCGGCAACCATGAAAACGGTGGAACTATTGAAAGCGGAAAAAGAATTTATTTGACCTGCAAGGTTGAGTGGCTGGCAGGACCTGCAAGGTTTCAAAAACCCCGGACCTACAAGGTTTTCAAAAACCTTGTAGGTCTAAAAATATGAAGCATAAAGAGCCAATGGCCGATAGCAAAGGAACAACAAAACCTGCAAGGTCGCAAAGACCTTGCAGGTTGAGAACAGTTATCCCAAAGACCTCGCAGCTTAGGTAATCTGCAACAAGGACCTGCAAGGTTTCCTAAACCTTGTAGGTCTGAAACAAGAAAAAAAATGAAACTCGAAAAACTCGAAAAGGATCACTACTATCATATTTACAACCGGGGAATAAACGGTGGCCTAATATTTAAATCCAACGAAAACAAAAGCTACTTTCTAAAGTTGATTCATAAGTATTTGTCCAACAAAGTTTCCATTCTTGCATATTGTTTAATGGACAGCCATTACCATATGGCAATTCAGGTTATTGAAGAAGAAAAATTAGTTACCCAATCATTTTCAAATCTTTTCAATGCCTATGCCAAAGCATTCAATAAAATGCACAATAGAACGGGTAGTCTTTTTGAAAAACATTTTAGAAGGATTAAAATTGGTGACACTAATTATTTGAGGAACCTGATAATCTACATCAATACGAACCCGGAAAGTCATGGAGTCACCGAAGATTATAAAACATACAAATATTCATCTTATCAGACCACTATTTCTATTCAGAACAGTCCCGATTCAGTGCCAATAACAAAGGAAGAGGTAATAAATCTTTTTGATGATCTAGGAAATTTTGAATATTTGCATGAGCAAAAAAGAAACTTAGGTCTTGACAATCTGAACTGGGATTCATGACCTGCAAGGTTTCAAAAACCTTGTAGGTCTGAAAACATGAAGCATAATGAACCAATGGCCGATAGCAAAGGAACAAAAACCTACAAGGTCATAAAGACCTTGCAGGTTCAAAAGCGCAGCCCCAAAGACATCGCCGCTTAGATAATCGGCATCAAGGACCTGCAAGGTTTCAAAAACCTTGTAGGTCTGAAAAAGTGAATATGAAAAGAAATTGAAGTTTGACTCGAATGAAAGAAACCTACAAGGTCATAAAGACCTTGCAGGTTAAGTAGTCGCAAAGATTCGACCGCAAAATCAGGACTTGCAAAATCCCGAAACCCAAGACCTGCAAGGTTTCAAAAACCTTGTAGGTCAGAAAAAGTGAATATGAAAAGAAATTGAAGTTTGACTCGAATGAAAGAAACCTACAAGGTCTCAAAGACCTTGCAGGTTAAGTAGTCGCAAAGATTCGACCCGAAAATCAGGACTTGCAAAATCCCGAAACCCAAGACCTGCAAGGTTTCAAAAACCTTGTAGGTCATAAAATAAAAAAATAAACATGAAAGATAAATTCTACGCATACATTCAACATTTACAGGATAGGATCACTGCTAAATTAGAAGCCGTAGACGGTGAAGCCAAGTTTAGGGAAGACTTATGGGAACGACCAGAAGGCGGCGGTGGCCGATCCAGGGTGATAGAAAATGGAGCTGTTTTTGAAAAAGGCGGTGTAAATATTTCAGCTGTTCATGGAGCCTTACCAAAAAGCATGCAAAATTATTTTGGCGTTAAGGATGCCGATTTTTTTGCCTGTGGACTCAGTCTAGTTATACACCCAAAAAACCCTATGGTTCCTACCGTACATGCCAATTGGCGCTATTTTGAAATGTACGATAAAGAAGGTAAATTAGTAGACCAATGGTTTGGTGGAGGACAGGACCTAACTCCCTACTATCTATTTGACGAGGATGCTAAACACTTTCATACAATTTGCAAAAATGCGTGCGACAAGCATAATCCAGAATTTTACAGTACCTACAAGGCAAAGTGCGACGATTATTTCTGGAATTCCCATAGGAACGAAGCAAGAGGCATCGGAGGATTGTTTTACGACTACTGCAAAGCCACTGACAACATGACCATGGAAGATTGGTACAATTTTGAATCCGAGGTGGGTGATAGTTTCCTCGACGCCTATACCCCCATTGTAGAGAAACGAAAAGACTTGCCTTATTCGAAAGAACAGCGAGATTGGCAAGAAATTCGTAGAGGACGTTATGTGGAATTTAACCTTGTGCATGACAAGGGTACACTTTTTGGCTTAAAGACCAATGGCCGAATAGAAAGCATATTAATGAGCCTTCCTCCCCATGTACAATGGGTATATGACCATCACCCAGAAAAAGGAAGTGAAGAAGAACGTTTATTGAAAGTACTCACCAAGCCCAAAGAGTGGGTATCGTAAACCTAAACAGTGGATTATGAGTAAAAAAGGCAAAGAAAAAAATACCGCCAACAAGGCAAAACATACCAAGCTTCTTAATCGAAAGAAAAACAAGCTTAAGAAAGAGAAAGAAACCCGAAAGGAGCGACTTAAAGCGATTCAAACACAACATCGGGAAAAGGGCAATAAAGAGGAAACGAATTAGTCTTTATAAGGCAATAGAACCATATCACTAAAGGAAAAACTATATTAACAAATACTATGAATTGTCCCTGCGGATCCAATAAAACGTTTGCGGATTGCTGTGAGAGAGCGCATAAGGACCTATCCAAGGTGGTAACTGCCGAACAATTAATGCGTTCCCGTTATACGGCCTTTACGCTTGCCAACGGAAAGTACCTTATGGATAGCCATCACTCTACAACCAGGCCACTAAAAGAAAGGAAGTCAATAGAAGCTTGGGCAAAATCTGTAAACTGGATAAGGTTGGAGGTTTTGGACAGTAAAAAGGGAGGAATAAACGACCAAAATGGCACAGTGACTTTTAACGCTTACTTTTTTGAAAACGGCCGGGTCGAGGTCATCCATGAAAAGTCGGACTTTGTAAAGGAAGACGGACTTTGGATGTATTTGGGTTTGGCTGAATAATACTTGGATTAACCAATTCAATATATGCAATTTAGAACTTGTTCCACTATCTTTGATATTTAAAATAAACTAGCGCGATGTACCCACTTAAAAGAAACAGAAGACTCCGTACCAATGAGGCCTTAAGGTCATTAGTCAGAGAAACCATAATATCTCCAAATGATTTTTTAGTACCAATATTTGTGGTTGAAGGACATGGGATTAAGGAAGAAATAGCCTCTATGCCCAATTACTATAGATATAGCTTGGACCTATTGGAAAAGGAAGTTAAAGATCTTTGGGCAATGGGCTTAAAATCGGTGCTTCTCTTTGTAAAGGTCCCAGACCATTTAAAAGACAATATGGGCAAAGAAGCAATAAACTCGAATGGGCTTATGCAAAGGGCCATTAAAACGGTTAAAAATTCCTGTCCTGAGATGCTCGTCATGACCGATGTAGCACTGGACCCTTATTCCTCCTATGGACATGATGGTATAGTTGAGGACGGCAAGATTATTAATGATGACACGGTTGAGGTTTTGGCCGCTATGAGCGTAAGTCATGCACAAGCCGGGGCCGATTTTGTAGCGCCCAGTGATATGATGGACGGCAGGATACTAAGTATTCGGGAAGCTCTGGAAGACGAAGGGTTTATAGACACAGGAATTATGAGTTATAGCGCCAAATATGCCAGTGCCTTCTATGGCCCCTTTAGGGATGCCTTGGATTCCGCTCCCGGTTTTGGTGATAAAAAAACCTATCAAATGGATTATGCCAATAGGTTTGAGGCTATTAAGGAAACGGAAATGGATATCGATGAAGGTGCAGATATCGTAATGGTAAAACCCGGGCTGTGCTATTTGGATATTGTAAGGGAGATTAAAAACGAAGTTGATGTTCCCGTAGCGGTATATCAGGTTTCAGGTGAATATGCCATGGTTAAGGCCGCAGCCGAAAAAGGCTGGTTAGATCATGATGCAGTAATGATGGAGCAGCTCACAGCCATAAAAAGGGCGGGTGCCAATATAATTGCCAGTTACTTTGCCAAGGATGTGGTCCGTGTGTTAGGATAAAGTTTGATTTGGGCAGCATACTATCTCCACCCATGGAGCGTTTTTAAGCACTTAAACCTATTTTATAACAGAATGAAAAACATATTTTTTATACTTGTTGGTTTTTTTATGATACCTGTGCACTCCCAAGACCTAACTATTCCCACCTTTTTGGAAAAATGGGACAACTCCAAAACCTATCTTGTGACCTTAATAGAGGCCATGCCCTATGAAAAATTCGATTTTAAACCCACGGAAAAGCAGATGACTTTCCAAGATCAATTACTACATATAGAAAGTAATATGGACTGGTTATGTAGTACCTATTTCGAAGGACATAAATCGAACAAGCACAGGGATAGTACGGTTAAACTAACAAAAGAAGAAACCATAAAATTCGTAATTACCGGATTTGATCGGGTGAGCACCATTCTAAAAAACATCCCGTCGTCTGAACTTTCGGAAAAAGTTGAATTCTTTGCCGGCAAAAAAACTAAATTGCAAATATTAAATTTGTTGCAGGACCATGTAACCCATCATAGGGGCCAATTAATTGTATATCTAAATCTCAATAATATAGAACCCCCAAAATATGTGGGTTGGTAATTAATCTGCTATGAAAAAAAGTACTTCTGCTTCAATTATTATACTATTAAGTATGTTTTGCAACTTACAGCTCTTGGCCTCTCAAGAAGCTGATTTAGAAGTGCTTACATACGACATTCCTTCTTCGGCGGGAATGGATTCTTTATATATTTTCTCCAAAGTTGACTCTATAATGTCCTTTGCCATTAAGGAAGAAGCCTTCCCAGGAGCACAGGTTCTGGTGGCCAAGAACAATAAAATTATTTTTCATAAGGCCTATGGATTTCATACCTATGACAGTGTTCAAGCTGTTGGCCTATCAGATATATACGATTTGGCATCGGTCACTAAAATAATGGGGCCTCTTCCCGCATTAATGAAATTGCACGATGAGGGGAAATTGGATTTAGATGCACCCTTTAGTACCATATGGCCAAAATGGGAGAAAAGAAAGGATAAAAAAGACATTACGATAAGGGAAGTCTTTGCGCATCAAGCGGGATTGGTTCCCTATATCATTTTCCTTCAGGAGGTGATGAAAAAAAATGGTTCCTTAAAATCGAGATTTGTAAGGGACGAACCCAGTGGCCGATTTAGCACTCGAGCATACCAAAATATCTATATAAAGGATAGGTTCAAGAAAAAAATATATCGCCAAATCAACAGATCAAAAGTATCGGACGTAAAAAAGTACAAGTATTCCGGGCTTACTTTTTTACTTTATCCCGAAATCATTTCAAAATTGACCAATACGGAATATGAAACCTATTTGATCCAAAATTTTTATGCTCCTTTGGGTGCAACCACTTTGGGGTTTAATCCTAAAAATAAAAATTATGCAAATAAAATTGTGCCTACTGAAATTGACACCTTGTTTCGGCATGAACTCACCAAAGATTGGGTACACGACGAAAATGCAGCACTTTTGGGTGGAGTATCGGGAAATGCAGGATTATTTGCTTCGGCCACCGATTTGGCTAAAATGATGCAGATGTACATGAATTATGGGAGCTACAATGGTAAACGATATCTATCCGAAGCTACTGTCAGGGAATTTGCCAAAGTGCAATATCCCGAAAATGGCAATAGAAGGGGTCTAATATTCGATAAACCTGATCTGAATAATCATGAACTTACATTAGCAGATTCTTATCCTGCACCGAGTGCCAGTCAGGACAGTTTTGGACACAGTGGGTTTACTGGTACCTTTGTATGGGCAGATCCACAAACCCAATTAGTGTATATATTTCTATCCAACCGGGTATATCCCAGCAGAACCCATAGTAACATATACAAATACAATATTCGCTCTGCGGTACAGCAAGTATTTTACGACGCCATAATGGATTGAGTTAAGAATTCCTGAATTAATTAGTACATTAGTATTTTATACTTTTATATGGGGCTACTAATTTTTTTTGCACTTATTTCCATCCTCGTATCCTTTTTATGCTCCATTTTGGAAGCAGTATTATTAAGTGTTCCACAAACTTTTATCAATCTTAATTTAAAAGAGGGTAAATCTTATGCGCGTGATTTGGAAACCCTTAAAAAGGATGTGGATAAACCGCTTATTGCCATTCTAACCTTAAATACCATTGCCCACACCGTGGGCGCTATTTTAGTAGGGGTTCAGGCAAAAGTGGCTTATGCTGACCTATATGGAAATACCGAAAAATCCATTTTAGGAATAGAATTTACCGAAGGCGCCATGGTGGGATTGGTTTCTACCATTATGACAATACTAATCTTGGTAGCCTCTGAAATAATTCCCAAGACTATAGGTGCCACCTATTGGAAACAGCTAGCGAATGTTTCTACGAAAACCCTTAAAGTAATGGTTTGGGGCCTTAAATGGACCGGGATCCTCTGGCTATTACAACTTTTTACCAAACTAGTTGGAAAGAAGGGTGAACATGGAAGCGTATTTAGTAGGGAAGATTTTAGTGCCATGACCGATCTTGCCCACGAGGAAGGTGTTTTTCAAGAGTCGGAATCCACGATAATACGCAATCTTTTAAATTTCGACGAGATTAAGGTAAAGGACGTTATGACACCTAGAGCTGTGGTAAAAATTGCGGATGAATCTACCACAATTAAAGATTTTTACGATGCCAACCCCAATATGCCATTTTCAAGAATCCCCGTGTACAGCAAGAAAATGGATAATATCACCGGGTATGTATTAAAGTATATGATTCTGGAGCATATAATCAAGAAAAATGGTAATGCCCCCTTATCCACTATTAAAAGAGAGTTACTGGTTAGCAACAGACAAACTCCCATACCGGAGCTTTTAGAGACCTTTATTTCCAAAAGTGAGCATATTGCCCTTGTTGTTGATGAATATGGCTCCATTAGCGGGGTAGTGACCATGGAGGACATTTTAGAGACCTTATTGGGCCTTGAAATTATGGACGAAAGCGATAGTGTGGAAGATCTGCAGCATTTGGCACGTACAAATTGGAATGAACGTGCTAAAAGATTGGGAATTATTCAGGAAAAAGGGAAAAAGAATTAATGGAAACCGTATTTGTAAACACTCCACTGGGAATAGCAAAAATTGAAGGTGATGAAAACGGTATAACTTCTATCACCGTTTTTGATAGTGAAGAAAAAGTGTCAGATATCATTCCAGAGTTGCTGGAAGATGTGGTGTATCAATTACAGGAATATTTTGAAGGTTCCCGAACAGAATTTAGTTTAACCCTGAATCCGGAAGGAACAGATTTTCAAAAAAAGGTTTGGCAAGCGCTACAGCAAATACCTTATGGTAAAACATTTTCCTACCTTGAATTGTCCAAAACCTTAGGTGATACAAAAGCAATTAGGGCTGTGGCGGCAGCTAATGGCCGTAATCCCCTATGGATTGTTGTACCCTGTCATAGGGTTATTGGTAGTGATGGTTCCTTAACGGGATATGCGGGAGGCTTACATCGAAAAAAATGGCTTTTGGAGCACGAGAGTCCCGCAAAACAGCAATCACTTTTTTAATTTTTACAGACCTTCTGGTTTCTTCTCTTGCCGTATGGGCCTAATTTTTGGCCAGTTAAGGTACTACATCGATAAAGTCATGTTCTTTATGGAACTCCTTTCCTATTTAATTTTAAGATTCAAGGCTTAACACCAACCAAGTGGTCGGTACCGGTATTGTTGCCAATCAACTTACATATCGAAAATTATGCTTATTTCCGGGATAAAACGGCTATAGTAACAGTTCAAAATTTGTTTGTATATTTATGATTCTAGGTTTGGTTATCAAAATTATGATTAACTTTTTATGTTTAAAAACAACCTTGGATGTTACACAAAATTAACTTGGAGCACATACTCTTTTTGGACATAGAAACGGTCCCCGAAGAAGAGAGTTTTAAGAAACTGGACGACACCAAAAAAGAACTTTGGGAACATAAGTCGCACTACCAACGAAAAGACGAATACACAGCTGAGGAATACTATGACAGAGCTGGCATTTGGGCGGAATTTGGGAAGATAATTACTATCTCGGTTGGATATATTTATTTTAAAGGAAACAATCGGTCCTTTCGGATAACCTCATTTTATGGGGAAGAAACCAAGATTCTTAAGGATTTCAAAAATTTATTGGATACCCATTTCAACCGGCCACACCATCTCTTATGCGGCCACAATGGCAAAGAATTCGATTTCCCTTATATAGCAAGACGAATGATTATCAACAAAATAGATTTACCTAATAAATTAGATCTATTCGGTAAAAAACCATGGGAAATAGCACATTTGGACACTATGGAGCTTTGGAAGTTTGGCGACTATAAACATTATACATCGCTTAAATTAATGGCCAATATTCTCGGAATTCCCTCTCCTAAGGAAGATATAGATGGCAGTATGGTAAAAGCCGTTTATTATGAAGACAACGACCTAGATCGCATTGTTAAATATTGTGAATTGGATGTGATAACAACAGCCCAGGTGTTTCTACGTTTGCGAAATGACGAACTATTAAATGAAACTGAAATCAAAAGAATTTAAGGAGCTCCAAATTAATATTCTCAAATTAGGACTTATAGAACTTAATGGATTTTGACCCTTCCAAGTCGGCCAAGGTTAGCACATAAAGGCCAGCAGTTAGATCGGCAATATAAATTTGCTTATGCTCCGCTTTACCGGATTTTACTACGATACCATTAAGGGAAACTATTTTATACATGGCATCCTCGGAAACATCCCCACTTATGGTCATTGAAGTTTGTACTGGATTAGGAAAAATAGAAAACTGTACTTCCAAAGTCAAGGTTTCATATTCCATATAATCGATAAACCCAGTTTCGGCACCATTGAAAGTAAATTGGTACTCCGAGCTGTATTCCGAACTAATATTTTCGGAACAATATGTTTTCACCCTTAATAAATAGTCAGTTCCTTCTACCAGATTTTGCAGGCTAATAAAAGAATCAAAGGTGGTTTCCATATTCCATTCGTCCGTACCTTTCCTTTTGTATTCAACTTGGAAAAGTGCATCTGTATTTGCGCTCCAACTAAATGTTACTCCTGTTTCATCCGAAGTCGTCAATTCAATATCCTCTGGCGTGCTAAGAACACAATCCGTTAAGGCAATCCCTGTAATAATAATGGAAAAATTCTGTGGCCCTTGGTCTAAATTGTTTTTATGGGTTACAGTAATTGTGTATTCCCCTTTGGCATTCTGAAGGTCTATTCTTTCAAACGGATCCACTCTATTGTCACCATTAATCGCTGGAGCATCTGCATTGGCCGCATTGAGTTTCCAAGGTAAATAAGTCTTGCCACCCTTGGTAATCTTTATGTCCAAGTCATTGACCAAGGCCGGTGACATATCATTTAAAGTACCTGAATTCACAGCTCCCGTTGCAGGATCGGTCCAGGAGATTGAGGCCATTAACGGCTCTATTCCATTCGCCGTTACATTATAGGTCTTAGTTTCACCTTCCAAAAGTGTTTCTTCCGAAATCATGGCTGAAAATCCTTTGTTGGCAATTGCCTCTACAGCAGATTTTGAATTAATAACACCCCAACCCATTTTGTAATCTGGCCCAGGAGCATCAACATCATCTGCACTGTGCAAAACCAATCCTTTTAAAGTGGCGGCCCGCATAAAACTACCCTCCATTTGTTCGTAATATTCTTGAATCAAAAGCATGGAACCAGTTACGCCTGGTGTAGCTACCGATGTTCCATTGGCCGTTTCATAATTTGAGTCATCTTTAATACCTGTAGTATAAATATTGGTGCCGTATGCAGCAATGTCCGGCTTAATACGACCATCATCAACAGGCCCAAAACTAGAATAGGATGCCACTGAGGCCCTTAACAATTGCCCTTGGTTATTGGTTTCTATGTCGGCTGCAGCAACAGTAACACCATTTTTTGAGGTTGCAAATCCCAACATCAAATCAAAACCATTGGAAGCCGATCCAGAAATAGGAGCTTCATTATCCCTGCTTCTTTGAGAATTCCCCGCAGCAGTCACCATTAAATAATAAGGAGCATTGTACATAATCTTATCCCAATCCCTAGAAACCTGGATATAGGATCCAAAATACCAATCCGGCACAGCGCTAGACCTAATTCCGTATGAGTGGTTGGATAACAACAAGCCATTAGCTGCCATTTCGGCAACCTCAATTTTATCTCTTCTCCAATCGTTGGAAACAGCTTTTGCCTTGTAAGCCACCCCTTTGGATTTCTTGTCCAGTCCAGAAGCTACCAAAATACCGGTAACTCTAGTAGCATGCGAATCCACGATTTCACTCTCATCCAAAGTTTGTACCCTATTGTCAAATTCTTTGTGGTTCGTTAATACAGCTCCTGCGTCCCATATCCCTACCAACATGTTCTCACCGTTAATACCCAAATCCAATAGACCGTTATCATGTAAGGCATTAGCTCTTGTAGCGGTGTTTAACTCTGTACTGAAGGTACTATAATAAAGAGGAGTTCCATCGTCACCAATAGAAGTAAGTTCACTAAAATTTCCATCTTCCAATCTTTCAGTCAATTTCCAACCATTGGTTTTGGCAGCCTGCAATAAGGTATTATTCTCTTTGGTAAAATTCTTTTTAAGGTCATTTGTAAATACCCCTAATTTTGAGCTGCGATACTTGTCCTTAATAGTATGGATTTGTTTCTCCGTTTGCGCAAAAGAAATATTGGCAACTAAGCTAAGTGCAACTATAAGAAGGCACTTATGAATCTTTATCAATGTAGGGTTTGCGTAAGACATGTTATTGTGTACAGTAAGATTTGGACTACAAATATACCGCAACAAAAAAATATTATCGATTAACACCCCTTTTTATTCGATGAAATGCGCAGTTTTGTTGTGAACAGCCAAAAAAACGACATGAAAAGTTCACTTTTAATTCAAATAAATCTAGGAATTGTACTTAAATTGTATATAAACAGGAAAATGATCACTAAAACCTCCCATATATCTCCTCCCAACATAAGTTCTATGTGGATTGCCTTTGTACTTTCCTTTGAATTCGGTTAGGAAGGTTTCATCAAAAATATTGGCCTCGCAAAAGCTATGGGTTCCCTTTTCATAATTGAAGAAGGTATGGGAAACGATAATTTGATCAAATAGGCTCCAAGCTTTTCGGTAATTGGCGCTCCCCCGATCTGGGGATCTTAATGTCTCCATGGGATTGTGAAGATTATTTCTACTCATCAAGGTTTGTATACTTGTAGATGACGGGCCGTCATTAAAATCGCCCATTACAATATAATTGGGATTTTCAATACTTTCCTCAATCCGAACCATATATTCATTAATAGTTTTAGCAGCGGCAATACGCTTATAACCTGTTTCCACCTCGCCATTCCTTCGGGATGGCCAATGATTTACAAAAATATGCACCTCTTCCCCATTTAGTATGCCATGCACATACAGTATATCCCTTGTAGTATCTCGCTGCCCTGTTAGACTATAAACCAATAAAGGAATCGCTTCAGAGCTAATCACTTCAAAATTATCCCTGTTATACAGCAAGGCATTATCAATTCCCCTTTCGTCAGGAGAATCGTAATGAACATAATGATAGTTATAGCCATTTAAAGGGTCTGTAGCCAATAAGTCCTGGACCACAGTCTCATTCTCAACTTCAGCTACCCCAACCAAGACCGGTGGAATTCCTGCAGAAACATGCCCAATTTTAACAATAGTCTCCGCAAGTTTAGCCAGCTTTTTTTGATATCGTCTAGGAGTCCACTTTCTAGATCCATTGGGAGTATAGTCATCATCCAAAGTATACGGATCATCTATGGTATCAAATAGGTTTTCTAAGTTGTAGAAAGCTACCGTGTGCAGGGTATTGCCCGATTTCTTCTTAAAAAATGAAAAATTCATTCAAAATTTTTAGCAGATTGCTAAAATACAAAAATCCCTTAGCAAGTATTGATTAGATTTGTACTATAAATAAGGATATGCTAGAGAAGAAGACCATAGATTACGAAAAAGTAGTACTCATAGGAGTAATGAACAAGGATCAGAATGAGGAAAAAGTAACCGAATATCTGGATGAACTTGAATTCCTCACCTATACTGCTGGAGGTGAAGTTTGCAGGCGCTTTGTACAACGTATAGACTTGCCCAATCCCAAAACCTATATTGGAAGTGGAAAAATGTTGGAAGTGGAGGCCTATGTCAATAGCAATGACATTGGGTCCGTTATTTTCGATGACGAACTTACTCCTGGACAACAAAGGAATATAGAAAAGCAGTTAAAATGCAAAATCCTGGACCGTACCAGCCTTATCCTGGACATTTTTGCACAAAGGGCGCAAACCAGTTATGCCCGTACCCAAGTAGAATTGGCCCAATATGAATATTTACTCCCAAGACTAACCGGTCTTTGGACCCACTTGGAGCGCCAAAAAGGGGGTATTGGAATGCGTGGACCTGGTGAAACGGAGATAGAGACCGATAGGCGTATTGTCCGTGATCGCATTTCCCTTTTAAAAAAGAAGTTGTTGAAGGTAGATAAACAGATGGAGACCCAAAGGGGAAATCGCGGGGCATTGGTCCGTGTAGCTCTGGTAGGGTATACCAACGTAGGTAAATCTACTCTCATGAACGTTATCAGCAAAAGCGATGTCTTTGCCGAAAACAAACTCTTTGCTACTTTGGACACTACCGTTAGGAAAGTGGTTATAGGCAACCTACCTTTTCTATTAAGCGATACGGTAGGGTTTATTAGAAAACTGCCCACCCAATTGGTAGAAAGTTTTAAAAGCACATTGGATGAAGTAAGGGAAGCAGACCTATTGCTGCATATTGTTGATATTTCCCATCCCAATTTCGAAGAGCATATAGATTCCGTAAACCAAATTCTGACGGAAATTAAAAGTTCGGATAAAAAAACCATAATGGTCTTCAATAAAATTGATCAATATGAGCATAAAACTATTGATGAGGACGATTTAATTACTGAAAAAACCAACAAACACTTTACCATTGATGAATGGAAGAATACGTGGATGCGCCGTGTAGGCGATAGGGCGCTGTTTATATCTGCATTGAACAAGGAAAATTTGGAGGAATTCAGAAAACGGGTTTATGACGAGGTAAGGGACATACATGTTACCCGATTTCCTTACAACAACTTTCTTTATCCAGAACATTTGGATGAATATTGATGATGGCCAATCCGCAGGATTCAATAAATTTTTGATCTATTAATTAATCATCCATAATGACATTTAGAAGATGAAAGTATTGATATTCAATATCTTTTGAATATTCTTATTGAACTGGGCAGATAAACAAACTTTACACAATTTTCCAAAGTGCAGGGCATTTCTTAAAAGAGATTTGTTGGAATCATTATTTTGTCTAACTTTAAGACAAGGAGATACTTCCCGGACCATTAACAATTACATTTTGGAAGAGAACTATCATAAATGGTATTCACCTAATCTAGGTAAGGAAATGGAAATGATGGTTTATGGCCATTGGGGCTATCCCTTGTTAATTTTTCCAACTACCAGGGGAAGATATTACGAAAGCAAAGATTTTCATTTGATCGATTCCGTTTCTTGGTTCATAGAACAAGGTAAGGTGAAGGTATATTGTCTGGACAGTATCGACGAATTCAGTTGGTACAATAGATCTATACACCCTACAGATCGTGTTAAAAATCACAATTGGTACGATAAAATGGTTTTGGAGGAAGTTGTGGCCAAAATTCAACATGAATCCCCAATAGGCAAGGTAGCCGTTTCCGGTTGTAGTTTCGGAGGTTATCACGCTGCCAACTTTGCTTTTAGACATCCTGAAAAAGTAAGCCACCTCTTTACCATGAGCGCGGCATTTGATATCAGAGATCAATTGGACGGCTTTTACAATGACGAGGTGTATTTTAATAATCCAGTCGATTATTTGCCAGACATGCAGAATCCAGAGCTATATAATATGAAAATAGTTTTGGGGACTAGCGAACATGATATTTGTTTGGGAGCCAACCTTAGAATGTCAGAAATTCTAAAGCGTAAAGACATTGATCACTGGCTGGACAATCGACCCAATGCCAGTCATGATTGGCCAATATGGCGAGAAATGTTTCCCCATTATTTATCTCTAATGTAAACTTTAACACCATATACACTATGAAAAAAATTGGAATACTCTTCGGTCAGGAAAATACCTTTCCGCAAGCCTTTATAGATAGGATCAACCAAAAAAACATTAGTGGGATAATCGCAGAAGCTGTTATCATAGATCAGGTAAAACAAGCCGACCCTACGGAATATGCTGTAATCATTGATCGTATTTCCCAGGATGTCCCTTTTTACCGGGCATATCTAAAAAATGCGGCCATATCCGGTACTGCAGTACTTAACAATCCTTTTTGGTGGAGTGCCGATGAAAAATTTTTCAATAATGCCTTGGCTATAAAAACAGGGGTACCTGTTCCAAAAACCGTTCTACTACCCTCTAAGGATAGACCGGACGATACCAGCGAAAATTCCTTTCGGAATTTAAAATACCCAATGGACTGGGAAGGTATTTTTGAACATATTGGTTTTCCTGCCTATATGAAACCCTTTTCCGGTGGTGGATGGAAAAATGTGTATAAACTCAACAATTCGGAAGAATTTTTTAAAAGCCACAGTGAAACCGGGCAACTTATTATGATGTTGCAAGAAGAAATAGTCTTTAATGAATATTTCCGTTGCTATTGCCTTGGCGGTAATGAGGTACGTATTATGCAATATGAGCCCCGTAATCCACATCACTTAAGATATGTTCATGACGGACCGCCATTGAGCAAAAAACTATTGGATACCGTTAAGGACTATACCATAAAATTAAATGCGGCCTTGGGTTATGATTTCAATACTGTGGAATTCGCCGTTAGGGATGGTATACCTTACGCAATAGATTTTTGTAATCCGGCACCAGATGCCGATATTAATTCCGTTGGCCAGGAGAATTTTGATTGGGTCGTTGAGACTGCAGCAAATATGGCCATTAAAAGGGCACAGGCACATAAACTCGGTCAAATGAATCTAACCTGGGGGACATTTGTAAAGAATGCCGTTACACCCAACACCCCCAAGCCAGTGGGTATAAAGACCCCCGCTGCAGCAAAGGCAAAAAAAGCTGCGGCAAAAGAGTCAACCACGGCCACAAAAAAAGCGCCTTTAAAAACAGCTGTGACCAAGGCAAAAACGAAATCGCCAGCGACCAAAAAACCGACAACTAAAAAAACAACAGCAACGAAGGCCAAAACTACAGCGCCTATAACCAAAAAAACAATCAAAAAAGCGACAACAACCAAAAGCAAGTCAAAATAGTTTTGATACTGCCCAAACTGTAATACGTGGACATCAATGGATTTTACATTAGGAGTAGAAGAAGAATATCAGGTAATAGATCCCATAACCCGTGAGTTGACCTCACATGAGCAAAAAATTGTAGAAATTGCTGATGAAATCTTGGAAGGGCAAGTAAAAGCGGAAATGCATCAGGCGGTAGTAGAAGTTGGCACAGTTATTTGCAAGGATATTAAAGAGGTGCGGTCGCAGGTTACACATTTGCGAAAAACAATATCCGAGGTAGCCACCAGCCTTGATCTTCGCATAGCCGCAGCTGGAACCCATCCTTTCTCCGAATGGGAGAAACAATTAATTACGGTGCACCCTCGATATGATGAAATTGTACAAGAATTACAGGATGCCGCCAGATCCAATCTTATCTTTGGCCTCCATGTTCATGTAGGTATTGAGGACAGGGAAATGGCCATACACATCTTCAACTCTGTGCGCTACTTTTTACCCCATATTTATGCCCTTTCTACCAATTCCCCATTTTGGGAAGGAAGAAACACTGGTTTTAAATCGTTCCGTACCAAAGTCTTTGATAAATTTCCACGTACCGGTATCCCGGATTTTTTTACCAGTGCCGGAGAATACGAAAGATATGTTAATCTCTTGGTACAGACGAAGTGTATAGACAATGCCAAAAAAATATGGTGGGATGTAAGGGTGCACCCCTTTTACCCGACTATCGAATTTAGAATATGTGATGTACCCCTAACCGTGGATGAAACGGTAACTATTACGGCATTGATTCAGGCCTTGGTAGCCAAACTTTATAACTTAAGAAGGAACAACCTCAACTTCATTATTTACAAAAGGGCATTAATCAACGAAAACAAATGGCGAGCATCTAGATATGGCCTTGAAGGCAAAATGATCGACTTTGGAAAATCTATAGAAGTACCTACAAAAGAATTAATTTTGGAGCTGCTAGAGTTTGTAGATGATGTAGTGGATGACCTTGGAAGCCGGGATGAAATCAATAGAATCCATAAAATCTTAAATGAAGGGACCGGGGCCGACAGACAATTGGCCGTTTTTGAAAAAACCAAAAACCTCAATGATGTGGTCGATTTTATTTTGAAGGAGACGGTTGCAGGGATTTAAATGAACATGAAAAATGTTGGATAGAAAAAAAAAGATTGCAGTTCTAGATTTATATAATGGCATTCCCAACCAAGGGCTACGATGCATACAGGAAATATTGGATACATTTAGCGATGAGGCAGATTATCAATTCTTTGACATTAGGGCCAAAAATGAAGTGCCGGATAGCAGTTATGATATCTATATATCTTCAGGAGGCCCAGGAAATCCATTAGAAGGGGACGGAATATGGGATAAAAGATACTATTCCCTAATAGACGAACTTTGGGAACATAATAAAAATGGCCATTACCCCAAAAAGTACGTATTCTTTATTTGTCATTCCTATCAAATGATCTGTCATCATTTTGGCCTTGGGGAAATCACAAGACGTAAATCGCCTTCTTTCGGTATCCTGCCCATCCATAAGACTAAAAATGGAATAGCCGATGAGATATTTTCCAAATTGCCCGACCCCTTTTTTGCTGTGGACTCAAGAGACTGGCAACTTATACAACCTCGATTAAAAGTTTTTGAGGAAAAAGGGGCAAAAATATTGGCTTTGGAGAAAATCAGGACACATGTAGAATATGAAAGGGCCATAATGGCCGTGCGTTTTTCCAAAGAATTTGTTGGGGTACAATTTCATCCGGAGGCAGAACCGGTAAGCATGGAATTGCACTTTGCCAAATCGGAAAATGAAGAGAAAGTAGTTGCCACCTACGGGAAAAGAAAATATAATAATATGATGGCCCATATCAGGGATACGGATAAATTGGAATCTACCTACAATTCCATCATCCCTGGATTTATTGAAAATGCGATTAAAAAAATTGGATTATCCAAGCAAATCTCCTAAAATAGGCATTCATGGTAGAAAACCTTCGTCAGCAATACAATGCAGCATTCACAGATGGGAAATACAAGTCATTTTTAGAAAGTATTTCTACTACCTATAACCACAAACCTCCTTTTCGTGTTGCCGAGACCCCCATCTTTATCCCAAAATACCTGAAAAAAAGATTATTGGAGGCCTGCGAACAAGTCAACAAAGTAATCTGTCAACATAATTTTAAGGAACTTACCAAAAATGCCCTTATAGATCCATCCCAAGTAGTTCCCGGGGAGGATGACCATACTACATTTCTTCAAATGGACTTTGGAATATGTTTGGATGAGAAAGGGGATTTTATGCCACAAATGGTTGAAGTACAAGGATTTCCTACTCTTTATTTTTTTCAAGAACTAATGGCCAAAGGCTATCGAGATAACTTCGATATTCCATCCAATTATCATCATTTAAACAATATGACTTCTGCATATTATATTGAAAAATTAAGGGAAATTATTGTGGGCGACTGTCCTCCCGAAAATGTGATTCTTTTGGAAATAGAGCCTCATAAACAGGCTACACAAATAGATTTTTTGGCTACCGCCCACCATTTGGGAATAAAAGTAATTTGCATAAGCGAATTGATTACCGAAGGGAAGAATGTGTTTTACACCAATGACCAAGGCCAGAAAATCTCGGTACGCAGAATATATAATCGGGTTATTTTTGACGAATTATTTAAAAGGAACGATCTTCAACGGCAATTCGATTTTACCAAGGAATACAATGTGGAATGGATTGGGCACCCTAATTGGTTTTTTAGGATAAGTAAGTTTACAATGCCCTTGATCAACAGCCCTTATGTTCCGGCATGCCATTTCTTGCACGAATTAGAAAAGTATCCGGAGGACTTGGAAAACTATGTGCTTAAACCCTTGTTCTCCTTTGCCGGATCAGGTGTACTCATCAATGTTACCAAGCAAGACCTTGATGCCGTCCAAAATAAGGAAAACTATATTTTACAGAAAAAAGTGGCTTACGCACCTGCAATAAAGACTCCAACGGAACCGGCCAAATGTGAAATCAGGATGTTGATGATATGGGAAAAAGGAGATGAAAAAGCTAAAGTAGTCAACAACCTGGTCCGTATAAGTAAAGGGGAAATGGTAGGGGTACGCTTTAATAAGGATAAGGACTGGGTGGGCGCCAGCGTAGGTTTCTTTGAGGACTAGAGGTGCATTGGTGCTTTTTATCTCTTTACATCCATTCCCCTGACATATTAGGTACTTGCGTGAAAATCAATTTGAATTCGCCTAGTATGTGTATTAAGCAATTCCAATACTCTCTCCTGACTCTCAGATTTTACTATATGCCCTATATGGTACTCCTTTTGTAGTTGCCAACAAATTTCATGGTCTGTAAAGCAAGATGTATCCGGATATTGAAACCGGCATAGAGACACCACAATACCTGCGTATTCATTTTTTACCTTAGGCAGTTTATATCGCTTCCCCTTGGCCATGGCATCTTCTATAGCCGCCCATTCTTTCCATAAATTAATTCCTGTGGCAAAGAATACCATTTCTGCCAAATGGGCTCCACCGACCCGAGAGGCGGTTTCCAGAAAATAGAATTTCCCCGTTTCCCGAGATTTAATATACTCGCTATGGGAAGCACTAAAGCGCATCCCGAAGGCCTTTAATACTTCCACATTTATTTCCTTTAGACCAATGGCATCAGGAGAATTCATCTCTAGGGTAATGGATCTAAAAATACCGTGGCCATGGGCCACATCCATGGGAGTACTTAAGTATTGGGAGGCCTGTGTAAAAACAATCTTACCATCCACAGATAAAGAATCCACATGGTATACGTCCCCAGGAGCAAACTTCTCCAATAGATACTCGTGTCGTCGATCACCCAAGGATTCCAAAACGGACCATAACTCTTCGTTCGAAAATATCTTACGTATCCCGGTTGCAGAGGCTTCGGACCTGGGCTTAATAAGCCAAGGAGCTGGCACCAACTTTGTATATTCGTCTATATCACAATTATTGAACAATGGGGTGAATGCCGGAACAGGAATATTGGCCTCTTCGGCCTTCATTCTCATCGCCAATTTATCCCTAAAATACCTACCTGTGGTTTGGCCCATGCCAGGTATTCTGAAATGTTCCCTTATCAAAGTAGCTTTCTCAACATCGAAATCGTCCAAGGCCACGATCCTGTCAATTTTTTGTTTGCGCATTAAAAAAGCGAGGCCAGAAATTAAATCTTCCATATTCCAAACTCCTTCCCGCTTTTCCTGCATATAGAAAATTTCATCAATAGATTCGCGAGGCCACTTTTTGTGTTCCAAACCCTTGGAAGTAATCAGTAATACCTTGTTGCCCAAAGCCTTACACGACCTTAAGAAATCTTCTCCCTTAAAAAAACTGCTAATACATAAAAAAGTGGTTTGATCGGCTTTTCCTGTCATCGTAGTGAGGTATAACTTATTAGATGTAAAATACCCATTAATCCCTAAAAAGTCGCAAAAACAAAGGAAAAAAATGCTTCTTCGTTTCTGAATCTCCGCAGTTTATAATTCGATGCCATAATTGCCAAGGTCATCGCACTTTTTAAACCGTTTTGAGTAAAGAATGTTAATTCATGTAACCCAAGGTTAAACAAGATGGCCATCAATAATCTGCAAAAAAGTCATCTTGGAGTTGGCACCCCATTGATCGGAAACTATTTTACCAAACCTGCAATAAAATCGGTCAAAAGTCTTACCCCAAAAGCGCTAGCTGTTTTCTGGGTATAGAATTCCGCATCCCCAAAGGCTACCCCTGCTATGTCCAAATGGGCCCATTTTGGATGTTTATCCGTAAAAAACTCCAAAAATTTAGCAGCACTTATAGCACCGGCAATAGGCTTACCGCTATAATTTTTTACATCGGCAATATCAGATTTTATATCTCCTTCATAGGAATCCCATAATGGTAATCGCCACAAACGTTCTCCACTTTGATCTCCTGCAGCTGTCAATTTAAGGGCAAGGTCATCATTATTAGTGAACAAGCCCCCTGCCTCATAGCCCAAAGTTTGCACACAACTTCCAGTTAGGGTAGCCGCATCTATCATTATATCTGGTTGATAATTTTTATTTAAATACGCAATGCCATCAGCCAATATTAGGCGTCCTTCCGCATCCGTATCTATAATTTCAATAGTCTTCCCAGCATATGACCCAATTACATCGCCAGGTTTTACAGCCTTGGCATCTACACAATTTTCGGTCGTCGGGATTATAGCGATAAGATGTACCGGTAATTTTAGCTTTGCTGTCAATTCTATGGCACCTAATACTGCCGCTGCTCCTCCCATATCGCTCTTCATATAATGCATATTGGATGAGCTTTTAATGGATAGCCCTCCAGTATCGAAAGTAACACCTTTTCCTACCAAGCCTACCTTAGGAGCCTCCATGTTCCTTTCCTTCGGTATATATTCCATTATAATAAACCTAGGAGGCTCCTCACTTCCTTGACTTACGGCCAATAGCGATTTCAATCCTAATTTTTCAATGGATTTAGTGTCATGGACTTCAACATTATAGCCAAATTCCTTACCAGAACTTATAGCAACTTCAGCTAATTTACTAGGGGTAAGCTTATTGCTAGGGGCATTTACCAACTCTAAAATCTTAAGTTGGGTTTCAGCCGTGGCCTTCCCTTTAGCAGTGGCTTTTTTAGCAATTTCCTCCAATTTTATGGGTACAAAAAACTCCAATCCTAATTGATCTGAATCCCATTTATGCATTTTAGTTTCCGATGTTTGATACAGACCCTTTTTGTAAGTACCTAATATCAATCCACTGACTATGCCTTCGGCCACAAGAGAAATAAAGTCAGGATTGAAATCTGCGCTGCGTATATCAATGCTCAAATTGTATGGCAATTTGGACGATTCCACTTGCATAAAGCGCTTAAAGGCATCTATTACTACCTTTAGGGTGGGATTTGCTCCTAAGCCCAGACAGTATACCTTCTTTAAATCCTTTTGGTCAATCGGATAAAACAAGGATATTTCCTTTTTCTCAGCCTTTATTTGTTCGGTCAATAGATCACCTGGTAAATTTAAATCCCTGGCCATTTTAACTATGTTTGCCTCCAAATTCTCACCTTGAACAAAAGGTATAATCAATACTTCCGAAGAAGGATTCCCTTGCGCTGTAATTGCAATCATATAAGTGCTTTATATTTAGTTCCTAAAATAAAGGAATTCCAAGGCGGTAGGAAATTCTTGACTCCAAAACCATTCCTCATGTTTTCCATTTGGATCAATATTGATTTCAATATTCACCTCCGCATCCTCTTTATTCCTTTCTTCAAGAATTTGCTTTAACTTTTCCACATTCCCCACCATATTTACACTTTCGGCACCACCGGCATATAGATAGATATCGGTTGGATATGGTTGATGAAAATTTATGGCATCAAAATAAATTTTTGGCGTAATCCACAAGGAAGGCGAAAAAATCATCAATTTCCCAAAAATCGAAGGATACCTTAACCCTGCATAAATACTAATAAGTCCTCCCATAGAACTTCCACCAACTCCCGTAAATTCTCTTTCTTTTAACGTCCTATAATTTTTATCTATATTAGGTTTAAGCGTTTCCACTAAAAACTTAAGATATTTCTTTCCGTCCCCTTTTCCCCATTTGGTTTCCTTAAAAGGAGAAAACTCCAAAACTCTTTCCTCCTCCGCATGGTCTATAGCTACTACAATAATATCGCCCATACCATTTCTAGCCATTTCCGAAAGCTTTTCATCAATGGCCCAGTTACCAAAGGGTCCGCCCCCATCAAAAAGGTTTTGACCATCATGTAAATATAAAACCGGATATCTTTTGGAGCTAGACTTATAGCTAAATGGCAGAAGTACTGATATTCTTCTTTTCCTGTTTAACTGCGGAATATCATAATCCTCCGCTATAATTCTTATCTCAGGGAGATAAGAGATTGGTTTCTCCTGTTGACTTCCATCGCCTTTGATCTTGTTTTCCAACATACTCTTTTCCATAATTTTAGCCCAACAAATGCCGACAAAGATAGTTGGTTTTGGAACAACAGTATAATCAAAGCAAATCTAATGTACTGTGTACCTGCGTATTTTGAATAAATTGTGCATTTTATGTTGGACTAATTGACCTTTCTAATAATTTTTATTCCTTAAAAAGGAACCCAAAGTAAAAAACCGTATTACCGTTTATCGAAGAAACAATACCGTTGGTTTTTTACACAACATTCTTCAGTGCGTTCACAACAAAAATTAAGCAGAACTGTCTATTACCTTTATCTTTACATTGTATTTAAGTGGTAGTGTTTAACCCCAATCTAACGCAAAACTTAATTCGAAGTGCTTTTTCCCCAAATCAGCACTTAACCTTAAAGTAAAATATTTAAATAAAAAACCGAATTTTACTAAAAAGACCTACTTAACTAAAAAAATGCCCCTCCTTGGAGGGGTATTTTTTTTATCTGTATTTCGACAAGTAACCGCTACAATGTTATTGGAAATAAACAAGCATATGGGCCATTTCCTCGGAATCGGGAACGTGCCCACCTCCAAACGTCTTGCCATTGATATGATATAATACCGGTATTACCAGAGCCACCTCGTCTGTTAGGATACAGGAGCCATGTTCCAAGACAACATTCAGAACACCGTTCCCATCGGCGACCGCAATATTTCCTTCCCCATTTTCTGGCCCAATGGGTGGATTATTGAAATTCACAAAATCATTCATAAAATCTATTTTCTCGCCTACCTTCCTAGTTGTATTAAGATAGGCCAACCAAAAGGTGTAGGTGCCATTGGGAATCATTCCCTCAAGTGCTACCTCAATACTGGAGAAATTACCTTTACAATGAACAAGTATATTCCCATGTCCGGTTTGAAATTCTGATAAAGTAATTTGATGTTCATCCGGAGCCTTTATTGGAGTTAATAGACCTATGGGGTCATCAAATATATTGGCTGCAAAGAGTGGTTCATAGGGGTCCATTGGAGTATTGCCGTACTTATCCACTATTTCCTCCAATAATTGAACATTCCCAAAGTTTAAGTGAGCTACGACAGGTTTGGGCTCAACCACAAAATGCACTGTTGCGACCTGGTGGGGCTTAAGATCAACTGACATAGGCATGGTAGTCACCGATTCCGAGGATAAAGGAGGCACAATACTAGCACTGTAAACCCCAAAACCCTTTGTCTCACCAGAAAATTTACCATCCACATTGGAGAGCATTTCTACTTTTTCCGATGCATTGGTGAAAGTAACCAAGGTATTAGGGTAAGGATTCCCTAGATTATCCTTTACTGTTCCTTTTATTTTTCCAGTTAGGTACATGTGGGTATCATCATCTGACTTGATGTAACCAAATGCCATGAAAAATAGAACGGAAGTCGATATCACAATTAAAACCCAAATGGTTTTAATACATTTTACAATTCTTTTAAATTCAATTTTCTTGAAGTTTTTTGTTGATACCATGATAAGGTTTTAAAGATATTTTTACTTGAGGGGAAATAATACACTTACAACCCAAAGTTATTCCGTCAATTCCCAGAAAACTAACAACATAATCCCACATAATAACAACATAGTTCCATTGCCAATTTTGACAGTATTATTAGAGATGGAATCATAAAAATGATCCTTGGCAATGTTCCAACAATGGATAATGAAATTTTCCCAAGAATCTAAAAACACGAAAATTATTTATATCTATAAATAACTTAAATAAGCCCACCATTTATTTTAATAGGCCGACGGTGAAACACCATACAATTCCTTAAAACATTTGGCAAAATAGGAGAGGTTGTTAAATCCTACTATATATGCTATTTGGGTAACACTATCGGCTTTTTGTAACAATAATTTAGCTGCCCTTTTTAACCTGAAATTTCGAAGTAGTTCCCCGGGGGCTTCATTCGTCAGGGCTTTTAATTTACGATGCAATTGTGTTTTGCTCATGGCCAATGCCGCTTGCATTTCCGGAACGCCAAAACTAGGATCGGAAAATTTTTGCTCCAACAAAACCAGAACGCTTTCCAAAAATTTTTGATCAATGGAAGTAACCGTTACTTTTTTGGGATCTAACTGTGCCTCCCTATGGGCAAAAAGTTCTCTAAGGGTTTGTCGTTGTTTTATAAGGTTCTTTATACGTACCATTAATTCCATACCGTCAAAGGGTTTGGTGAGATAATCGTCTGCCCCAGTTTCCAGACCCTCAATCTTATTGGCCATGCCGGCCTTTGCAGTCAACATGATAACTGGTATATGACTAGTGCTCAAATGGGTCTTTAATAGCCTACAGAGTTCTATACCATCCATTTTGGGCATCATTAGATCCGTTATTATAAGATCCGGCGGGTCTTTAATAGCCAATTGCAAGCCAGCCTCTCCATTAACTGCCTCTATCACCTTGTAGAATTTGCTAATCTGTCCTTTTATATAATAACGCATATCGGCATTATCCTCTATCAAAAGAATATTAGCCATTTCTGTCTTGTCCATGGCCAAAAGATCATAGGTTCCTGGACTATAATTAAAAAATTCATTTTCCAGTTTTAAGACCTCTGTCTTCTTAGAGGTTATTCTTATTTTCTGTAGTGGCAACTTTACAATAAAGAGGGTGCCCTTATTTACATCACTGGAAACAGTAATAGTTCCTTCCATAAGTTCAACAAGGTCCTTGGAAAGGGATAGTCCTATGCCAGAGCCTTCTTTCTCTTTGGTAGTACTATTATCCACCTGATAGAAGCGATCAAAAATAAAGGGGAGTTGGTCTCTAGGGATCCCCCTTCCCGAATCTGACACCATAAGCTGCAGTTGCTGTTTCCTGAAATCGGAGGTAAAAGAGATTTCAGAACCGTCCTCACTAAATTTAAAGGCGTTACCAAGAAGATTATAAACTATGTTTTCCAATTTATCACGATCAAAGGAAGTCCATAGCACGGTGTTTGGTATTTCTACTCGGTAATCCATATCCCGTTGTGCTGCAAGTGAGTTAAACGAAGATGTGGCAGCTCTTAGGCATTTGAAAATATCCCCTTCTGTTGGCGATAATCTTAAACTTCCGTCATCAATTTTTGAAAGGTCCAGTAGTTGATTTACCATGTGTAACAAACGGTCGGTATTCCTACGAATCATTTTTACAGTTTCTATATTAAGTTTTTGGCTGAAATTTTTTTCCAAATTCTCTATGGGACCCTTTATTAATGTAAGTGGAGTGCGAAATTCGTGCGAGATATTGGCAAAGAATCGAGACTTAGCTTTGTCCAAATCCTGTAATTTTTCCGCTTGAACCTTTAATTGATTTGCTTGATGCCTCACTTCAGATGTTCTAACTGCAATGAGCCTTTCCAGTGCCACATTTTTAGCTTTTAGTTGTCTAGAACGAAGTTTTAGCATCGCCCATAAAAATACTAAAAAGGCGAGGAAATAGAATAGATATGCCCCCCATGTACGATACCAGGGTGGAAGTATTTCAAAATAAAACGAGCCCGAGGAGCTAATACTACCATAGATATTCTGTGCTCTTGCCCTAAAAGAATAATCGCCCTCCCTAAGATTAGTATAATCCTTCTTTACCTCGTTGGACCAGTCAGACCATGTGTCTTCAAAACCTACAAGTTGGTATTGGTATTTGTTATCATCAGAACTAATTGCTGCAAACTCGAAACGAAGTCTTTTATTGGAATATTTAAGCTGGGGTATTACTACCATCTTAGTGCTACCTCCAAAAATAGCTGAATCCCCTCCTAGGGTTACTTTTCGTATATGAGTTTTAAATAGAGGCTGGAAATTAAATGTGGTATTTAAGTCGTACTTGATTATTTCTTCCCCTCCCAGCCACAGAATATTCCTGGATTCCCAGAAAGCACTAAATTCTGTAGTACTCCTAAAGCGCTCATCATAAACCCTTTTAACCAAGTAATGGCCTTGGCCATCACCAGTAGCAGAAAATCGATATCGCCTTCCAACTATAGGATTAGATTCCAATATGATATGTTCACCCTTTTTCTGATAAGCCCTTGGATATACATAAAGTGAATCCAGGCCAAACTTTTTTCCGAAATGGGCTTCGGGCAAGAATGATTCTGAAACAATATCCAATTTAAATAATGGTCCACCCTCCCCGTTGGAAGTCACCAATACCTCGTTTTGAATCAAATACATATTAATTGGGCCTCCAGGGAGGCCATTCTGATATCGATTAACCTTTATCTCATTCAAACTGAGTTCCGAGGTTGAAACAGAACTTGGAAGTGTTAATTTTATAACCTTGTTCAAGGTAGTTCCCAGCCAAATAGCACCACTGGCATCTTCATCAATAAACTTTATATCCTCAACTATCTGGTCAATATCTTTCTCTTTTTCCCAATGTCCGTTATTATTATAAATGGTAGAAAGACCGTACATCTGGCCTACAAATACCCGGTTGGGATTGCTCGTCGATTGATGCAATACACGTGTTCCTGGCAAATATGCAATTTTGGACACTACATTATTAGATATTAAAAAAGTCCCTTCGGCGGTACCAGCCAAAAGATCTTCACCAAGAGAAAGTAAAGAGAAACAACCTGTTCCTATTTCCGGTGTTCTCTTAAACTCAAGAGACCGATTTTCGATATGCTTACCGAGCTTAAAAAGTCCATTATAGGTACCAACGTACAATTCGCCCTTATGACTTATTATGTCAGAAACGGTACCCTCCAAGCCCAATCTTTTGTCATAAAAACTATAGGGCAAATATGGTTCAATCTTCGAAATACCGGTTTGCATGGCCAACCACAAAGCCTTGTGATCATCAACGACCATTCCATGGACTTGATTGTTCAAAATTCCATCGTACACTGTTAGCGTCCTAATCTGTTTACCATATTGATCCATAAAGATCACTCCCGCTTTCAAGGTCGCAAAGGCGTATGTAGAATCGGGCATTTGCTCCCCTGCGTATAATAGATTCTCTAGAAGATAATAGTCTACCTCACTTTCCATCTTTACCACCTCTTTTCCGGTATAGATAAATAGACCTCCACTCCTTGTTGCAAAGAGCACCTGATTTTTTTTATAGGGTAAAGCAACAATTACTTTTAAATCTTTAAAAATTCTACCACCGGGAATGATGGCCAAGGAATCCCCTTGAAGTTTATAGAGTCCCTGATCCGTTATCCTTACATAGACTTGTCCATTTACCTGGAACTCCCTGTGGATTACTCCCGTATGAGGTATTATTTTCATCTCCCCATCCTGCCAATTATAAATCTCGTCGTCGGACACAAATAATACTCGATCTTCATTTGGGAATATGCGCCAAACCGTGGCATTTAAAGGATGGGCTGCAGGGATTTCTGCCGTTAAGGAACGATACACAAGAAAACCCAAGGAGTCGGGTTCCAAATAACCCAGTTCCCTATCACCACCTACCCACTTTTTATTATTCCCATCGACCACCACAGTGCGTACTGCGTTTAATCCCGGCGACGTAATAAATCTCCAAGTAGCTCCATCATACTCAAGAATACCCTCTCCATTGGCGACATATATAAAACCCTCCTTATCTTCAGTTATAAACCAATTCTGGTAATGTGCCTGATAATCTTCGTGGCTATAATTTTTTAATGAGAAAAAACCCAATTCAAAATTATCCTCACTCTTCTGGGAAAGTAGTAAAGAGGTTAGAAGTAAACAAAGGGGGAGAATGAACTCTTTCATCTCCAACGGTTTATAGCTACAAGATATCCAATTTTGATGTATTTACCATCAACCTAAAAGAAAATATCATAATTCCCTATATCAATACTTAAGTTCCTTAATGTATAGGACATAAAATTATTGAAATCTAGTGAACCCATCCTAAAGCTCCCATAATTACTGCCAATATATTTTTACGATAAACCTGTATTCATTTATAAAATCTCATTCTCATCAAATCCTTAAACCTAATGGACAAACACTACTATGCAAAAAGGCCCTCCATGAGGGCCTTTTTTGTTTTACACTGGTTGGTATTGCCATTTAGAATGAATAGTTAAGTCCAAATAGCCAATAGGTCTGTAAATCGTTGTCAACTGAAGCAAAAGTAGGTGTCGGATCACCCACATCTAAATTACCAATAGCATAATTTAATGCCTCCTGCTTGTTGTCTCTTAGGCCAAATTCAAATCCCACCCCAATACCTTTCCATAAGGTATATCCGAATGAGTTGGTCCAGGTCCAGTTAGAATAATCCGCGCTTTTATAGCTCTGAAACAATGAAAGATTGGTTTTAAAATTAACCTTGCCCAATTGTCTGGTATAATCGGCCACAATCTTGGCACCCAAGGAAGATTCAAAAACGTTATCACCAGAACTGAAAACAAAGTTGTAGTTTAAGGGGTGAATGACCACCACCAAATCAGCAATGGGCGTCCAAGTAGCACCAACCCCAATATCCAAATAGCCCGGGTCATTAAAATTATCAATAATAGTTGTCCTATACTCCCCCAAGGTAGATATGGCGAACTTGTCACTCAATTTCTGACCATATAAAGAAGTTATATTAAAAACGTCGGTAGCTGATTGGAAACTATCGTCATCGGTTTCAATATCCTTATCATCAATTTTTACCCACCCAAGATTGATATTCAATGAGTTTCTCCAGAAATACTTAGGCTGGTTAAGATTTGCAAAGGCATTTGTGGTAATTCCTATATTTCCAGCACTAGAATTTGGAGCCCCTTTAGCGTACCAATTGTTAAATCCGGAGAGACTGGCACCTATAGTTCCAAAAGCTCCCTTTTTCCAACCGGGTAGGGCATTAATTTTGCCTTGAATAGCATCTACGCGGCCTTGGATGGCGGAAATTGAATCTTTTTTACTCGCTTTTTCAGCTTTTAACTCCTCCAAAGTTTGGGCAACAGAAATGTTTATAGCCAACAAAGTGACCATTGTTAGGATAATTCTCTTCATAATAGAAAGTGTTTTATTTATAGTAAAACAAAAATAAGAAATGTTGAATAAATTGAAGGAGAGATATTGACCGTTATTTTGCCTTAAACAAGGGTACAGAGGAACAGGCCTCCCCGTACATGACACTTTTAGCTACAGCCTGAATTTTGGTTGTGGCCCATAAATAGGCGTTTGGTGGTACAGGTTTATTGGAACAGCCCTTGATTATCACCGGTTTATCCACAAATTCGGAAACATCCAAATTTTCCAATATGGATTGAAAGAGGGAGGATTCCAACAACTCCAAATCTCCAATAATAATTTTCAGGGCATAGGGTTGTAGTTTGGTAGAAATAAGCATATATGCCCAACCTGGAATAATAGCGTCCGAAGAGCAGGTCAATGCCACATAAGCATCCTTGTATTTACTCCAATCATGTTCTTCCAAATGTGCCCGAAATTCCCCTTCCCTAAGTATTAAACCCTCGTACAACCAATCCTTAATATCCATAAGTATCCTATTCCCTTTAGGGTATAAGTCCTCTAGGTTAAAAGTCACCAATTTACTTTGGGAAACACGATTTATAATTTCAGACATAAATTTTAAGTTTTGCTATATAAGAGGTAACCGGCAAATCTAATAGAATTATTAGTTAGGTTCAAGGTCTCGAACTACAGCATCCCAAGTTCCAGTTTGGCCTCTTCACTCATTAATTCTTGGGTCCAAGGTGGATCAAAAGTAATTTCTACCTCAACATCTTTTAATTCGTCAATAGACTTCACCTTTTCTTCCACTTCCATAGGGAGCGACTCGGCAACAGGGCAGTTGGGTGAAGTTAAGGTCATCAAAATTTTAACTTCATTTTCCTCATTGACAAAAACATCATAAATCAACCCTAATTCATAAATATCCACAGGTATTTCGGGGTCATAAATTGTTTTTAAGACCCTTACTATTTTTTCTCCTAATTCCTGTGTGTCTATAGTTTCTATTTCTTCGCTCATTCTTTTGAATATTTATTGCTTGCACAATAGTCTCCCATTAAAATTTAATGGGCCGGACCAATTAATTTAATTGCGTTTGGTATGCCACGGCATACAATTTCAATTGTTTTATCATACTAACCAAACCATTGGCCCTAGTAGGTGATAAATGTTCTTTTAAACCGATCTCATCAATAAAATGGGTCTCGGATTCTATAATATCCTTAGGTTTTTGATTACTAAAGACCCTAATTAATATAGCAATGATACCTTTTGTGATTATGGCGTCACTATCTGCCGTAAATACCAATTTATCATCTTCCAGTTCTGCATGTACCCAAACCTTACTCTGGCATCCCTTAATAATATTATCATCGGTTTTGTACTGCTCCTTGATCATTGGCAGGGATTTTCCAAGCTCTATCATATACTCATAGCGCTGCATCCAATCTTCGAACATGGAAAACTCATCAACGATCTCTTCTTGAATTTCTTTTATACTCATATCTAATTTTTGTACCCCTTTACAAACGGTAACAATTCCATGCAAAAATACAATAAGTAATTCTGCATATCAACTATTTAAAATATTGAAAATTAACTCTATGAGGTTAAGACAACATTGTTTTTGCCCGGCGAACACTTGCCACCAAAACATCTACTTCTTCCTTGGTATTATAAAAACTAAAGCTGGCCCTTACGGTGCCAGGAATTTTATAAAAATCCATAATGGGTTGGGCACAATGATGTCCTGTCCTTACAGCTACACCCAATTTATCCAATATACTCCCAATATCATAGGGATGAAGACCTTCTATGTTAAAAGAAATCACTGCTGTCTTTTCTTCAAAATTACCGTAAATTCTTAATCCCTCAATAGCTAGAAGTTCTTTGGATGCATATTCCAAAAGCTCGTGTTCGTATTGGGCTATGGCATCAAAACCAATAGCATTCATATAGTCCAAAGCAGCTCCAAAGGCAATTCCACCACAAATATTCGGGGTGCCGGCCTCAAACTTGTGCGGAAGATCCGCATAAGTAGTCTTTTCAAAAGTTACTTCTGCAATCATTTCACCTCCACCTTGGTAAGGTGGTAACTTGTTTAACCACTCCTCTTTCCCATAAAGCATTCCGACTCCTGTAGGTCCACACATTTTATGGGCTGAAACTACGTAAAAATCCACGTCTAATTTCTGTACATCGGCCTTTATATGTGGCGCAGCTTGGGCACCATCAATTAAAACCGCAGCACCAACATTATGGGCAGCAATAATTATTTCCTCTATTGGATTAATAGTACCCAAAGCGTTTGAAACATGGTTACAAAATACCAATTTGGTGCGGTGCGACAGTATTTTATGGTATTCTTCCATAATCAATTTACCTTCCACACTCATTGGAATCACTTTTAACACAGCTCCTGTCCGCTCACAGAGCATTTGCCAAGGAACTATGTTGGAATGGTGCTCCAATGCGGAAACAACAATTTCATCCCCCTTTTTCAAAAAAGAGGTAAAACCATTGGCTACTAAATTTATACCATGAGTAGTTCCGGAAGTAAAAATAATTTCATGAGGCTTAGCTGCATTAAAATGCTTTTGTATTTTCTGCCGTGCCTGTTCATAAACATCTGTTGCCTCTTGAGACAGCGTATGCACCCCTCTGTGGATATTTGCATTATAGTTACAGTAATAATCCACAATGGCGTCTATAACCTTCTGGGGGGTCTGGGATGTAGCAGCATTGTCTAGATACACCAAGGGATAGCCATTAACTTTCCTATTTAAGATTGGAAAGTCACTACGTATGCTCAATATATCGAAAACAGTTTGTATCATGGCAAAAATTCAATGCTGGGAATTACGTTGAATAGAAACTTTCTAAAGGTCAAATCCTAAACGAACGCCCAATTTGTTGGCAATTAATTTGTTGATCCTAACCTTTAATTCCGGGATTCGGACACTTTCCAAAACGTTATTGGCAAAAGCGTACATTAACAATGCCCTTGCTTCTTTTTTTGGAATTCCCCTAGACTGAAGATAAAATAAGGCCTCCTCGTCCAATTGCCCAATGGTACAACCGTGGGAGCATTTTACATCGTCTGCAAAAATCTCCAATTGAGGTTTTGTATTAATGGTAGCCTTGTCACTCATTAGAATATTATTGTTCTGTTGAAAGGCATTCGTCTTTTGAGCAATTTTATCTACAATAATCTTACCGTTGAAAACCCCAGTAGAATTTTCACCATAAATCCCCTTGTAATCCTGATGACTTTCACAATTGGGCTGTATATGATGCACCAATGTATGGTGGTCTATATGTTGTTTCTCCTCAATAATGGTAACCCCTTTCATGGTAGAATCTATCCTTTCTCCATTTTGATAGAAATTAAGGTTGTTTCGGGTTAATTTACCTCCAAAAGAAAACGTATGAACCTTTACAACACTACCGTCTTTCTGATCTATATAAGTATTGTCAATCAAGGAGGCAGTTGTTAAATCGTTCTGTACCTTGTAATAATCAACATTGGAATTCTTGGCAGCATAAATCTCTGTAACCGAATTGGTTAACACTTCATTTGCCGTTAAACTCTGATGGCGTTCAATAATTTGCATCTCCGCATTTTCTTCAGCAATTATCAAATTTCTAGGCTGCAATAATAGTGCGGCTTCATTCCCAGTTGAAAAATGAACGATTTCTATAGGCTTTTTCGGAATCTTATTCTTGGGAATGTAAATATAGGCTCCTTCCCTGCTAAAAGCAGTATTCAAGGTAGTTAATGAATCGTCCTTAGAAGCTATTTTATTAAAATAAACATCTATTATTTGCTTGTACATGGGTTTGTTCAAGGCGGAACTCATTAGACATACATCCACTCCGTCATGAGTAGTCTCCGACAAAAAAGAACTATACACCCCATCCACAAAGACAATCTTATAAGTGTCTATTTCATGTATAAAGTATTTTTTTACATCCCTGTATTCCAACATACTCTCCTTTTTAGGAAAGATGCTATAATCTATTTTTTGCAGTGTATTTAGGGATGTATATTTCCAGGCCTCCTCTTTTTTCGTAGGAAATCCTTTGGCTTCAAAATTTTTAATGGCCTCCGTGCGTATATCGTGTACAGGATGATCTACATCCACACCGTTTTCAAATGCCAAGAATGAAGAAACTAATTTTTCTTTTAAATCCATCTTTTTAAGTATTCAGTAATTAGTATTCAGTTTTCAGTTTTGCAAACTGTAGAGTGAACACTGTCAACTTATTTAAATAACAGTTTCCGGTTTCAACCAATCGTACCCTTTTTCTTCCAATTCCAAAGCTAGGTCCTTGGTGCCAGATTTAACGATCTTTCCGTTGTGCAATACATGAACAAAATCCGGAACTATATATTCCAATAAACGTTGGTAATGGGTAATAACAATGACTGCGTTGTCTTTGCTCTTTAATTTATTTACCCCATTGGCTACAATACGCAAGGCATCAATATCCAAACCGGAATCCGTTTCATCCAAAATGGCCAATTTAGGCTCCAACATGGCCATTTGAAAAATCTCGTTCCTTTTTTTCTCTCCTCCGGAAAACCCTTCGTTCAAGGAGCGCGATAAAAATTTCCTGTCAATTTCCAACATTTCTGATTTCTCACGAATCAATTTCAACATATCCTTAGCAGGCATATCTTCCAATCCCTTAGCTTTTCTAGATTCGTTAATGGCCGTCTTCATGAAATTGGTCACGGAAACCCCAGGAATTTCAACGGGATATTGAAAGGAAAGAAATATTCCTTTATGTGCCCTATCTTCAGGCGAAGTGTCTTCTAGGTTTTCTCCTTCCATAATTACCTCTCCCTGGGTAATTTCAAATTCTTCCTTCCCGGCAATTACAGCCGCCAAGGTACTTTTACCTGAGCCGTTAGGCCCCATTATGGCATGTACTTCACCAGCATTAACCGTTAGGTTTATTCCCCTTAGTATCTCCTTATCTTCTACTCTAGCGTGTAAATTGTTAATTTTCAGCATTGTTCTAAATTCAAATTATTTAAAATAATTGGCGCCTTCGGCATTTTATTAAAATCTTCTTTTTGATATTGTTATAAATCGGGTTGCAGTATTTTTTCCTCTGGCTTATGAACCCTTCTTTGCAGAAGACTAGCCCTCAGAACCAATTTCCCTTATCCTACAGATCCCTCTAGACTTATTTCCAATAATTTTTGGGCTTCTACAGCAAATTCCATTGGTAATTTATTCAGTACTTCCTTGCTGAAGCCGTTTACGATCAAGGCTATTGCCTTTTCCGTATTTATCCCCCTCTGGTTGCAATAAAAGATTTGGTCCTCCCCAATTTTACTGGTAGTGGCCTCATGTTCTATTTGTGCGGTCTTGTTCTTTACTTCAATATATGGAAAGGTATGTGCTCCACATTCGTTCCCCATCAGCAAGGAATCACATTGGGAAAAGTTCCTGGCATTGTCGGCCCTACTATTAATCTGTACCAATCCACGGTAGCTGTTTTGGGATTTTCCAGCCGAGATACCTTTTGAAATAATGGTACTTCTGGTATTCTTTCCTAAATGGATCATTTTAGTACCAGTATCCGCCTGTTGATAATTATTGGTAACGGCAATGGAATAAAATTCCCCTATGGAATTATCTCCTTTAAGTATACATGATGGATACTTCCAAGTAACTGCCGACCCAGTTTCTACCTGTGTCCAAGAAATTTTAGCATTCTTTTCGCACATTCCTCTTTTGGTCACAAAATTGAATACTCCCCCTACACCCTCTTTATTTCCAGGGAACCAGTTTTGGACGGTCGAGTACTTAATTTCGGAATCATCCAAAGCAATAAGCTCTACTACAGCAGCATGCAATTGGTTTTCATCACGGGAGGGCGCAGTACAACCTTCCAAGTAACTTACATAACTACCTTTATCGGCAATTACCAAGGTTCTTTCAAATTGTCCGGTACCTGCCTGATTAATTCTAAAATAAGTTGAAAGTTCCATAGGGCAGCGTACTCCTTTTGGAATGTAACAAAAAGACCCATCCGAAAAAACGGCCGAGTTAAGGGCTGCATAAAAGTTGTCCTTTTGGGGGACAACAGAACCTAAGTATTTCTTTACCAATTCAGGATGCTCTCTAATGGCCTCGGAAATGGAACAAAAAATTATTCCCTTTTCTCCAAGCGTCTTTTTAAAAGTGGTAGCTACCGATACTGAATCCATAACGATATCTACGGCCACTCCCGCCAACTTCTTCTGTTCGTCCAAAGAAATACCCAATTTTTTGAAAGTGTCCAGCAATTCTGGATCTACTTCATCCAAACTGTCATACTTTGGCTTTTTATTAGGGGCGGAATAATAGGAGATGGCTTGAAAATCAGGTTTTTTATAGTGAACATTTGCCCATTCCGGCTCAACCATTTCTTTCCAAATCTTAAAGGATTCCAAGCGCCATAAGGTCATCCATTCAGGTTCTTCCTTCTTTTTGGAAATAGCGATGACTATTTCCTCATTTAAACCATTCGGAAACGTATCTGATTCTATATCTGTGTAGAAACCATATTCATACTCCTTGGTTTCCAACTCTTTTTTTAATTCTTCCTCTGTATATGCCATTCTTCCTAATTTATCAATTGTTTACTGTAACAATTGGCTAATTATTTATCATCTCCAACGCAAGCATTGGTACATTTTTTATTCCCCATTGTTACATTAAAGAGAGAAACTCTCTCCACATCCGCAAGTTCTTTGGGCGTTGGGATTATTGAAAACAAACCCTTTGCCATTTAGTCCCCCCGAATATTCCAGTACCGTACCTACCAGATAAAGAAAACTTTTTTTATCCACAATAATACGCACTGCGTTGTCTTCAAAAATTTTATCGGTTTCAGAGGTCTTGTTATCAAAATCAAGTTCATAGGACAATCCACTGCAACCCCCGCTTTTTACACCTACCCGCACATAATCTTTGCTGGCATCAAAGCCTCCTTCGGCCATTAGGGCCATTACCCTCAGCTTAGCTGTTTCAGATACTTTAATCATTCTTAATTGGATTTAATCTAAATAGTTTACAAATATACTACATAAGAAGGGTTTTACCATATTTCCTTACATTAATATAACGTATAGTCAAATAGGGGATTTCTATTATAAAAGTTCCCCTCAAAAAAAATTGGCCAACAAAATTGCTTATCACAATTTTATGGCCAATTTTAAAATCCATTTAGATATAATTAGGGTCGTATTCTAATTATCATCCCCAATTTCATCAATAGCATCATCTATTTTCTCATTAACTTCCTTATCTACCTTTTCTCCTGCCTTTTCCAGAATACCTTTATCCTTTTCCACTTCCTTCTCTATAATTACAGTTTTTTCCTTGGTTTCCCTACAGGAGGTAATGGCAAAAAAAGGCAATCCCAAAACCAAAATTGTTATAATAAATTTTTTCATGTAATGTCTTTTTTAATTTACACGAATATACCAATAACTTCGGGAATACCCTGATTTAAGTCAATCCCTATTCGTTAAGTTTTAATTTAACATACCCAGTTATTCCGATTTCTCCATAAGTATATAATTCTTGATTGGACTTAATCCAGATTTAATAGTATGATATAGATCCGTAGTTATGGCATTTTCGCCTACAATAACATATTGTTGAATACAGCCTTCTTTACCCGCTAAAGACGTTCAGGCGTTTGTCTACTTAATTTTTAGGACAATAGCATCAGTATTTCCCTTTTGTTGCAGATTCATAAAATTGGCACTTTGGGAGTCTCCCACTAAAATTACTCCATGGTCCTGAGTTTCTATCGCATCAAAACCGAAATCGATACCGCTGCCCCCAAAAGAATTTTGCCAAATCAATTCGCCGGAAGCATTCGTTTTTATTAGCCAAATATCGTTTTCTCCTATGTTAGATGTAACGTCCCAATCTATGCTTTTGGAATTTCCTGCAATAATAAAACCCCCATCACTAGCAAGACTTACGCTTTGAGCAGCATCAAACTGAGAACCTCCGTAATTCTTTTCCCATAATAGATTCCCATTATCATCTATTTTTATAAGCCAGATGTCCGATTCTCCATTATTTTTAGAAATATCAGTATCATTGCTAAACGTGTTTCCTATAATTACATAAGCATTATCTTCAGTTTTCTCAATGTCGTAGGCTATTTCAATACCAGAGCCACCAAAAGACCGCTCCCAGACAAAACTACCATCACTCCCAATCTTTACCACCCAAAAATCATAACTTCCCTTGGAATTGGAAATGTCATAATCTTGACTTTCAGAAAACCCTGCCAAAACAAAACCTCCGTCCTTAGACTCCACTACCCCATGAGCCCTATCGTTATTGGTTCCTCCAAAATACTTTCGCCATTCCAAATTTCCATGTGCATCTAATTTTGTGCCCCAAAATTCACCTACACCATGTCTTGTTAAGTAGCTGCCCTTTTCTAAATAACCGTCTGATCTAGCCGCTGTAATATCTAAAAATCCTGAGAAAAAGAACCCTCCATCGGTAGTTTGGATTAAATCATAGGAATGATCATGCCCAGAAAAACCAAAACTCCTCTCCCATTGGATATTTCCAGAGGCATCCAATTTAAGTATCCAATTATCATGAAAGCCTTCATTACTACTGGCATCCCCATCACTACTCTGACTATAGCCGATAAGCGCATAGCCCCCATCGGTAGTTTGAACAATATTTTTACCAATATCATCCAAACTGCCGCCAAAGGTCTTACTCCATTGCAAAATGCCCTCATGGTCCAATTTTAACAACCAATAATCATTGTCCTCCATGGCCTTGTCGTTAATATCCCCGTCAATACTATTGGAAAACCCTAATATTGCATAACCCCCGTCATTAGTAGAAATAATGGCCTGGGCTGTATCGTCAAGAGAGCCCCCAAAGCTTTTAGCCCATTCCAATTCTCCTAAAAAAAGGGGATTATCTAGCTCATTCTTAGAATCTACCTTATCGTTAGAACAAGAAAGTGCGATAAAACAAAATATCAATATGGCCATTTTATCCATTGATCAATTTGATTTTTTAATTACAAAAAGTCCCGAATTAATATCACTTACCACAATTTTATTACTAGCAAAAAAAGGAAAAACACTCCAAACTCCATTAAAATCGGTCTTGTTGTCCGCAGGGTAAGTATCGAAGAAACCTTCTTCGGCAATGGATTTATCATTGATACCCGAAATATCCAAAACACGGACCCCAGCGGTATAATTAGCAAGGAAAAATTCACCCTCTCTTACATAGCCATTATGATCAATCGCATTGGTCTTCCCTAAATAAGTATGATGGAGGACCGGTACTGTTAAATCAGTGAAATCGAAAACTAAAGTCCGTGATGAGAATCCAAAATTCACTTCGTCCAATTCATCTCCCAAGATAAAATACTTTTGGTCCTGAGTAAACCACCCTTGATGGGTATAGGCAAAATTACTATAGGTCATTGTAGAAATTTCTTCAGGAATAGCCTTGTTGGAAACATCCACTAAAACCACATGATCCTCATTAGCACCAACAAATACTTCTTTTCCAATAAAATTTGAATCTGGTCCGTTATAGGTTAAAACCTGCCCATCATGTGTGTAGCCTGAAGCGCCATAACCTCCGGAACTCAAAGGATTCTTGGGGTCTTGGATATTTAAAAAGTGTACTCCACCATTATATATATCATCCCTTGCAGTGCCAACAGCATAGGCAAATCCTGTATCCTCATTGATGACAATATTATGACAATTCCCAAATCCGGTATAGAGCGCATCTGCCGTAAATGTTTCAGGAGAGGAAACGACATTCCGCAACCTTGTAAGATCCATTACTTGCATACCATGACCTTGTGCTTCAGAAACTATAAAAGCGTGATCCTTATAGACCTTGATGTCGCGCCAAGTACTATTCACTGTAGCAGTTGGCAATTTTCCTAGATATCTTAGATTATCGGCATCGGTAATATCTATAAATGCAGTACCATTATTTAACCCGACTATGGCATATTCCTTATTGTTTAATGTATCCGTCCAGCCCCAAATATCACTGGCCGAACTAGCCTGAAAAGTATCTAAGGAGATACGACCAAGAAAATCATATCCATTACAAGGGTATATACCTGCCATCCCATTTACACAAGACGTAAAAGTCTTTTGTAGATCAGGGTTATCTGGATTATTGCCCTCATCCTTGGGGCCTTCATCGCTTGAACAGCCTACAAAAAAAATAGCACAAAGTGCAGTCAGAAAGAACAAATTCCTTTTCATAGCATAGTATTTAGTTCCTTTAACCGTAAAGATAAGCCTTATCTGCAATGATTTTAGTATCAATGGGTTACCAAAGGCCTTAAGACTTGTAATTAAAACAGTAAATACACTATGAAATAAAGCTTGTCCTTATATAAATAGAATATAATTATTTTCTAAAACCTAGATTGCCTTTAGGTTTTTTAGTCATCGTATACCAAGTTTCTGTGGACCAAAGCGAGTGATCGTTTTCGCTTTTAAACGGCTTTTTAATATGGATATAGACTACCTTATTCTCCTGAATTCCCTCAATTTCTAAAAATACCTTCTTTCGATCTTCTGACAGGTTTACCGATTTGATTTTAAGCTCTTCCTCTCCCAATTTTGGTCCCCCATAATCCTCTGTTGCTTCGTAATAATACTGTTCTACCGTAAAATCCTCCTTATTCAATAACTCCTTAGAATCAATTGGTTCTGTCAATTCAATTTCCATTCCATTGCTTTTGGCCCTAACCGCCAACATTTCAAAGGTTGATTTTTCATTGTAATGAAATCGATGCAAGGCATACCAAAGTCGACCCTCATGCCTCCAATTGCCTCCAGACCCCACACCTCCGGCATATAGGTCGCCATCAGGGCCCCAAACGGTCCTGTTTATTCCAGCATCCAATCCCTGAATAAAACGGAAAGCAGCACCCTGCTTTATACCATCCACCTCATCTATAAAAACCCTCTTTATTCCCCCATGGGTTACATCTCCATGTATCATTTGATCTTTATATGGGCCAATATTAAGAATTGCGGGTTGGCTTGGGGAATTGCTGATTTCACCATGTGGAAGCCAAACAAGTGGAGGATCTTCCTTATAATCCTTAACACGTTCCCAATCCGCATGCTTAAATCCGTAAAATTTTCCCTTTTCTACGCGCACAATTTTACTAGTAGGTATCCAATTTCCTTGATTATCCGCTACATATAGTGCCCCATCCGGTCCCTCGGCTATGCCATTAGGTGTTCTAAAACCTTCAGCTATAATCTCCACTTCACTACCGTCCTTACTAATTCTTACCACCTTTCCCCTGTCCTTCACTTCTTTGAATTCAGAGCCCAAATCTGTTGCTAAAGTGGCATAAAAACTACCCTCTTTATAAACCAGCCCAAAGGCAAATTCATGGTAATGGGAAGTAACATTCCAAGCATCACAAACCTTTTTGTACTCGTCAATTATCCCGTCACCATCGTTATCAATCAATTTGGTAAGTTCCTGCTTTTGCAATACATATAGCTCCCCGTCTACCATTTTTATTCCCAAAGGTTCGGCCAATCCTTTTGCTATTTGTGTGACTTCTATAGACTCCGGATCGTCAGTGTTATAGTTTTTCAGAATATAAACAGAACCAGTCTCATCCCAAGTACAAATGACCATCTTGTCCTTATCTATAAAATCTATACCTCCAATCCTCGGATGAAATTCCGATGGTTTGGCCTGGAACATATCAAAGGACGGATGAACGGCATTCAATGGCATTTGATCTCCTGGTAAAGTGCTCGCCCGTTTTGGTATATATGGTGTCAATTTTCTAAAGGCACTTGCATCGTGATAAAAAACCGAATCTGGAACTACTGTAAACAGTTCCCCATCATCTGACCATTGCAAAGAAAGTCCATAGCCTCCACCTCCTTGTTGAAATTGTAGTAAAAATTCATTCCATCCTTTTTCCAAAACAGCCTTTGAACTTACCGCCTCAGCTCCATGATCTCCTCTGTTATCGATGATTTCGGAACCATTAAGAATCAGCACCGAGCCATCGTCACTAATAAGCCTAAATGTTTTATCCGCTTTGAAATTCGATTTTATATAACCCCTGAACTCAACGTAAAAATTTTCATTGATTTCCCCTAAGGCACCTGAAGTGGGTAAATGAATAGCAGGGGCAATTCCATTTAAGATGGGCAAGGTACTTTTGGTAAGATCTTCATATAGATCACCACTGTCATTAACCAAGTAAAAATTGGCCGCCGCCCCAGCTTGTTTGACTTTCTTATCTCCACCTCTTTTATCAATGTTATCCAAAGCAAACGTAATATCAGGGGTATTCAATGCAATATCTACCCCTTGTTCCATAGGCTCCGGCTCACCATCTAGGGACAAAATATAATAAGTCATATTCTGTGCTTCGGATCTTGATAAATCCGGATGGGCAGACATTAGGGTAGCGCCCCAATTACCCGTACCGCCCAGTCTAATTTTGTCCGCCAAGGCACCAATAGTAGGCCAATTAAAAGGATATCGCTTTGCTATGGAATCATATGCCGGTCCTACTAGGTTTTCATGTTCAAGATGACACGCATTACAATCGCTCTGGCCCACCATTTTTCTGCCATCTGCAATCATTCCTGTATCATCAGAAATAGGTTCTTTCCAATTAACCGGAACAGGATTAAAATACGTTTTAACCGTGGTCCTTTTTGCAATCTCCAATCCATCGCTTTGGTCTTCCCTTTTTCCACCGCTTAATACTTCCTTATATATTAATGTATTATCCGGTCTATAATTTAATATTGGTATTAGGTCATTGGAAGAACCTTCCAGGAGGGTGAAGTTCCTAATCAATCCAGAATGGGTGTCCTCCAATTCATATTCCGGAATTTCCCGAATCTTAACTGTTTTTCCTTCTTTAGATATCAGTTCAAAATCGACACCCACCTGGCCTTTAATCATGGAATAACCCAAATAATTGACCTTGGGAATTTCAATGCCTTCTTGAGTTTTTAATCTCCATTGCGTTTCTTGGGATTCATCCTGCAAATAGGCAAAACCAAAACTGGTAGGCTGAATACCGTGTGCAGTTGTGTATACCGCTCCCTCATAATTAACACCACCTTTCCATACTTTATACAAGTTTCCGGATTGCAGATTGTAACACATATACAAATCCTTATTTAAGGCAACAGTCAACATCCTTGGCTGCTTATCCATCACAGATCGAAATACCCAAGTATCTATTGGCCGATCATAAATAGCGCTACTCTCACAAGAGAGATTAAAACTTATCAAAAACAAAAGAATGGGCAAGAGGAAGAATTTGTAATATTTCATTTCTTAGCTAGATAAAAACTTTTAAGTTAAATTAAGATAACAAGATATAATAAGTTTATCAATAATCGAGTTATTGCTTAAACGATTAATTTTTTTAAAAAATAAGGTGCCGAAAAATATGTATCTTGTGAAATGGCCCATTTTTACAGGCTAATTAGCTTTCTAAAATTCGTTGCCAAAACCTGGTATTTAAGGATTTAGAACCCCATTTTGAGAAATTAACAATTTTTATTGAAAATATATTGAAATATCTTTATGCTGATTACAAAAATTTAATTTAAATTCAAATCCATTTTTAAAAAATAGAAAACTTTCAAAAATTATGTCCAAAAAAAAGACCGCATCTAGTAACAATTCACGAAGAGATTTTATTAAAGGTACCGGCTTGGCAACTGCCGGATTTATGATCGTACCAAGACACGTATTGGGAGGTCCGGGTTATGTTGCTCCTAGTGACAAATTAAATATTGCCGGCATTGGTGCAGGTGGTAAAGGTAGAAGTGATATTGCATCTTTCGCTGAAAGTCCCAATGTTAATATAGTAGGGCTTTGTGATGTTGATGATAGGCAGGCTGTTGAATCCAGAAAGTCTTTCCCAAAGGCAAAATACTATGCCGATTTTAGAACAATGTTAGAAAATGAGAAGGACAATATTGATGCCGTTTCGGTATCAACTCCAGATCACAATCATGCCGTAGCCGCCTATATGGCTATGGAAATGGGCAAACACGTGTATGTGCAAAAACCCCTAACACATGATATCTGGGAGGCTAGAATGCTTACCGAGGCTGCAAAAAAATTCAAGGTAGTTACTCAAATGGGTAATCAAGGTGGTTCTGGTGATGGCGTAAGAAAAATGAAAGAACTTTATGATACTGGTATCATAGGTGATGTACATACCGTAAAATGTTGGACCAATAGAGCTATTTGGCCACAAGCCCTTCAAACACCGACCAAAAAAGACAAAACACCAAAAGGCTTAAATTGGGACCTGTGGTTGGGTACCGCGGAAATGCGCGATTATAATGAGGCTTACCTTCCTTTTGATTGGAGAGGCTGGTCCGATTTCGGAACAGGTGCACTAGGTGATATGGCTTGCCATATTATGGATCCAGTATATAGAATACTGCCTATACTTTACCCTAACCAAGTGGAGTGTAGTGTTTCGGATTCCTTTAAAGGGAAATTTGAAACTGCCGATTACCCCAAGAGTTTCCCTAATTCAAGTAAAATACACCTAAGCTATCCAAAAACGGATGGTAAAGGCACTGTTAAGGTTACTTGGATGGACGGTGGACTTCTGCCGGAAAGACCAGATGAAATGGGTGATGACGAAGCTTTGGGTAACTGGGATGGTGGAGTACTATTTATTGGTACAAAAGGTAAATTGTTGGCTGACTGTTATGGCGCCAACCCAAGATTGCTTCCATTATCGTTAAACGAGCAGTTTGAAGTTGCAGAAACCATAGCTAGAGTTCCGGAAGGACACTACCTGCAATGGGTAAATGCCTGTATGGCAGGTTATGGCAATGCTGAGACCAGTTCTTCATTTGATTATGCCGGTCCTTTTACCGAAAGTATTCTTATAGGTAACTTGGCCCTTAAATCCTATTTTGAAGTAGACCCTAGTGCCGATAAAGGTAGCTTCTGGGGCGGCTCAAAATACAATGGAAGAAAACGTTTGTTATGGGATGCAGAAAACATGAGGGTTACCAACTTTGAGGCTGCCAACAAATATGTAAAGCGTAATTATAGAGCAGGATATTCTTTGGGATAGACCTCTTTATTATATATTGATTTAAAAAGCCGGACTTTGTAAGTATCATTAAGAATACTTATTAAGGTCCGGCTTTTTAATTGTTTACTTATAGGTCCTATATTAGGGATTTAATAGATATACTCCTTATTTTTGCGGCATGATAGAAGATAAGAATCAAGAAAAGACCGGATTAGATCAATTGGGAGAATTTGAATTGATAAAACATCTCACCAAAGATTTTACTATACGGCACAAATCTACCCTAAAAGGTATTGGTGACGATGCTGCCGTCTTGGATTTCAAGGACAAGAAGGCCATAATTTCTACCGATCTATTAATAGAGGGCGTACATTTTGACCTCAGCTATATGCCCTTAAAACACTTGGGCTATAAGTCGGTCATGGTAAATTTGTCCGATATCTATGCCATGAATGCTACAGCTACCCAAGTAACAGTTTCCATAGCCGTATCCAATAGATTTCCTTTGGAAGCCCTGGAAGAGTTTTATAGCGGGGTAGCCCTGGCCTGCGAAGTCTACAAGGTAGACCTAGTGGGCGGAGATACCACATCCTCTACCAAAGGAATGTTGGTCAGCGTAACCGCCATTGGCGAAGCCAATGAAGAAAATATTGTTTACCGAAGTGGGGCCAAACCCAATGATCTTTTAGTAGTTACCGGGGATTTAGGTGGCGCCTACTGTGGGTTACAGGTTTTAGAAAGGGAAAAGGAAGTTTTCAAAGTGAATCCAAACAGTCAACCAGACCTTTCACCTTACACTTATATTGTGGAACGTCAGTTAAAACCGGAGGCCAGAAGGGATGTTAAAGATTTGTTGGAAAAACTGGAGATCCGTCCTACTTCCATGATCGACATTAGCGATGGACTATCCTCAGAAATTTTACATTTATGCGATAAAAGCGAAGTTGGCTGTAATTTATTTGAGGATAAAATTCCGTTGGATCCAACAGTAATTTCGGCATGTGAAGAATTTAAAATGGACAGTACGTTGGTAGCCCTAAGTGGGGGTGAAGATTATGAGCTTTTATTTACTATAGACCAGAAAGATTTTCCAAAGATAAAGGGAAATCCACATTTTACTGTGGTGGGCCATATGACCGATAAGAATGAAGGCGTAAATTTAATTTCCAGAAGCAATACCAAAATTCCTATAACCGCACAAGGTTGGAATTCTTTTTCATAAAGAAAGGGAAACAGTTGGAAATATTACAGCATATTACCTCATGGCAAGCCAAAGAGGCGTCGAAAGGAAACTACTTATAATATTTCGACACAAACTTCGGAGCATTCAAATCTGACTTAGTGAGTAAAAAAAGAATTCCCGAAAATCAAGGACGGTCCTTACTTAAATGTCGTGGGGCGCAGGACATCCAAGAATATGGGCGTACTTATAATTTACGGGAATAACTTCATAAACTCCGATTCCAATTGGGATCGGAATTCGTTTGCCAAAGCATAGTTTAGGCTACTTGTTGGGTGGCCCTATGTCTTTTCTGATAAATATCTTGTAATGTATTATTGATATCCTGTAATTCGGGAGTTAAAGCCGATAGATTTCCACTAACATCCGTTGTCACCTCTTTACCACAGTGCACACATTGATATTCCTTAATATGCAAGGTAACCTTTTTGGATACTGAATAATGGTGTCCGAAAATACTGCAGCAAAATGCGCTGAGTTTTGTTCCGTAGTCTGTGATAACTTTTTTCATAATGCAGGTTTTAGAGTGGCATTGGTAAGGTTTAGGGACCGTGAAATGCAAAAATTAAACTTAGGGTTAATTGGCGATCGTCACTTTCTAAATGACTTTCTGATAATTAACGCCCACACCCTTCCTTTTATTGAGTACAACCTGTTTTATTTTCGTTTTTTTTTAATAAAACTTAATTTTTTCGACAAACTGCGATAATACCATGTTTAAATACCCATTTAAACTAAATGGTTTTTAACCTATCTTTCGCCCAAAATTGTTTTAAATGCCCAACTTTAAGGCAACCCTTGTCTCCTCATTTGCATTATTCTCCTTATTCTTTGGAGCTGGAAATTTAATACTCCCTCCACTGCTAGGGTTTCAGTCGGGAAGTTGGTGGTGGTTAGTAGCCTTGGGTTTTGCAGTATCTGCCGTTCTAATACCTATAATGGGAATTTTGGCACATGCCAAATTACAGGGTACCATATATGACTTTGGAAAAAAAGTCTCCCCTACATTTAGTTTGGTTTATTCCATTCTAATTTATGTTATTTCCATTGGCCTACCTTCGCCGCGAACTGCAGCCGTAACACATGAAATTGCAGTGCAACCCTTCTTTAATACTTCACCTCTTGTTACTAGTATTGTCTACTTTTCTTTGGTTTTTGTGTTTGTTATAAACCGCTCAAGCATATTGGACATACTCGGCAAGGTACTTACACCCGCCATTATTTTAATATTGGTACTGATTATAGGTATAACCATATTTACCTTGGACTTCAATTTTGGGGAAACGGGCATAATTAGTCCGTTCAGTGATGGAATTTTAGAAGGATATCAGACTTTTGATGCTATTGGGGCCGTAGTGGTTGGCGGGGTAATCATTGTCTCTATTAATCTGAAGTCGAACGCATCTTATAAAGACAAAAAGACTTTGATTCGTAATGCCGGTTGGTTGGCCGGTTTTAGTCTTTTTATAATTTATGCAGGCCTAATCCTTTCGGGAGCCTTGAACCATACTAATTTTGAAACCAATATCACTAGAATAGATTTGCTTAGCGGGATAAGCAAAATAACCTTGGGCTATACTGCCAATGTGCTTCTAAGCATCTTGGTAAGCCTTGCCTGTTTTACTACAGCCATAGGCATTGTAACCGGAACCTCTGATTTTATTAAGGACCGACTCCCCAATGCCAGACACGCCTACCTTATAACCGCTATAATGGGTTGCCTTCTCGGGATTCTTATGGGACAGTTTAATGTGGCCTATATTATTACGATAGCCTTTCCAGCCCTAATGTTTATTTATCCTATCACAATCATTTTGATTCTCTTGAACGTTGTTTCAGACAAATGGGCTTCACCAATCGTCTTTAAGGCCGTGGTAATCACGACTATCGTTTTCAGTATTCCGGATTTTTTAGGAAGTTTGGGAGACTTAGCCCCCAACAAGGAAGCCTTTGACTGGATACCCCTAAGCGAATACCGATTGGGATGGGTATTGCCGGCTGTAGTTATTTATGCGATTACGAATGTATTTGCAAAAAAAGGAAAAGTTGTTTGATGTTTTCTTACGATTAGAATAAACACCTGTTTAAATTATGTTTAATTTTCGTGAGCCACATGGTTTTAAGCTGGATATAAAAAATACCCATACTGCTAAATATAATCTTAATAATTATAGTTTTTTGTACTCAGTTTTGAAAGAATTAAACATCGAAGTAATAATTTGTTTAGGGTCTCCATCTGAAAGACTTTCAAACGAAATATACCCCTGATAACCTTGATTTTTAATAATTTTGGCAATTTTTTTCATATATATTGGGGTTTTGATGCCATTTGGGTATATATGTTCTTTAACAAACCAATAAGTGGCATAAGGAGCCAACTTTTCAATTTCATCATAAGGGTTTTCTCCATGCAGGCTACCTACATCTAGAATTAGACCAAACCATTCAGAATCGACCCGTGTAATTATGTCACTAATTTCGTCACTTGTGAATAAAAATTCATTGTGATTTTGCAGGCCTACGATAACACCAATCTCTTCACCGTATTTAGCACAGATTTTATATTCCTCCACAAGCCACTCTTTTACTTCATTTTTTGAAAATCCATCATACTCATGTTTTCCAGTAAAAACCCTCATAATAGTGGCACCTAAGGTTGATGAAACTTCCAACCATTTTCTTATCCTATCCCTATCAACTTTGCGAGAATTTGCATCAGGGTTAACAAAATCATTTCTTATGCCTGTCCAAGGGATATTAAGGCCAAGTTCTAGTGCTTTGCGTTTTAAGCGGAAAAGTTCACTATTCATAGGGGGGTCTGGATATGAAGAGAAATAATATCCTGTCAGGTCCACAGAATCCAGTCCTATACTTGCCGCAAATTCCATCATCTCAAAAAATGTCATTTCGCCACCACTTAATAAGGCATTAAAGGAGTAGGCATTGACACTATATTGTAATCTATTTTTGGTTATTGCTGTAATCTTAGGGCTAGCCATAAGGCTTCGTGTGCCTAGAATAAATGGAGTGAGAGCTAGGCTCCGAATAATATTTCTTCTTTTATTATCCATATCTACAATCAATTTTGGGTTTTAAAAAATAAATATTACTAAGGTAATGTCTATAATTTGCATTAAAACCTATCCCGACCAAAAGTTGAAGTTAGCAGAATTCAAATAAATAACCAATACTCAACCCTTCCCTCAAATAAATAAATCTAGAATCCAAAAAAAGAATCCCCGAGGCAGAGCCATCGGGGATTTATCAAATAATATACTCGGTCCTTAGCACCAAAACAATTTGCCTATCTCTGCGCGAATAGATATTCAAGCTACCTCTTGGCATTCATCAGCTCCTCGATCTCCTCAACTTCAATAGGAATATTCGCCATAAGGTTAAAGGGAGCCCCTTTCTCTTGGATTACTACATCATCTTCCAATCTGATACCCATTTTTTCGGCCGGGATATATATCCCTGGCTCCACGGTATAGACCATATTGGCCACCATAGGTGTTTTTAATGCGCCGTAATCGTGGGTGTTTAATCCAATGTGATGGCTGGTACCGTGCATAAAGTATTTTTTGTAGGCTGGCCAATCCTTATCTTCATTTTGCACATCGGCCTTATCCAACAGACCCAATCCCAATAGTTCGGAGGTCATTAACTTACCCACTTCTTTATGGTATTCTGCCCACATGGTTCCAGGCACCAACATGGCAGTGGCATCATTCTTTACACGAAGCACAGCTTCATAAACCGCTTTCTGCCTTGGAGTAAACTTACCGTTCACTGGAATAGTACGCGTAAGGTCGCTGGAATAGTTGGCGTACTCCGCCGCAACATCCATTAATATCAAATCCCCGTCCTTACATTCCCGATTGTTCTCTATATAATGCAAAACATTGGCATTATTTCCAGAAGCAATGATAGGTGTATAGGCAAATCCCTTGGACCTATTGCGGATGAATTCGTACAACAGCTCAGCCTCTATCTCATATTCCCAGACCCCTGGCTTTACAAAACCCAATAGGCGTCTAAATCCCTTTTCGGTAATATTGCAGGCCGTCTGCATAATTGCAATTTCCTCAGCCTCCTTCACACCCCTTATTTCTTGTAAAATAGGGCTGCTCTTAGCCCATTGGTGGGCCGGGAAATCCTGTTTACACTTTATAATAAAACGATCTTCCCTTGTTTGGGTCTCCACCGCCTGACGGTAATGTTCATTGGTATTAAAGTATACGGTATCTACCTCGGTCATTAGATCAAAGAAAATCTTATCAAAATCCGTCAACCAATAAATCGTTGTTATTCCAGACACTTCCACAGCCTTTTCCTTGGTCAATTTTTCACCTTCCCAAACCGCTATATGGGCATTGGTTTCCCTTACAAACAAAACCTCTCTATGCTTTTTGTCTAGGGCATCCGGGAACAGTAACAAAATAGTTTCCTCTTGATCGGCCCCGCTTAAATAAAATAAATCCCTGTTCTGCTCAAAGGGCATTGTACTATCGGCACCAATGGGATAATTGTCATTAGAATTAAAAACCGCTATACTCTTTGGCTTCATATTGGCCATAAACTTCTTGCGATTCTTTATAAATAAGTTATTATCTATTTGCTGATATTTCATTTTTTATTGTTTTGAAGACAAATTTAAGAAATAGGAAGTGCATAGCCCCACTTAGTATAAAATCATTTTTAAACAAGGGTTCATCTAGCCTTAAACTTACAAAATATCATATCTTCGCCCCATCATTTTGCAATGCAAATACATGCGGCCTCACGCCCCAAAAAACCCTAAAAAACTGACTATTGTTATGACGAAGAATCTTTTACTCCTATTTCTATGTACCACCACCCTAAGCTCGGGTCAAGTAAAAAATTCTGCAGTTACAACAGATGACTATTTAAATATCCTTAGGAGCAATATTAGTGGAGAGCTAGCCTATGAGACCACTGCATTCGTTGAACAATTTTGGCGTGTGGTAGGCAACGAAGGTTTTAACAAAAGCATCTATAAAATTGCGGCTGGTTTGGAGGCAGCAGGATATGTCCCTGAGAAAAACGCATCTAACATAGACCGATTCACGTATAGAATTGAAAACAGGCCCCTACAGCATCCGACCTGGGAAATTATGAACGCGGAGATTACTCTTTTAGGAGACAATGAACCACTGTTGTCCTTTATTACCAATAGAAACATGGTTTATCTAAATTCAATTTCAACCCCTAAAAATGGAACTACCGCCGAAATTATTTATGTTAAGGACATGGATGATCTACAAAGGCTATCCTTAAAAGGAAAAATTATTTATACGGAACTCAATGCCTTGGAAGTCTATAATAAAGGGGTTTTAAAAAAAGGGGCCTTGGGAATAGTTAGTTACGACAACCCCGCTTATCTAAAACCAGAAAAAAACACAAATTCCATCCAATTCAGAAGTTTACCCTATGACCCTAAAAATACATGGGGAATAGCGCTTTCCTATCAGGCTAAAGAAAAACTAAAGGCCTTACTGGAAAAAGGCAAAACATTTATGAAAGTAACTATTTCCAGTAAAATGTATCCTTCGGAAGAACTAACTATAGTGGCCAACATAAAAGGCTCCCAAATTCCTGAGGAACGTATTGTTTTTAGTGCCCATGTGCAGGAACCGGGAGCCAATGATAATGCCAGCGGCGTGGGCGCACAATTGGAAATGGCTACCGTTTCGGCACAATTGATAAAAAAAGGCAATATCGATGCCCAAAGAACTATGACCTTCCTTTGGGGGGATGAAATCATTTCTACAAAAAGATATCTAAAAGAAAATGAAAAAAGATCTGCCAATATTAAATGGGGAGTTAGTCTGGACATGGTTGGGGAAAATACAGCCCTTACCGGGGGTACTTTTTTAATCGAGAAAATGCCAGATCCCAGTGCCATTTGGACCAGGGGTAAAGATAAGCACACCGAATGGGGCGGAAAATTGCTTAGCTTGGAAGATATGAAGCCCCATTACCTAAATGATTATATGCTCCATAATTTTATGAAACAGGGGGAATTTGCCCATTGGCCAGTAAATTCCAACCCTTATGAAGGGGGCAGTGATCATACCCCATTTTTGGAAAACCATATTCCCGGATTATTGCTCTGGCATTTTACCGATCAATTTTATCATACTGATGGGGATAGATTGGATAAGGTCTCCCAAGAAACACTTAAAAATGTTAGTATAGCAGCCTTGGGCAGCGCATTGACCTTGGTTAATGGGGATTCCTATACGGCAGTGGATATCGTTGAAATTGTTAAAGATGCAGCTACGAATCGACTTGCAGAAGAGTTTTTGCTCAGCGAGAAATCTGTAAAGACCGGAAATCCTGTGGAAAATGAGGTAGCTATAATAAATGCTTGGGAAGATTGGTATTTAAAGGCAATAGCCTCTACGAGGGATTTGGCCTCGCCGGAAAATACGGTAATTTTGGATAAAGCCATTTTACAGGCCCAGGCCATTGTAGAATCCCAGTCCAAAATTTTTGTTTCTGAATTGGAGAAATAAGGCTATTAAATATTCCCTAACTCAATAAAAATTATAATTGATTTGGGGATTTAAATGAAGAAACGCCTAGGATATTTGATCTATATTGACCATAATCATCACAGTCCAGAGTAAGGCCGCCCATAGCCAAAGTATGGCTACATAGGTAGCAATAAGCAGCACTTTGGAATTGGATATCTTATTTAGGAAATACCATGCCACGGCCGCAAATACAAAACTGAAGGACCATAACATACCAACCATAATAAGGGTTGGCCAAACCCAGTCACCATGCCAATCGTTTATTGTAGGAAAAGATGCAAATAGAAAAGATACTGGAAAATATAAAAGACCGCCCAAAGCACCCATGCTCAAGAGACCAAGTATTGCAGTTACAAAAAATGCAATTAATGAGAATTTAATATTAAATGTCCAAGTTTTCCAGAGTACCATCCAATGATCTTGATTTTTACTGTTGGGTTAGCTTCTAACGCTGAGAAATCAATAAAAGTATATTCATACCAAACGGTATTTTAAATTTATGTAGGAAAATACATTAAACAAATAATCCTTCAATTGAAGGCATTTTATTAACACTATTCCCTGAAACTGCCGTTATACGTAGATTCTTTCCTTAATACTACAGGGGTGCAAAATTCTAGACTCTTGAAATATCTTCTCAATTCAACTTTTACGTAATCCTGAAAAAAATATTTTAGAGTTATTTATTCATTACAATTATGGAATTCTTTAAATTGGTTCTAAATACCGTACATAAATTCAACAAAGTTTGTTAATAACTCGATTCTAGAGTAAATTTGCAATCAAAACAAATAACCAATGAGTGGATTTTTAAACTCTTCAATAGGCAGAAAGTACACTATGGCCCTTTCCGCCTTTTTCTTAATGATTTTTATCCTTCAACATTTTGCCATTAATATCCTATCCGTTTTAAGTCCGGATACCTTTAATGAAACTTCTCATTTTATGGGTACCAATCCCCTAATACAATACGCGTTGCAACCTGTATTGCTTTTTGGGGTTATCTATCATTTTGTAATGGGATTTGTTCTGGAAATAAAAAACCGGAATGCACGGGCCATTAACTATGTCAAAAACAATGGTGCCGCCAATTCCACCTGGATGAGTAGAAATATGATTTGGAGTGGTGGCTTTATTCTGGTTTTCCTAATCATTCATTTCTTGGATTTCTGGTTTCCTGAAATCAATACAAAATATATTCAAGGAGACATGTCCGGTTTGCTAGCCGACGGGGAAGGTTATCGTTATTACGAAGAACTTACCCATAAATTTGTCCCGATATGGAGGGTTGCCCTTTATTGCTTAGGCTTTGTTTTTCTTTCGTTGCACCTACTCCACGGCTTTAATTCCGCATTTCAATCGGTTGGTGCCAATAATAAATATACAAAAGGGTTAAAAGGATTCGGAAAGGCGTATGCTGTTTTAATTCCATTAGGATTTATTTTCATTGCACTATTTCACCATTTTAACCATTAATAATACATTTCTATGTCTGTATTGGATTCTAAAGTACCAAAAGGCCCATTAAAGGATAAATGGACGACCTATAAGGATAAAATAAACTTAGTAAATCCCGCCAACAAACGAAACATCGATGTTATTGTTGTTGGAACAGGTCTTGCTGGAGGTTCTGCCGCCGCAACCTTGGCCGAGCTTGGTTATAGGGTAAAAGCATTCTGCTATCAGGATTCCCCGCGTAGAGCACATTCCATCGCAGCACAGGGAGGTATAAATGCCGCAAAAAATTATCAAGGGGATGGGGATTCTACCTATCGTCTGTTCTATGATACTGTAAAGGGTGGCGATTACCGTTCCCGAGAAGCTAACGTATACCGTTTGGCAGAGGTTTCGGCCAATATTATTGATCAATGTGTAGCACAAGGGGTTCCCTTTGCTAGAGATTATGGTGGACTATTGGACAACCGATCTTTTGGTGGTGTATTGGTATCCCGAACGTTTTATGCAAAAGGACAAACGGGCCAACAATTATTGTTAGGGGCATATTCTGCCATGAACAGACAGATCGCCCGTGGGAAAATAGAAATGTACAACAGGCACGAAATGCTAGATGTTGTAAAAGTAAATGGAAAGGCGCGCGGTATTATAGCGCGGAACCTAGTTACCGGGGAAATAGAACGCCATTCCGCACATGCAGTAGTAATTGCATCGGGGGGTTATGGAAATGTATATTTCCTTTCAACCAATGCTATGGGGTCTAACGCAACAGCAGCCTGGAAAATACATAAAAAGGGAGCCTTTTTCGCAAACCCATGTTATACCCAAATTCACCCTACCTGTATCCCACGCTCGGGAGACTATCAATCCAAATTAACCCTAATGTCCGAGTCACTACGTAATGACGGCCGTATTTGGGTCCCTAAAAATATGGAAGATGTGTTGGCCATTAGGGAAGGAAAATTAAAACCTACCCAATTGAGCGAGGATCAAAGGGATTACTATTTAGAAAGAAGATATCCTGCCTTTGGAAACTTGGTGCCACGTGATGTGGCTTCCAGAGCGGCGAAAGAAAGATGCGATGCCGGTTATGGTGTTAACGCTACCGGGGAAGCGGTGTATTTGGATTTTAAATCGGCCATTGAACGATATGGTTTGGAACAAGCTAAGATCCATGGTATTCAAAATGCTTCCAAAGAAAAAATTACTGAACTAGGTGCAGCTGTAGTAGAGGAAAAATATGGAAATCTTTTTCAAATGTACGAGAAGATCGTTGATGAAAATCCATATAAAACCCCAATGATGATCTATCCTGCAACCCACTATACTATGGGAGGCGTTTGGGTAGATTACAACCTCATGACCACTGTGGAAGGCTTATATTGCATTGGTGAGGCCAATTTCTCTGATCATGGAGCAAACCGTCTAGGGGCATCTGCCCTAATGCAAGGTCTGGCCGATGGCTATTTTGTATTGCCCTACACCATGGGGGACTACTTGTCACATGAAATTAGAACAGGGAAAATTGCAACCGACACCCCTGAGTTTGATGAGGCCGAAAAAGAGGTCACCGAAAGAATCAACTTCTTTGTGAATAATAAAGGGTCTCATTCAGTAGATTATTTCCATAAACGCTTGGGGAAGGTAATGTGGGACAAATGTGGTATGTCCCGTAACGCTACAGACCTAAAATTAGCCATAGCAGAAATTAAGGCTATCCGAGAAGAGTTTTATAAGGAAGTAAAAGTCCCTGGGTCCGCCAATGAGATGAATCCAGAACTGGAGAAAGCAGGTCGAGTGGCCGATTTCTTGGAATTGGGCGAATTGTTTGCCAAGGACGCCTTAATGCGAGAGGAATCCTGTGGAGGACATTTCCGTGAAGAGTCGGTAGAAATTGATGGCGAGCAAAAAGGAGAAGCAAAACGTAACGATACAGATTATGCTTTTGTAGCTGCTTGGGAATACAAAGGAGAACCTTCAGATGCCGTTTTGCATAAGGAACAACTGGAATTTAATGATATTGAATTAAAACAAAGAAGTTATAAATAGTCAAAAGACAAAAGGCAAAAGGCAAAAGGCAAAAGGCAAAAATTAACAAAATTTGCCCATATGAACGAAGTAAGAACGTATAAAGATTTATTGATCTGGCAAAAAGGAATAGAAATCGTTAAGGAGACATATTTGCTATGCAAAGAAATTCCAAATGACGAATTATTCGGATTACAAAGTCAAATCAAGCGTTCCTCAATTTCAATACCTTCAAATATTGCCGAGGGATGGGGTAGAAATTACACGAAGAATTATATCCAGTTTTTAAAAATTTCCAGAGGATCCTTATTAGAATTGGAAACTCAAATAATTATAGCAAAAGAATTAAACTTTATTTCAACCGATAGTTATAATAGAATTCAAGGTTTAATTACCGAAGAAAGTAAAATGTTAAACGCCTTCATTAAATCGATAGACACATAACTAATGCCTATTGGCTTTTTGGCTAATAAACTATAAGAATGAATCTTACATTAAAAATTTGGAGACAAAAAGGACCACAGGACAAAGGTAAAATGGTCGAATATAAAGTGACTGAGATTTCAGAACACATGTCTTTCCTTGAAATGATGGATGTTTTAAACGAACAGCTCACCAACACAGGGGACGAACCTGTAGCCTTTGACCATGATTGTCGTGAAGGAATTTGCGGCACCTGCTCCATGTACATCAATGGGGAAGCGCATGGTCCAGATAGAGGGGTTACTACCTGTCAGTTACATATGCGAATGTTCAAGGATGGGGACACCATAACGATTGAACCTTTTAGGGCCAAAGCCTTTCCGGTTATAAAAGATTTGGTTGTGGATCGCAGTTCTTTTGATCGTATTCAGCAGGCCGGTGGTTTTATTTCCGTGAACACCTCAGGAAATACACAAGACGCCAATGCCATTCCTATAGACAAGCATGCGGCCGATACGGCCATGGATTCCGCTACCTGTATTGGTTGTGGCGCCTGTGTTGCTAGTTGTAAGAACTCCTCAGCCATGCTATTCGTAGGGGCTAAGGTTTCCCAATATGCTTTACTACCGCAAGGACAGATTGAAGCCACCGACAGGGTCAAAAATATGGTTGCCCAAATGGATTTGGAAGGTTTTGGAAACTGTACCAATACCGGTGCCTGTGAGGTAGAATGTCCTAAAGGAATTTCCTTGGAAAACATTGCCCGTATGAACAGGGAGTTCTTTAGTGCCAGCATAAAAGGATAATACGGATTAAAATATTAATTCTGATTTACAAAAACAAACCCCATCCCTCTACAGGAATGGGGTTTTTGTTTACGCAGATCTTAAAAATCCAGTATCTTTAAGTATGAATAAGGAATATAAGGAAGAACGGATAATTGTCCCTCGTTTCAATGAAGAGTCCGGTTTTTATACGACCCCTGAACGTTCTAAAATTATGGGAAAAATCAGAGGTAAAAACACCATTCCCGAACTCAAATTTAGAAAAGCCCTATGGGCCGAAGGATATCGATATAGAGTAGATTATAAGAAGTTAATAGGCAAACCAGATATTGCCCTAAAAAAATATAAAACGGTCATCTTTATAGATGGTGAATATTGGCATGGTTACAACTGGGAAGAGCGGAAGCAAAAAATTAAGACCAATAAAGAGTTCTGGATACCAAAAATTGAACGTAATATTCAACGGGACCAAGAAGTAAACTTGAAACTACAGCAGTTGGGCTATACCATATTCCGATTTTGGGAACGGGAAATCAAAAAAGAATTAGAACAATGTTTAAACCAAGTAATTGTCCATTTACGGTCACAACAATCCTAAATTAAGTATACAGCCCACATGCCAACTTATAGAAACAAAATATCATCTAAGCTTCCCAAAGTAAAAACCACGATTTTTACCACTATGGGTCAATTGGCACAAAAGCACAGTGCAATTAATCTCTCTCAAGGTTTTCCTAATTTTGAACCTGATCCAACCTTGATCGATTTGGTAACCCAAGCCATGAAGCAGGGCTATAACCAATATGCACCCATGGCAGGTGTCTATGAACTTCGTGAAGTGCTCTCTAAGAAAATGGAGCAATTATATGGGAGGTACTATAACCCAAACAATGAAATTACAGTAACGGTAGGTGCCACACAGGCTATTTTCAGCATCATTACAGCCTTTATAGGCCATGGTGATGAGGTAATTGTCATTAAGCCGGCATACGATTGTTATGAGCCAGCCATTGAAGTCAATGGAGGGATTCCTGTATTTGTTCAGTTAAACAATAGTGATTTCAAGGTAGATTGGACAGAATTTCGTTCCAAAATTACTTCCAAGACCAAAATGGTCATCATTAACACCCCTCATAATCCCAGTGGCACTATTTTCTCCAAAGACGATATGCTTCAACTACAGCATAGTCTTGAAAAAACAGATATAATTGTCATTAGTGATGAAGTATACGAGCATATTGTTTTTGATGGTTATACGCATGAAAGTGCTTCAAAATATGAAGCGCTCGCCTCCCGCACCTTTGTATGTGGTTCCTTTGGAAAAACATTTCATATCACAGGATGGAAAATGGGGTATTGTGCAGGCCCTGCCGAACTAATGCACGAATTTCGAAAAACGCATCAATTCAATGTTTTTAGCGCAGACCATGCCGTTCAAAAAGCTTTGGGCACCTATTTAAAAGAACCTGAACATTATTTGGGTTTGAACACGTTTTATCAAAATAAGCGCGACCTTTTCCTTTCCGGATTAAGCAGTTCAAGGTTTAAAATACATCCCTGCCAGGGCACCTACTTTCAATTGGCAGATTTTAGCGGCATTAGCCTAGAACCAGATGAAGTATTTGCTGAACGATTAGTCAAAGAATATCAAATAGCCAGTATTCCCATTTCAGGGTTTAATTCCAAGGGAATTGATAAACACCTATTACGATTTTGTTTCGCCAAGACCAACGAAACCTTGGAAAAGGCCACAGAAATTCTTTGCAAGTTATAATCAATATATTTTATATCGAATCTCCCGGTAATAGGTCCAACCGCATTAACCAATCCATTTGTTTATCCTTGCCAATGTAATACGGGTGACTTCCAAACTTGTAGAACCCCAATCTTTCATAAAATTTAATGGCTTTTTTATTGAGTTCCCAAACACCAAGCCACAAGTAATACTTGTTTTTGGACCTTGCTATTGAAATGACCTGCGTCAATATCCACGCTCCAAAACCCTGACCTTGGAGTTCCCCCAAAACATAGATGCGTTCAATCTCCATAGAATTACTATCCTTAATATCCGATTGGGATCCATTTTCATTCAACTTAATATACCCTACTAAAATAGCATGGTTGTAGACCAAATAAAAGGATGAATTGTTATCATTGAGTTCCTTGAGGAGGGCTTCCTCGCCAAAAGCCGAATTAAGGTATTCCTTAAAATACTCAGGATTATTATCCTTTTCAAAAGCTTCTATAAAAGTCCTCTTGCTCAGATTTGCCAAAAAACCCAAATCGCTAATAGAACAAGCTTCCAAATGTAGTTTCATTTCTTAGTTTTTGTTTCCTAAAAATACAATTTTCAACACGGTCATAAACAAAAAAAAGGGAGCAATACTACAAAGTATTGCTCCCTTTTAAAAATTTAAATCTATGCCTAAAGCATAAATAATTTTTTCATCAATCGTACAATGCCTATAAAAAAGTCATTTCGATAAACTTGAATTTCTTCCTGTGAGGGGGCGTGGCTAATTTGGGCTTCCATAGTAAAATAGGTTTAAAGGTTTAGTAGTAGTTAAATTTGGGGTCTAACTTCTGTTATTGATTACAATATAATTCAGATAAACGCAATATTTAAAAAATTGTTGTGAAATATACCTTAATTGTTGTAAGCGTATAAAAATAGTCAATTACATCGATAACTGGCAACTTCCAAAATGTTAAATTTCCATTTCCGGGATATCTCCCACGACGATTAAATTGCCTTCTGTGGCTTTAATTATTTCTTCAACACTTAAGCCTGGGGCCCTTTCCAACAATTTAAATCCTTTTGGGGTTACTTCCAGCACTGCCAGGTTGGTCACAATCTTTTTTACACACCCAACACCTGTCAGCGGTAAAGAACATTTTTTCAATAATTTGGATTCTCCGTCTCTGTTGGTATGCATCATAGCGACAATGATATTTTCAGCAGAAGCCACCAAATCCATAGCTCCTCCCATTCCTTTCACCATTTTTCCAGGAATTTTCCAATTGGCAATATCACCGTTTTCTGCGACCTCCATAGCCCCTAAAATGGTTAAATCTACATGCTGACCCCGAATCATCCCAAAGCTCGTTACAGAGTCGAAAAACGAGGCTCCTGGAAGAGTGGTAATGGTTTGCTTGCCGGCATTAATGAGATCGGCATCCTCTTCCCCTTCAAAAGGAAAGGGACCCATTCCCAACACGCCATTTTCACTTTGAAATTCCACACTTATATCTTCCCTTACAAAATTGGCCACCAAAGTTGGTATTCCAATTCCCAAGTTAACGTAATATCCTTCCTTTACTTCCTTTGCAATGCGTTTTGCTATTCCGTTTTTATCCAACATAATTGTTGATTTGATAATTAATTAATTTGATAATTTACCACGTTTACTGCTACCTATTATTTTCGAGATAATTCGAATGATAGCTTCCAATTCTGAAAAAAGCGTTACTTGCGGATTTGGATAGTGCTTTGACTCCTTGCAAAGTTTGATCCACTAGGAGGTTTCGTCCGCTTCCTTAGCTGCAATCTTAAATTTATGTATAAAATCAGCAGTACTTTCCCCATTTTGGGCCTCCCAGGTATTTGCACCGATAGATGTTCCACTTCTAAACAATTGGGATGCCATTTCATACTTATTAAAAGATCTCAATACTTCACAATATTCAATTATTTCCAAGGAAAAATCGAAAGTTTTCTTTACGATTATATTTTCCTTATCACTCCTCATATTAGCAAATTTTCAAATTAATTAGCTTTACGTACGGTTAACTGCTCAATTCTTTTCTCGTAATCTTTACCTTGGAAAATACGTTGTATAAAAATTCCTGGAACGTGAATTTGGTTGGGATCCAGCTGCCCTGCTGGCACCAATTCTTCCACCTCAGCAACAGTAATCTTGGCTGCCCCACACATGGCAGGATTAAAGTTTCTCGCCGTTCCTTTAAATATTAAATTTCCTGCCTCATCCCCCTTCCAAGCTTTTACAAAAGAAAAATCGGCTTTAAAGGCCTCCTCCAGTACATACATTTTTCCATTAAACTCCCTGGTTTCCTTACCTTCGGCTACTTCAGTTCCGTAACCGGCCGGTGTATAAAAAGCAGGGAAACCAGCCTGGGCCGCTCTACATTTCTCCGCCAATGTTCCTTGTGGCGTTAATTCCACTTCCAATTCCCCGCTTAACATTTGGCGTTCAAATTCATCATTTTCGCCAACATAGGAAGATATCATCTTCTTTATCTGACGTTTGTGTAACAATAAACCCAGACCGAAATCGTCTACCCCGGCATTATTGGAAATACAGGTTAAGTCATTAATCCCCATCTTCACCAGTTCCGCAATTGCATTTTCGGGAATGCCACATAATCCAAATCCTCCCAGCATAAAAGTCATACCATCCTTTACCCCTTGTAATGCCTCTTCAACGTTGGCCACAGTTTTACGTATCATATAAAATCGACTTAATTAAACCAAATCCTTAATCACTCTAAAATACAGGTTTTTAACGAAAAATGCCCTTAACTTTCTTTTAAAAGCAAGGGCATTTCTTAAAATTATTTTCAATTTTCTCTAAAAATCCAAATCATCCTCGGTATCAATATCATTCTCAGATTCAATGCCCGATTTAGAGCAATCTACATTTATGGATAAATTCTCAGGTTTTTCAAAATCTTCAACAGAAACGCCCAAATCCTTATTAGCATAATTCTTTTTCATGTACAATCCCCAAATAGGAAGCGCCATGGAGGCTCCCTGTCCGTAAGTAATAGTTTTAAAATGAACAGCCTTATCATCGCCGCCAACCCAAACACCGGTTACCAAATTTGGAACCATCCCCATAAACCAACCATCACTTTGATTTTGGGTTGTACCTGTTTTACCGGCAATCTGGTTTTTAAATTCGTACGGATAACCAGTTATAATTTCCTCGTATTCCTTGCGCCATTTGTCATAACCCGTGGTTCTTAACCTTGTTCCAGAACCTCCCTGGGTTACTCCGGACATAAGATTGACCATCGCATAGGAGACATCCTTACTTAAAACATCTTTTGTCTCTGGGACATACTCAAAAAGCACAGTTCCATTTTTATCCTCGATCCTCGTTACCATTACGGGTTTTACATATACTCCTTGGTTAGCAAAAGCACCATATGCCCCCACCATCTCATATACATTAAGGTCTGCGGTTCCCAGTGCTATGGAGGGCACCTCTGGAATATTTCCAGTAATTCCCAAATTTTTTGCAATGGCCACAACTGCTTTGGGCCCAACCTTATCTATCAATTGCGCAGTAATCGTATTTACAGAATTTGCCAATGCATGTTTAAGAGTCATCATTTCACCAGAATATTTGCCGTCCGAATTTTTAGGACACCATGGATCTGGATTTCCATGTTTATTAGCCTCAATACAATATTGATTGTCCGGAAGAACATCACAGGGCGAAAGTCGCAATTGATCAATGGCTGCAGCATACACAAAAGGCTTAAAAGTAGACCCAACCTGCCTAGCTCCTTGAATAACATTATCATATTGAAAATGCTTGTAATCTATTCCACCTACCCAAGCCTTTACATGCCCGGATTGGGGTTCCATGGACATCATTGCCGTCTTTAGAAAGGTTTTATAATATCTAATGGAATCCATTGGGGTCATTACCGTATCCTTTTCCTTGGTCTCACTATTCCAATCAAAAACAGTCATCTCCACAGGCTCGTTAAAGGAAGCTCTAATATCCTTTTCATTTTTCCCTTGATCTTCTAGGTTATGCCACCTATGTGAGGATTTTATAGCCCTCTCCATGATCCGATCTATTTCCCCAGGAACTTCTTCAATAAAGGGAGCTGTTTTATTGCGGTCAGGGGTGTTTTGATGAAAAAATTCGGCCTGTAATCGTTTCATATGTTCGGCAACAGCATCTTCGGCATTCTGTTGCATGCGGGAATCGATAGTGGTATAAATACGTAATCCGTCCAAGTATATATTCCATTTATCACGCTCCCCTTTAAGTGCCGGTTTTGGATTTTTCTTAATCCATTTGTTCATAAAGCCCTGTAGGTACATTCTAAAATACGTGGCAATACCTTCCCTATGCGATTCCGGATTATAATTGATATCCATTTTTAAGGCCTGTAGCGAATCTTTTTCAACCTCACTGATAAATTCAAATTTCGCCATCTGGCTTAATACCAAATTTCTCTTTTCCCTAGTTAACTCTTCACGCCTTAAGGGATTGTAGTATGATGAATTCTGCAACATACCTATCAACATGGCAGATTCCTCAATTTTTAGATTTTTAGGTTCTTTTCCAAAATAAATTCGCGATGCCGAACGGATACCATCGGCATTATTGCCAAAATCATAAATGTTGAGGTACATCTTAATAATCTCTTCTTTGGTATAACTCCGTTCCAATTGTGTGGCGATGACCCACTCCTTGGCTTTCTGTTTTATAGTTTCAAATTTGTTTCTTGACCGTACCCCAACAAAAAGCTGTCGCGCCAATTGCTGTGAAATGGTACTTGCGCCTCCACGTTTTCCCAAAAAGACAACTGCGCGTAATACCCCTTTGGCATCAATACCGGAGTGCTCATAATAACGAACATCCTCGCTAGCGACCAGAGCATCTACTAAATTTTTTGGCAAATCTTTGTAATCAACATCGGTACGGTTGTCATCCAAATAGAACTTCCCTAAAGTCTCACCATCAGAAGAAATAATCTCGGATGCCAGTTTGGTCTGCGGATTTTCCAAGGTCTCAAACGTAGGTAACTCACCTAAAAAACCCCATGAAGCCGATAGGAACAATAGGGCAATTGCGAAAATTCCAGTCGCAAATAAGATCCAAAACCACTTAATGATTGTAAAAAAATTGTTATTGCTTTTCTTCTTCTTCTTGGTAGCTGTTGCCATAAGCCTACTAATTACTTTTTTCGATTAAATATCCCACATCGGTGATACCTTCCAATTCGACAATTCCATCTACTAGGCCATTTTTACGCATGGCATGGGAAATTTCTAAGGTATATACGCCTGAAGTTGGGAAAACGACGTTTTCTTTATACCATAATTTGTTTTCCTTTAAACTGCCATAACCCGTTCCCAACCATTCTCCATCCGGTTTGGACATTTCATATTCCAATGTATCGCGTTGCATATCTCCGTTTGGAAACTGCAATTCTGCAATTAAAAAGAGGTTGCTATATAGGTATGTTCCGTCATTTCTTACGTTAATAAACATATCGTATTCTTGAAGAGTATCCAATTCCTTAAAAGAAAAGGCTACTACACTATCCTTGTTCCAGATTCCGTTTTGTGTTGGACTGTATTCCGCTTTTACGGTTTGCCCATCGCAAGAAACCATAATAACTACTAACAAAAATGCACCTAAACTCTTAAGCATTGTTGGCAGGTCTTTTTTTATAATTGCTTTTTTTCTTTTTCTTGTTATTCCTGTTGGACCTACTCTTCTTAGGGGTGTCAAAACGGGTCAAGCTATCCTGCCCCACCACGTTCTCAAAAACCTTTTCCACTTCCTGTACATTCTCTACGGCATATTCTTCCAAACTGGCCACTTTCTCCCTATTCTTATTTTTTTCCAAAACCTCTATTACCTGATCTTTGGACAAAATATGCCAATTAGCAGGTTCGTCTTTATATGAAAACCACAGAGAAGCTTTAAAAATATCTACCTTCTGACAAAAAGCCATCCCTTTTTCGGTAAAAAGTTTGGTGTCCTGACCCGGAAAATCCTTTAAGGCATCTAAATAAACGTCCAATTCATAATTCAGACAACACTTTAGCTTTCCACATTGCCCTGCAAGTTTTTGTGGATTAAGGGAAAGTTGCTGATAACGGGCTGCAGAAGTACTAACAGACCTAAAATCGGTTAGCCATGTGGAGCAGCACAATTCCCTGCCACAAGAGCCAATTCCGCCCAATCGTTGGGCTTCTTGCCTATAACCAATTTGTCTCATTTCTATTCGAATACCAAACGCTTTGGCCATGTCCTTGATCAACTGACGGAAATCTACACGGTCTTCTGCAGTGTAATAAAAGGTAGCCTTGGAACCATCTCCTTGAAATTCCACATCGGAGATTTTCATCTGCAATTTTAGCACAATGGCTATTTCCCTGGCCCTCTTTTTAATTTCCTCTTCCCTGTCCCTACATTTTTGCCAAATATCGATATCCTTTTGGGAAGCCTTTCGGTAAACTTTGGGGAGTTCCGGATTGTTATAATCCTCCTTTTTCTTTTTCATTTGCATCCTTACCAATTCCCCGGTAAGGGTAACCATGCCTACATCATGACCGGAAGTAGCTTGCGTAGCTACTATGTCACCAATAGAAAATGAAAGATTTTCGGAATTTCTGAAGAATTCTTTTCTGCTATTTTTAAAACGGACTTCCACACAATCAAATGGTTTTTCGCCATTTGGGAGTGACATATTGGAAAGCCAATCAAATACCGTCAATTTATTACAGCCATCAGTGCCACAAGTACCATTGTTCTTGCATCCTTTAGGCTGTCCGTCCTTACCGGTTGAACAACTGCTACAACCCATATTTCGTATCTTGGTTTAGTAAAAATGTAACACTTTTACTAAAAAAGGTTCATAAAATTATTAAACGTAAAGATAGTGTTTTTTTAATGCGATGAAAAGAAAGAGTTTCGTTGTCAGCGTTAAGCTTTACATAAAGCAAGAAAAACAACCTCTAATAATGGAATTAAATAGTTAACCCGTCCATTAAGATGACAAAATATACCTGCCATTTTTTAATGGTCCATCGTTAAAAAAATTTTGTTTAAACCAAATAAAAAACAACCTCTCTATTATTATTAAAACAAGTTCATTTATTCTTAGAACCTCAACAAAGAGCTACTTCTTGTACTTTAGCACTTCTGATCGGCCCTTTTTAAAAATCTTATTGCTTACCACTTTCCCTTTTCTGAGCCTTTTCTGGTCCTCAAAAGGTAATTCATGAATTTCTTTACATTCCACGGAACAGCATTGGTTCATGGTCTCGGCACAAGCCTCACACTGGATAAAAAGCAGATGGCATGCTTCATTGGCGCAATTCACGTGGTTGTCACATGGATTTCCACATTGATGGCAATGTGCAATGACATCATCCGTAATCCGTTCTCCCCTACGGTGATCAAAAACAAAATTCTTACCCAGAAATTTATTTTCCAGGTTCAAGTTATTTACTTGCCGGGTATATTCAATTATACCGCCTTCCAGCTGGTATACATTCTTAAAACCCTTATGTTTATAATAGGCGCTGGCTTTTTCGCATCGAATACCACCGGTACAGTACATGACCAACTTTTTATCCTCTTTATGGTCGGCAAGATCTTTTTCAATAATATCCAACGAATCCCTGAATGTATCCACATCTGGGGTAATCGCATTCTTAAAATGTCCAATTTCACTTTCATAGTGATTCCGCATATCCACCAATAGGGTATCGGAGTCCTCCATAAGTTCATTAAATCTAACGGCATCAACATGGATTCCCTTATTGGTAACATCAAATGAATTGTCATTCAACCCATCCGCCACGATTTTTTCACGCACTTTCACCTTTAGTTTTAAAAATGATTTGTTGTCCTGTTCAATCGCAACATTCAATCGAACATTTTCCAAAAATGTGATACTGTCCAAATGTGCTTTAAAGGCTTTGAAATTTTCGGCAGGAACGGACAATTGGGCGTTAATACCTTCATGAGCCACATAAATACGGCCTAGAACATCCAGTTCGTTCCAATGGATAAACAAATGATTTCGAAAAATTGACGGATTGCCAAGACGTGCATATTGATAGAAAGAAATGGTTAGGCGTTCCAATCCTGCCTCCTCTATTAAGGCTTCCCTTTCTTTTGCACTTAAGGTATTGTACAGTTGCATACTATACTAATAGTTTAAGTTAAAGAATTAATTTACACTGCAAAAATAGGATTTATCCCTCGGGATAAAAAGGTTTAATGCTGGTTTTTTAATTTCTGCTAGGGACCTAAATTAAAAAAGGATCTTGAAGTAATCAAGACCCTTTTTAAGGTCAATATTGCTTTTTCTTTTTCATAGAATTACAATAAAATATTGACCCACAACCCTTATTGTTTTACCAGAACAATAAGCAACCTAATTTGAGTTAGTTATTTTTTAGATGCAACAAATATGAAAAGGTTGCGTCCAAGGCCACGATTAATTAAGGCTAATCGTAAAAAAACGAATAAAACTGAAGTCGAGCGTTCTACAAATGCCTTTAAATTAAAGCATTGACAAAGATTTTAAACTGTTCAATATTAATATTTCAATTTAAATAATCTCCTAATTTCTTCACATAAAATCCGTACCATAGGTGGTATTATGCAAAAAGAATTGGTATTTTAGCGTCCCTAATATGATATGAAAATGAGTTCCGAAAAAGAAGCAAAATTAAAAGCACTAAAACTTACCTTAGATAAATTGGATAAAACTTACGGAAAAGGTGCCGTAATGAAGATGGGCGATAGTATAGTACAGGACGTAGAAGTGATTTCCTCCGGTTCTTTGGGATTGGATGTAGCACTCGGTGTAGGTGGATATCCACGTGGTAGGGTAATAGAAATATATGGACCTGAATCCTCTGGTAAGACCACACTTACGCTCCACGCCATGGCTGAGGCACAAAAAAATGGAGGTATTGCTGCTTTTATTGATGCGGAACATGCATTTGACCGTTTTTATGCCCAAAAACTTGGGGTAGATATTGATAACTTGATTATTTCCCAACCCGATAATGGGGAACAAGCTTTGGAAATAGCCGATAATCTTATACGTTCTGGCGCTATTGATATAGTTGTTATCGACTCCGTTGCCGCCTTGACACCAAAAAGCGAAATAGAAGGTGAAATGGGCGACTCTAAAATGGGTCTTCATGCCCGATTAATGTCACAAGCCCTTAGAAAGCTTACCGGTTCTATTAGCAAAACAAATTGTACCGTAATCTTTATTAACCAATTAAGGGAAAAAATTGGAGTAATGTTCGGCAATCCGGAAACAACCACAGGTGGTAACGCCCTTAAGTTTTATGCTTCCGTGAGACTAGATATTAGACGATCAACTCAAATTAAGGATACCGATGGTGCCGTACAAGGTAACAAGACCCGTGTTAAGGTGGTAAAAAATAAGGTTGCTCCTCCATTCAGGACCGCCGAATTTGATATTATGTACGGTGAAGGAATTTCCAAGGTTGGGGAGATCATAGACTTGGGAGTTGAATTCGAAATAATTAAGAAAAGTGGGTCATGGTTCAGCTATGGCGACACCAAGCTTGGACAGGGTAGGGATGCCGTAAAAAGTTTACTGCTAGATAATCCCGAACTACTCGAAGAACTCGAAGGCAAAATAAAAGAAGCCATCAAAACAGTAAAAGCATAAATTTAAAATCCCGATCCAATCGGGATTTTTTCTTTCTACACGCAACCTTTAATTCTTATCTACATCTTATAGCAAAACGTAATTGCTATGAAATCGACATGCCCTTAAAAATTACAAAAAGTCTTTGCACTTTTTAGGGCTATAGGTTTCCTAAACCATTTTTAAACAAAATAAATAATTAAGAATATGAAACGAGTAATCTTTTTGCTGCTTGTTGCCTCTTTTTCACTCATGACATCCTGCGATATAAATGATGATGTAAACTATCACTTTGAAGCTTTGCAGGTTAAATCTGTAGAAATGCCAGAGGCATTTGATTACGGTCAGATCTATAAAATAAAAGTTACCTATTTTAGACCGGATAATTGTACCTTTTTCGAAGGTTTTGATGTAGTAAAGGAGGATGTAACCACCAGAAAGGTCGTTACTATTGGTACAGTGCTTGAAGATGAGGATGAATGCACTGGTGCAGGTGAAGACTTAATTGCTACATTTAACTTTGAGGTTTTGTATGATCAGCCATATTTATTCAGATATTGGACAGGAGAGGATGCCAATGGGGAGCCAACATATCTGGAAATTACCGTTCCGGTCAATGAAGAGAGCTTGACCTCAATAGTACCGACCGACGAAAACGGGTCGGCTATAATTAAGAATTAGTTACTAACCCAACCCATAATTTGAGTAATCCAGTAGAGCTCATAAATAATTGCAAAAAGGGGGATAGACAAGCACAGGAACAGCTATATCGGGACTATTCCCGGGTACTGTTTGGCATTTGTCTCAAATACTCACGCAATAAAACGGAGGCGGAAGATAACCTACATGATAGTTTTATGACTATCTATAGTAAAATAGAACAGTTTAAACATCAAGGCTCTTTTGAAGGCTGGATAAAGCGTATTACTGTAAATACAGTTCTTCAAAAATATAGAAAAGAGGAAAATTTAACTGTGGTTTCCGAAAATATAGAGGAGGAAGCGCCAGAAGATTCAGGTTATGTAAATCTCGATTTGGCCACATTACTCAGTTATATACAAGAGCTTCCAAATAAATACCGCTTAACCTTCAATCTATATGTGTTGGATGGTCATAGCCATAAAGAAATAAGTGAAATGTTAGGAACGTCCATGGGGACTTCCAAATCCAATCTTGCCCGGGCAAGAATGATTTTAAAAGAAAAAATTGAAGCAAATAAGGCAGGGATCATAATGGAAGGGTAAACTTCCCTATTTGTGATTTCGGCTGAACAATTAAAAACATGAGTGAAAATAATTTAGATAAATTATTTCAGGAGAAATTGGTCAATTTCCATGAAGTTCCAGACGAAAAGGTCTGGAATTCCATAGCCACTTCCTTGGATAAAAAGAAACAAAGCCGCAAGCTTATCCCCCTTTGGTGGAAAGTTGGAGGAGTGGCAGCAATATTTGCCATCCTCTTTTTTGCGATCGACCCCTTTTCTACTTCTAATTCTGTAGTACCTATTACCTCTGATGTAGAAAATAACACCCGTAGCACTAAGGACAACAATTCCTTAAAGGAATCAACGCCAGAAGCTACGAGCATCACGGTTATTGAAGACGAATCTTCTGATGAAAATCAAATTAAATCGACCAAACAATTTGGGCGAGAAAAAATTACCAAACCATTAAGTAGTCAGGAAAGTATTGTTGCTACCGGTAAAACAAAAAACGATTCACAAATAATAGACGACAAGACCTTAGATGCAACCAACCCCGTAACTAACAACTTGGCCAAAAACGATAAGGCCGATGTTGAATTAGATAAAAATGCAGGAAGCAACAAGCCCAATGCGATTGAAAAAGAGCCATTGGATGATATATTAATCCAAAAGAATCTTTCCAATAATGCTGAGGAAGGATTAGTGCATCAGGAAATTAACGAGGCCGACAAAAATAATGGAAATACACCAGAGGATACTCCAGAGATTGTTCCCTCGAATAAAAAATCAATTTTAGAGGTTATTGAAGAAAATGAGGTAGTTGAGGTGGAAGAAACCCGAAATGGAAAATGGTCCGCTGGGCCCAGTATTGCACCTGTTTACTTTAATGGCATGGGCGATGGCTCCCCAATCAACTCCATCTTGGCCTCCAATTCCAAGTCCGGAAATGTAACTCTTAGTTACGGTATTACGGTAGGGTACGAGATTTCTAAAAAATTAAGTGTGCGTTCCGGTATTCATAAGGTAGATTATGGCTATGATACCAATGATGTATCCTTCACCTCCTCATTCAACGCTTCTACGGGAAACCAATTAAGGAATATAGATTATTCCAATGACTCCCAATCCATCATTTTGAATAATCCAATTAGTGAAAATGCAATTCCAAAACCCGGGTCTATATTTGCTTTGGATGTAACGGGCAAAAATCCTACCCGCTTGGGCACTATGGGACAACAATTTGGTTATTTAGAAGTGCCCCTAGAATTAAATTACGCCCTCCTGGATCGTAAATTTGGGGTTAACATCATAGGTGGAGTAAGCTCCCTTTTTCTAACAGATAATTCCGTGGTATTGGAATCTAATGGTCAGACTACTGACGTTGGGGAAGCCAACAACATTAATTCCGTCAATTTTAGTACCAACTTTGGCCTAGGGCTTAATTACAAATTTACCCCCAAGCTTAAATTTAATGTGGAACCGGTTTTTAAATATCAATTAAATACCTTTTCGAACACTTCGGGAAATTTTAATCCTTATTCACTAGGCGTTTACAGTGGCTTTAGTTTAAAGTTCTAATTCTGAAGTTTCGTTTAATGCTGGATATATCCTTGCTATTAAATTATTGTCAAGTGCCAGAACATTCGAGCTCCTTCAAAATTACATTACGAACATTCTCCCGAAGCTTCGGTTTATCTGTCTCGTCTAGATTATCGGTAGCAAAAAACTTATGCACTTTACCGCGTAAACGCCCAGGACTTCCACTATAAAAAGTAAAAGAAAACCGCTTTTTATTATCATAAAAGGTTATGGGTACTATCGGGATTTTCTGTGTTATAGCCATTTTAAAGGCCCCGTCCTTAAACTCGTCCAAAAGTATGTGTTCATCAGGCACTCCTCCTTCCGGGAAAATGCATATACCTACTCCCTGATCTAACCTTTTCTGTGCCCGCCTATAAACTGCGGTTCTACTTTTAGAGCTCTCCCTATCTACCATAATGCATACGCGTTTATAGAAAAAACCAAAAAGTGGTATATTGGCCAATTCCTTCTTCCCGATAAAAACAAAGGGGTTTTTACTGACTTTTAGCATCATCATTATATCCAACATACTAGTATGGTTGGATACTAGCATATAACTTTGTCCTTTTTTAAGCTTCTGCTCCCTCTTTATTATCGGGACAAAACCCATACCGTATAAAATTACATTTGCCCATACATTGCGTGCCAACCAAAAGAACTGCGGGTAGGTTTTTTCGGAAATACTGAAAAGTACCAGAAATGGGAACATTAGTAATATGGGCAAAATCACTAAAATATGGAACCAAATTCGGAAAAGTGTTTGGCCTATTTTCTTTAAAATCAATAGCATGAGATCAAAAGTAATAATTTTAGTCCTTTTTTAAGTTTTCTTTTACCTTTGTCCTTCTTTGAAAATAAAATAATGGCAAGAATCTTAACAGGTATACAAAGTACGGGGACTCCTCATCTGGGAAATATATTGGGAGCAATTATCCCAGCGATAGAAATGGCGAACAATCCAGCAAACGAATCCTTTCTCTTCATTGCGGATATGCACTCGCTAACCCAGATCAAGAATGGGGAGCAACTACGGAACAATACATACGCCGTCGCCGCTACCTGGCTGGCATTTGGTTTGGACATTAACAAAACCGCTTTTTATCGTCAAAGTGATATTCCACAGACCGCAGAACTGGCATGGTACCTCAGCTGCTTTTTCCCGTATCAAAGATTAACCCTTGCCCACTCTTTTAAAGATAAGGCAGACCGACTAGATGATGTAAATGCGGGGCTATTTTTCTATCCCATGCTGATGGCTGCAGATATACTTTTATACGACGCCCAGATAGTCCCTGTAGGTAAGGACCAAATGCAACATTTGGAAATGACCCGTGATGTGGCATCAAGGTTTCATGCCCAATTAGGGGATACCTTTGTAATGCCCGAAGGAAAGGTACAGGAGGAGACTATGTATATCCCTGGAACGGATGGGTCCAAAATGAGCAAAAGCCAAGGTAATTTAATCAGCCTTTTTCAAACAGATAAGCAATTACGAAAACAAGTCATGGGAATACAAACGGACAGTACTCCTATGGAAGCCCCTAAAGACCCAGAAACCGATAACGTTTTTGCCTTGTATAAAATTCTTGCTTCAGAAAGCCAAGTTGCAGCAATGAGAGCTAATTATATTAATGGCAACTATGGCTACGGACATGCAAAACAAGCACTTTATGAAGTAATACTTGAACGATTTGGAGAGGCCAGGGAAAAGTTCGATTATTATATGAACAACTTAAATGAACTGGATGAAGCCTTGGCTGTTGGTGCCGAAAAAGCCAAAAAAGTGGCAGACGGGGTCTTGAATAGGGTGAGAGCAAAAGTGGGTTATTGATATTTGCGTCTTTTCCAACTATTTAATTTTTACTTCGTACCTTGATGCTTCTATCTTTGAAGCGATGGCACGAATTACCAGTTATTTTCTAATTTCCAGTATTTGGTCATATACTGCTGTCCTATTTGCTATTTTCCCCAATTATTCAAGCGATCCCGTTGAGTTATATGAGGATATAAATCAACAACAAGAAATTAATGGAAGAGTAATTGACCAAGCAACAGGGAACCCTATCCCTTTTTGCAATATAGGAATTGCCTCTTCACCTTGGGGAACTGCAAGCAACGAATTGGGCGAGTTTGTAATAAAGGTCGACTCCCTGCCGGCCAAACTTATATTTACACATATAAATTATAACAAATACGTAGTTGAAGTTGACCTAACTACCACCCTAATAGTTGAATTAACACCCTTTTCCAATGTGCTGGAAGAGGTCATTGTAACGGCATCCAAAAAAGACGCTTACGCCTTGGAACTGGCCAAAAAAGCATTTCAAAAAGCCAACAAGCAAACTACAAAACCCAACTATGGCCGAGCCTTTTATAGGCAAAAATCGAAAAATGGGAATGAATACTCCGAGTTTTCAGAAATTATCTATGACATACGCTATAATTCAAGAGGAATAGAGGATTGGGACATTATTGAAGGACGATATGCATTAAAACCAGGAGGGCTTCACAACAGGAACTACACACTATTAACTCGATTGATTTCTCCATTCCAACCCAACACTGAAGAGGTTATTTTTCCAATGCACCCCGCTTTGGAAGTCTTTTATGACATCCATATAGTTGAATACATAGAATCCAGCAGCGATAAAATTGCGGTATTAAAGTTCAAACCCAAAAAAACGATCAAAACCCCAACCTTCGAGGCGGAGGTATACATCAACCTTAAAACCTACGACATCCTAAAAATTACTGGTAGTCTTTCCCATGACGATTTAAAATTTGTTCAACTCGTGAATAACAATAACAACTCATGGAAAAACTATAATATCTCGTTTGAAATGGCTTACAACCCAGAAAATACAGGCAATTCCTCAATAGATTATATTAATATTGCCCAAGAATTTGACTACCATATAAACGACAATTTTGAGTTTCATACTACCTCCTCCTCAAACCTAACTTTTTTTGAAAATTACAAGCCCACATCTAGAAAAAAATTGGGAGGGCAGTTCGGGAAAAATAAAACTGACTGGCAAAAACTCGACGAAATAGGTTACAACGAAAAATTTTGGGAAGACAATCCCATTGTAAAAAGAACACCGGTAGAGGAAGAAGTAATAACGTCCTTTGCAAAGGTAGGTGCTTTTGGCTCCATCTTCCTCAACAGCAAAGATCAAGTGGCACTATTACAATCCAATTTAACCAATGATCCATTTATGGGAGATTTGGGAGTATCCGTTAACCAATACAATAATTATAACCCAGTGGAAAAAGTTTTTCTGCACACGGACAAAGAATTATTTACAACAGGTGAAACCATATGGTTCAGCGGTTATACGGTTTTGGGGCGCTATCATCAATTTTCACTAGGTAGCAGGGTACTTCATGTGGATCTAATTGGTCCGAAAAATGAAATTGTGCTTTCCCAAACCCAAGAAATTGTCAATGGTAAGGCAACCGGTAATATGGATTTACCCAGCAACCTTCATTCGGGCAATTATCAATTGCGTGCCTATAGCAATTGGATGCGAAATTTTGATCACGATTTCTTTTTCACCAAAACAATACAGGTCTTTAATGACCTTAGTACTCCGCTAAGCGCCTTGCCAAAAGAGGATAAAATTGATTTGCAGTTCTTCCCCGAAGGTGGGCACCTAGTTGCAGATTTAGTTGGACAAGTAGCATTTAAAGCAATTGGGAATGATGGTCTAAACAGGAATATAAAAGGTCAAATTGTAGATTCGCAAGGAAAATTCATGGCCGCCTTGGCCACGATAGATAGAGGCTCCGGTTTTTTCAATCTTAAACCACAGGCAGGAGAAAAATATTCGGTCATCCTCGAGGACGGCACCAAATTCCCACTCCCTGAAGTAATGAGTGAGGGATATGCAATAACGGCATACAACGTAAATCCAAAAAGCATTCAAGTAAAAATTCAGGCCTCGGAAACTCTGAGAGAGCAATTTTTTTATGTACTTGGCCATATAAACAATAAAAAATACTATCAAGGTAAATTTAATTTTGAAGGTGAACCTGCCGTAAATTTTGAAATGCCTAAAAGTAAAATGCCTAGCGGAATCATGACACTTACCCTGTTTGATTCACAAAAAAAACCTTGGAGTGAACGTATCGTATTTATCAATAATCAGGATGAATTGGTAATAAATGCCAATTTAAATCCTAAAAAATTTAAGGATAGAAGTGAAATTACCATAGATGTGCATGTATCCGACACCGATGGCAGGCCTGTTATGGCCGAACTATCCATGGCCGCCACGGATGTAGATCAAGGTTTAAAAAGTCCAAATTCTGCGAACATTTTAACCCATCTTTTATTGCAATCAGACATTAAGGGCCATATTTCCGATCCCGGACTTCTTTTTCTCAACCAGAAAAAAGCAACGCTGCACGCCCTGGATTTAGTAATGCTGACCCATGGCTGGCGAAAAATCCCATGGCCTGAAATTAAAGTAGTGTCCAATTCAACCAAAGAGTTCAATTTTGTAAAAGGGCTTACCATATCAGGAATTGCAACAAACCTAAACAACAAGCCTTTAGCCAACACCCATTTAACCGTAATTGCGAAATCCGGGGAGCAATTGGGAATGCTTTCGGCAAAAACGACTTTGAATGGAAGTTTTACCATACCAGATTTTAACTTTAAGGATACGACCAAAATTGCCTTCAATGCTTTTGACAACTCAGACAGCCCTATTGACGTAAAAATTATCATTGACAAACAAAAAACTACACTTCCACCATCCCGGTTTATAAATTTGCATTTCCAAGCCGAAAAATATATGCAAATTCCCCATCCACAAAGAATTCTCTTTCCAGCTTTCGATATAAATAAAACAACAAAACTCGACGAAGTTATTATTACTGAAAAAAGGACAGAGAAGTCTAGAAATGCCTCGCCATCTGTTTATGGCCAAACGCCTGATGCTTCCCTGTATATGGAGGATAATAGGTCAGCCCAAACTGTACTTGATCTGGTAAGAAGATTTGCAGGGGTAAGCGTAAATGGCAATACAGTGAGTATTAGAAATGGAGGCTCCCCATTATGGATACTCAACGGTGTGCCCGTCAACAATGATAATCCTTCAGCATCATCGCAAGCCAGGTCTACCCAGAGACAACGTACTTCCACTGACCAAGGCGCAGGAAGTGCTGTTCCCGTGAATCTTTCTTTATCAATGGAGCAATCCATGTCCCCAGGTCCCGTGCCTACCTACATTACCACCATGGATACTTACACAGTTGAAAGAGTCGAAATTCTAAAAGGGCCCTCAGCGGCCATTTATGGATCCAGAGGGGCCAATGGGGTCATCCTTATCTACACAAAAAGAGGGGGAGCTAAAACTATTTCTCCTGCAGTATCCCCAGAATTTGCCATTGAGGGCCATGCCCCTCAACGGGAGTTCTACTCCCCAAAATACAATGTCACTTTAGATGAAAATAGTGCTCCAGATAACCGTGCAACCCTCTATTGGAACCCTTCATTTACTACGGATAAAAATGGTAATGCAAGACTCCTATTCTACAATTCGGATAATGCCAAACAAATTCAGGTACACATAGAAGGGTTATCCCTATACGGAACTCCCGGAAATTATCTTCAATCGTTTAGTGTAAAGGATTAATTTACAATAGCCAGTCTTTAGCCCTATCGAATAAACTAAAAAACCACCTAGTCGGTTTAGGTATCCTTTCGACCAAGTATTTCATAAAAAACTAAGTTCTTAAGTGGTCTTTTATCGACAAAAAACCTCATTTTAAGAATTATAGCAACAATTATTAGTTTTAGAGACCAATGAGTCGGTCAAATCTTAAATGGCTTCGAACAACTTGCCCGGAAGTGGCCTCACCACTCCCTTCATTTCCATATTCAAAAGCGTTGAAGAAACCTTATAAATAGGAAGCTTACAATCCAAGGCAATACTGTCTAACAATTGTTTGCCTCCCTGTTGTAAATAATCATAAATCTCCTTTTCGGTATCATCCAGGTCCACAAATAATTGTTTTTGAATCGCAGAGGGCTTCTTTTCCTCCAATTCCCATCCCAACATATAAATGAGGTCGGCCGCGGAAGTGAGCATTTGGGCTTTCTGTTGTTTAATTAAGTTATTACAACCACTGCTGTATTTATCCTGGGTTCTTCCAGGTACGGCAAAAACATCACGATTATAACTATTGGCAATATCGGCCGTTACCAAGCTACCCCCCTTTTCAGCCGATTCCACGACAATTGTAGCTTCGGCCATTCCTGCTATAATCCTGTTTCGTTTTAAGAAATTTTCCCTTTCGGGTTGACTTGTACTCCAAAACTCTGTGAAAAATCCACCATTTTTATTGACCTCAGAAACATATTTTTTGTGAATTTTTGGATAGATCTGATTTAACCCATGCGCCAAACACCCTATTGTTTGCAAGCCGTGCTTTATTGCTGCCTTTTGTACACATATATCCACTCCGTAGGCAAAACCACTTACAATTACCGGATCCAAGGGCGCCAATTCTTCAATAAGTTGCTCACAAAAAGCAGTACCATAACTGGTAATATTTCTGGTCCCTACAACACTTATTATTTTATGGCGGTTCAGATTTATGTTCCCCTCGCTAAAAAGCAAAATAGGGCTATCTATACAGTGTTTTAAATAGGCCGGATAACTGTCGTCCATAAAATAATGAAGGTCAATTTCATGTTTCCCTAAAAACTCCAACTCCTCTTCAGCAGCCTCCAAATGCTCTAAGTCCATTAGACCCTTAAGGGTGCTAGACCCAATTCCATCAATTTTAAGTAAATGACGAATTTTATCCTCAAAGATTACCGATGGACTTCCGCAATTTGAAATTAATTTTTTTGCGGTTATGTCACCAATATTTGGTACGTTCTGCAGGCGTAGAACAGCAATTATTTCATCTCTAGACATTTATGAAACGAGCTTAGTTGTTCACAAAATACATCAAATATAATGTTAATAAAAAGTTATGCCAAGAGTTTTGAACTTGTGTTATTTTTCTAATCTTTGTCACTATGGGAACCGAACATTACATAGCGGAGCTGCTTTATAGATACAATTGTGTAATGGTGCCTGAATTTGGTGCTTTCTTGACGCAGATGAAGTCTGCCGTTATCAATGATGGGACGAATTCATTTTACCCTCCTTCGAAAATAATATCCTTCAACGAACAACTTACTTCCAATGATGGATTGTTGGTTTCTTACATGGCCGATGCCGAAAAGATGTCCTATGAAGACATGCAGAAGCAAATAGCCGCAGTATCTTTGAAATGGAAAAAGCTTTTAAAGGAAGGAAATCGTTTAAGCCTTCCCAACATTGGTGAACTATGGCTGAACAAGGAAGGGAAAGCACAGTTTCAACCTTCATATAAAGTAAATTACTTAACATCATCCTTTGGTATGTCTACCTTTGTATCTACCCCAATTTCTAGGGAGGTTCTAAAGGAGGAAGTAATTGAATTGGAAGAAAAAATTCCTTTTATGATTACTCCCGAAACTCGGAAGGAGTCTCCCATTAGACCTTATTTAAAATATGCTGCTGTAATATTGTTGGCAATTGCTACTGGTTTTACTGGTTATCGCCTTTATAATGAGAACGCGTCCAACCAAGAATTGGTAAGACAAGAGGCTCACCAACAAGTTTCCAAAAACATTCAGGAAGCTACTTTTTTTAATACTGCCCCTTTAGAATTGCCCGCGGTTTCATTAAATGTAATCTCATCCAAGAAAACTGGTGTTCACCAAGTTATTGCCGGCGCCTTTAGAATACAGGAAAATGCAGAAAAAAAGGTACTTCAATTAAAAGAAAAAGGATACGATGCCTCTTATCTAGGTACCAACCAATATGGATTGCATATGGTGGCCTATGGCAGTTTTGATGACGCCAATGAAGCCCTAAACTACTTGCGGAAAATAAAAATATCTGAATCACCCGAAGCCTGGTTGAGATCTGTAAAATAATTCCCTCTCTACTTTTTAGCTTAACAATACCAATGTATCTTTGCCCCAAAATCAATTTATGGAGCCAAAGACGCCCAGTGAATCGCGTACGTTAATGACCGATATGGTCCTTCCAAGTGAAACAAATCCTTTGAACAACTTGTTCGGAGGGGAATTGTTGGCCCGAATGGACCGTGCGGCCAGTATAGCCGCCAGACGCCACAGCAGACGAATTACAGTTACTGCTTCCGTGAACCATGTGGTCTTTAACCAAGCCGTACCCGTAGGAAGCGTAGTAACGGTTGAAGCAGCTGTTTCAAGGGCCTTTAAGACCTCCATGGAGGTTTTTATAGATGTATGGATGGAAGACCGATTTAATGGAGAGAGAAGCAAAGTTAACGAAGCCATATTTACTTTTGTTGCCGTAGATGACACCGGAAAACCCACGAAAGTTCCGGAATTAAAGCCTGAGTCTTCATTGGAAATTGAGCGATTTGAAGCTGCTCTTCGCAGAAAACAGCTTAGTTTGGTCCTTGCAGGTAAGATGAAGCCCAAGGATGCCACTGAACTCAAAGCCTTGTTTATGGATTAAAAATCGAAATTATTGGGGTCGGGACCAAATCGTTTTCCGCAGTCCAAGTGATCCAATTTTTTGATATCCTGCGGTTCGAGTGCAAAATTAAAAATATCGGCATTTGCCTTTATACGTTCCTTTTTTGAGGATTTTGGAATAGTGATTACTCCTTTTTGCAAATTCCATCGCAATACGATCTGGGCTATGGTCCTATTGTATTTTACTGCCAAACCTTTCATTACATCCAATTCAAAAATACGTCCTTGCATCAACGGAGACCACGATTCATACTGAATGGTATTTTTATTACAGAAATCGATTAGGTCCTGCTGTACCAAGTACGGATGAAATTCCATTTGATTAACCGTAGGAACATATGTGGCTGAAGAAAGCAAGTCCTCGAGATGGTGTTGCATAAAATTACTGACTCCTATCGCCCTAACTCGCTTCTGTTCGTATAAATATTCTAAAGCACGCCAAGTATCCTTATATTTTCCATTTACAGGCCAGTGCACCAGGTAAAGATCCAAATAATCTAAATTCAACCGCTTTAGACTGGCTTCGTACGCCTTTAGAGTACTGTCATAGCCCTGATCGCTATTCCAGACCTTACTCACTACAAATATATCTTTACGCGCAACACCACTATCCATTATCCCCTTACCAACGCCCTCTTCATTTTTGTAGATGGAAGCAGTGTCTATATGCCGATAACCTTCTTCCAACGCCCATTTTACGGCATTGGTCACTTCTTTTCCATCTTCGCTCAAATAAACGCCCAAACCAAGATAGGGCATTTCAACTCCATTGTTTAAAGTAAACGTTCCTTTTAAATCAGTTATATTTTTCAAGGCTAAATTATTTTTATAATTGAAATATCCATTCTTCAGGATTAAGGCGAGTAGTATCCTTGTACAAATAAAATTTTAACTGGGTAGTGCCACTGGATTTACTAGTGTATATATCTCCTAAATCAGATTTGATATTTACTTTATCACCCTTTTTCACGTAAATCCTGGACAGGTTGTAATAAGTGCTTATATAATTTCCATGCTTAATCTGCACCCCCTTATTGCCACCGGGAACGGAAAGTATGGCGATAACTTCTCCTTCAAAAATAGCCCTGGCCTTGGAACCCTCATCCGTGGCGATAATAACCCCATTGCTTTCATGCTTTATACCGGGATATACCGCATCACTGTAAACCCCAAAGCCCTGTCTTTTAATCCCCTTTTCAACAGGCCATATCAATTTTCCCTTGTTGGCCGAAAAATTATTGGCCACTATGGCTGCCTCGGGGGTTAAAACAAACTTACTGCTACTTGCAGTGCTGGTATTGGTAGATTTTCCGACCGCTTTATTGGATGCTGCAATAGCACTTCGAATCAAGCTTTCTATCTGTTGGTCGATCCTCTTTGCCTCCTTCTTTTTCTTATCAATTTCCGCAGCGTATTTGCTCTCGTTTTGCCGTATACTTTTAAGCAATATTTTTTGGGATTGGATCTCCTTGAACAATTGGTCTTTGATCTGGGTATTTTCGGCTACCAATTTATCTTTCTCCTTACGTTGAACGGAAAGATCCTTGTTCAACTGAGTAAGCTCATCAGTCTTGGCGACAATTTGCTCACCCTGTTCCTTTCTATACTGGGTGTATTGCTTCATATACTGTAATCGCTTAAAAGCTTGCAGGAAATTCTCGGAGGACAGAAGAAACATTAGTCTACTTTGACCAGATTTATTTTGATAGGATTTTTGGATCATATTGCCGTATTCCTCTTTAAGAAAGGCCAGATCGTTACGGAGTTTTCCAATATTTCGGATATTGGTATTTATTTGTCTATTAAGTAAGTTGGACTGCTGATTGGTTACCCTGATCAATTGCTGGCGCACGTTTATTTTTTGATCCATTGCCTCCATTTGCTCCAAGACATTTCCCTTCTCTTTCTTCTTGGCAAACAATAATCGGTTAATTTCCGATATTTCCTTTTGAAGTTGTTCCCGTTTAGATTCCAAGGCCTTCTGTTCATTGGTCTGTGCCAAGGTTATATTGCCTAGTAGAAGCAACATAACTAAAAGAACATAAACTACATAAGAGTGTTTACTTCCCATATTAATTTAATACTATTTCTTTGAAACCATTTGGTATACTATATGGAAAATTCAATGCTCTATTAAATTCCATATTTCTAAATTCGAGAGTAATGTTATTGCTCTTTTCACCATCTAGCGCTAGGATATCTATCTCACCTGGCAAAATCCATTTGTTGACTTTTTGATAGTTCTTATAGTTTATTTCCAACAGTCGCTTATGCCAAGGTTGGGATAATTGTTGGGTAACCATTCTATAACTCAATGGTTCAATTTGAAATAGGGTTTTAAATAGTTCACCAGCTTTTTTGGGTTTTAACAGGTAATTGTCGTTGGCTATATCCACCATATATTTTTCATCCCTTAAATCGAAAAGGGCCTCGCCCAAAAGTAAATTTTGCACTTTTTCAAAATCGAGGTCCGTGCCTAACAATTGACTTAAATATGAGAAATTACCGTCAAAATATTCGTTATCCATTTTATTATAAAAAGATACGCGCTCGGGTGTAATGTAAGCTTTTACGATTCCCAAAGGGGCACTCAGCCATATAGCCTTATCCTTTTCCATTCTAAGACTTACACTTACGCTCTGGGTAGTTTCACCATCCGAAAAGTCTATTCTCACCTTACCACTTAGCGTTTTAAAACTCAAATGGGAATAATAATGATTCCTAATGATAGCCTTTGCCGTCAAATTCTCATCCACTGTCCCACTTTTGATTACGTTGGTGGACTTACAAGAAAACACCACAACTACAAAAATACAGAGTACTGCCCATTTATGTAGTTTATTTATACTGTATTCCATAGTTTTATGACCCGGATTTAATTTTACTAAGATACATATTTGCCTTGGAAGAATTTCCCAAAGCGTTGTTAGCATCCACTAATTCTTTATACATTTTATTCGCTAGTTCCACGTCGTCCAATAAATAATCCAATCCCGACTCCAAAATGTCAATGGCTTCCTTATGTTTCTTTGCCTTATTCAAGCTAAGTCCAAAGGCAAAATAAAAGTAGGGTTGGGTTGGAAAACTTTCCATGGCCTCTTCACTTGTAGTTGCTGCATTCTTAAAGTCGCTCTTTTCTAAAAAGTCAGAAATAATAGATTCGTAATTTTGTTTTGGGTTTTCCTTCTTTACTTGTACTGCCAAGGTATCCTCTTGATTTTCAATTACATCCATAGACCTAATGGAATCGTTTATTTTTAAAGTAAGTTGCTTGGAAAACAAGGACGTTTTAATACCGTTAAGTATTTTTAAGGCATTGTTATAGTTTTGCTGCTCGTAATAGATCAGCGCAAGATTTTCCCTGAGCTTCGAGTCTCTATATGGTATTTTGTCCTTCACTTGATCTATGGTGGAACCTTGCCGCTGTACTATTTCAACCAAATCCTTCAATACCCAAAAATTATCCGGTCTAGCGGTTAAAGCGGAAATGGCGTATTGTTGTGCAAGAACAAACTGTTTTGAAGCCAAATAAGCTTTGGCCAGTTCGTGGTCGATAACAGGATTGCTTGAGTCCAATCGCTTACATTCCAACAGGAGGTTAATTGCCCTATCGTAGTTCTCTATACCCTTTTGCTTTAATGCCTCAAAGAATTTTTCTTGAAACTCATCGGTATATTCCTCTAAATAAACCTCCGAACTTTCTTCCACTTTTAACTCATTTTCCTGAGCGCAAATAAGCCTTGGGGTTAAATATAATCCCAAGGCAAAAAGAAATATGCAAAAGTTTTTAATCATATCTAAATATTGCTCCAAACGAAAGGCATACCAATAACCCTATGGAAAAACTATTCCAAAGTCATAATTGTCCCTACTACCAACTATCCAGAAATACCGGAAAAGGAATTAGGTTCATTAAAATTAATGATAACACTAGATTATCCCTTGTTTTGATAAGGAGATTTTATTTTACCCCTGTACTGCCAAAGCCTCCTTCGCCCCTGGAAGTTTCTGATAGCACCTCAACCTCGTTCCACGCTGCCCTTTCGTGTTTGGCAATGACCAACTGGGCAATTCGCTCGCCGTTTTCAATGGTAAATGCTTCATTGGAAAGGTTTATTAGGATTACACCAACCTCCCCTCGATAATCCGCATCAATCGTGCCAGGGGCATTCAATACGGTAATTCCCCTTTTCGCAGCCAACCCACTTCGAGGCCTTACCTGGGCCTCAAAACCTATGGGAAGTTCCAAAAAAAGTCCTGTCTTAACAATGGTTCTGTCCATGGGTTGCATAACTATGGACTCGGTAAGATTGGCCCTTAAATCCATCCCAGCAGAAGCCAAGGTTTCATAATTAGGTAATGCATGGGCCGATTTATTGATGATTTTTATTGTCATTTCCTTAAAAATATTTGTTTGAGTTTATCACTTTCAAGCCTATACACTATGCCTAAAAATGAAATGAAAAAAATACTGCCAATTATTAAATTACGATCAAAAACATAAAACGACAACATAGAAAAAAGAATAGAGACCCCTAAGTAAAAAACTATTTTTCTATGGTTGTATGGAATAGGATAGTACATTCTGCCAAAAAAGAATGAAAGGATTACCATAGACCCATAGGCTACTAAAGTAGCTACAGCTGAGGCAACATATCCAAAATACGGAATAAAAGCAAAATTGATTATAATGGTCAGTACGGCACCGATCAAGGAAATATAAGCTCCAAATTTAGTGCGATCCGTTACTTTGTACCAAACCGATAGGTTGTGGTATATCCCTAAAAAAAAACTCGCCAATATTATAATGGGCACAACGGACATCGCCTCCCAATAATCTGCATTGGGTACAATGATGAGTTTAAGTACATCCGCATAGACCACAACAGATAGTAAAATGACACTTCCCAGGATTACGAAATAGTTTGTAATCTGTGCATATGCCTTTTGCGGATTATCACTTTTGGAGTGACTAAAAAAGAAGGGCTCTATCCCCATCCTAAAGGCCGTAGCAAATAAGGTCATAAACAAAGTGAGCTTATAACATGCAGAGTATTTTCCAATCTCACTCTCGGCAATATCATTTGGCAAAAGCCAATCTAACATAATTCGATCAAATACTTCATTGATGGTAAAGGCTATACCTGCAATTAAAACAGGAGCTGCGTATTTCATCATACTGGCCCATATGGTCCTGTCAAATACGTAGGGCCTTCTTAGATAGAGGCGCAACATCAATAAGAGAGTTGTGCCACTAGCAATTAACATAGAAATGAAGATGTAGGAAATTTCAAAATTAGGCTTGTAAAGCCCACTTAAAAACGAATCTGGATTGCTTTCCGCCAATATTGGGAGAACTATTAGAAAAAAACAATTCAATCCTAGGTTGATCACCACATTGGCAATCTTGACCAAGGCATATCGCATCGGCTTTTCATTGGCTCTTAACCACGAAAACGGAATGATTACCAAAGCATCCAAAACCAGGATCAATATGGCATAGGTGATAAATTTCGGATCTATATCGCTGACTGATGAAACTGCCCCCTTAAAGATAAAAGCTAGAAGCATGAAAATAAAAGAAGAGGCACCAATAGATATTAGGGAAGTAGTAACAACCGTCTTTTTATTTAGAGCAGCATCGTGGTAAAAGCGGAAAAACGCCGTTTCCATACCATAAGCCAGTAACACATTAAATATAGCAAACCAGGCAAAAATAATGGAAACCTCCCCGTACCCATCCGTCGGAAGAACAGTGACATATAAGGGCGTTAAAAGAAACGATAGCATTCTGGGCAATACCGTAGCTAAGCCATAGATAAACGTCTGTTTAAATAGTTTTTTAAGTGGATTCAAAGAAATCTATGAATTAGCTTTAAAATTAGGCATTTAATCAATGCGGGCAAAGTTAGTTAATTAGCTTATGCGGCAAATAACCTTTTTAAATCATTTATTTTGCCCCACTTTGAATTGAGAAAAGGAATTCCAACCTCCGGTTATTCCCAAGAACATACAAAAAAACCCCACAATGTTGTGGGGCTTTATATTTCGCATCCTATCAAAATCGATAAGACAAATGTTCTACAGCTTAATTGTTCAACGCTTCCGAATAGTTGAAATTTGACTCCGCTTCCGCTACGTCTAATTGTTGCCCACTTTGCAGTTGACAAATTGAAAACCCATAACGGCTTTTCTAATTGTTCAACGCTTCCGCTCCACCAACAATTTCTAAAATTTCACCGGTGATTGAGGCTTGTCTCGCCTTATTGTAAGTAAGTTTCAACTGATTTCTTAAGTCAGTAGCGTTGTCCGTTGCTTTGTGCATAGCGGTCATACGAGCTCCATGCTCACTGGCAAATGAATCGCGTATACCTTTATACAATTGTGTCTTTAATGATTTAGGAATTAACTGCTCCACAATCTCCAATTTGGAAGGCTCAAAAATATAATCGGCGGCGGAATTGGCTTCGCCTTCTACCGGAACAATTGGTAAAAATTGCTCTGTCATTACTATTTGAGTAGCCGCATTCTTGAATTTGTTATAAACAATATCAATTTTATCATAGGCCCCAGTAGTAAACAAATCCATTAATTCCTCGGCAATGGCAGCAACATTATCGAATGTTAAATCTTCATAAACCGCACTATGGTTTGCAATAACCTTGTGCTTTTTCTTTAAAATATCATTTGCCTTTTTACCAATCGCAACAAAATCTACTTGTTTCCCTGCATAGGTGGTGTTGGCCAAAAGAACACTCTGTTTTAAGATGTTGGTATTAAAGGCGCCACATAAACCTCGGTTAGAGTTTATAGCTACGATCAAAACCCTTTTTACTTCGCGATTATCTGCAAACTTGCTTCCAGAATCTGTATCCAGACTAGCGCTTAAACTTTGCAAAAGCTCCGATAATTTATCAGAATATGGACGCATTGCGGTAATGGCATCCTGGGCCTTCTTTAACTTTGCTGCAGATACCATTTTCATTGCACTGGTAATCTGCATCGTTGAAGATACCGAAGCAATTCTATTTCGTATTTCTTTTAAATTGGCCATAGGCTCCACTTAAGCTCCCCTAGGAGAGGAATACTGTGTTAGACATTTATTTATTCAATTCTTTTCAGTTTTCCAGATTTGGAAAACTGAAAAGATTACTTTATTAATATTTGGCGGATAAATCCTTTGCCACAGAAGACAAAACATCAATAACTTCATCCGTTAACTTACCGGCCTTAAGTTGATCCAAAACGTCTCTATGCTTGGCGTTCAAGAACTCGAGATAATCCCTTTCAAATTCTTTAACTTTCTCAACTGGAACTTTATTCAATAGGTTTTTGGAACCAGCATAGATGATAGCCACCTGATCTTCAACCGTAAAAGGATCGTTCTGCGCCTGCTTAAGAATTTCAACGTTTCTACGTCCTTTTTCAATAACATTCAATGTAGCGGCATCCAAATCTGAACCGAACTTGGCAAAAGCTTCCAATTCACGGAATTGCGCCTGATCTAATTTCAAGGTACCTGCTACTTTTTTCATCGATTTTATCTGAGCATTACCCCCAACTCGTGATACTGAAATACCCACGTTGATCGCTGGACGAACCCCTTGGTTGAAAAGATCTTGCGTTAAGAAAATCTGTCCGTCTGTAATAGATATAACATTGGTAGGAATATAAGCGGAAACGTCACCGGCCTGAGTTTCAATAATCGGCAATGCCGTTAAAGATCCACCACCTTTTACCAATGGTTTCAATACATCCGGCAAATCGTTCATGTCCTTGGCGATTGTATCATCTGCAATTACTTTGGCAGCACGTTCCAGTAATCTGGAGTGAAGGTAAAATACATCTCCAGGATAAGCTTCACGTCCCGGTGGACGTCTTAACAATAATGATATCTCACGATAGGCAACAGCTTGTTTTGATAAATCATCATAAATTATCAAAGCTGGTCTACCAGTATCCCTAAAATATTCTCCGATCGCGGCACCTGCAAAAGGAGCATATACCTGCATAGAAGCGGGATCTGAAGCGTTTGCAGCAACAATGGTAGTGTACGCCAAAGCTCCAGCATCTTCCAAAGTTTTAGCAATATTTGCTACCGTTGAGGCTTTTTGGCCTATGGCAACATATATACAATAAACAGGTTGCCCGGCTTCATAAAATTCTTTTTGATTCAAAATGGTATCCACACAAACGGTAGTCTTACCTGTCTGACGGTCACCAATAACCAGCTCCCGTTGTCCTCTACCTACAGGAATCATGGCATCAATAGCCTTTATTCCGGTTTGCAACGGCTCTGTCACCGGCTGACGGTAGATAACCCCAGGGGCTTTACGTTCCAATGGCAATTCATATAATTCACCAGTTATTGGCCCTTTACCATCTATAGGAACTCCCAATGTATCTACAACACGGCCTACTATACCTTCACCCACTTTGATGGAGGCAATGGTCTGGGTGCGCTTTACAACCGATCCTTCCTTTATATTTCTGGATGGACTCAACAATACCACACCAACGTTATCCTCTTCCAAGTTTAGAACGATCCCTTGAAGTCCACCTTCAAATTCTACCAATTCTCCGTATTGAACATTGGATAATCCATAAACTCTAGCGATACCATCACCCACTTGTAGAACGGTACCTACTTCGTTTAATGAAGCTGATGCTTCAAACCCCGATAACTGTTTCTTTAATATTGCTGATACTTCAGCGGCTTTTACTCCTGCCATTTGTTATAGATATAAGATTAGGACTACATTGAAACCCAACATCGTCCAAAAAAATTATTTATAGACTATTTGTAAACTCTCTTTTCAAATTACTTAATTTGTTGGCTATACTTGCATCATACTGCAAATCCCCAACTCGCAAAATAAACCCTCCAATAATACTTTCATCCACATGGTTCTCAATGGTAGATTCATTACCGGTAAGTTCAACTATTTTGCTCAATATTTTCTTCTCAAGTTCAGCGCTTAGAGGTACCGCAGTAGTTACCTTAGCAACACCTTGACCCTTCCTGGCTTCATTTAAAATAATAAACTTTTCGGCAACAACGTTCAGAATTGAAATCCTCTTATTATCCACCAGTGTGGAAATAAGTCCCTCAGTAACTGAATTACTACCCTTAAAAATTTCGGATAAGGCATTCTTTTTTAGTTCGCCTTTTAAAACAGGGCTTCCCAACATTTCCTGAAGTTCAGCACTATCGGCTATAGTAGATACTATTCCTCGAAAATCCTTTTCCACCTGTTCGGTAGCTTTGTTCTCTACCGCCAAGTCCAATACTGCCTTTGCGTAACGTACGGCTGCTCTAGCTTCGTTCATATCCTAATCCCTAATTTAGCTTGATATCCCCGATCATTTCCTCGACCAACTTTAATTGCTTGGCCTTATCGGAAAATTGACCTTTAATTACCTTTTCCGCAATCTCAAGGGATAGGGTGGCTACTTCATTTTTTATATCGGCTACTGCTGCTTTCTTTTCACTTTCAATGGCAACTTGGGCCTGCTTGATCATCTTATCCGCTTCAGCCTGAGCCAATTCTTTGGCATCAGAAACCATTTTCTCTTTTATCTCACGGGCCTCTTTGATCATGGCCTCACGTTCTACCCGTGCCTCTTGCAAAAGACGCTCGCTATCGGCAGTAACATTTTGCATTTCTTTTTTGGCATTTTCTGCTGCGGCCAAGGCGTCCTTAATTCCCGACTCGCGATCCTCAACGGCATCTAGAATAGGTTTCCATGCAAATTTACGCAACAAAAAAAGCACTGCTACAAATAATAACAATTGCCAAAAAAACAATCCAAATGAAAACTGTTCTATTAATTTATCCATGTCCTAATATATGAAATGTAAACGTTTAATTTTTAATTGTAAAAGAACAGCTATAACCAACCGTTATAGCTGTTGCTTTATTTTGTTTGACTAAGATGCGAAAAGCGCAGCGAAACCAATACCTTCGATAAGTGCAGCAGCAATCAACATTGCTGTTTGAATCTTACCTGAAGCCTCTGGCTGACGAGCGATGGCATCCATAGCAGAACCACCAATTTTACCAATACCTAAACCAGCACCGATAACGATCAAACCAGCTCCTACAATAGTTGGGATTTCCATAATATATATATATAATTAATTATTAAACATTCTACTTATTAATGATCATGATGTTCTTCAACGGCCGACCCAAAATATAGAGCGGACAACATCGTAAAAATATAGGCCTGTAAGGCCGCTACCAACAACTCCAACAAAGCAAGTGCAAATGCCAAACCAAATGACAATGGACTTCCAATCCAGTTTTTGAAGATAAACATCATTCCCAAAATACTCATCAAGACCACGTGACCTGCAGTAATGTTCGCATACAAACGAATCATTAAGGAAAATGGCTTAATCAAAGTTCCCAAAAGTTCAATCGGAGCCAAGACGATCTTCATAAAGACAGGGACATCCGGCATCCAAAAAATATGCTTCCAGTAATTCTTATTGGCGGTAAACGTAGTTATCAAATAGGTAATGATGGCCAAAGCAAAAGTAACCGCGATATTGTTGGTAACATTTACCCCTAGCGGAGTAAGCCCTAAAAGGTTAATGATCCATATAAAGAAAAACACCGTTAACAAATAACTCATGTATTTCTTATAATGCTTCTTCCCGATATTTGGGATAGCAATATCATCACGTATATAAAGAATAATAGGCTCCAACATACGCCCTATGCCCTTTGGCATGGAATTGGTTTTATAAGACCTGGCCATTCTTGCGAATAAGAATAACATCAATGCAGCTACTAAAAATATAAACACCACATTTTTGGTAATGGAAAAATCCAATGGTTTAGCATTGGTAGCATGATGGGCATCATCGTAATTGATCGTCCCTTCGACATCGGTCTTTACAATTTTACCATGATATAGAGCATAATAATTTCCATCTACTTCTGCCACGGATTCCCCATGGTTAAATTTAGACGAAGAGAACGTTTTTAAGCCATTATCCCATAAAATAACCGGCAGTGGAAAACCAACATGCTCATTATTTTCCTCATCTATGGTAAAAAGAGTGAAATCGTGGGAATCCAACAAGTGATGTCCAATAAATTCCTTGATTTCGGTTTTTAGGCTTCCTTTTTCTTCGCTGGATGAATGGTCCTTTTCCTGTGCGAAAGCATTGGTACCCAGAAGAAGTGTAACAACTAAAAGAACTTTAACGTAAAATGGTTTTTGCATATCGCTTAAAATATCGGTCTCAAAAAATCCGTGCAAATGTACGCTTTTATCTCAAAAAGAAAAAAGCATTAAACGGTTTATTTTAGACCATAATTTAAAAGCAGTCCGGAAAACAAAATTGAAGCTAACTATTTAGCATTCTGGCAGTAAATAATGTTTCCAAAAGAAGGCATACGAAATAAGGAACAAAAAAAGAGGTAAACTCTAAGGATTCCATGTTGCCGTCGGCATTATAGTAGGGATAAAAAGCGATAAAGAAAAATAAAAACTTGAGCATACTACCGCCTAGAAAAAGAAATCCAATTTGATCTCTATATTTAACCCGAAACCAGTAAAGGGCAGAAAATATAATCAAGGCCAGCACCACATTTAACATATAAGCCAAAACGATCATATGATCGAACAAGGCAAAACCAAATAAATAAAGGACCAAGATATGAAGGCAAAAAACCAAAAGGCTCAAAAATACCAAGGATAAGTAAAAAGTAAAAAGAAATTTATGCTTGGACATTAATACTTTATGCGTTTCAATTGCTGTAAAACCAAATATATTGCAATGGCAACTCCCAATAGAGTTAGCACAATAAGAAAGGTCTTGGACTCCATTTCAAAATAGTCGTCCAACCATTTACCTCCCTTGGCCGAAAAAAAGATAATTCCCCCCATTTCCAAAGCAATACCAGACAGCAAGGCGGCATTTTTTAAACCGTTGTTATTTTTAGGAGGCTTTTGCTGGCTCATTATTGCTTACTGAATGTTTTGTTGGACTATTTAAGGAGCTTTTGCCCTCTTTCCCCTTCATTGTACAGGCCGCGTTAAAAGTTGCACCAGGTTCAACCGCTAATTTGGATACTGTTACCGTGCCCTCTATAACCGCAGAGGACTTTAGGGATAAAAGATCTGAAACGATCAACTCTCCATTAAAATTACCCTCAATATCGGCATTTACACACTCCACTTTACCATGAATATAACCATCGATACCGATGACCACTTTTCCTGAAGTTTTTACATTGCCGTCCAATTTTCCATCAATCCTAAAATCCGCTTCAGAGACTATGTCGCCTTTGATTCTAGTATTTTTTTCAATTCTGTTGGGTTGTCCGCCTAATTCTGTCATAACACGAGGTTTTTTGTTATCTGAAAACATTTTGTTAAGGTTTTGGGGTTTATTGCTGAGCTTTATAAGCTGCTATATTCTTATGTACTTGTATTATTTTATAGTTGTTAGATAAAATTACGAAATTCTCATCACCGATCCGGTAATCCTTGTTGTTTTTTATCAATTCGGCGTAACCTAAGGCAAAGTCCTTGGATTTAAAACCATGAACCACCACAAATTGATCTTCAAGATTATAGATGTCTTTTGAAACCTTGTTCTTATATTTAAGGTCCTCTATAGATTTCTCCAAAAGTTCTTTAAGCCTTAGAGCTTTTTTATCCTCCCTGATTTTAAGAGGAAAGACCACTTTCCAATTTCCTGAACCTGTAGAACCGGTTTCTAAAGAGAAAACTTTGGGCTCCAACTTGGGCAATTGTTCCGCTACCATGGTCTGGGCTTTTTTCCCCTCTGGATTGTTGGGATAGTTGAGGGCCACATAATTTAATGCTTCCTTAAAATCCTCAAATCCCTGTAACCTACCAATAGCATTTGCCTTTAGCATTTCAAATTTTGGAACAATGGGATCACCGGTATAGGTACTAATATTTTCCTCGGCCCCTGTAATAACTTGTAAAAACTCCTGGTCTTGGAACAGTCTATACAAGCGCTTATACTTGGCATCAGGGCTATCCGAGCTTCCAGCCAACACGGCCTGTGGGTTTAGAAGGATTTCCGCATATCTGGATTCGGGATGGTTCTTAATAATATCATACCTCATGTCCGTTGCCAAAGAACTACCTGATTCTTCGTATATCTTGTAAAGATTGTATTTTGATGGAATTATCAACCTTTCTTCCGGGTTGGATCTTAAAACACTCTCTAATTTGCCTGCAGCTAATACATTCTCCTTAAATTTTTCTTTATAGATCAAGCCTAATTGATAATTGGCAAAGTTGCGTTCAGATTTTAAACTGTCGATTACCTTTGCTTCTGTAGGTATTTGATCTAAATAAAATTCAACACTATATTTTTGATCCTCTCCTATGGCTGCAACGTTCTTAACTCCGGAATCTGCCAAATTACCCCCACTTACTTCAAGATTTTGCGATTTAACTTTATTGGACCATCGCCAATCGTCCTCTAAATTTCGCTTCCCCCATCTAGTTTTAAAATCGTTCTTGCCATATCCCAATGCTGTTATATTATAAAAATAAAACTTGCCCTTGTTTTCCTTGCCTCCCTTGCTTTTACTAAAGGCTGCAAAACCTGCATTGGCCATACTTTCTTCCTTCTTTTTTTCTTTCTCGGCAACTTCCTTTAATTGGGCAATATGATCCTCAAAATACTTCACCCTATCCTCAATTGAAAACTCATAAAGGGTAATTACGCTATCTGTGTATTGGGCTACCTCTTCATACTTTATAACATCTTCCAAATTGTCCAGCTTCTTTTTAACCGCTCTAAACTTTTTGGTATTCTCATTTAAATTTTGCAACACGCTATCATAATATGCTCCGGAAGCCTTATAACCGTTCTGGTCAAAATTATAGATTGCCAGATTTTCATAGTTCAAAGCGTTCAATTGTGGCATATTCTGAGTTGCACGAATGGATTTATTGTAATAAACCAAGGCCAGACTATCGGATTTAGTGGCCAAATGAAATTCAGCCACCTGACGATATATTTTATTCAAGAAAGGTCTGTTTTCCCTATTTTCTTCCAATTCCGTAAGGTATTCATACAATTCCTCCCTATTATCATCGGTAAGTTCGGTGTTCTGAATCTTTTGCAGATGGGCATTGATCATATACACCCTCGGCGATTTCCTGTTTAGGGCAATTACCTTGTCAAATGCATAATTGGCACTGTCCTTATGTCCCAACTGATTGAACAATTGACCAATAATATACAAATAGCGACCTTTTTCGGGATTCTTTTTAGTGTAGACCGAAGCAATTTTTAATTGCTGAATGGCCGTATCCTGTATTTTAAGGTTGATGTAAGCCTGACCCATCATGGCACGGGTATCGGCATATTCTTGATTGCTTAAACGCTCCTGTTTTATTAAACGCTTTAAGTTCCTAAGAGCGAGTTCCTCATTTTCCAAACGAATATTTACCTTCTCCCTCCAAATCGTTGCTTCATTCAACTTATCGCTCTGTGTATATTTATTAAGGATATAATTGAAGGATTCTAAAGCCGGCATATAGCGTTGATCAAAATACCTGGCCTTCCCCAACAATAAAAAAGCTTCATCGGTCTGTGGGTTGCGCTCTTCATCCTTAATGTCCATACTGTGTTTTTGTATGGCTTTGGTGGCCTTTTCCTCGGCAATAAGAAAATTTGGGTTATTGTCTTCAGAATCCAATTTTATATCTTCAGTGACTTCCAGCCGCTCTACGGGCAATATTTCCCAGTAGTTATCCTGATAAACGGCATTAAGGCCCTCTCGCCCTTCCTCAAAGGCAATATTACCATTATACAAGGTATTGTACTTGGTATTTAGGGCGTGCCAATTACGGTTTAATAGTGCGTCTTTCTTGGTGGAACAGGCATTAAAAACCAATCCTCCAAAAACAACTGAAAATATAAGTCTATTGTGAAGCTTCAAAATTCTATGTATTCGTACGTATCCTAAACTTAAAAACAACCAAATTATTATGCAGTTAGTCGATAAAAATTAGATTATGTCTAGTTGACGTAACATTCCGGACCTACTCCAAGAAATGGGCAGAAGTAAAAAGTTGTCAAAAAAGAATATATATCCATGCTATTCCTAAAATTTGCTCTAGCCAATATTACTGGATATTGATAACATTATAGAAATAGTTAAAGTCTGCTAAAGCCATAGAGGGATTTATCCCCCAAAAAAAACCTCCAACTCTTTTAAGGTTTCCTTGGAGGTCTGGATATCCTTCACCAACTCCCCTTTACTGAGCACCACAATTCGTTCACAAACCTCGGTAACATGTATTAGGTCATGACTGGACACCAAAACGGTCACCTCTTTACTGACGGCCAAATCCTTTATAATTCCCTTTAGCCTAATTTGGGTAGTAGGGTCTAAATTGGCAAAGGGTTCATCCAAAATAATCACCTCTGGATCACCAATAAATACGGCAACAATTCCAACTTTTTTTTGATTTCCTTTGGATAGGTCCCTCAGGTATTTTTTCTGGCCCAAGATTTCCCCATGAAAAAAATCTTCGAACCCAGCCAACATATTGTCTACATCCGCCTTGTTCTGGCCACGTAGTTCCCCAATAAAATAAAAGTATTCCTCAGGCGTCAAATACCCGATCAAAAAGGTCTCATCAATAAAGGCCGAGGTAAAAGGTTTCCAAGCCTCGCTCGCATCTACCTGCACCCCGTTATTAATGATATGCCCAGTACTTGGCTGGATTAAGTCGAGCAAGAGACTAAAGAATGTCGTCTTACCCGCCCCATTATTTCCTACTAAACCAAAGCTCTGTCCTTTGGGAATTTCCAAATTTTCTATATTCAGTACTATGGATTCACCGTACTTTTTTGTTAAATTTTGGACTGTAATCATAGTTATTTTTATTTTTATGATTTTTGTTTATAGGCAGCAATGGTCTTATATTTTTCCTTCTTGTAGATGGCCTCTATCATAGCAAACACTTTATTCCTAAATCCGAATCCAATAATACCTGCCATCCCCACAAAAATATAACCCGCGGTTGGACTAATTAAATAATGCCCAAGGGCATAAACCCCCATGGGTAAAATTAATTTGGGCAAGGTCAACAATAAGGTTTTTGAATTAAACGCCTGCTTATCCCCAAACGCCTTTTTATTGGATGATAAATCGATGGGTGTTTTAATATAGGCCCCGCCCCATAAAACCAAATAGGAATTAACCCCAATATTGTAAATAGCCCCTACTATGACCGCCAAATAAGCATCCCATCCAAAATAAATATAAAAGGAAGCCAAAATGGTACTTAGGACAGTAGCTATGATTATCAAATACCATTTGGAGTTTAAGTATTCCCTATACCTAATATTTTGGCTCATCATTAGAGGATAGTACGCGCTATCCCAACTAGGTACAAACTGACCGAAACTAAACAAGAACCCTCCAGAAATAAAAATCCCCGCAAATACCTTCCATACCGGTCCATCATAGGCCTCTATACCACCCGTAAAGAAGAGAAATCCATAGAAAATAAAGAAAAAGCTCATGATTACGGAGGTTTTGGATCGCTTGTTCCTTCTAATTAATTTTATATCGTTCTTTAAAAATGTTCCCAAATTTCCAAAACGGTTCAGCCAGGCATAGTCCTCTGTCTTGGCCAAAGATTTCTTTCCGGCCAGTCCGGCATCCAGATACATATGTCTTTTAAAATAAATATAGGCCGATGAAGCAAGTGCTATCAACAATCCCCATGTCAAAAAAGCTATCCAAGGCAGCTCATAAAGCGCATTAAATAATGGGGAGGTATACACGGTGATATTGAAAAGTTCATAATACTGACATACGCCCAAAACTAGAACTACTCCAAGAAGGGCATAAAAAACATTGTCCTTATTGTTGACCAATACATTTATGAAATTATTACAATAAAACAGTGCCATGATGCCCAAATGCCAACCAATGACTCCTATGGGCGAGTAACCCTCTACCAAAAGGACTATAGAAAAGGGTACAAAGAAAAAAGCATGCGACCAATTAAAAAAGGAAACTACCGTTTTCCCCAAGGAGTAAGCCACCACCTGACTTTTTTTTACAGGGAGATACAGCAAGGGCTTAATATTGGTAATCGGCATTTTCTGCAACATGTACCTTATGTATAGATCCCCCATCAAATAATAAATCATAAACTGATTAACGACGGTAAGTGGATCTCCCCAACCTTGCTTTTCAATGATATAAAAAGCCCCTATTCCTAAGCCAAGGAATACAGCCATAAAATAGAGGGCCCCAAAAATCATAAAAATTTTAATGGCAAGATTGGCTTTAAAAGAGGCTGACCTAAAAAAAGATTTCCATTCAAGCGTTAGAAAGTGCTTTAACATGCTATTAGATAGTTATTTCTCTTGAATTAGTCCCGAAATTAGGGTATTTGTTACAAACCCCTTGTATTTTTTTCGATTCCCGTTTTAAATCCTGCTTGCTTTGTTTAATTTTGCACCAAAGATTTAATATGTCCCATTTTCATTCCCTTACGGTTCAAAAAATTAAGCCGCTTACACCGAGCTCAGTTGCAATTACTTTTGCCATTCCGAAAGAATTGATACAGACCTTTGCATTTACAGCAGGGCAATATATCACCATTAAAAAGGAAATAAAGGGTAAGGAATTGCGCAGGGCCTATTCTATAAGTTCCTCTCCCAAATGTGATGGTATCACCATTGGGGTTAAAAAAGTAGATAAGGGTGGCTTTTCAGATTTTGCACACAACAAACTAAAGGCAGGGGATGTATTAGACGTAATGCCGCCAGAAGGCCGATTTGTTTTTAAACCTTCTCCAAGCGCCAAAAATGTGGTGGCCTTTGCTGCTGGTAGTGGTATTACTCCGATTATGAGTATTGCAAAAACCGTATTGGAGTCCAATTCCAAGAACAATTTTGTACTGGTTTATGGGAATAAATCCTATAAGGAGACCATGTTCTATACAGATTTGGTGAAGCTTCAATTGGAATACACCAATAGATTTCATGTCTATTTTATTTTGAGTCAGATCCAAGAAGACGAATCTATTTTTGGACGTATTGAGGCTTCAACGATAAATTATGTGCTAAAAAACAAACATAAAAATCTTGATTTTAACGATTACTATTTATGTGGTCCCGAGGCAATGATCCAGTTAGTAACCGAAAACTTAAAAGACAAGGGCATCCCAGAAGATAGAATCCATTTCGAACTATTCACCTCAACGGAGATCAAAGATGAACTTCCAGAAAAACTGGAGGGGAAAACTCAACTAAAGGTAATTGTGGATGATGAAGAATTTTCTATATCCATGGACAAAGGTACCTTGGTGCTTGATGCCGTTTTAAAGGAAAACATAGATGCCCCCTATTCTTGCCAAGGCGGAGTATGTAGCAGTTGTATCGCACGGATTAAAGAAGGAAAAGCAGATATGGTAAAAAACCAGATACTGACGGATAGTGAAATAGCCGAAGGCTTGATTTTAACTTGTCAGGCGCATCCAACCACACCTACCCTAACAGTGGATTATGACGATGTTTAAATAGAGAAAATCTTCTCACAATATATCTGGGAACTTGAAGTAGGCAATGGGTAAAATTAAAAATTCTAGACGTAAGTAAATTATAAAAGTTTTTAAAGAGCTGTTCAATTAAAAGCCGTGTGGTATTAACAGACCTTCGCTTAACGCTTTACTTAAATACCTACAAAAGAAAAATAAATACAAGTTCTTACAAATTTAAGATACACCAAAAGTTTGCTGGATTACTCTTACCGCATGCTTATAGCCGATTATATACGCTTTTTCAATTCCCTTTTTATCCAATATACCAATAAGTTCAAGGGCTTTGGGTTCAAATATTAGGTCGCATTGCTCAACTTTGTTTCTATTATTGGCGTAAATCATCAAAGAGGTGGTCCGGTTTGCCAATTGATAAGATGATTTTATACTCTCTCTGGATATTTCCTTTATTCCGGAAACGTTACTTCCAATTATATAGTCTGAAGTATTGGCAACCTCGTCATAAGGAAAGTTGTTCATAATACCGCCATCCGCATATAACCGTCCCTTAATTTCTACAGGACTAAAAACTGGAGGTAATGCAGCAGAGGCCAACAGCGGTTTAATTAATTCCCCTTCAGAAAATATTCTTTCCTCCCCTTTTTGGAGATCAGTAGCTACCACATAGAGCTTGCGTTGCAAGGACTCAAAAGAATTATCCGGAAAATATCTCGCTAAGAGGTCAAAATACCTTTCAGTATCCAAGAGTCCGGGTTTTAAAATCGTCATAAAATGATAACGGAAAAGAGGTGTTTCCTTAAAAAACTGTAGCATTTCTGCGACCGAGTTGCCATTAGCGTATAAGGCTCCTATCAGAGCCCCAACACTAGAGCCGGATACAGAATGTGTATTTATCCCAAATTCATTCAGCGCTTGAATCATTCCAATGTGCGCCATTCCTTTTACTCCGCCTCCGGACAATACCAGCCCAACCGATTTTGATTTAAATTCCGATAAATTCATTAAAGTCTAAGTTTATCAGATTTGATTAATTACATACAAATATCCGTTAGGATATAAACTCAAAATTACCCATAACCCATCGAACTTTGAAGATTAATTCAGAAAAACACATTGGTTTACAAACTACCTAGTTGGTAAACTCCATTTTGTCCTGTAGAAATGGTCTTTCGATAGCTTCTCATCGATCCCATATTTCCATTGGCCCGACTTTCTAAACCCCAACCCTTTTAATAATGGGTAAAAAACCGACTAAGCAGTATATTTCGTCTTACTTCTCAGTAATTTTTTAAACAGGAAGATGTTTAAGAATATAGTATTAAAAGTAAAAAAAGGATGTCTTTTTAATATTTTTATCCCGCTGGTTTCCATTAACTATTAGCTAGAAAAGCAATACAACTAAAACTTCCCGCGAGATTAGTTTTTAAGATTGTAACAAAAAAACTAGAAAAATAACCGGAATAAAATAAATGGCTATGGTTCTTGCTCCGTCATAATCTTTGGCTATTCGCTGTCCTAGGAGCAACATTAATAACGCAAGACAAGCCAAAATAGCTCCCGCCATGGCTATTGTACTATCCCCGGAGACGCAAAGCATATAAAACCCTATGGAACAAAGTATACCTGCAATTGTTTCCGTGACCAACACAGTTCCCAATAACAGAGGTACCATATTCTTAAAAGGAGTTTGGGAAAAATGCCCTTTTAACCATTCCAAATTACCCTTCCAATCCAGGATTTTATCCAATGCACTTTGAAGAAAAGTTATTATTACAAATAGAAGTAAAAGTAATTCCGTGGGATATGTCGATAAGTGGACCATAGTATATATTTTAAGTTAGTGTCTTTAGGCTGCTTTTTTATGCAGTAAGCGCGTTAATTTAATGGATAGATCCATCAGTATAAGTTTGGAATTACCATTTCTTTCAATATGATAAATGGCATCCTCCAATTCTTTCACTATTAAAACAATATTGTTCTCATGCACGAAAGGTGCAAATTTTTCCAATTGAAAACCCTCGACATGAATCCTCATAAATGCCAATTCGCGCGTGTTGTAGTTAATTAAAAGGGCTTGCCTCATGACAGACATACAATAATTCAAGAATTTTTTTTGTGTTTCCCTACCCGTTTTGGCCACCACTTCACTCCAAGAAATAAGATCATGAATTGCTGCTTTGTTACCCTTGGCCTTAAAGGCACTTCGTACCCATTGCACAAACCACTTCTCAAATACCAAATCCTCAGAATCGTTATTCATGAAATCCAACGCCTTATTGAAATTACCATTGGCTTCATGTGATATCCTAAGGGCATCCTCCTGGGATACCCCCTTCTCTATTAGTGCCTTAGAAATAGCTTCTTCGGCCAAGGGAGGGAAATGCAATATTTGGCAACGGGATCTAATAGTCTGTATTATTTGTTCCTCGTCTTCTGCAATTAAAATCAATACCGTTTTATCCGGCGGTTCCTCTATCAACTTTAAAAGTTTATTGGCTGTAGCCGTATTCATTTTTTCGGCCATCCAAATTATCAGGGCCTTATACCCGCCTTCATACGATTTTAAAGAAAGCTTTTTAACCACATCCAGTGCTTCGTCCACACCAATCTGCCCCTGTTTATTATCAATCCCTAGTAATTTATACCAATCGAAAAGATTCCCATAGGGTTGTTCCTTTATAAATAGGCGCCATTCTTCCAAATAATGATCACTTACAGCGTGACTTTTAACTTTGTCCGAATTGGCTACCGGAAATGCAAAATGAACGTCTGGATGAGCCAAAGAGTTAAATTTTGTATTGCAGGCAGCATTACCATTAATGTTTTCACCATCACTGTTCCCACAAAGCAAATACTGAACATAACACAAGGCCATAGGCAATGTACCACAGCCTTCCGGCCCTACAAATAGTTGTGCATGAGGAATACGACCCGCATCCGCACTGGAAACTAAATGATTTTTTATATGGGAAAGTCCTAAAATATCCTTGAATAACATGGTCCAAATATAGCGGTTTTTATCTAAAACTAATTGTTGAAAAGGCATTGGAAAATATATAGATCAACATCGTTTTCTTTACCAATAGCAACATTATATTCAATCTGACTTTCATCCATTTATAAAATAAAATTCCAATTCATAATATGAACCACGTAAATAATTGGAACAGTCTCTTTATTCACTACCTATAAATCTTTACATTTGTCATTCTCTAAAACCAAAGGGCTAATGAAAACCATCAACGATTTTAATTTTAAAGGTAAAAAAGCATTAATAAGAGTAGATTTTAATGTTCCATTGGACGCGGATTTTAATGTAACCGACGATAATAGAATTGAAGCTGCAAAACCCACCATAATAAAAATATTGGAAGATGGCGGAAGTGCCGTGTTAATGAGCCATTTAGGAAGACCAGACGGAAAAGTAAATCCCGATCTATCTTTAAAACATATCTGTAACAAGGCATCGGAAGTGCTTGGGATAAGGGTAAAATTTGTTGAGGAAAGTACTGGACCCATTGCGGAAAAAGCAGTGGCCGAATTAAAGAGTGGCGAAGTGCTATTATTAGAAAACCTCAGATTTCACGCTGAAGAAGAAAAAGGAGATAAAAATTTCGCAGAGCAATTATCCAAATTAGGGGACATTTATGTAAATGATGCCTTTGGAACCGCGCACAGAGCACATGCCTCCACAACCATAGTTGCTCAATTTTTTCCAGAAAAAAAATGTTTTGGATTCTTGTTGGCCAAAGAAATAGAAGCCATAGAGAAAGTTATGCGAACAGGTGAAAAACCTGTGACCGCTATCTTGGGAGGGGCAAAAGTCTCCTCAAAAATTACGATTATCGAAAATATTCTTGATAAGGTAGACCATCTTATTATTGGTGGCGGAATGACATATACCTTTGTAAAAGCCAAAGGCGGTAAGGTTGGAGATTCTATCTGTGAAGATGACAAAATGGAGTTAGCCTTGGAAATACTTACCTTAGCCAAGAAAAAAGGAGTAGAAGTACATATCCCTGTGGACGTTTTGGCTGCAGACGATTTTAGCAACAATGCAAAAACTAAGGTGGTCAATTCAGACGAAATTCCAGATGGTTGGCAAGGTTTGGATGCAGGTCCTAAAACCTTGGAAATCTTTAAGGAAGTAATTTTAAAATCGAAAACCATTCTATGGAATGGCCCAATAGGAGTTTTTGAAATGGAAAACTTTGCAAAGGGAACTATTGCAATTGGCAATTTTATTGATGAAGCAACTCAAAAAGGAGCCTTTTCATTAGTGGGTGGTGGTGATTCGGTAGCCGCCGTTAAGCAATTCGGTTTCGAAAACAAAGTAAGTTATGTTTCCACTGGTGGAGGGGCCATGTTAGAAAGCCTCGAGGGCAAAACACTGCCGGGAATAGCAGCAATATTGGCATAAAAATACCGTTACATAGTATGGGTTATTTAATTTTGATTGGCTTGTAAAAATTAAGTTTTAAGTTTTAGAAAAAAATCACGATTTTCGTTTGCCCCGCTTAAAAAAACAAACCTTATGAATACATCCAAAAATATATTATTGGGCGTTTTATCTATAGGTTTCTTGGTTACAGGCGTAGCACAGGAAATAGATTCAATTCCCGCCAATAAACTTGGCCTTGACATTATAAAAGCAAAGGAAATTCCGGCGGATACCACTGCTATGGATATGGAGGGTGCGGAGCAGATGGAATCCATGGAAGCCGTGGATGATATTCAGGACAATCCCTTGGTATTAATAAAAGGTCAAAAGAAATATGATTTAAAAGATTATCCAGAGGTTGCCAAGTTTGACAGTCTATGGATGAAGGAATTGTACGACAGCTCCTCACTTTTTGATTCCATTTATCAGGACATTACTGCTCTTGAAATAGATTCGGTTTATCGTTTTAATGTAGACACAGATACCTTAAAGGCGAGATTGGAAATCTTGAACCAAAAAACACCCTTTAATATTGTTTACAATCCTTCTTTGGAGAATGTAATACGCTATTTTCTAACCCGAAAAAGGGATATGATGAGCAGGATGTTGACCATAAGCCAATTCTATTTCCCTTTGTTTGAACAGGAACTGGACAACCAAAATGTACCCTTGGAACTTAAATATTTGGCAATTGTTGAATCGGCCCTGAATCCAAGGGCACGTTCTAGGGTAGGAGCTACCGGTCTTTGGCAATTTATGTACAGTACCGGTAAAATGTACGACTTGGATGTGAGCAGTTATGTAGACGAACGAAGTGATCCAATAAATTCGACCAAGGCCGCAAGTATGTACCTTAAAAAACTCCACGGCATTTTTAATGATTGGGATTTGGCCTTAGCGGCATATAATTCCGGGCCTGGAAACGTTAACAAGGCTATTAGAAGATCGGGCGGATACAAAAACTACTGGAATATTAGAAGAAACCTGCCAAGGGAGACTGCCGGATATGTCCCTGCATTTTTAGCTACCATGTATATTTTTGAATATGCGGAAGAACATGGGTTTACTACTCAAGTTGCGGAACGTCCTTACTTTGAGACGGATACTGTACACGTGAAGAGCACGATTACTTTTAATCAAATTTCGGAATTGGTAGATGTTAGCGAGGAAGAGTTGCAGTTTTTGAATCCGGCATATAAATTAAAGGTAATACCTTATGTTAAGAATAAGAATTATGCACTTCGCCTTCCTGTAGATGCATTGGGCAAATTTGTCGCCAACGAGGCCGCTATATATGCCCATGTGGAAAATCAATTAGAATCCAAGGAAGAGCCCTTACCACAAATTGTACAGTCGCAAGATCAGATTAGATACAAGGTTCGGAGTGGCGATTTTCTAGGAAAAATTGCCGAAAGATATGGCGTTGGTGTTAGTCAGATTAAAAGTTGGAACGGACTAAGAAGCAATAACCTTAGAATTGGACAAAGGTTGACTATTTATCCAAGAAAAATTCCTTCAACGACAACCTCAACAAAGACAAGTACCACCTCAACAAATTCAGTAGCTGCAGCAGGTACCAAGGTGCATACGGTTAAAAGCGGAGACTCCCTTTGGACCATTTCTAAAAAATATCCTGGAATTAGTATAGATAATTTACGAAAATGGAACGGTATTAGTGGTAATGACATAAAACCGGGCACAAAGTTAAAATTGTGCGATTGTTCTTCGTAAATAAATAACTATATGAAAAAAATTGGCGCAATAGCATTATTTATTTCTTTGATTATTGTCTCCTGTGGAGAAAATGAGAAAAAGAAATACGTTCCAGAATCAATTGGTGCAATAAATTCATTATCCGTTGTAATGGAAAATGAGTTGTGGGAAGGAAAAGTTGGAGACCAAGTAAGACAGTATTTTGCGGCACCTGTTTTAGGTCTTTCCTGGGAAGAGCCCCTCTTTACCATTAACCAAATGCCCCCAAAAGTCTTTTCCGGATCAGTTTTACAAACACGATCTGTTCTTTTTGTTGCCAAGGATACTTTGAGTCTTGCCCATATTAAGACGGATGTCTACGCCACTCCTCAAAAAGTGGGTGTTATTAAAGGAACTACAGACGAGGAAATTATTTCAAATTTGGATGCCAAGGCCGAGGAAATTATTGAAGCTTTTAAGGAGGTTGAAATCCAAGAATCTCAAAAGCGCTTTTTAAAATCGCTGAGCAAGGAAACTGTATTGAACGACAAATTGGGCATTACCTTGTCGTTGCCCTCCATTTACAAGGTAGGAAAACAGGAAAATAATTTTATTTGGATCGATAGACAAATTCAAAAAGGTAGTATGAATATTATTGCCTACGATATCCCAAATGACTATTTTAAAAACGACTCTACCTTTGTTAAGAATATTGTTACTATGAGGGATTCTATTGGAAAACAATATATTCCAGGTCCTGATGTCCCTGGGAAAACAACTTATATGATGACCGAAAAAGCCTTTGCCCCTTATGTTTTTCCTGTGGATATTTCGGACAGAAAGGCGGTTGAAGTTAGAGGAATATGGGAAATAAGTGGTTATCCTATGGCGGGACCATTTCTTACCTATATTATAAATGACGATAAAAATAACAGGAAGGTAATCATAGAAGGGTTTGTATTTGCTCCTGCTACTGAAAAAAGAGACGATATGTTCCAGTTAGAAGCCATTTTAAAAACAGTGAAGTTCAAGGATATTAAATAATATCATCCACGAAAATAAAAATTACAGATAGGGCCACTACGGGCCCTATTTTTTTTGACCCTAACATACCGTAGTTAAATGGATAAATGCGCGTTAAACTTTAAAATAACAGCCCTGGCTACCCTATCATTATTATATTGGTAATATTTAATATCATGTTAACCAAAATTTCAAAAATCAGTGATTAAGACATTATATATTTTATAACCGTTGGGAAGATTCAACTATCACTTTTAGGAAATAAAAATTTCTAAGAATTATCAATAGCAAAAAATGAAAGATAATAAAAAAACGCCCAATTGGGCGTTTTTTAGTTTTGGTTGGTTTTTGGTTTAATCAAAGGCGTAGCCTGTGGTAATTCTGAATACAAAAGCATAGAGTACAATCAAGATACTGGCAAAACAAAACCAGCTCATTGCCTTAAAATAGGATTTAACAAATACATGGCCCATGTTTCTAAATGCTTCTAAATAAATCTCTCGAATTAATTGAACGTTTTTCATGATTTTTGGTTTGGTTATTTCGTGGGTTATAATACTTATATAACTCAAAATCTGATGGTTAGGTATTTCATCGGACTTTTTTGTTGTAAATAGCCCTTAGCATGTTGTGAAAATTAGTTTGGCCAATAATCATAAGTGATAATTTGGATACCAATAACCTTATAGACCTAACCTTAGGACCAATATTTTGTTCAAGGATCCTAAAGGTTACTTCTTATTATATTGAATGGTTATCATGTAACCTCCCACCCTCCTGCCCAACTGAATTATTCTCTTAAGGGTATATTAGATGAACCCGTTCTGGCATAAAAAAAACCGCCCTTTCATTATAAGAAAGGCGGTTTTAACTTTAGTAATTATGTGTATATTATAATATTACATCTTTACAATAATAAACTCTGATCGTCTGTTAAGTTCGTGTTTTTCCCTACTACAACGCACGCCATTTCCACATTCATTAATCAAACGTTCTTCACCATATCCGATGGCACTTTCAATGCGGTCTGCAGAAATACCTTTAGAAATAAGATATGCTCTTGAGGACTTTGCCCTTTTGTCCGATAAATATTTGTTGTAAACGTCTGGACCTCGGGAATCGGTATGGGACTCAATTTTAATTACCATATCATGGTACTCCGTCATCACTTGTACCAATTTATCAAGCTCTAAAGATGCGTCCTTCCTTATGTACGATTTATCAAAATCGAAGAAAATCATATCTGTTTTAAGCTTTTTTATACCGTCCTCAATCACTATGAGCTCTTTTAGCTTCTTCATGGTAATATCCACATTAACTACCTCATTTTCTTTGGTTTCAGCCGTTACCAAGTTTTCAAAGAATTCGTTCTTAGTGGTCTTAATAGCGTATTTGGTGTTAGAATCCAAATCTTCAAACACAAAGGAACCGTCATCTTCCGTAACCATTTCCTTCAATTTAATATTATTTTCATCCAATAGGGTCACCAATGATTTCGGCATTAGGTCCCCTGTAATCAATTCCGTAACTACCCCAGATATGGCATTCTTTACCACCTCTTCCAATACTAGCCTTTCAAACGAATAAATATCATCATCTCCTTTACCGCCACGTCTGTTGGAAGCAAAATATCCTTTTTGGTTTTCTTCATTAACGATATATGAAAAATCATCCTTATTACTGTTAATAGGCTGTCCCATATTAACCACTTCCTTGAATCCTTTTTCATCATATGCAACCTCATATACATCCAAACCACCAAGTCCTACATGGCCATTGGAAGCGAAGTACAACTTCTTATCATTAATAAATGGAAACATTTCCTTTTGTTCCGTATTTATTTCTGGTCCCAGGTTCTTAGGCTCGGAATAATTTCCATCTCCCAAAACATCAACAACAAAAATATCAGTCTCGCCAATTGTTCCGGGCATATCTGATACAAAATACAACTTCTTACCATCTGGGCTCAAAGCGGGATGCCCCGTGGAATATTCATCACTGTTAAAAGGGACTTCCTCAGCATCAGTCCATTCACCATCAATTCTATTTGAGGTATAAATTTTTAAGTGATTAACACCGTTCTTAGACCTCTTTAATTTTTTGCCATAATTGTTTCTAGTGAAAAACATGGTTGAATTGTCTGGAGTAAAAGCCACCGATGCTTCATGATACTTAGAATTTATTTTTTTTGAAAACCTGATTGCCTCTTTAAGGTCTTGGGATTCCTTATTGATCTTTGACACGTAAAGGTCCAGATAGGGTTGATTATTCCACTTATACCGTCTGGTATTAAATATAGATGAGTCTTTTGCGGATGCAAATACTATCTCATCCTCATTGTAAAACATTGGTGAAAATTCTGAATACTTGGTATTTATAGCTAGATTTTTAAGTCCAAATTTAAGCTCAGCGCTAAGGATCTTATCCAACACCGACTCTTTTTTGCCCGGATTGAAATCCACTTTAGAACCTACATTACCATTCTTGACCTCTTTATCATAAAGACGCATCATTCTTTTAGATTTGGCATACTTGCCAGTGCCCTTCAGGGTATGGGCATATTTAAAAATTTGATCAGGGGAAACTTCGTTCTCATATCTTTCAAATACAATATTGTAATAGTAATAGGCTTTCGCCATGTTCGTATTGTAATAATAGGCATCTCCTGCTTTTTGAAGAATTTCCAAGGAATAATTGTTGGCATCCTTTTTTATGGCTTCTTCATATAATTCAGCGGCCTCCGCATACCACATTTTGTCAAAATATTGATCTGCTTTTTGAATGAGTCTTGCCGCATTGGGGTTTCCCTTTTCCTTTGATCTATTTTCCTTTTGGCTAGTACTTTTCAGTGCACTTTCCTCTACAGGACTAAGCATATCATAGGTAACCTCATCAATAGATAACCCTTCCTTGAGCGAAGACTCCTTGTCCTTAGTGGAGGGCCTTTCCTCCTGTTCTGGCTGTTGAATAGCTTTCGGATAATCTTTTAGGTCTTTAGTGGAGAAGTTGTCATTCGTAGAGATAGGAGTCGAAAAATTTGAAGCAGAGTTATTTCCTTCTATCTCAATTTTTTTTGTTTTACCGCTATTATCTATATTCATTAGCCAAATAGAATCCGTATAGGTCCCGTTCAATTTAGAATTACAGGCGGCAATAGCCTTATCCAAGTCATCATACATCCCCAAATAAACATAATTGAGACCATTACTTGCATTACTTATGTAACCAGCAGCAAAACCCTCCCCCTTTAATTTTTGGGCCAGCTTTTGAGCATTGTCTAAATCGGAAAATACACCTGAAACTATATAAAAACCTTCATCCGCCCCCTTAAGATTATTAAAGGTCCTACTTTTAATACGGTTGGCCGTAGCCTTCTTTTTAAAGGTTTCCGGGGTAATGGTATTGCCAAAGGTCCATGTGGAACTGGACTTGCTATTAGCACTTATATCTATATCCGAAAATCGTTCATCCATATTGGAGGGAACGTTTTTCCTAATTCCGTGGGCACTGCCAATAATAGCAAGAAAGAGCAAGCAGGCTGTTAGAAGTTGTTTCATTGTTGTATAATTAAAAAAATCTAGGGCTCTATTTTCAATAGTTCCCAGTATCTGCAAAGGTCAAGAATTAACTTCCTAATCAAATCCACAAATACCTTATATTTTATTACCAACGCTAAAACTAGATCTGTTAGTGCCGTAAAAAAATTATTTGTTGTGAATGCACTGTTTTTATTGGTGTAACCCCAATAAAAAACAATGTATTAAACATTTAGCATGAAAGGAAGTCGTGTAAAGTGAAGTGATATCCCCAAAGAAATCGCGGTGAATTTAAATAATTCCATTCTCAAATATTCTTTTAGAAGGCACACAACAAAGCCATTTTGAACCAGTGAAATGGATTGAAATGTTTTCAATATAATTAAAATGCCAATTGGCAAATGGTTCTATATTGTATTGTTTTAATCTTATTAAAAAAGTAAAAGTGAGATGCAGTTATTACAACTTCCGGCCTGTGTATAAATAGTAAAGATAATAGCCTCCTAAAATATAGAACGGGTATAAACCAAAAAACATCTACACAGTGGTAGATGTCTTTTGTATATAACGTAACTATTCTATTTTTCCTTTTTCTCCTCTAATTTATCGTCATCCTTGGAAGCATCTTTAAATTCTTTGATGCCGCTTCCCAATCCACGCATCAATTCAGGAATTTTCTTTCCTCCAAATAATAATAAGACTATCGCCACAACCAAGGCTATTTGCATTGGACCAATGACTAAAAATGTGTTTAAAGTTATCATAGTATGATGATTTAAGAGTAACAAAGGTACTAAAAAAGATGTTAAAATGCTGTTAATTTTGACCTCTAAAATATATTTTAATTATTCTAAATTAGAATATATTTTGTTAATAGATACTTTTGCAGTGATATAAGTGTTGAAAATCAAATTTAATAATAAAGGAATTAAATTTAAATACTAACCTTATCTTTGTTTATTATGGCCAAAAAGGTAAAGAAAAGAAAAGAAATTAAGCAGAAACTTTTACATAAGTATCGCCTGGTGATTTTGAACGAAAGTACTTTTGAGGAAAAACTTTCATTTAAATTAAGTAGAATGAATGTTTTTGTCACAGGATCCCTTTTCATAATTGCATTGATAGGTTTCACCATATTATTAATAGCATTTACACCCTTAAGGGAATATATTCCTGGATATTCTTCCACTAAACTAAAGCGACAGGCTACCGAACTCACCTACAGGACAGATTCCCTTGTTGCAACCCTGAATTATACCAACAGGTATCTAGATAACATAAGAAAGGTTTTGCGGGGCGATATAGAAAATAACGAAATCAACAGGGATTCCCTATTCGAGCAATATAAGCTAGATCCATCCACTATAGATTTAACCCCAATAAAAGAAGATTCCCTATTAAGGGCACAAGTGGCTTTAGAAGATAAATATAATTTATTCGAAAGAAACATTAATAATCCTGGTCAAGTACTTTTTTCTCCTTTAAGCGGTACCTTGTCCCAGGGATTTGATGCGCAAAACAAACATTTTGCCGTAGATGTCGTGGCACCTAAGGACAGCCCGATCAAAGCTGTAGCCAATGGTACTGTAGTTTTTGCGGAATGGACTGCAGAAACGGGTAACGTTATTATCCTTGAACATGTGGATGGCCTTTTAAGTGTTTACAAGCATAACGGAGCACTAAACAAAAGCCAAGGCGATGTAGTTAGATCAGGAGAGGTAATTGCATCAGTCGGGAATACCGGTGAGTTAACCACAGGGCCCCATCTACACTTTGAGCTTTGGAGCAACGGCAGCCCTATCAATCCACTGGATTTTATAGATTTTAAATAAAATTAGATGAGTTTAAAATCATTTGCAGCAAAAATATTTGCCCAGAATATCGCCAGACAAACTTCTAAGTGGGTTAATAAACCCATTGAAACGCAAGAAGCAGTTTTCAATTCGCTCATCGCTAGAGCAAAACAAACCAACTTTGGCAAGGACCACCATTTCTCGAAGATACAGACCCATAGCGACTTTGTAGAAAATGTTCCCATTAGGGATTATGAGGAATTAAAGGGATACGTAGAGAAAGTGGTTGCCGGTGAAAAAGATATACTTTGGCCGGGTAAGCCTGCCTATTTTGCCAAAACTTCAGGTACTACATCTGGTGTAAAATATATACCCATTACACATGAATCTATAAAATACCAAATAGAAGCTTCGCGAAATGCCATTCTTAATTACATTCACGAAACGGGAAATGCTGATTTTGTAGATGGGAAAATGATATTTCTTCAGGGAAGTCCTGAAATGAAGGAAAAAAACGGGATCAAAATTGGTAGATTATCAGGAATATCTGCCCATTATGTCCCCAACTACCTCCAAAAAAACCGATTACCCAGTTGGGAAACCAATTGTTTGGAAGATTGGGACACGAAAGTGAATAAAATTGTGGCTGAAACGGTCAACGAAAACATGACGGTTATTGCGGGAATACCTTCATGGGTTCAAATGTATTTTGAGAAGCTAAACATTAAAACAGATAAAAAAGTTGGAAATCTTTTCAAAGATTTCCAACTTTTTATTTATGGTGGGGTCAATTACGAACCTTATCGGGCAAAGTTTGAAAATCTCATCGGGCGAAGGGTAGACAGCATAGAACTATTTCCGGCTAGTGAGGGGTTTTTCGCCTACCAAAATTCGCAAAAAGAAAAGGGAATGCTCCTATTATTGAATTCCGGTATCTTTTATGAGTTTGTCAAGGCTGATGAATTCTTTGTCAAAAACCCCAAACGGATTACCCTAAAGGAAGTAGAACTAGGAGTTAATTATGTTATGATCATTTCTACCAATGCAGGATTATGGGGATATAATTTAGGAGATACCGTTCAGTTTATTTCATTAAAACCCTTTAAAATCATCGTCTCCGGTAGAATAAAACATTTTATTTCCGCATTTGGGGAGCACGTTATTGGAAAAGAAGTGGAAGAGGCTATGCAACAGGCCATAGAGGGCACCGATGCTAGGATAAACGAATTTACCGTAGCACCGCAGATTAATCCGGAGATTAACGAACTTCCATACCACGAATGGCTGATCGAATTTGAAAACCCCCCATCGGATATCAAGAAATTTATCCACATATTGGACAACTCCCTTCAGAGGCAGAATAGTTACTATTTCGACTTAATCGAAGGAAACATACTTCAAACACTCAAAATTTCGCAAATTAAAACTGGAGGTTTTCAGGATTATATGCAATCTATCGGAAAACTAGGAGGTCAAAATAAAGTTCAAAGATTATCCAATGATCGAAAAGTAGCGGATATCTTAAGAAGTAAGTTCATGAAATAAATTAGAGATTGCATTCGACAAAAAAGTCTAATTTTAATACATAAGCTCCTAAAAGGTAATAGAGAAAAATCCCTCACGGAGAAAATAAACAATTTAAATTGTAGTTTTGCACGAAATCTGCTTATGAGTAAATCCGTTAACACGACTAGGGCACAAGATTCCACCAATGCCATTGAGCGCTTGTATATTACAATGCGACATCTCTTCAATCGTGGTTTTTACAAGCCTTCTGGTGTTTCCGGAGCTGCACTAAGACAGTCTCTATTACAACTACGTCCAGAAATCTATGGCTCCATCGCCGATGAAAAAGCCGAGCTAAACGGGCTAATGTATGTTTTGGAAAGATTGCCGGAAGGCATAGAACAATGCCGGTTTATAAACTTAACTTCGGATGAAGGATATGCCGGTTCCCAGTTTAAACCCATTATTCCACCAAAAAGACGCAGAAACTGTTATAGGATCGATGATGAACAGATGAATATTGAAATCACCAGAGGTAGATCCGATATTTATGACATACTTACCCATCTCACTTTTTTATTTATTGAATCGGAAAAGCTCAGTAAAAAAGTGCTTATAGAAGATACGGATAAAACGGTTAGGGACTGGGTGAAATTGGTTGAGGCGGCCCAAAAGGAGGAACTTTCCCAATTGGAAAGAGAGGTTGCTTTGATTCATGTAGCTAATATATTGGGGAGGCCGTTTATAGAAATTATGGCGGTTCACAAGCAGTTATCCACCACTACTCAACCAGAACGCTTTTTAAAAATCATCTATTGGTTGGGCAAGCTGGCCATTGAGGAAGAAACAACGGGAAATAAAAGGGCTATTACTTTTAGTCCCATGTTGCGTGAACGTTTGGGACATCATATTCATGGGGAACGTTGGGCCAATAGGATAAAGGAATCATTGATGGAGAATAGCCTTTTAGACCGCCCCATCCACATTATAAGTGCCAATATGCACAGTGTAATGAATTCTTTGTTTGCTCAAAAGGCACTTTCAAAATCGTTCAAGTCCAAAACAAAATTAGAATTATTTGAAGCTTTAAGCATTCCCAAAAATTCTAGTTTAAGAGAAAAAGTCAGTGCCCATGCTAAAAAGAATGGGATGATCTCTATTGATGACGTTTCCGGAACCAATATAGATGTCCAAATTTTTGATATGTCGAGATTGGGTACAGGAACCTGTTGCTATGAATTGGCCACGAATTGCCCGGAAAGTGAAAAACCTGTTATCTTTGTAATGGATTACGCCTTTGGGGAACAGGCCTACGAAACGATTGATGAATTATTAAAACCCTATAGGGTCAAAAAAAACCAAGAGGTATTTTTGAATGTAACGTCAATCACAATAATGGGGAAAGCAGGAATTTTGGAGGGTGGAAAAGGGGACATCATGATTCCGGATGCCCATATTTTTGAAGGAACGGCGGACAATTACCCATTTGTAAATGAATTAAGTAAGGAAGATTTCGAAGGCAACGGACTTAAGGTGCTTCAGGGAGCAATGGTAACCGTTTTGGGTACCTCCTTACAGAATAGGGACGTCCTTAAATTCTTCCATGAATCCACTTGGAATGTTATCGGATTGGAAATGGAGGGTGTGCATTATCAAAAAGCCATACAGTCCGCTTCCAAGATCAGAAAAAGTATACGGGAAGACGTTAAAGTACGATATGCCTATTACGCCTCTGATAATCCCTTGGAAACCGGGAGTACATTAGCCTCGGGAGGTTTGGGTACTACGGGGGTGAAACCCACTTATTTGATTACGGACAAAATACTAACACAAATATTTAATTCTTAAATTAATATGGCCAATCAGCAACCAACTCCTAACCATTCTTCTTCTGAGGAAGTCGATTTAGGGCAACTGTTTCAATTAATTGGAAATGGATTCAAGAAATTTTTCCATTTTATTGGAAACATATTCAAAGGAATTTTTCATTCAGTTATTCTATTCCTTCTCTTTGTACAAAAGCATTTTATAAAATTTGTGATTGCCGCTGTTATAGGTTTAGCCCTAGGAATCTACTTGGATATGGTAAAAGAACCACAATATATCTCCACTATGGTGGTTGAGCCCAATTTTAACAGTGTACAGCAGTTATACAACAATGTTAATTTTTACAATGAGCTGGCTGAAGCAGAAGACTCTACAGCATTAGCAGAAGCCTTGGATGTCAGTGTTACTGAGGCTGCGAAACTAAAAAAGTTTGTATTAGAGTCCTATTCAGATGAAAACCAAAAGGTACAACTTTTCGATAAATTTGTGCGAAGTTTGGATTCAACTACCAAAAAGGCTATCGATATGGAAAATTATTTGAAAAATTTTAATTCCATGGATGCACGTTTCCATACTATTTCTGTAACCGCAACAAATAGTTCGGTAGCCAAAACAATACAGCCCTCTATTATTAAGTCAATTTCCAGGAATGAATATTTTCAGCTCCAACAGAGCATTAGTGACCAAAACATTAGTTTACAGGATAGTCTATATAAAAAGCAATTAATGGAGGTCGACTCTCTACAGCATTTATATAAGCGCGTAATGGAAAAAGAGGCCGAAAGACCTCAACAGGGAACCAATATTAGTTTAGGTGAAAATGGTGGTCAAGAGAACAAGGAATTGGCCTTGATAAACCAGGTTGACAAATTAAAACAGAGCCTAGTATTGTTAAACGAAGAAAGGGCCAATAAATCCAGCATCCTAAACGTCATCTCCGCCTTCCCAAGAAGAGGAGTAGAAATCAAGGGTATTTTTAATAGCTATAAATTTTGGATTCCACTTGGATTTATTGGAATTACCTTGATACTTTTAAGTCTGCTGGATTTGAACATATATTTAAAAAAATATAAAAAAGAATAATCTATGAAAATATTAGTTACAGGTGGGGCTGGATTTATTGGGTCTCATGTAATTAGAAGGTTAGTAAGGTCATATCCAAATTATCATATCTATAATTTGGATGCACTTACTTATGCCGGTAATCTAGAGAATTTGAAGGATATAGAATCTAACCCTAATTACAGTTTTATTAAAGGTGATATTACAGACGCTGATTTTATCGATACACTTTTTAAAAACAACATGTTCGATGGGGTAATTCATCTTGCAGCGGAATCACATGTAGATAGATCAATTACCGACCCTCTAGCCTTTGTAAGGACTAATGTAATTGGCACCGTAAATCTATTAAACTCCTTCAAATCTATTTGGAAGGATAATTTTGCTGGAAAACGTTTTTATCACGTGAGCACAGATGAAGTTTACGGATCTTTAGGGAAAACAGGATTGTTTACAGAAAATACTGCCTATGACCCTAATTCTCCCTATTCGGCCTCGAAGGCCAGTTCCGATCATTTTGTTAGGGCTTATGGCGAAACCTATGGCTTGCCCCATGTAATAAGCAATTGTTCCAACAATTATGGTCCGAACCATTTTCCAGAAAAATTAATTCCCTTATTTATTAATAACATCATTCAAAACAAACCATTGCCCGTGTATGGAGACGGAAATTATACCAGGGATTGGTTGTTTGTGGAAGACCATGCTAGAGCTATAGATCTTTTATTCCACAAAGGAGAAAATGCCGAAACCTATAATATTGGTGGTTTTAATGAATGGAAAAATATTGATTTGGTGAAATTGCTATGCAAACAAATGGACCAAAAATTGGGAAGACCCACTGGGAAAAGTGAGAAACTGATTACTTATGTTAAAGATAGACCCGGTCACGACTTGCGATATGCCATTGATGCTTCTAAAATAAACAAAGAATTAGGGTGGGAACCATCCGTTACCTTTGAAGAAGGATTGGCCAAAACCATTGATTGGTATTTGGCCAATGAGGAGTGGTTAACCCATGTTACTTCAGGGGACTATCAGAAGTATTACGAAAAACAGTATAAATAATGTGATGTAGTTATGATGAAAAAACATTGAACTCGTTAACATCGTCATAAAATAACTTCAAAACAAGATAACAACAAATCCATGAAAGGAATAATACTCGCAGGAGGATCTGGAACCCGTTTACACCCCCTTACCTTATCGGTAAGTAAACAACTAATGCCTATATACGACAAACCTATGATCTACTATCCACTTTCTACCTTAATGTATGCAGGTATAAAGGACATATTGATCATTTCAACTCCCAAGGACCTGCCATTATTTAAGGAGCTTTTAGGCAATGGTAACAAATATGGCTGTAATTTTGAATACGAGGTACAAGCAGAACCAAACGGACTGGCAGAAGCCTTTATTATTGGAGAGCAATTTATTGGAAAAGATAAGGTCGCCCTTATCTTGGGTGACAATATTTTCTATGGCTCAGGCTTAGCAAAATTACTACAGGCCAATAATGATCCGGAAGGTGGTATAATTTATGCCTACCGTGTTCACGATCCAGAACGATATGGAGTGGTCGAATTTAATAAGGAAGGAAAAGCCATTAGTATAGAGGAAAAACCAGAAGAACCTAAATCCAACTACGCGGTTCCAGGTATTTATTTTTATGACAATGACGTGGTAGAAATTGCTAAAAATATTGCACCTAGCCACAGAGGGGAGATTGAAATCACCGATGTAAATAAAGAATATTTAAGACGCAACAAATTAAATGTAAGCATTTTAGACCGTGGCACCGCTTGGCTAGACACCGGTACCTTTGCCTCCCTAATGCAAGCTTCACAATTTGTAGAAGTTATTGAAGAGCGCCAGGGACTTAAAATAGGTGCTATCGAGGGTGCAGCCTATGAGATGGGCTATATCAGCAAAGAGCAGTTTAAAGTGTTGGCAGAGCCCCTTATGAAAAGTGGCTACGGAAAAAATTTATTGGGATTATTGAATAAGGATTAATGAAAGTTACAGAAACTAAGTTAAACGGCTGTTTTGTTTTAGAACCAGCGGTATTTAAGGATGATAGAGGATATTTTTTTGAAAGTTTTAATTCCAATAATTTTAACACGGCCATAGGACAAAAAATCATCTTTGTTCAGGATAATCAATCCTACTCATCCAACGGAGTAATTAGGGCTATACATTATCAGACTGGAAAATATGCCCAAGCTAAATTGGTACGTGTCCTTAGTGGAAAGGTATTGGATGTTGCCGTAGACCTTAGGCACGATTCTCCCACCTTCGGCCAGCATGTGGCCATAGAATTATCTGCCGAAAATAAAAAACAGCTCTTTATACCAAGAGGATTTGGACATGGATTTTCAGTTCTAAGTGAAACAGCGGAGTTCTTTTATAAATGTGATAATTTTTATAACAAAACTTCGGAAGGAGGAATTATCTATAATGATTCAAGCCTGAATATAGATTGGCTATTGCATATTGATGAAATTAAAGTGTCCGAAAAAGATTTGGAGCTCCCCGTTTTAGAAAACGCACTTTTATAATGGAGGAAGTAATATACAAAAAAATAAAACTGTTAATCACGGGAGCCAACGGGCAATTGGGACGATGTCTGCAGGATTTAACAAGGACATACCCGAACTATGATTTCCATTTTAAAACCTCCAAGGAACTAGATGTCACCAGTAAAGAACAGATAGATATTCTATTTGCTCAGGAAAAGTTTGACTATTGTATCAATTGTGCCGCATATACCGCAGTGGACAAGGCAGAAACGGATCAGGAAAGCGCTTTTTTGGTGAATGCAGAAGCGGTAAAGTATTTGGCGGAGGCCTGCAAGGCCCAAAATTCTATTTTAATACATATTTCAACGGATTTTGTATTTGATGGTTCCAAGACAATACCCTATTTGGAGAAAGATGTTCCAAACCCTATTAACGTGTATGGAGCATCCAAATTAAAAGGGGAACAATACGTTCAGAAGATTTTAGAACAGTATTTTATCATTCGTACATCTTGGGTATATTCTGAATACGGACACAATTTTGTAAAAACAATGTTGCGCTTGGGTGCCGAAAGGGAAGAGCTAAGTGTGGTAGATGACCAATTGGGATCACCCACCAATGCTAGTGATTTAGCAGAGGCAATAATGAAAATTGTCTGTACAAAAACAAGTGATTTCGGCTTTTACCATTATAGCAATGAAGGGGAAATAAATTGGTATGAGTTTGCCAAGGCTATTTTCGAAATTAGGGGAATGAATATCAAGATAAAACCTATTTCTTCCGATGAATATCCAACCCCAGCAAAAAGGCCTGCCTTTAGTGTAATGGACAAATCCAAAACAAAACAAGTGCTAAAGACAAATGTTCAGGATTGGAGATTTAGCCTGAAAAAATATTTTAATAAAATTTAATATATACTATGATAAAGAAAGATATAATAATTCTTGCTGCTGGAGTGGGATCTAGATTAAGACCTTTGACGGATGAAGTACCTAAAACTATGGTAGAAGTTAATGGGGAAGCAATAATAGAAAGACTTCTTAAGCAAATAGAAGCGATTGATTCCATATCTACTAATATTAAAATTGCCTCAGGGTATAAAAGTCAAATCCTTAAGAATTTTGTTCATAGCTTAGATTTAAAATCAAACATTGAGTTTATTGAAAATCCGGACTATGATACAACCAACAATATGTATTCGTTGTATTTGGCCCTTTCAACTCTAAATGAAAAAAACGACCTTGTAATCATTAATGCCGATTGTTTTTATGATAAATACATTGTGGAAAATATAATTAAATCTAACGGAAATTATATTGCGATCGATAAGGGAATATTTAATGAAGAGTCTATGAAAATAAAAACTGATGGCACGGATAGGGTTATAGGAATGTCAAAAGCTTTTAAAGAGGACAATAATGTATATGTTTCAATAGATATATATACTTTTGATAGCAAAAACAGGGATAAAATATTCCAAATTTCATCTAATATTATTAATGGTGGGGAATTGAACAGTTGGACTGAAGTCGCTATTGATTTATTATCAAAGGATGAAAGTTCAAACATAAATTATCTGGATATGACTGGTAGAAAATGGATGGAAATAGATAACCATGAGGATTTAAGGAAAGCGGAGAAGATATTTAATTAGAAAATGAATGAATTATAAAGCATTAATATTAGATTTGGACGGCACAGTATATGTGGATGGTAAACCAATTAAGGATATAATTTCCAAATTAAACAGATTTAAAGAAGAAGGTAATAAACTTATTTATTTATCGAACAATACCACAGTTAGTAGATCTATTTATTATAAAAAATTAACTAAACTAGGACTCAATGTCAGTGATGGGGAAGTTGTAACACCTATAACTATTGCCGGGGCATATTTGGCTAAGAAATATAAAAAGGGTTATACCGTTGGAACAAAAAGCTTTCTTTATGAGCTGGAGCAATGTTTTAATATTATTCAGGACGAAATTAACCCAGAGTTTGTCTTAATCACCTTTGATAATGAGTTAACTTATGAAAAATTAAAGATAGCTTGTCAGCATATTAACAACGGAGTACCATACTATATAACTCATATAGACTTGGCATGCCCATCCGAGAAGGGGCCAATACCGGATTGTGGTTCAATTTCATTGTTGGTTGAAAGCACTACAAACAAAAAGCCATGTACAGATTTTGGCAAGCCTTCTAATGAAATGGTTGATCATATTCAAAGTTTGATATTGAATATTCCCAAATCTGAAGTGTTAATGGGAGGAGACAGATTATATACAGATATTGCACTAGGAAATAAACTCGGGGTTCAAACATTACTTGTTTTGACTGGAGAAAGCAAATTAGAGGACATTGGAAGTCATAAATACAGTAAATTTAATGTAAACCATTGTTCTGAAACTTTAGCTGATTTTATGGATGACATTGAGATAGAATGGAGTGCTTAAAATAATTTATTCCTATTGCTTATGATATTTTCACAATTAACTCATTTACCAATAATTTTTCAAGTAGATGAGGACATTTTCGCTAAAGTGGGCCATTTATTGGAACGCAACAAATTATCATTCAAAAATATATTAGTAGTTTCTGGAGGGTCAATTTCTCATAATTTTTCAATTGATTTAATTAGAAAGTATAAATGGGATTCCTTTATCCTAAATGACAATGACTTCTCTGAAATTGAAAAATTAAAATCATATTGTTTGAATAAACAACATGATTTAATAATTGCAGTCGGTGGCGGTAAAGTACTTGATTCAGTAAAACGAGTATGTTATTTAATTAATCTCAATCATATATCCTTACCAACCATAATTTCTAATGATGGCTTAATATCCCCTATTGCGGTAATAAAGAATGAACGCGGAAAAACGGAAAGTTTACCAGGTTCCATGCCTATGGGTGTAATTATTGATTTAGACATTATTCAAAAAACACCCATTAAATATTTGCGTGCTGCAGCGGGGGATATTTTATCTAATTTATCGGCCACTCATGATTGGATATTGTCCTATAATAAAAACGGAGAATACGTTAATGATTTAGCATTTCAACTATCTAGAAGTGCCGCTAATTCATTGGTCCATTTCAGCGAGAAAGATTTAAATTACAAACCTTTTTTGAGACAAATTATTCAAGGCCAAGTAAATTCAGGAATAGCAATGTCACTATCGGGCAGCAGTCGCCCTTGTAGCGGAAGTGAGCATCTAATTAGTCACGCCATTGACTACTTGGAAGTAGGTAATGGGAGTCTTCACGGCATTCAGGTTGCTTCGATTAGTCTTTTTATTTTATTCCTTCAAGACAAATTGCTTCCAGAATATATCCAGTATGCAAAGTCCACTGGTATTCCTCTTTTGTTCACAGATTTGCTTAATTCAACAGAAAATCATGTACTTATAGATATATTCCGAAAATCAAAAGAAATGAGGCCCGGTAGATATACCATCTTGGATACGATTACTGAGGATGATTTTATTGAAAATTTCACTGCTTTTAAAAATAAAATTAATGAATTAGCCAGCTAATAAGTGATAAAGAAAAATTTAATTCTTTCTTTTCTCAGTGCTTCCGCTAAAATAGTCGGTGGAATTGGGGTGGTTTCAATATTGGCCAGGGTATTTACTTTAGGTGATTTTGGAAATTTTACGTATTCATTAACTTTAGGAACTGTATTTGCCCTAATCGTAGATTATGGATATAATATTAAGGTAATAAAAGATGTTTCCCTAAACCCTGACAACATTAACACAATTGTCTCCAAAACTACTGTAAATAAAATTCTATTATTTTCGTTGACGGTTCTTGCTTTTTTTGTTGCCAATATAATATTGAAAAACAACACCGAGCTAGTAATTACTGGTTTATTCTTATTCTTATCCCTGATAGCATTTTCATTTACTAATACAATTTTAAGTGTATTCAAAGGCAGAAAAGAATATAAGAAAGATTTAAAAATTGTATTGGTAGATAACCTTTTTACCATTTTGCTAGTGCCAACAGTGGCTTTATTAACAAGAAACATAGAGGCCACCTCAATAAGTTTTTTCGTATCAAAACTTATTGGCTTATTTTATTCACTATGGATTTATAAACAGGAGAATAACCTGCATTTCCCACCTTTTAAGGACCTTTTAAATGATTTAAAACAAGCCCTGCCCTATGCTGTTCATTATTGGGTCGGAAATTTATATCTCAATATCGATACAATTATAATGAAGCCAATGGTTTCTTCTGAGGATTTAGGTATTTATCAGTCGGGAATCCGTATCATTATTGGACTTGGAATACTACTTACTGTAATAAATTCGGTTTATCTGCCATTGTTGAATGAAAACTTAAACAATAATAAAAAACTTTTTAAGGCGAATGTTTTAAAACTAAATGTAAGTGTATTAAGACTATCTATTATATTTATAATTGGTATGCTTATTTTTTCTAAACTTATCATTATAATATTATTCGGAAACAAGTTTTTAGAACTTCTGGATATTTTCTGGATATTGGCATTAATAGTAGGAATGCGAATAATAGGTGCGTCCTATGGTATTTTACTTACGATTTCTAACAAACAGGCCTTAAGGGCAATTGCTGGCGCAATTAGTATAATATTAATAGTTATATGTGATTTAATCTTTATTCCTATTTACGGCTACCAGATGGCGGCTTATACCCTTCTATTAGCACATTTTTTTATTACAGTATTCTACATTGCCACAGTATATTTTGAATATAAAACGCTATTTATTCCTTCATGGAAAAGGGTTTTTAGCTTAAAAAATGTTTTATGAAAATACTTTTTATATTTTTTTCCCCTTTATTATTTCTAATTTCCTATTTAATTCCTAAAAAGAAAGACCTCTGGGTTTATGGCGCGTGGTTTGGAGAACGATACAGTGATAATTCCAAAGTTTTTTTTGAATATGCAAATTCTGTTAATAATAAACAAATAAAGCATTATTGGATCTATAAAAACCCTTTATTAAAAAAGACAATTGAACTTAAAGGTTATAATTGTGCATATGCATATTCATTTTACGGAATAATGCTACAACTGCGCGCAAAAATTTTCATAACTTGTGTAAACTCTTCTGACTTCCTTCCCTTTTTGATAACCCCTAGGAATTACTTTGTTCAATTATGGCATGGTAGCCCAATAAAATATATTGGATTAGATTCTAGAAATAATGTGATTAGAAAAATCATAGATAAATTAAGGTTAAAGTCCTTAGATAATTATTCCTTAGTAATATCACCCTCTGAAACAGTTGACAAAATTTACAAGAGTGCCTTTGCCCTAAGGGATGGAACAATTTTCAGAGCCGGATATCCTAGAAATGAAAACTTGAAGGTAAGCCCAGAAAGAAAAAAAGTTATCAGAGACTACTTTGGCCTAAGCGATCAGGAAACATTGGCCGCATACCTGCCAACCCATAGAAATGAAGGAAAAGGGAAAAACCCCTTTAGAATAGTGCTAAAACAACTAATTGCAAAAAACGAAGATCTAAAGAACAATGCAAAAATTATAATCAAACCTCACTTTTATGAAAAGGATAGTTTAAACGGAATTATAGAAAGCACCAATGTGCTAATACGATATAATTTACCATTTGACCTATACGAATTTTTGGGTGCAACGGATATATTAATAACGGATTATTCAAGTGTCATATTTGATTATGAGCTCTTAAATAAAAAGATTGTTGTATTTCCATTTGATTTTGAAAAATATACTACTGAAGATAGGGAGCTCTATTTTCATTTTGATTTTATTTACAACAATGTTAATAATATTGAAAAGGTTGAATCGATAGATGATTTAATTAAAGTTTTTACCGCAAATGCAACATGTAGGAACGACAACGAATTCGGGAATAGTTTATTTAATGTGCCATTCGACGAATATTCTAAAAATATTTATGACAAATTAATACAAGATCTAAATCTTTAAAATGCATTTAAGGATATCAAGAGAACTACTTAATGAAAAAATAATCAAAATTAATATTTGGTGGGCTTTTTTTGCTCCCATAGTTCTTGCTGTTATTTTAAGCTTCGTAAGTTTTAGAGGGTTGTTCATACTTAAGGACTTGGTATTTTATTCTTCACTACTGTTAGTATTATTTATTGGAAGGTCCAAGGGGTTATATTTTTATGTATTTAAAATTATAGTTTTCATACTCTACCTTTTTCTGACAACTTCCTTATTTTTTGAATTGCACTCATGGATAATCTACAATCTTAGACAACTAATAGTGCCTATTTTAATTATTGGTTTTGGTTATTATATAAGAATAAAGGAAGAAGAAAGACTAACTTCAATAGTTCATTTTCTATATAAGACATCTATTTGGGTGGTGTTTCTTGGACTTATTTTTAGGTTTAGTAATTTATGGGCGGTTTTGGATCTTACCAATTACTTTAATCTTAAAGGGATTCCTGTTGACAATCGAGGGTTGTCATATATGTTTTATGAGCCAGCATTATCCTATACTGAAAGATTGGTGTCCACGGTATTGGACCCAATAAGTCTTGGGCACATGTTGGCCGCTCCTCTAATTTTATGCTATTATTCTGTCTTTACTGAAGGTAAAAAAAGAAAAATCCTTTTCTTTTTTCTTTCCTTAGGATTGATATTAACTTTCTCAAAGGGCGCCATATTGCAAGTAATATTGGCCTTGTTTTTTTTTAATAAAAGTTTATCCCCAACTACACGGTTTTTAATTCCTTCATTATTTGTTGCACTGGCATTGCTCACATTAAATATAGAGGGAATTCTTATACACCTATTTGGTCTCAAAAATGCGATTGTTTACCTAAACCTATTTGGGCACGGTCTGGGAATGGTAGGAAATTATGCCAAAATGTTTGCAGAAGATTTATCCATTTACTATAAGTTTGAAATAAGCGATACTTTTATTGGGTCAGTAATTGGCCAGATAGGACTAATAGGTTTTGCTTTTTGGATTAGTTTCTTTTTACCAAAAATAAAAAGTATAATATTTTCTAGAACCAACCATGTTGGAGCAATTATTTTGACTTCTCAATTAATAATAGCAGCTATTTCGGAAAACACTTTTAACTTTACAAGTTTTATAGTGCCCGGAATTATATCGGGAATATTAATTAAAAACCGAATCTAAATGATTAGGCACTTTTTGTGATAGTTAAATCCCTTGATTTTCAGTTTTTATTATCTGTCTTAAAGGTTGAACAAAACCTCGAATATCACGATGAAGCTCCAAATTTAAAGTATTTTGTAAATATTGTTTGCCCACAATATACCGATTTGACACTTTCCAACACAGATTTGATTCACATCAATAACACAACAGTTCAACTTTTTTAATTGTTTTTTAGGGGCAATCGTTTCCACTACTCCACCTCCAAGGCACAAAGTCTCTCCAGGATAAAACGAGGTTGGCCGAATCGGATGCAAGTCATACTACTGGCTATTTCGGAGTGACCATGCCAGTGATATCGGAGCAAACCGTGCCACTTTGAAAGATATTGCAATGATATAAAAAATTAATGTTAATCTATTTTTAAACTCCCTTTTCTCATCGACTCGCC
>NZ_PHQQ01000014.1 GCF_002909235.1 Arenibacter catalasegens
TTTTACAAATAGAATCGACTTTCTTAGTGGTTCACTTTCATCCGGCGAAGGTGGTTCACTTTCACCCGGCGAGGGTGGCTCACTTTAATCCGGCCAGGGTGGTATACTATGACCGTTTTTTGCACCATAAGATTTCATGATTGTTTCAGTCACTTTATTTTTGCCCATTATAGTGGTTTTTACCTTAACTTTAAAGGTAGGGAAAATATTGTAAAATGGGGATAACTAGGGGATAACTATAAAATTTTCAAATGTATAGTGCTGTATTTAAATGAATTAAAATCATGCATATACTACTATGTATAGTTTTCTGGTGCTATTTTGCTTATCAGCAATGGCTATGGCAGTTCCTTGAACAGATTCATCTATAATCTTCTCCATTTTATTGTGCATTCATCTTCATCTTTAAGAGTTGGCAAAGATAGCATTATATAGAGATATGTGACATAATGACAGTTAAATATTTCTCAAAAATCTACGCAACTTTATAAGTGCGCCCGTATCTAATTGTAGATAACCATTTAACTTCCATAGTTATGAGAACAACGATTACACTAATTTTTGTATTGGCTGCCCTAGGGTTTGTTTCATGTAATAACGAGGACGATGGTAAATATGCAGAATACCTGGTAGCCAAGCCGATTAAGATGAGCAAAGCAGAATTTAAAAAGGCTGTAGATATCATAGCGCCTATTCCTTTGGATGAATCTGGAAAAATTTATGTCTATGGGGATTATATTTTTGTTAATGATAAATATAGAGGGGTACATGTAGTGGATAATTCCAATCCCAAAGCTCCTAAGAAAATAGCCTTTATAAAAATACCAGGGAACGTAGATGTCTCCGTAAAGGGAAATTATTTGTATGCCGATAGTATTACAGATTTGATTGTTCTGGATATCTCCGACATCAATAATATTAAAATGGTTAACCGTTTGGAGAATGTTTTAAGGGATAATGTAGTTTTTCCTTTTGAGGTTGATATTTATGAATGGCAGGATATAGACTATCAAAACGATATTGTAGTTGGTTGGGAAACGGTAAAAGAAAGAAGGCTAATAGAAGAAGTGGAAATTCAGTTTTCTCGTGAGTTTGATGTGATGCTAGCCAATGCCACACAAAATTCGGCACCAACAGGACAAGGCGGATCTTTGGCGCGCTTTAAGATCGTAAATGATTATTTATACGCCGTGGATAGTCATAGTATCAATGTATTCAATATTCAGGATTTGGAAAATCCCAAAGATTTGGACGACGTATATGCTGGATTTGATATTGAAACTATCTTTAATAGCGGAAACCAATTATTTTTAGGGAGCATGCGGGGTATGTACATTTATGATATCTCTTCCCCGGCCAAACCTACCTTGATTTCTGAATTTGAACATGGTACGGCCTGTGATCCAGTGGTGGTTGACGGCGATTATGCCTACGTAACCTTAAGGGGTGGGAATATGTGCGGTGCTACGGAGAGCGGACTCTTTATCGTGGATATTTCAGATTTAACCAATCCCGAATTGGTTAAGACATACCCCATGGATGGCCCTTATGGCTTGGGTGTAAAGCATGAAAAATTATTTGTCTGCGATGGAATTTCAGGACTTAAGGTCTATGACAAAAGCGATGTTCAGAATTTGGTACAGCTAAATCATTTTAAGGATATTAATACTTTTGATGTTATTCCTATGGAAGATAATTTGCTGATGATCGGGGAAGAGATCATTTATCAATATGAATATCTTGAAAATAAAATAAAGCTCATTAGTGCATTTAACCTTAATTAATCTTGTGAAATAATTCAAAACACCCCTAGAAATAGGGGTGTTTTTTTATGGTAGCGCAAATGAAAATCCGTTAAATAAAAAAATTGGTATACTTTTGTGTCACCAAAAAATAGTTAATGGCAAAGAATTTAGTAATCGTAGAGTCCCCTGCTAAAGCAAAAACAATTGAAAAATTTTTAGGGAAAGATTTTAAGGTAGAGTCCAGTTTCGGGCATATTGCCGATTTACCTTCTAAAGAATTGGGAGTGGATGTAGATAATAATTTCGCTCCTAAATATATTGTAGACAAGGATAAAAAGGCTCTTGTAAAAAAGCTAAAGGATTTGGCCGACAAAGCGGAGACCATATGGCTTGCTAGTGATGAGGATCGAGAGGGAGAGGCTATTTCTTGGCATTTGGCTGAAGAGTTAAAGTTGGATAAGAGCAAAACGAAGAGGATTGTTTTTAACTCAATTACAAAATCGGCCATTCAGAAAGCAATTGAAAATCCGAGAGAAATTAATTACAATTTGGTGAACGCCCAACAAGCCAGACGAGTGCTGGATAGATTGGTGGGATACGAACTTTCCCCGGTGCTGTGGAAAAAAATTAAGCCGGGATTATCTGCAGGTAGGGTTCAATCTGTTGCAGTCCGACTAATTGTGGAAAGGGAAAGGGATATAGAAGCCTTTAACCCCGAAGCAGCTTTTAGGATATCTGCCGAATTTAAAACAAATGAGGGCAGTATTTTTACCGCCAAGTTAAATAAGACTTATGCAAGCCAGAAAGAGGCGGAAGCTTTTTTAAAGGAAAATATAGGAGCTAGTTTTTCTGTTGCCTCCCTAGATAAGAAACCGGCCAAAAAATCACCGGCCGCCCCATTTACAACTTCAACATTACAGCAAGAAGCATCAAGGAAATTGTATTTTTCCGTTTCAAAGACTATGCAGGTGGCTCAACGCCTTTATGAGGCAGGGTTAATAACCTATATGAGAACGGATAGTGTTAACCTTTCCACAGACGCTTTGGATGCAGCAAAGGATGCTATTATAAGTAATTACGGCAAACAATATAGTAAGGTTAGGAATTTCACAGGAAAATCCAAAGGTGCACAAGAGGCTCACGAGGCCATTCGCCCTACGGAGATGACCAATCAGTCCCCTTCCTTGGAAAGAGATCAATCCAAGCTATACGAACTTATTTGGAAACGTACCCTGGCTTCACAAATGAGTGATGCCGAATTGGAACGCACCAATGTTAAAATAAAATCGAATACCCATAAGGAAGAATTTACAGCCAATGGAGAGGTAATCAAATTTGATGGTTTCTTAAAGGTATATTTGGAAGGAACCGATGAGGAAGATATAAGTGAAGAGCAGGAAGGAATGCTTCCGGCAATGAAGGAAGGTGAAAAGATCCTTAATAATTATATAACGGCCACGGAACGATTTTCTAGGGCTCCCTATAGATTTACCGAAGCTTCTTTGGTGAAAAAACTTGAGGAACTTGGGATAGGAAGACCATCTACTTATGCCCCTACAATTTCCACTATTCAAAATAGAGGTTATGTTGAGAAGGGCAGCATTGAGGGTACAGAGAGAAATTATGTGCAGTTGCTGTTGAAGTCCGATAAGTTCATAGCTAAAAATTTAACTGAAAATGTGGGATCGGACAAAGGTAAATTGGTCCCAACAGATATTGGAATGATCGTAACCGACTTTTTGGTAAGTCATTTTGAAACAATTTTGGATTATCATTTCACGGCCAAGGTAGAAGAGGATTTTGATGAGATTGCCTCAGGGGATGAAGATTGGCAAAAAGTGATGAAGGATTTCTATGGGGATTTTCATACCAAGGTATTGGATGTGGAAGAAAATGCCGATAGGGCAAGTGGAGAACGTATTTTGGGGACCGATCCCAAAACAGGGAGACAGGTTTCTGTTAGATTGGGCCGCTTTGGACCCATGGTGCAGGTAGGTACAGTAGAGGATGAGGAAAAACCTTTGTTTGCCAGCTTGTTACCAGACCAGTCACTTAGTAGTATCAGCTATGAAGAAGCCATGGACTTGTTTAAATTGCCAAGAAAGCTTGGAGTTTATGAAGGGGAAGAGGTCGAGGCCAATGTTGGTAGATTTGGGCCTTATATAAGGTTTGGGAAAAAGTTTGTTTCCCTAAGCAAGGATGAAAGTGCGATGGAAATAGATATGGATCGCGCTGTTGAGCTCATTAAAGAAAAGCAAAAAGCAGATGCCCCCATAGCTCTTTACGAGGACAAGGATGTTACAAAAGGAGTTGGTAGATTTGGTCCATTTATTAAATGGGACGGTATGTTTATCAATGTAAGTAAGAAGTATGACTTTGATAATCTTACAAAAGAAGTAATTGAGGAGATAATAGAGGCTAAAAAACAAAAAGAAATTGATAAATTGGTCCAAGAATGGCCAGAGGAAGGTATTCGCATAGAGAAGGCGAGATGGGGAAGGCATACTATTATTAAGGGTAAAATAAAAGTGGAAGTTTCCAAAGATGTGGATCCTACCAAGATTTCCCTTAAAAATGCACAGGAATTAATAGAGAAAAAGACACCGAAGAAAAAAACCAAAGCAAAACCTAAGGCTAAAAAATAATATGGCATTCGATTTTTTAGTACCCGTTAGTGATAGGGTATTGGCCCACTGCGAATTACTACCGGCCCAAGCATTAGGGAAACACGTATATATGCATACTTCACGGCATGGTCTTCCGGTATTGGCAAATGTTAGTGTAGCCATACTAGGAGTTAACGAATCCAGAAATGCTTTCGAGAAAAAACCGGAGCGCTTGGATATATCGGAAATCCGGCTTCAGCTTTATAATTTAATGATGGGGAATTGGAATTCCTCTATAGTAGATTTAGGGGATATAGAGGAAGGGGAGACCGTAGAGGATACTTATTTTGTGGTCAAGGAAATTGTTGCCGGCCTGTTGGAAGAAAACATTATTCCCATTGTTATTGGTGCTACCCAGGATATAACCTATCCTACTTATAGGGCTTTCGACGGACTTAAAAACATGGTCAATTTAGTGTCCATAGATAGTAGGTTCGATTTTGGGATGGATGAAGAACTTATTTCTTCCCATTCCTATATGAGTAAAATAATAACAGATAAACCAAATAACCTCTTTAACTTCTCCAATATAGGCTATCAGAGTTATTTTAATTCCCAGGAAGAATTAGACCTTATGGAGCGTCTTTTCTTTGATTCTTACCGGTTGGGAGAATTAATTTCGAACATAACCCTGGCAGAACCCGTGCTTAGGAATGCCCATGTGGTTAGTTTGGATGCACGTGCCATACGCGCTGCCGATATAGGGTATTCCAGAAATTTTTCCCCAAACGGTTTTAACGGTCGGGAAATCTGTGCCATAGCCCGATATGCTGGAATTAGCGATAATGTATCTGTTTTTGGGATCTATGAATGCGAGAACAGCAATCAATCTTTTCAACTTGTTGCCCAAATAATTTGGTATTTTATTGAGGGCCTAAATTTTAGAATTCAAGAATTACCCAATAGTAATAGTAACGACTTCACCAAGTATACCGTTCCTACCGAAGAAGAGTCTCTTATCTTCTATAAAAGCCATCTTAGCGAAAGATGGTGGGTAGAGGTACCTTCAATTTTAACTTCACATACTAAAACAAATTCACCTGCGTTATTACCATGCACCGAATTGGATTATCTAGATGCATGTAATCAAAATATTCCTGAGCGGTGGTTTAAAGCCTACAAAAAAGGGTTTAATTGAAATAATAATTTTAGGGTATAAAACAAATTTTATACAATAAATTATTTAAAAATAAGTTTTAGAGAATAATACTTGTGTTTGCATTTATAATCATAATCGAAATTTAACCTAACGTATGAAGAAGCTATTGTTGTCATCTATAGCATTTGTTTTTTTACTCTCAAGTTGTGGGTCCAAAACAAAAGGGGAGCTAGTCGGAGCTCAAGGAAAAAAGTGGTATCCCGAAAAACCTTATGGTATGGAATTGATTCCTAGAGGAGCATTCATCATGGGTAAGAGTGAGGAAGATCAGGCTAAGACACTAAATGCCCCGACAAAGACCGTTACTGTTCGATCTTTCTACATGGACGATACCGAAATTACGAATAGCGAATATCGTCAATTTGTAGAATGGGTAAAAGATTCCATTGCTCGGACAAAATTGGCTATACTAGCTGATGAATTGGGATTGGGTCCCGATGATGGCGGTATAGGGGAATATGCCTTTAAGGATGCCGATACCACAAAATTGTCAGCCTACGATAAGTATATGCTAAACAACCATTCCGGTATGGGTGTAACAGGCTACGAAGGAAGGGCCTTGAATAGAAAGGTTGATTTGATATGGGATATATCAAAATATCCGGATGAGTATTATACGGAAGTGATGGTAGATTCCATGTACCTGCCGGAAGAAGAATCTTATAACGGACAACGTAATATTGATGTTACTAGATTGAAATACAAATACACCTGGATGGATATTGAAGCAGCAGCTCGTGCCAAAAAGGGAAGTAGAAAGGATTTCATAAAACAGGTAGAATTGGAGATATATCCGGATACTACGGTATGGATTAAGGATTTTTCATATTCCTATAATGAACCAATGCACAATGATTATTTCTGGCATGATGCCTATAGTGATTATCCTGTAGTGGGTGTTTCTTGGCAACAAGCTCAGGCTTTTTGTAACTGGAGAACAAAATTCAAGAACGACGATCAAAAAAGTAGGAGCAAGCAATTTGTCAACCGCTTTAGATTACCTACAGAAGCGGAATGGGAATATGCTGCTCGAGGAGGTATAGAAGGAGGAACATACCCATGGGGTGGTCCTTATGTTATCAGTGATACAGGATGCTTTATGGCGAACTTTAAGCCACAGCGAGGAGATTATGCGGCAGATCAAGCTTTGTATACAGTAGAAGCTAAGGCCTACGAGCCAAACGACTATAACTTGTACAACATGGCGGGTAACGTTTCCGAATGGACCAATAGTAGTTATGACCCAAATTCGTACGAATATGTGTCCACTATGAACCCAAATGCAGAATCTACACAAAATGCTAGAAAAGTTATAAGAGGTGGATCTTGGAAAGATGTTGCTTATTTCCTACAGGTAAGTACCAGGGATTACGAATATCAAGATTCAGCACGTAGTTACATCGGATTTAGAACCGTACAGGATTACATGGGAGAGGAAGATTCTACCAATTAAAATATAAATAAAGAAGACCTTTATATTAGATCAAACGTTAAACCAAATACTTATTATTAACATTACTTAATTAAATTTAAAATTATGGCACAGTCAAAATCAACTAAGAAATTATTTAACATGGCCTACGGCCTTGGTGCATCTGTAGTAATTATAGGAGCATTATTCAAGATCCTTCACTGGCAATTTGGACCACTTACGGGTGGATTGTTATTGGCAATTGGACTTATTACCGAAGCATTAATTTTTGCTATTAGTGCATTTGAACCTGTAGATGACGAATACGATTGGTCATTGGTATACCCAGAATTAGGTGGAGGTGCTTCATTGGGAAAAACTAATGCTAATGCAGAATTGAAGGAAGCGGAATCATCTTTGTCCAAAAAATTGGATGATTTGTTAAAAGAAGCTGGTGTAGATGCCAACCTTATGGAAAGTCTTGGATCTAGCATTAGAAACTTTGAAGGTGCTGCCAAAGGTATTGCCCCTACTGTTGATGCTATGGAGTCTACTAAAAAGTATTCTGATGAAATGGTACAAGCTGCCTCTCAAATGGAATCTTTAAACAGTCTTTACAAAGTTCAGTTGGAAAGCGCAAGTAGACAAGCGTCTATTAACGAGGAAGTGGTACAAAATTCAAGTGCCCTTAAAGATCAAATGGAATCTTTGGCTACTAACCTTTCTTCTTTGAATGGAGTTTACGGTGGTATGTTATCTGCAATGACTAGAAACTAATTAGTTATAATTCAATAACCAAACCCAAATCGATTAATAATTTAAACTAATTAGAAAAATGGCAGGAGGAAAAGCAACACCACGTCAGAAGATGATCAACCTAATGTACTTGATTTTCATCGCGATGTTGGCCCTAAATATGGGAAAAGAAGTTCTATCGGCTTTCGGTCTTATGAACGAAAAGTTAGAAGCTTCTAACATAAAAACCACGGAAAACAATACGGCTTTCTTAAGTGGTCTTGAAACTAAGGCATCTGAAAATGCTGAGAAATTTGGCCCTCTTCTAGAAGACGCCAAGAAGATAAAGGAATTGTCTTTTGAGTATTACCTATATTTGGAAAACTTGAAAAAAGAGATGATGGCCGATGTTGAGGATCCAAAAGATTATCAAATAATGGATAAAACCGATTATTTGGACCAAAAGTTTTTCCAAGGAGACCAACTTGGAGCGGATGGAAAAGAATTTTTGGATCGCTTAGTTAACTATCGCACACAAATTGCAGGTGTTATGCCAGCTGAACTGGAGTCTGTAAAGTCTTCTGTTAAGAGTAGGTTTGAAACCGGTGATGAAAACGGTAAAGTTGAAAAAAGGGATGGTTCCAAACAAGATTGGTTGAACTATAACTTTGAAGGCTATCCTTTAGTGGCATCATTGACTAAAATCACTTCGCTTCAAGCTGACATTAAGGCTACCGAAGAAGATGCATTAAAAGCTATGCTTCAAGGTCAATTGAGTAGTGAGGTTTCCATGACCAATTACACCACCTTATTGGAGCAAGAAAAATCTGCTTTTTATGCAGGTGAAAAGTTTGCCGGTAATATTGTATTGGGTCGTAAAGATGCAACTACAAAGCCTAATGAAGTTAATTTAACGCTTGATGGTAGAAAGTTGAGCGAAGGTTCTGATTATGTGATCGAGGACGGTAAGGTTAGATTAACGATTAGTGCAGGAAGTGCAGGAGATCATAAAATAGCTGGTAATCTAGTATTTATGCAAGATGGAGAGCGTACGGAAGTGCCAGTATCCTCAACATTTGCAACTATTACCAAGCCAAACGCTGCTGTAATTTCAGCTGATAAAATGAATGTGGTATACCGTGGGGTTTCTAACCCGATTACTATATCCATTCCTGGTATTCCTGATAATAATGTTTCTGCATCGGCTCCCGGGCTTAGTAAGCAAAGTGGAAGTAAATATGCTATGAATCCTGGTACAGGAAGAACTGTTTCCATTACTGCTTCAGGTAAGTTGCCTGATGGACAAATGATTAAAACTTCTTCTGAGTTCAGAATTAAGGATATTCCAAGACCTTCAGGTTCCGTAAGAGGAGAATCCGGAAGTGCAAAAATGGGAAAAAACAACCTAGAGATTTCTACAATAGGAGCGTTGCTGGAAGATTTTGATTTCGACCTTAACCTTGCGGTTAGCGGATTTAAATTTAAAGTACCAGGGCAACCAACGGTAGATGTAAATGGTAACAAATTGGACGCAAGAGCTAAGTCGGCCCTTAAAAGAGCAGGCCGTGGAGATGCTGTTCAGATATTTGATATTGAAGCCTATATTACAAACAATAAAGGCTATAAGCTTAAAAAGGTGTCTCCAGTAGTTGTGGAGATAACAAACTAGTAAAAATGTTGTGAAATTGGCCATGGCAAATAACGAATATTTACCATGGCCAATTACACCAGTCTACTGAAGAACTGGGCTGAGGATTAAAAATAATAAATGTAAACAGATGAATTGGAAAAATGTTTTATTAATTGGAGTAGTGGTCCTGTTACCGTTGTCTATTTCCGCCCAGGCTAATATCTTGAATGCCAAGTTGCCGACGGAAATAGGAAAAAAGACGGAGGCTCAGATAGCGAAAGACAATGACGGTCCTTTACCATACGCCTATGTGGACGACAGGGATATACTCTGGTCCAAAACCATATGGGAAATAATCGACTTGGATGAGCGTATTAATTTTCCGCTATATTATCCTTTGGATACCATTGATATTGGTCCGGACAGAAGGTCGTTGTACGACGTTTTGATCAAGAACATCAAAAATGGTACACTGGAAGATGTATATGTAGATTCTTACTTTACCGAAAAAAGAAAGTTCAGCGATTTGGCCGCTACTTTGCAAAAAGTGGATACCACAGATTATGGTTACGAGCAATATAATGCAGGAGAACCAATTTCTCCCGAATATATTAATCGTAGGAATCTTACAGCTGCCGATTTGGAAGAGTACCTTGTAAAAGGAATCTGGTATTTCGACAAAAGACAGGGAGAGTTAAAATACCGATTGTTGGGTATTGCTCCCGTAGCTCCGGATGTTAACTTTATAGATGATGAGTCTATGGATTTGGCCGAGGCAAAAGTTCCATTGTTCTGGGTATGGTATCCTAGTGCAAGACAAATATTACATGAGGCTAAAGTGTTTAACCAACGAAATTCTGCACAGCCCATCTCCTTTGATATGTTGTTGAATGCTAGAAGATTCAATGCTACTATCTATAAAGAGGATAATGTGTATGGAGACCGTGAGGTTAAGGATTATATAGCTGATAATGCCTTGTTCCAATTATTGGAATCCAAGCGTATTAAAGAGGTTATCCGAGATAAGGAGCAAGATATGTGGGCCTACTAGCCTTAATAATATTCCAATTCACATAAAGCAGAGCGCCACATCATATGATGTGGCGCTTCCTTTTTGCCCATTATCGACAAAGGTTTTGTATCATGAATGGGGTGTGGATTGAGGCTCATTTTAGACGGATAATGATTAATATTTCAATTTCATGAAGAATTGGAATTCCTTCTCTACTTTTGCATCATGTTAGATTATTTAATTGTGGGCCTAGGCTTGGCCGGCATTTCTTTTTGCGAAGTTTTGGAAGGGAATGGAAAGTCGTTCAAGGTGGTCAGTGATGATTCCCAAACTTCTTCGGTGGTGGCAGGTGGTCTGTACAATCCGGTTACCCTTAAGCGATTTACCTTGGCTTGGAATGCCAAGGATCAATTGGAACTGGCGCTTCCTTTCTATGCCCAATTGGAAAAGAAGCTAAAAGTGCAATTGGATTACAAAATTCCTATCCTTAGGCGTTTTGCCACTATAACTGAACAGAACCTTTGGTTCGAAGCTTCGGATAAGCCTAATTTAAGTCACTTTATAGCCCCTAAAATATTGTCTAACCATAACCCTAACATCGAAGCGCCTTATGGCTACGGAGAAGTGTTGCACACGGGTAGGATAGATACCTCGGTATTGGTGTCCCATTATACCCGATATCTGTTGGAACAAAATTTGATGCTCCAGGAAACATTCGATTTTGATGCCCTTAAGTTACGGGATGGATATATGGAATACCGTGGTATAAATGCAAAAAAAATAGTGTTCTCAACAGGGTTTGGCATAAAAACTAATCCGTATTTCAATTATTTACCACTAAATGGTACCAAAGGGGAACTGTTGACTATTAAGGCTCCAGCTTTAAAAGAGGATCGGGTTATAAAATCCTCGGTGTTTATAATTCCCATGGGCAATGATATGTATAGGGTAGGAGCTACCTATAAATGGAAAGATAAAAGCAATGTGCCTACCGAAGAAAGTAAACAAGAACTTCTGCAGAAATTGGATACCTTTTTAAAATGTACCTATGAGGTTATTGATCATGTGGCTGGTATAAGGCCAACGGTAAGTGATAGGAAGCCACTTGTTGGTCGACATCCGGAACATGAAAATATGTATTTGCTCAACGGTTTAGGGTCTCGTGGGGTCATGATTGCTCCAATGGCTTCTCGACAGCTTTACGGCTTCATAGAAAAAGGGGAGGTCTTGGAGCCTGAAATGGACCTATCCCGTTTTACCAAAAAACATTTTAAGAATTAACCTTTGCGGCCTTAGGGTCGTATTTTACAAAGAAATTAATCCATATATTTCGCGAAACTCGAATAATAAAAGGCATTAGGATTACCATGATAACAATTATGGCAATAAAGGTTTGAATCAATGAAGCCTTAAAGATTACAAATGCAATAATGAAGGTGGCCACAGCAAATGCAACACCAACACCATAGCTAACATACATGGCACCATAAAAAAAGGAAGGCTCAATTTTATATTTTGTACCACAGTGCGAACAACGTTCGTTCATCTTAAAGACATTTCCAATATTATAGGGGTTTTTATCCTTATACATGCTCTCTTCGTGACATTTAGGACAAGTTCCTGTTAAAATGCTGTTGAGTTTGTTTCCTTTTTTTAACATTTGCAAAAAGTTTCTGCAAAAGTACATTTTGTAGAGTTAATCAATGTAACACTAGTCACAATATATGCTTAATATCCATAACCTCTCCGTTGCTTTTGGAGGAGAATACTTATTTGAAGCAATATCTTTCCGTTTAAATTCAGGTGACCGCGTTGGTCTTATTGGAAAAAACGGGGCAGGTAAATCTACCCTATTGAAAATTTTATCAAAGGATATGCCCATAGATTCAGGAACTATAGCCTCTGATAAAGATATTAAAATGGGGTTCTTAAGGCAGGATATCGATTTTGATCTGGGTAGAACCGTACAGGAAGAAGCCCATCAAGCATTCGTGGAAATAAAAGCTTTAGAGCTTAGGTTGGACGAAATTAATCACCAGCTGGCCGAGCGGACAGATTATGAAAGTGAGGAGTATAATCAATTGATTATTGATTTGAACGATGTAACTCATCATTATGAAATATTGGGCGGTTACAACTATCAGGGAGAAACTGAAAAAGTACTATTGGGTCTTGGTTTTAAACGTGAGAATTTTGATCGTAAAACAGAGACTTTTTCCGGTGGTTGGCGGATGAGGATAGAGTTGGCCAAGTTGTTGTTACAGAGCAATGATGTGCTGTTGTTGGATGAGCCAACAAACCACTTGGATATTGAATCCATTATATGGCTGGAGAACTATTTGAAAAATTATACCGGTGGTGTAATGATTGTATCGCACGATAAAATGTTTTTGGACAATGTTACCAACCGAACTATAGAAATATCCTTGGGACGGATCTATGACTACAGTAAACCTTACTCCCAATACTTGGTGCTGCGTAATGAAATTAAACAGCAACAGTTAAATGCCCAGAAAAATCAAGAAAAGGAAATTCAACAGGCCGAAAGGTTAATTGAAAAATTTAGGGCCAAGTCTACAAAGGCTTCCATGGCACAGTCCTTGATCAAAAAGCTCGATAGAATGGAGCGAATAGAGGTTGATGAGGATGATAATAGTGTAATGAATTTGAGATTTCAAATTTCTGTGACTCCAGGTAAGGTGGTTACGGAAATTGAAGGTTTGGCCAAGAGTTATGGTGATAACCATGTTTTAAAGGGTATAGATCTTTTAATAGAACGAGATTCCAAGACTGCTTTTGTAGGCCAAAATGGACAGGGCAAATCTACCTTAGCCAAAATAATGGTAGGGGATTTGGACCATAAAGGGCATTTAAAACTGGGACATAATGTACAGATAGGTTACTTTGCACAAAATCAAGCGGAATATTTGGATGGCGAAAAGACTGTTTTGGATACTATGATTGATGCTGCCAATGAGAAAAACAGAAGTAAGGTAAGGGATATTCTAGGCTCTTTTTTGTTTAGGGGAGATGAGGTTGATAAATATGTACGGGTCCTTTCCGGAGGTGAGCGCAACAGGTTGGCCCTAGCTAAAATGCTCCTACAACCCTTTAATGTGTTGGTGATGGATGAGCCTACGAACCACTTGGACATCAAATCTAAAAATGTACTAAAGCAAGCGCTTCAGAATTTTGACGGAACATTGATTTTGGTGAGTCACGATAGGGATTTTTTACAGGGGCTTACCAATAAAGTGTATGAATTTAAAGATGGTAATATTAAAGAATATCTTGGGGATATCGACTTCTATTTGGAACAGAGAAAGGTCGAGGATTTTCGAGCAATAGAAAAAAAACAAACCGTAGTCCAAAAGAAGGAAAAGCCCAAGGATAGACATGTTAATTTCGAAGATCAAAAAAAGATAAAATCCCTAAAAAACAGGCTAAGTTCAGCGGAAAGTGACATATCCAAGCTGGAAAAGGAGATTGCAGGTATAGATCATGACTTACTTATGAATTATGATACTACCATTGCAAAATCCAATTTTTTCGATACCTATCAGAAGAAAAAAAAGAGTCTTGAAAAACTAATGAAAACTTGGGAAAATATTACCATGGAACTTGAAGCGATTGCTTTGTAGGAAAAATAATCCAAAGAGTTAAATTTCTTTCACCACAACTTTTCGCACTTTCACAACATAAATAGCACTTTTAGGCTTATTTCGTCGAGTATTTTTGCGACTTATCGAACAATAATCTTATTTTGTAGGGTAATTCTTAACCCTTAAAGGGGTAATAGTTGGATAATATTGAAAAATATGAAAAAAGGCGTACTAATGCTCTTTATGGTTGTTGTTGGGCAATTTTTGTCAGGACAGGTTTCTAATCTGGAGAAAAATGCCTTAATAGACCTATATAATAGTGCTAATGGTGATTCTTGGACCAATAGTTGGGACCTGAACAGTCCTGTTTCCTCATGGGAGGGCGTAAAGCTTGAGAACAATAAGGTGGTTACTATTAATTTAATGAATAACAACCTTAGTGGAAGCTTGCCTAATTCAATAGGTAACCTAGTTAATTTAAAAGTTTTGAACCTCGCTTTGAATAAAATTAGTGGGGATATTCCTGAAAGTACAACGCAATTAAAAAAATTGGTTGTACTTAGATTGGGTAAGAATAAAATTACCGGTAGAATTCCTGAAAATATCGGGGATTTGGAAAAGCTGGCGGTTTTGGATTTGTTTTATAACAACCTTACCGGGGAATTGCCGGTTAGTTTGGGAAATATTAAAAAACTAGAGGTAGTATTACTTTCACATAACGGATTAAGCGGTTCTATTCCATTGTCATTTGGAAATTTGAAATATTTGGAACGATTGGAGTTGGCAGATAACAATTTTGATGGTGTAGTACCGGAAAATTTGGTTAAGCTTACCCATCTGAAAATGCTGGTTTTGGCAGAAAATAATTTTAAGGGAGATTTTCCAGAAGATATCTTGAACCTTCCTAGTCTTGAATTGGTCCAACTTCAGAATAACAGATTTGGTAAACATGATTTTAACGGTGATACCGCCGTTGATAGGTTGGCCCTTTTTGATTTTGATGGGAGAAATAATAAAATCTTTGACATTGATAAATTAAATAGTGATAAGGACGTTAGAACGGCTGAAACACGCTTTGAGGATGGTATTGATTAAAAAAAATATAGATAATATGTTACAACTAAAATTAAGAAATACAGGGTCTTTGGTACTGGTTATATTTTGCCTGTTATGTACAGCTGCGGTTAATGCCATAGTACCAAAAAACGAGACAAAAGTGCTATTGGAACTGTACAACGGTACGCAAGGACAAAATTGGAATACTACCTGGGATGTTAATGCCCCGGTAAATACATGGTATGGAGTAACTGTGCAAAACGGCCATGTAGTGGAAATCAACCTTTTTAGGAATAACCTTGTGGGTAGTCTCCCTAAGAGTTTAGGTGAATTAAAGCACCTAGTACATTTAAACCTTGCGTTCAATACTATTAGCGGGGAGATTCCAAAAAGTATTGCCGAGCTCAGTAAGTTGGAGGTTTTAAAATTGGAAATGAATAGGTTGGAAGGTGAAATACCATCTGAAATCGGAAATATGAAATCCTTGGAAAAACTGTCGGCTTTTAATAATTTCTTGTCAGGAAGAATACCCGAAAGTCTTGGGAATATCCAGACTCTAAAAGAGCTGAACTTGTCCAGTAATAATCTAACTGGCCGCATACCAAATTCTTTGGGAGGACTTTCAAAACTGGAGACTTTGGGGCTTTTTGAAAATAAATTGTACGGTTCTATTCCTGGAGAATTGGGAAAATTGGATAAATTGAAGGAGTTGGTCTTGGCCAACAACGAGCTTGGTGGCGAAATTCCAAAGGAGTTTGGTCAATTGTCCAGCCTTAAGGTCCTTCAAATTCAAAATAATAATATTTTCTCATTCGAAAATATGGACAGTATGAATTCGGGTCAGTTCCTTGTATTTGATTACGATAAGAAGGTAGAAGAGGAGAACAAGTATAAAGATTTTGATGTTATTAAAACTAGAATGGCAGATACGAAGTTTGAAGATGAAATGGAGGAATAAAATTGATTTAAAATTTAGTTGGTTTGGTTAGTGGGGATACAATGTGTATCCCTTTTTTGTGTTATTAGTATTTTTGAACTTTAAGATACATTTAACAAAAGTCACTTAAACTTATAGATAGTTTTGCAATCAAACCAACTTACAGCCCTTTTATGAATTCAAGAAAAATTGTTTTATCTATTGTTGGGGTCCTCCTTATAGTAGGCTCCATTTTTGGTGCGAAATATATTATCAACAGTAAGAATACCCCGAAGCCACGACCGGAAAAAGTAATAAAAACGGTTATTGTTGAAATTGTTAAAAATGGTAATGTGCCAATTGTTGTTCCGGCAAACGGAAATCTAGTGGCTAAAAGAAGGGTGGAACTCTACGCAGAGGTCCAGGGGGTGTTCAAATCAGGTAAAAAATTGTTTAAGCCGGGACAGGAATATAGGGTTGGAGAATTATTGATTCAAATTGATGCTGCTGAATATTATGCCAATGTCCAATCTTCAAAAAGTAATTTATATAATTTAATAACTTCCATAATGCCAGACCTTCGATTGGACTATCCGGAGGTATTCAATAAATGGCAAACATATCTGGCTAATTTTGACATAAATAAAAGTGTACCTGCTCTTCCAGAAATGTCCACAGAAAAAGAGAAATATTTTATTTCCGGCAGAGGTATTTTGACCAATTACTACACGACTAAGAATTTAGAACAACGTTTGGCCAAATATACTATTGCGGCACCTTTTAATGGAGTTCTAACGGAGGCCTTGGTCACAGAAGGTTCCTTGGTTAGATCTGGCCAAAAATTGGGTGAATTTATCAATACTAACGATTATGAACTGGAAGTAGCCATAAGCAAAACCTATAGCGATTTGCTTAAGGTAGGTGAAGTGGTGGAGTTAAAAAGTATAGACAAGTCCAAAACCTACATAGGGAAAGTTGCTAGGATCAATGGGCGGGTAGATTTAGCATCCCAAACCATAACGGCCTTTATCGAAGTCAAGGATCCGGATCTCAGGGAAGGGATGTACCTAGAGGCCAATCTCACCGCAAGGGAAGAGGTTGATGCCATTGAAGTTAACAGAAGTCTGCTATTGGAAAACGACCAAATTTTTGTTGTTAGGGATTCCGTATTGGATTTAATACCGGTAAGTCCTGTCTATTTTTCGAATAGTAAGGTAGTGCTCAAAGATGTACCGGATGGACTAACAATTTTATCCAAACCGGTAATGGGGGCCTATTCTGGAATGTTGGTAAAAGTATTTAAAGACCAAGAAACCAACAATCAAGACTAATGAGGAATATTATAGCCTATTTTATTAAGTATCATGTAGCCGTAAATGTAATAATTGTGGCTTTCCTTATTTTTGGTATCGTTGGGGCGCTATCACTAAAGTCTTCATATTTTCCATTAACGGACTCTAAAAACATCACTATAAATGTGACCTATCCGGGTGCCTCTCCTCAAGAGGTGGAAGAGGGAATTGTACTTAAGATAGAAGACAATTTAAAAGGTTTGGAAGGGGTAGACCGGGTTACTTCCACTTCTAGGGAGAACAGTGGTATTATAAATGTGGAGATCGAGAAGGGTAGGGATATAGACTTTATGCTCTTGGAAGTAAAAAATGCCGTGGACAGAGTTCCTTCATTTCCTACGGGTATGGAGCCTTTGGTGGTCTCTAAACTGGAGACGGTAAGACAGACCATTAGTTTTGCCATTAGTGGTGAAAGCATAAGCTTGTCGGCCTTAAAGCAGATAGGTAGACAGGTAGAGAACGATATAAGGGCCATGGAAGGTATCTCCCAAATCGCTATAACGGGATACCCGGCAGAGGAGATTGAGATAGCCGTGAACGAAAATAGCCTTTTGGCCTACAATGTTTCCTTTGACGAGGTGGCACAGGCCGTCTCCAATGCAAATATTTTGGTGACTGGGGGTAATATTAAGACCGATGCGGAAGAATTCCTTATTAGGGCCAATAATAGGTCGTATTACGGTAGCGAGTTATCCAATTTGGTAGTAAGGGCAACCTCATCAGGTAAAACGGTACGTTTAAAAGATATTGCCGAAATTAGGGACCGGTTTTCAGAAACTCCCAATACTACTTATTTTAATGGGAATCTTGCAGTAAATATTTCTATTACCAGTACTAATACGGAGGATCTTTTAACCTCCTCGGAGAAGGTCAAGGCCTATATTGAAGAATATAATCAGAAACATAACAATGTAAAATTAAGTGTGGTAAGTGATCAATCGGTCACCTTGAACCAAAGGACCCAATTGTTGACGGAAAATGCTATAATGGGAATGATTTTGGTACTTGTTTTCCTTTCCCTATTTCTTAATACCCGCTTGGCATTTTGGGTGGCATTCGGATTGCCCGTGGCATTTTTGGGAATGTTCGTATTTGCAGGATTCTTTGATGTGACCATCAATGTTTTGTCACTTTTTGGAATGATTATCGTTATCGGGATCCTAGTGGATGACGGTATTGTAATTGCCGAAAATATTTACCAGAATTACGAAAAAGGCAAACCCCCAATTCAGGCAGCTGTTGATGGTGTTATGGAGGTGTTGCCTCCGATAATATCAGCCATCATTACCACAATTCTTGCTTTTTCTATTTTCCTGTTCTTGGATAGTAGGATCGGTGAATTTTTTGGGGAGGTCTCGGTAATTGTAATTCTCACATTGGTGGTTTCCTTGGTAGAGGCCCTTATTATATTACCGGCGCATTTGGCCCATTCGAAGGCACTGCAACCCATGGACAATAAGCCGAAAAAAGGAATAGCAAAGTTATTTGCCAAATTAAGGGTAATAAATGAGTGGGGAGATAGCTTTATGGTATGGATGCGCGATAAGTTATATGGCCCCTTGTTGCGATTCTCACTTCGTTATAAATTGCTAATGTTTTCCATATTCGTAATGTTACTATTTTTGAGTTTTGGGTCCATTGGTGGCGGAATCATCCGAACAGCTTTCTTCCCAAGGGTGGCCAGTGATAGGGTGTCCGTAGATTTACTAATGCCCAATGGTACCAATGAAAGGGTAACCGACTCCATTATCAGTTTGATAGAGGCAAAGGCAAAGATTGTAAACCAAGAACTTACAGAGAAGTATTTAAAAGGTACGGGCAAGGAGCTGTTCGAAAACATGATTCGTAAAGTTGGACCAGGCTCCTCTACAGCATCCCTAGATATCAATCTATTGCCAGGGGAAGAACGGCCAGATGAAATTCGATCAGATCTGATTACTAATAGGCTACAAGAATTGGTAGGTCCGGTAATTGGCGTGGAAAGCCTTATTTACGGCTCAGGAGGCAATTTTGGGGGTAGCCCCGTTTCTGTCTCCCTTCTGGGAAATAATATAGGAGAATTAAAAGCGGCAAAAAAGGAGCTAAAGACCATTTTAGAGAATAATGCCCTGTTAAAGGATGTTGCCGATAATGATCCTGCGGGAATTAAAGAAATTCGTTTAGAACTGAAGGAAAATGCCTATTTAATGGGGTTGGACTTGAGAAGCGTAATGAATCAGGTGCGAGCTGGTTTTTTTGGAGCTCAAGCTCAGCGGTTTCAGCGTGGACAAGACGAAATAAGGGTGTGGGTTAGGTATGATCGCACTAACCGATCCTCTATCAATGATTTGGATGATATGAGGATTACCACTCCTAATGGTAGTAAAGTGCCCTTAAAGGAAATTGCCAGTTATGTTATAGAGCGGGGTGATGTTGCTATTAATCACTTGGAAGGTCAACGGGAAATTCAGGTTTCCGCTGATATAAAGGATGACAAGACTACAAGCGCCACAGATATTATGAATGATATAAGGACGGTAATAATGCCAGATATCCATTCAAGATATCCTACTGTTACTGCGTCGTACGAAGGGCAGAACAGGGAAACCGATAAACTACTTGGGTCACTAAAATTTGTTGGTCTTACGGTTTTGATGTTGATCTACATCACCATTGCCTTTACCTTCAGGAGTTTTAGTCAGCCCCTAATGTTGATTGTTTTAGTGCCTTTCAGTATTACTGCCGTAGCGTGGGGCCATTGGATCCATGATTTTCCTATTAACGTTTTATCCATGTTGGGGATAATAGCCCTTATTGGTATAATGGTGAATGACGGTTTGGTGCTGATTGGGAAATTTAATGGGAACCTTAGAGAGGGAATGAAATTTGATGACGCCATTTATGAAGCAGGTAAATCAAGATTTAGGGCCATATTTTTAACATCCATAACTACTATTGCAGGTTTGGCACCACTATTAATGGAAAAAAGTCGCCAGGCCCAATTTCTTAAACCTATGGCCATATCAATTGCCTATGGAATTGGTTATGCAACAGTGTTGACCTTATTAATGCTGCCACTGTTTCTGGCATTTAGTAATAAAATTAAGGTAGGTTCCAAGTGGTTGGTCACTGGTGAAAAAGTGACAAAAGAAGAGGTGGAAAGGGCCATAAAGGAACAAATGGAAGAAAGTCATATGCAAAATTTTGAAAAACATGAGCAGAAGGGTCAAACTCCTAAAATTAAAACATCGTTAGAAGATGAAATTGTAATTTCTAACGAATTGGAAGACAATAAATAATGGGATATAGATATTTAATTGCAGCCTTACTAATCAGTATTTGTGGGGGGTTAAGTGCACAAGAGAAATTATTGTCCAAGGATACCGCCGTGTCACTGGCCTTGGAAAACAATTTTGGCATTAAGGTAGCCAAGAATCAGGTAACCATTGCCGATAATAACTCGGGAATCTTGAACTCTGGTTATTTGCCAAGACTTACTGGAACGGCCGGGGCCACCTATAACGATCTTAATAGTAATACAGAATACCCTGGTCAATTTGAAACTAATGGTGACCCAAGACAGGATTTGGAAATTAAAAATGCCGAATCACAGGCGTATAACGCCGGACTAAGTTTAAACTATACCCTCTTCGATGGTATGGGTAGACTTTACAATTTTAAGCGGCTAAAGGAACAGTATCAATTAACGGAGCTGCAAGCAAGGGAAACCATAGAAAATACCGTTCTCCAATTATTTAGCGTGTACTACGAAATAGCAAGGCTAACAGAAAACGAAAATGTATTGAGGCAAGCGTTGGATATCTCCAAAGACAGAATTAAAAGAGCTGAATATTCTTTTGAATACGGTCAAAACACTAAATTGGACATCCTTAATGCGCAGGTAGATGTAACCAACGACAGCATCAGTTTAATGAATGTTCAGCAGAGCTTGGCCAATACCAAACGGGATTTAAATGTGGTGATCAATCAAAACCTAAATGAAACCTTTGTGGTGGATACCTTAGTAAGTTTTATCCCAAAATTACAATTGGAGGATTATATTTCCCAATCCAAAGAAAACAATGTGGCCATACTTCAGACTGAACGGAATTTGGCCATTAACGAGTACGATGTTAAAGTAAACCGATCGGGGTACCTGCCAACTTTAGGGTTAACTGGTTCCTATGGTTGGAATTTAAACCAAAGTGCAGCAACTTCCTTTCTTCCTGGCCAAATTATCCCAGGCAGCAATAGGAATAGTTTAAATTTAGCATTGGGGGCCAACCTTACTTGGAATTTATTTGACGGTGGCGGAACCACTGTGCGGGTGAAAAACGCCAAAATAGCTTATGAGAATCAAGAATTATTCAAAGAACAAGTAACACTTGAAGTTGATAGGGATATTTTAAATGCTTTGGGAATCTATGAAAATAGGTTGCAGATATTTAAAATTCAGGGGCAGAATGTAGTAACCAATCAGAATAATTTTGAACGTTCCAAGGAACAATTTCAATTGGGAAGAATAACATCCATAGAATTTAGGCAGGCCCAAATTAACCTGCTAAATGCACAGACCAATAAGAATTTGGCAAAATATGATGCCAAGCTGGCTGAATTACAACTGTTACAATTAACTGGTCAGTTGTTATCCATAGAATTTTAAGAGTACAGCTTTATTTGTCCAAGGAGAAGAAGCCTATCTGGTCATAGTCATATAGTTTAAGAATTAAACTTACGGAACATGTACGAACACTTTTTTCAATGTCCCTTTTGTTGGGAAGAAATATCTATGTTATTGGATCCGTCCATAACTAGGCAGACTTATGTGGAAGATTGTGAAGTTTGCTGCAATCCCATATCCGTGACTCCTGTTTTTAATGATGGAGAGCTTAGTGGTTTTGAAGCAATGGATATTGGCCAATAAGACTTAGTTATAAATCAAAAAAAACAGCCTAAAATAATCACTTTTAGGCTGTTTTTCGTTTGGTGGGATATTTAGCGAAAATTATTTCTTAAAATCCCCGGCATTAATGACTGTCCAATTTTCATAAGGTTTAATATATTTTAGTATGGCCTTGTTTACATCGCTTACAGTTAGATTTTTCACTTTTTCTTCCAAGGTTTTCTGGAAGTCCATGGTGCGGCCATAATAAATGTTGTTGTTTACCAGACCAGCCAGTTCGGCATCTTTGGCTCGGGAGACATTTTCCTCTTGGACCCAGCCGTTAACGGCATTCTTTAGTTCTTCCTCCGTAATACCATCTTTAATAAAGCGATCTAATTCCTCCAAAAACCCCTGTTGTACCTTACTATAGTTTTCTGGTGCGTAAATGGCGTATAAGTATATGGATGAATTTTGGTCATCGGCATTGGAGTCGGCTTGGAATCCGGCACCTGCTCCATAACTAACACCATCCTTTTGGCGTAACCTTTCGGCAATCCTCGAATTTAGAAAACCACCTCCCAAAATGGTAGTCGCCATATTTAATGCTGCGTAATCCTCATCGTCCTGACTAACTTTAATGTTCAGGTTCCCAAGCGTCATGGCATTTTTTTTATCCGGGGTTAGTAGGTCCTCGTTGACTTGAGGAGAATCTTGAAATGGATCTTTAAGTCGCTCGTAGGCCTTTTTGCTTTTGTAATTGCCAAATTCTTTTTCCATATAGGTTTTTAGCTGCATGGGTTGTAAATCTCCTATGCTTACCAGTATGGACTTGCCTAGACCGTAAAAATCTTTATGAAACTTCTTTATATCTTCAGTATTGGTTGCTTTTATGGCAGCTTCTTCCTCTTCTAGGGTCATGGAGTATAAAGGGTGTCCTTTTGGAAAGGTGTTGTTTATTTCCGATAATCTTTTGGAAGCCAAAAATTGCGGTTCTGTCTTATTACTTTCCAAATAAGCCAAGGATTCGGTTTTTAATTTTTCCAATTCCGCTGCCTCAAAAGATGGGGTCTTTAGCATTTCGGCCATTAAGGCCAATGTTGACATGAGGTTTTCTTCGGTGGAAACTACATTGGCGTAAACATTGCCATTACTGGCTCTAAAGGATATCGATGATTTTAACCTGCTCAATTCGTCCTCTATCTGTTGTCTTTTTTTGGAAAGGGTACCCCTGTTCAGCATGCTTGCTGTAAATGACGGAACAACACCTTTGTTGGACAGGGATTCTGCGTTACCATTTCTAGTACTAAAACTAATCCGGACGGTTTTGCCTCGATTTCCTTTTTTAATGATTCCATACGCAATTCCGTTGGAAAGCTCACCTTTATCCAATCTAGATTGAATAGCATCATAGGAAACATCGAAGGCTTCACCTGTACCCATGTCTTCTTTCCCCTTGTATTCTGCTACCAGGGCATCAAGATTTTGTGTATGTTCAATCTCTACTCGCTCAGGCTCCTTTGTGGGCTTAAATCTACCGAGGGTTCTATTGGTGTTGATCAGGTATTTTTTGGCAACCTTATTTGCCTTTTCCAGAGTGGTGTTTTCAATTCTATCACGTTGTATAAATGCTAAGCGCCAGTCGCCTGCACCAATAAATTCGCTCATAAAGGTTCCTAGATAGGAAGAATTTCTAAGGATTTGATCTATTTGTTTTAAAAGATTGGCCTTGGCACGATCTAATTCCTCCTGAGTGATGGGCGAAGTTCTTATAGCTTCCAAAGTTTCTTTAAGTATTTTTTCAGCTTCGTCCGCATTCTTATCCGATGGCACATCTACATTTATATATAAAAAGCCTGGCTCTTTGGTGAAGGGCGAAAAAGACCATAATGAAGAAGCTTTATTTGTTTCGATCAGTGCCTTGTAGAGTCTACCTGAAGGTTCATCTGCTAAGACGTTTTCTATTATGGATATGGCGGCATAATCCTCATGGGAACCAGCTGGGGTGTGGTACATGGCGGCAGCGATCTGCAGGTCGCCAACACGATTGAGATGTACCGTCTTTTCCCCATCCTGTGGAGGCTCTTCTGTATACGAATCCCTTATTGGGGTGGTGGGTTTTTGAATTTCACCAAACTTTTTTTCAATCAGGGCCAACGTTTTACTTTCGTCGAATTTGCCAGTGATCATTAGAATGGCATTGTCCGGGCGGTAGAATTTTTTATAAAAAGCCTTAAGATTTTCAATGGGAACACGTTCAATATCGGACCTATTTCCAATGGTACTATTGCCGTAGTTATGCCAAAGATAAGCTGCATTGATTACTTTCTGCATAAGAACCCTTGAAGGGTCGTTTTCCCCACTTTCAAATTCATTGCGAACTACACTGAACTCCGAATCCAAATCTTTTTTGGCGATATGCGAATTCACCATACGGTCCGCTTCCAGATCCAAAGCCCAATCCAAGTTTTCATCCGTAGCATTAAAAGTTTCAAAGTAGTTGGTTCTGTCGAACCAAGTTGTACCGTTGGGTCTGGCTCCATGGGAGCTTAACTCTTTTGGGATGTCCGGATGGTTTGGGGTGCCTTTAAAAACCATGTGCTCCAATAAATGGGCCATTCCTTTCTCTCCGTAACCTTCGTGTCTGGACCCTACTAGATAGGTAATGTTAACGGTTATGGTCTGAGAGGAATTGTCTGGGAATAGTAGGACCTTTAATCCGTTATCCATTTTATATTCGGTTATTCCTTCTACAGAAGCAACTTTTTTAAGTTGGCCAAAGGAAATATTACTTAAAATTAATCCGACCCAAATAAGCGATAAGATTTTAGTTTTCATGGAAGTGTAGTTTTCGTTATTCAATAATACAAAAATTACAGGGTGATTTAGAGGCTGAGACCATAGAAATTTTAAGTTTTAAACTTATAAATATGAGTTTGCGATGGCTCTTTTAAAAATTAGTAATATTTTTATGCATTCAACCTAAACTGATTTTACAAATGCATAGAATTACCTCGGGATTTTTTAAATGGCCTCTTTTCAATTTTCTTTTAATTCCCTTTCTGATAATCTCATTAGGATCCTGTAAATCGGGAAAGACAGTGGTAGCTGGGCCTGATAATAAAACACATACACCAGAAGTATTTACAGAAAATATCCCGGTCACGGATATTTCATTTGAAATGGTGCTGATACCTGAAGGAAAATTTATGATGGGAAGTCCAGATAATCAAGCTAATAGAAAGGCTGATGAAGGTCCTGTAAAGAATGTTGAGCTGGATGCCTTTTATATGGGGAAGTATGAACTTGGCTGGGAGGTTTTTGAATTATTTTTTAAACAAAATAAAGAATTGTTCCAGACTTTGGAAGCGGATAAGTTAAGTAATATAGACGCTATTACTAGGCCCAGTCCTCCTTATGAGGATCCTTCCTATGGTATGGGAAAGGTAGGATATCCTGCCATAAGTATGTCTGCCTATTCGGCTTTAGTCTTCTGCAAGTGGTTAAGTACCGTAACGGGCAGGTTTTATAGATTGCCGACAGAAGCGGAATGGGAATATGCAGCTAAGGCAGGAACCAATACCGCCTATTCTTTTGGTGATGATCTGACAAAATTAGACGAATATGCTGTTTATTATAAAAACGCCAATAATCAGTATGCCAAGGTGGGAAGTAAAATGCCCAATCCATGGGGGCTATACGATATGCATGGTAATGTTGCCGAATGGACCTTGGATGAGTATAAGGAAAATGCTTTAGCCATTACCGAATCAAAAAATCCTTGGGTTAAACCAACCGTAATTCATCCACGAGTGATCAAAGGTGGATCATGGGACGATGATGCAAAGACACTTAGGTCTTCCGCAAGAGTCGCATCTAGCTTAAAATTGCAAAAAAGAGATCCGCAGATACCAAAAAGTTTTTGGTGGAATACCGATTCCAACTTTATTGGATTTAGATTGGTAAGTCCAAAAGTACAACCTTCAAAAGAGGAGCAAAAACAGTTTTGGCAGACTGTTTTGGATGAGTAGGTAGATTTAAGCAATTTCAATATATAAGGCAAACAATAAAATATCACATGAAAAATAAACTGTCCTTAATCGCATTATTATTCCTGGTTTTTGCTGGCTATGCCCAAGAATCATACACCTTGTCCAAAGAAAGTATCCTTAAGATCAATGGTTCTTCTACTATCCATGATTGGACAGTGATGGCCAATGCTATGAAAGGATCTCTGGAGATGAATGCCGGGGCCTTACAAAAGATGCTGTTTCAAGTAGAGGTGGTCCAAATAAAAAGTGAACGTGGTGCGGCCATGGACAAGAAAATGCATGCAGCCCTTAAGATGGAAGAGCATCCTGAGGTATCTTTTAAATTTCAAGAAATAAAGAAGGACTCCGGTTCACAAAATTCTTTCCAAATTGTTGGTGTTCTAAATATTGCCGGTATTGAAAAAGAGGTGGACATTGCATCGGAATTTCAAGGAGTAGGCGGCAATTATGTATTTAAGGGCAAAAAGGAGATTAAACTACAAGATTATGACATGGTGCCGCCAACGGCCATGTTCGGACAGATTATTGTGGGGGACAATGTTACCATTGATTTTAATTTAATTTTCACAAAAGGCTAGTCTTTTTTTAATAGAATTGTGAATTCTCATCATATAAAATGCCATTATGGACCTGTGGCCTATTTTTGCAATTTTTCTTCCCTGAAAATCCCAGGGGTCTTCCCGGTATGATTTTTAAAGATTCTGGTAAAATAGGACAAGTTTTCCAATCCCACTTTTTCAGCAATTTGTTTTATGGATTTATTGGTGGAATGTAAAAGTAGTTGCGCTCTTTCAATACGTTTTGATTGGATATATTTATTAGGCCGCATGCCAAAATTTTCATTAAAAACCCTAGAAAAATAGTCCGTATTTAAGTGGCAAAAGTCGGCCAGTTGTTTTACCGTTAAATTTTTGTGCAGATTCTCATGAATGTGATTTAAAACCATTCCAAATTCCTTTTTGACATTACTTTTTGGGGATTCAGAGTTAGTGTCCTTAATGAACCTGGAGAGAAGAATCTCCAAAATGGCATGGGTTTCCAGATATTCGGAAAGACTTAACGCTTCGTTCTTTTTTTTAAAATCCATTAATGTAGGTCGCTTGTCGTATACTTTTGGATTGTAGTTTTCCAGTTGCCTTTGTGGATTTAATTCCAATAAGCGTTTAAAGTAGTAAAGGTCCATTGGCCTTGCCTCCAATTCGTAATTAAAATTACTATAATTAAAAATGGAATAGCCATTTTTAATTTCTTCCAAACAACAAATGTAAAATTGCTCGTGATAGTCATCGCATTTATACCTGCCAAAAGTATAACTGGGTATGAGGTAAATGTGACCGGGCTTTAATTGGATGGCCTCATTACTGTGATATACCATGGCACTACCCGTGGTAATGTAGTAAAGTCGAATAAACGGACTAATCACGTCATCATAGTCCCACAGAGGGCCCAGTTTTGCATACCCCACGTTTAATAAGGCTAATTTTAAGGATTGAAGTATTTTAGACATAATTAGTATATTGTCGGATTTGGAGTAATGATAATAAATTAAATATTTATAGTAATTTAGGATTAAATGCCCTGATTTGGTATATAAGTTATAAAATATTAACAAATTATAAAATACTAATGTCGGAAATGTGCAATACTTAAACTGATTTGGATGGGAATTATGAATCCTTAAATTTTATCTTTGAAAAAGTATTAAATAGTATGGTGATATATGGCAATTATTAAGAATCTGTTAGTTTATTCCTCGATTTTATTGACGCTATCTTGTGGAGGTCCCGAGTTGCCCGAACTGGTATCCTTGGAATATGATAATTTGCCTAAGCAGATAGATTTTAATCTTCATGTAAAACCTATTCTTTCCGATAAATGTTTCATATGTCATGGTCCGGACAAGGCAAAAATAAAGGCGGATCTTCAGTTGCATAGCCCTACAGTAGCCTTTAAGGAATTAACAGAATCTCCTGGTAAGTTTGCATTGACTCCTGGGAATTTAAGTAGGAGTGAAGTTTTTTATAGAATTCTTTCCGAGGATCCCAACTATGTCATGCCCGAGCCAGATTCCCACCTCTCCTTGTCCGACCATGAGAAAGCGGTTTTGATAAAATGGATTGAACAAGGCTCGGAATATAAAGATCATTGGGCCTTTATTAAGCCAAAGGCATTTGATGTGCCCCAGGTTAAGGGAAAGGAAATGATAGAAAACCCAATCGACAATTTTGTACTGGCACGTTTGGAACAGGATAACTTACAATTCTCTCCCAAAGCGGACAAGGAATTATTATTGAGAAGACTGTATTTTGATTTAACGGGATTGCCACCAACTTTGGAGGATATGGATACTTTTCAGAAGGACTCTTCGCCCGAAGCCTATGAAAAGGTGGTGGATAAATTGTTGGACTCACCCCACTACGGCGAGCAAATGGCATTGGATTGGATGGATTTGTCCCGTTTTGCAGATACTCATGGTTATAGTGTTGATCGTTATCGAGACATGTCACCTTGGAGGGATTGGGTCATAGATGCCTTCAATAAAAACATGTCCTATGAGCAGTTTGTAACATTGCAATTGGCTGGCGATCTTATTCAGAATCCCACTCGGGAATCTATTTTGGCCACGGCCTTTAATCGTGTTCATCCACAAAACATGGAGGGTGGTATTGTAAGTGAAGAGTTTTTGGTGGAATATGCTGTGGATAGGGCAAGTACAGTAGGTCAGGCCTTTATGGGGCTGACTGTGGCCTGCGCCAGATGTCATGATCATAAATATGACCCCATATCACATAAAAACTTTTATGAACTCACCAGTTTTTTTAACAATGTGAACGAGTCGGGACAGATTTCTTGGAACAGTGCTACACCGGTACCTACCTTGATGTTGACTACAGAAGAGGAGGATAAGGTGCTTTCCTATATGAAGCAACTTGTTGAGGAGAAGGAAATGGAAATCGGGAAACTGGATCAAAAGGCCATAGCTGCAAATTTTGATAAATGGCTTTCCGAAAAACAATATAAATCTATTCAAAGTAAAATCCCTTCGAAGGGACTGACAGCCTACTTTGACCTTAATGATCAAAGTTTAAGAAATGCCATCGATCCAAGTCAAAAAGGTACCATGAAGCGGGAAGGGACTGAAGGGCAAAAAATAAATCTCGCTGAAGGAAAACAGGGTAAAGGTGTTCTGTTAAACGGAGATACTTGGTTGGATTTAAGAAAAGTTGGGGTTTTTGGGCGAAACGATGCCTTCAGCGTAAGTCTATGGTCCAATATTCCTTCGGATATTGAGAATGGAAATATTTTTCATAAAGGCGACGGCGCTATTTTGTACAATTGGCGGGGTTATCACCTTAAGATTGTTGACAACAAGTTGGAACTAATGATGGCACATACCGCCCCGAATAACGCCATTGTTGAGATTTCGAAAATTGGATTCCCTAGAGACGAATGGGTGCATTTCGCTGTCACCTATGATGGGTCCAGCAGAGCAGATGGGTTTAAACTATTTGTTAATGGAATGGAGATGGAGACCATCGTGAAAACCGATAATTTATACAAGGACATACTTTTTAGAAACAACAATGAACCAGGTCTTCAATTGGGGGCACGATTAAGGGGGAAAGGAATAAAAGGAGCGGTTGTAGATGAGATACGGGTTTATAAAAGGGACTTATCTACCATCGAGGTTATGCAATTGGCAAATGATGTCAATTTGAATGATCTGGAGAAAAAAGAACTTGCCAATTTTACTGCCAAAGACAAAAAATTATTGGTGGAACACTTTTCCAAAACGGTCTCCAAGGCAACCATTTTACAACGGGGTAAGTTAGCCGAATTGCGCAAGAGTTATGTGGATAGCGTGGAAAAGGTAAAAGAAGTAATGGTTATGGAGGAGACCCCTGAACCAGTGCCATCCTATATATTGGATCGAGGAGTGTATAACGCTAGAGGAGAAGAAGTGTTCCCGAATACTCCGGAGGCAATACTTCCCATGCCCACTGACTATCCAAAAAATCGTTTGGGCTTTGCGCAATGGTTATTCCATAAGGACCATCCCCTGACTGCCAGGGTGGCTGTGAATAGGTTTTGGCAGCACTATTTTGGGAATGGCTTGGTGAAGACTTCAGAAGATTTTGGGAATCAGGGTGAAATGCCTAGTCACCCACAATTATTAGACTGGTTGGCATTACAGTTTAGGGATTCTGGATGGGATGTTAAGGCATTTCAGAAATTGATCGTTATGTCGTACACCTATCAGCAATCTTCCTTGGTAAGTGAAGAGCTGATGGAATTGGATATTGAAAACAGGCTTTTGGCAAGAGGGCCTTCAAAAAGATTATCGGGAGAGATGCTACGCGATAATGTTTTGGCAAGTTCTGGATTACTGAATAAATCCATTGGAGGGGAAAGTGTAAGCCCTTATCAACCTGAAGGACTGTGGAGGGTAAACAATGCAACCTACAAAGAGGATACCGGAGATAAACTATATAGAAGAAGTATGTACACCATTTGGAAGCGATCCGTGCCACACCCTACCTTGGCCACTTTTGATGCCCCTGCGCGTGATGTGTGTACTATTCGGCGACAGGAAACCAATACTCCATTACAGGCTTTAGTATTGCTCAATGACCCAACTTATATTGAAGCCTCGAGGGTTTTTGGCAAACGTATGAGCGATACCGAGGATATACAATTAGCTATTTCCAACGTTTTTAGGCAACTGACAGGTCGAAAAATAAAGGATAATGAGTTGCAATTATTGGTAGAACTTCAGGATAATGAATATAAAAAATTCTCTAGCAACCTTGACAAGACCAAAGGATGGTTAAATACAGGTCAATTTAAATTGCAAAGTGGGGCAGATAAATCATTGGTCGCTGCAAATTCGGTTGTGGCCAACGCTATTATGAATGCGGATGCCTGTATCACTAAAAGATAAATGTATTAAGGGAAAACTAGAATTAAACAAGACGATATGTGCGATCATCACGATAAATTAAGATCAAACAACAGGGATTTTCAAGGTATAGAAAGCCAATTGGATCGGAGGGAATTTTTTAAAAAGACTTCCCTTGGGATCGGTGCCATTGCGCTTGGTTCCCTATTGAATACGGAAAAGGTTTGGAGTGCTGTTAATCCTATCGCTGACCAAAAGAATTCTTTGAATGCCTTCACTAAAAATAAATTGGGACTGCCACATCATTTGCCCAAGGCAAAGCGTATCGTATATCTCTTTCAAAGTGGGGGGCCTTCTCAATTGGATTTGTTCGACTATAAACCCAAACTCAAAGATATGTTTGGTCAGGATTTACCAGATTCAATAAGGGCGGGTCAACGTCTTACGGGGATGAGTGCAGATCAAACAGCCTTCCCTATAGCAGCATCAACCCTAAATTTTAAGCAATATGGTGAATCTAGGGCATGGGTCAGTGAGGCTATGCCTTATTTATCGGAGATAGTTGATGATTTATGTTTTATTAAGGGGATGCATACCGATGCCATTAATCATGATCCTGCCATAACCTTTTTTCAAACTGGGAGCCAACTACCGGGCAGACCTTCTATGGGTTCTTGGATCAGTTATGGGCTGGGGTCCGACAACGATAATTTGCCGACCTTTATTTCCTTAGTCTCCAAAAACGGTTCGGGCCAACCCTTGTACTCCCGTTTGTGGGGTAATGGTTTCTTGCCAACAGAACATCAAGGAGTGCAGTTCCGTTCCGGAAAAGATCCGGTACTTTATTTGGGTGATCCGGAGAATTATGACGGAAATGATCGTAGACAGATGCTGGACTATTTAAAAAAATTGAATGGGATAGCATATGATGCTTATGGGGATCCAGAAATAAATGCAAGGATAGCGCAATATGAAATGGCCTTTAGAATGCAAACTTCCGTACCCGAGGTTACGGATACTTCAGACGAACCAGATCATATTTTTGAGATGTACGGCCCAGATAGTCGCAATCCAGGTACTTACGCGGCTAACTGTTTAATGGCCCGCAAATTATTGGAAAAGGATGTGAAATTTGTGCAATTATATCATCAGGGTTGGGATCAACACGGCGATTGTCCAGGGGGAGTAAAACATCAAAGCAAGAACACAGATCAGGGAACGGCTGCACTTATCAAAGACCTTAAACAACGGGGCATGTTGGAGGATACCTTAGTGGTTTGGGGCGGAGAATTTGGGCGTACGGTATATTCCCAAGGCCAATTGACGGATACCAATTACGGTAGGGACCACCACCCAAAAGCTTTTACTATGTTTATGGCAGGTGCGGGTGTAAAACCGGGATTTACCTATGGTGAAACAGACGATTTTGGATATAACATCATAAAGGATCCAGTACATACCCATGATTTTCAGGCTACTTTATTGCATCTTTTTGGTATTGACCATGAACGATTGACTTATAAACATCAGGGTAGGCGTTTTAGACTTACCGATGTACATGGAGATGTGGTGAAAGATATTCTTAGTTAATTTAAAATACATCGACCCTAAATTGAAAAGAATGTAAATATTTCTAAAGTAAAAATATTGGGTAATCCTTTAAAATCGAAAAGCTTTAGGAGAGACTTATTCAAATAAAAAGTAATAATAAATGTAAATGGATAGTAGTGTGCCCGATTTTGTATTGTTTTTAGGTCGATTTCACCCACTTGTGGTGCATATGCCTATAGGTTTTCTATTCTTTGCCTTTGTTCTGGAATTATATTGGCGCTGGAATAAGAATGCCGGGTTGTCCATGGCCATTACTTTGGCCTTGTTCGCGGGAGCCATTAGTGCTTTGGCTGCTAGCGTTCTAGGATATATGCTTTCATTAAGTGGGGACTATGATGAGAGCATGTTGGATACCCATTTCTGGTTTGGAATAGCCACAACAATAATTACTTTTTTGGCCTGGGCAATACGCTCTGGCAGGCTTAATTTGCCACAATTAAACGGTCTAAAACCCAATTTGGCTGTCCTGACCTTAGTAGTGGTTTTGGTGGGTGTTACCGGACATTATGGAGGAAATTTAACCCATGGAAGCGATTATTTGGTAAAGTATGCACCCTTCGGAAGAACAGAAAAGGTAGTACTCCCACCAATTGCCAATTTGGAGGAAGCGGCTGTTTATGACTATTTGGTAAATCCTATTATTAAAGCTAAATGCACAAGTTGTCATAACTCCAGTAAGAAAAAGGGTGGGCTGTCCTTTCAGGACACTATTGCCATAATAAAGGGAGGAAAAAATGGGGAAGCCTTTATTGCCGGGAATATAGCCAAGTCAGAAATGATAAGGCGGGTTATGTTGAACCCACATGATGAGGATTATATGCCTCCGGAAGGAAAGACTCCCCTTACAGATGAAGAGAAATCAATTTTAGCCTTTTGGATAGAGAAGGCCAATGCCGATTTTAGAGTGAAGTTGGCCGATTTGGAAACCCCTGAGGAAATAGCAAGTATAGCTTCCACTATCTTGGGATTGGAAGATGCAACTGGTAAGAGTGGAATAGCCTTGCCAAAAGTTCAAGTTGTTAACGCGGAAATGCTAAGGGATATTGAGGAAGCTGGATTTAAGATACGTGAATTAATATTCGAATCCGGTTTGTACGAGCTTGTTCTACCTCCACAATCAATAACATCCAATAATGGTAGTGAATTGGATGTGAAGTTGGAAAAGCTTCTGCCTATAAAGGATAATATTATGTGGCTTTCCCTAAAGGACAACTATGTCCAGGACAAACATTTAAAAACCATTGGTAAATTTGTAAACCTTCAAAAACTGGAGATTGAAAAAAATCCGGTAACGGATACTGGAATTGGGGAAATATCGGGCAACCAGAGTATAATAGGACTCAATTTATATCAAACCAATATAACGGCCTCGAGCTTTGAAAACTTTACTAAAATGAAGGGTTTAAAGCGCGTATATGTATGGGGAACGACCATAACAGCGGATGAGGTGGCTAATTTTAAGGCTGAAGAGAATCGACCTGAATTAATACTGGGGATGTAAGGTTGGCGATTTAGCGAAAAGAAATATCCAATGGATTATATATGGGGTTTTACTCTTTCCAATGGTTTAAGTTAGTTGCACAGATGTTATTATTTATTACAATGAAATAAACCAGATCGAAATAAGTTCCCTAATGAAACAAAAAGTTGGTATAGTATTAATTTTATTGGGCTTGGTGGCTTTGCTATTTGCCTTTAAATCGGGACTTTTTGAAACCTCCCAAGAGGGGTATGCCGATTTGAAGATGCCTGAGGAGGTAGACTATAATTTTCATATAAAGCCTATACTTTCGGATAATTGTTATACCTGCCACGGCCCGGATGCCAATAAGCGGAAAGCGGGATTAAGACTGGATAAAGAGGAGGCCTCAATTTCACAATTGCCGGAGAATCCCGGGAAATATGCCATTGTAGCCGGAAAGCCCGGTCAGAGCCTTTTGTACCAACATATAGTTTCCGATGACCCAAAACAGTTGATGCCCCCGCCGGATTCCCAGTTGAAATTGAATCCTTTTGAAAAGAAACTATTAAAAAAATGGATTGAGCAGGGCGCCAAGTTTGAAAAGCACTGGGCCTTTATCCCGCCTAAAAAAGCGGAGCTGCCAAAAACGGAACAGGCGGATTGGGCCCAAAATGAGATAGATGCCTTTATTTTGGAAAAGTTGGAGGAGATCGATATGGTCCCTTCTAATAGAGCGGAGGAGCATACCTTAATCCGTAGGATGAGTTTGGATCTTACAGGGCTGCCCCCCAATGCGAAGAAGGTAGAACGCTTTCTTTCGGATTCCCAGGAGAATTTATTGGAACAGGCGATAGATGAGTTTTTGGCTTCCCCGAACTATGGGGAGCGGATGACCCAGGTCTGGTTGGATGTGGCCAGATATGCGGATTCCCATGGCTATCAGGACGATAGCTATAGAAGTATGTGGCCTTGGCGCGACTGGGTGATCCACGCTTTTAACAACAACCTTCCTTACGATGAGTTTTTGACCATGCAGCTGGCGGGCGACCTAATGCTGGATGCTGATAAGGAAGAGGTCCTGGCCTCGGGATTCAACAGGAACCATCCCATAACCCAGGAGGGGGGTATCATACAGGAGGAATACCGGTCCTATTATGTAGTGGACCGTACCAATACCCTGGGGAAAGGCATTTTGGGCCTTACTTTGGAATGCGCCAAATGCCATGACCATAAGTATGACCAGTTGACACAAAGGGATTATTTCGAAATTTATTCCTTCTTCAATAACGTGGATGAAAAGGGATTGCAAAAGACAGCTGGTGATGCTTTTAAAAAGGAGTATTTTGCCGATGCACCCTTTTTAACAATTACCGATGAGGAGACCAAAGGCGTTTTATCCTTTATCAACAAGGCTAAAGGGAAAGACGTCAAGGTGATGGTGATGAACGATTCCACTCCCAGAAAGACATACATATTCAATCGTGGGGCTTATGACAGTCCGGGAGAGGAGGTAACGCCCAATGCCCCTGAAATAATACTTCCATATTCGGAACAACTTCCCAAAAATAGATTGGGATTGGCCAAATGGGTGACCGATGAGGACAATCCGTTGACATCAAGGGTCTTCGTGAATAGAATTTGGGGGATGTTGTTCGGGAACGGATTGGTAGTGACCTCCGAGGATTTCGGGGTACAGGGAAGCCTGCCCACCCATCCACAATTATTGGATTGGCTGGCAAAGGATTTTATGGACCACGGATGGGACATTAAATATCTTTTAAAAAAAATAATGCTTTCCGCCACTTACCAACAAAGTTCCATTGCAACCGAGGAGTCCAAAATGGCGGACCCCGACAATAAATGGGTTTCAAGGGCCCCTAGATTTAGGATGAGCGGAGAGATAATACGGGATTATGTTCTGGCCACCAGTGGGCTGTTGAACAGAGAAATAGGGGGTCCAAGTGTAAAACCTTACCAACCTCCGGGACTTTGGGAGGAAACCACGGCCGGGAGCAACAGGGGCGGTTTAACCAGTTACGTGCAAGACAATGGTGATAAATTGTATAGACGTTCCCTGTACACCTTGTGGAAAAGGACGCTGCCGCCACCAAGTATGTCCATTTTTGATGCGCCCAACAGGGATATTTGTGAAGTAAGAAGGCAAAAGACCAATACGCCTTTACAGGCGCTGGCACTACAGAACGATGTTCAAATGTTGGAGGCGGCTCGGGTATTGGCGGAAAATACCATTTTGGAAACCAAAGATTCCCAGCAATGGGTAACCACCGTTTTCCGGCGCATATTGGTGCGGAATCCCGAAGAGGAAGAAAAAAGAGTTTTGAAGGAATACTATACCGATGCACTGGATAAGTTCTTGAATGATAAAGAAAGTGCAGAAAAACTGATTGCCCATGGCGAATATAAAAGGTCGGATACCGATCCAATAACGACCGCTGCACTAATGCTAACCGCTCAGGTGATATATAATCTTGACGAAACAATTACCAGAGAATAGCGATTATTGTAGTAGAGTGTTTGACTAAAGCAATTAAGGAGGCGTAAATATTATATATAATTAAGAAAAAATTATACCGAAAATTCGTAATATGTTCCTATTTTAGTATAAATAATATAATATATGTAAAGTGAGAAGTAGTATCTTCTCAATGGCGGGTAATAGAATATGTAGTTTTTCTTTCCCATAACATGAACAAATGAAAATGTAGTTCCCTGATGAAACAAAAAGTAAGTATAGTATTAATTTTATTGGGCTTAGTTGCTTTACTGTTCGCCTTTAAATCGGGATTTTTTAAATCTTCCCAAGATGCGTACGTCAATCAGAAACTGCCAGAGGTCGTGGACTATAATTTCCATATTAAACCTATACTTTCGGATAATTGCTATACCTGCCACGGACCGGACGCCAACAAGAGAAAGGCCGGCCTAAGGCTGGACCATGAGCAGGCCGCCTTTGCGGAACTGCCGGAGAATCCAGGGAAATATGCCATTGTAGCCGAGAAACCAGCTAACAGTGTGTTGTACCAAAATGTGGTCTCGGATGACCCCAAGCAACTTATGCCACCTCCGGATTCACAATTGAAATTGAATTCATATGAAAAGAAACTGCTAAAAAAATGGATAGAACAAGGTGCCAAGTTCGAAAAGCACTGGGCCTTTATCGCGCCAAAGAAAGCGGATCTTCCGAAAACGGCAACAGAGGGTTGGGTACAGAACGAGATCGATGCCTTTATCTTAGAGAAGTTGGAGGAGAACGAACTAGCCCCTTCTAAAAAAGCAGAGGAGCATACGTTGATCCGAAGAATGAGTTTGGATCTCACGGGCCTTCCGCCCAATTCTGAGCAGGTACAACGGTTTCTTTCGGATTCCCCGGGAAATTTATTGGAACAGGCCGTAGATGAGTTTTTGGCCTCTCCTGCATATGGGGAGCGGATGACCCAGGTCTGGTTGGATGTGGCCCGATATGCGGATTCCCATGGCTATCAGGACGATAGTTTTAGGAGTATGTGGCCCTGGCGAGATTGGGTGATTCACGCGTTCAATGAGAACCTGCCCTATGACGATTTTTTGACACAGCAACTGGCGGGTGACCTAATGCCGGATGCCAGTAGGGAACAGGTCCTGGCCACGGGGTTCAATAGGAACCATCCCATAACCCAAGAGGGTGGTGTTATACAGGAGGAATACCGATCCTATTATGTGGTGGATCGAACCAATACCCTGGGCAAGGGAATCTTAGGTCTTACCTTGGAATGCGCCAAATGCCATGACCATAAATATGATCAGTTAAAACAACGGGACTATTTTGAAATCTATTCTTTCTTTAATAATGTAGATGAAAAAGGGCTGCGCATGGATGCCGTACAAGCGGCCAACCAGAAATATTTTGCAGACGCCCCTTTTATAGCTATTACCGATAAGGAGTCCAAAGGAGTTTTGTCATTTATCAATAAGGCAAAAGGGGAGGATGTTAAGGTGATGGTCATGAACGATTCCACACCTAGAAAAACTTATATTTTCAATCGTGGCGAGTATGACAGCCCGGGAGAGGAAGTGGCTCCCAATGCGCCGGAAATAATTCTACCGTTCTCCGAAGATCTTCCAAAAAATAGATTGGGCCTTGCGCAATGGGTGACCGATGAGAACAACCCCCTTACGGCCAGGGTCTTCGTGAACCGGGTCTGGGGCATGCTGTTCGGGAACGGATTGGTAATGACCTCGGAGGATTTCGGGGTACAGGGCAGCCTGCCCACCCATCCACAATTATTGGATTGGTTGGCAAGGGATTTTATGGAGCATGGCTGGGACATCAAGTATCTTTTGAAGAAAATAATGCTATCTGCTACCTATCAACAAAGTTCCATTGCCACGGAAGAGTCCAAAAAGGCGGACCCCGATAACAAGTGGCTTTCCAGAGCCCCAAGGTTTAGGATGAGCGGGGAGATCATACGTGATTATTTTCTGGCCACCAGTGGACTGTTAAATAGGGAAATAGGTGGGCCCAGCGTTAAGCCGTACCAACCAGCAGGACTATGGGAGGAAACCAACGCGGGGGGCAATAGAGGAGTGCTTACTACTTATATTGCCGATGAAGGTAATAAATTGTACAGGAGATCCCTGTACACCTTATGGAAAAGGACCTTGCCACCACCGAGTATGTCTATTTTTGATGCGCCCAATAGGGACATATGCGAGGTAAGGAGGCAAAAGACCAATACCCCGCTACAGGCACTGGCATTGCAGAATGATGTGCAAATGTTGGAGGCAGCGAGGGTTCTGGCGGAAAATACCATTACAGATATCAAGGATGACCATGAATGGGTCACAACTGTTTTTCGGCGTATATTAGTACGGAACCCCAAAGAGGAAGAAAAAAAGGTTTTGGAGGAGTACTATACCGATGCCCTTGACAATTTTTTGAATAACAAAGGTAATGCAGAGAAATTGGTGGCCCAGGGGGATTATAAGCGTTTAGAAACCGATCCGGAACAAACAGCTGCCCTGATGTTAACAGCACAGGTGATTTACAATCTCGACGAAACAATTACCAAAGAATAACAATTATGGATAAAGACAAAACCAAATCTGAAGACCCACTAAAGGTAAACCGGAGGCATTTTTTTTCCCAATTAAGTGTAGGGATAGGTTCTGTGGCTTTGGGGTCATTATTAATACCAGATCTATTTAAAGGTGGTAAAGTTCCATTGGCCAGTCAGCCGCTTGGAATTCCACACTTTGCCCCAAAAGCAAAACGAGTCATTTATTTGTTCCAATCCGGGGCACCGTCCCAGTTGGAATCTTTTGACTATAAGCCTACCCTTACCAAACGTATGGGGGAGGATTTACCGGAATCTATACGTAACGGGCAGCGTCTTACCGGAATGACCTCTGGGCAGGATAAATTTCCATTGATGCCTTCCGCGGCCAAGTTCGCGCAACATGGAAAAAGTGGCGCATGGGTAAGTGAGTTTTTTCCGCATATTGCCAAAATTTCGGACGAGATCTGTATCATTAATAGTATGCATACAGAGGCCATAAACCATGACCCGGCAATTACCTTTTTTCAGACAGGTAGCCAGCAATCGGGAAGACCTAGTATGGGTTCATGGATGAGTTATGGACTGGGAAGTGAGAATGAAAATTTACCTTCATTCGTAGTGCTAACATCGCGAGGGAAAGGAAATAGTCAGGGGTTATATTCCAAATTATGGTCCAGTGGATTCTTGGATTCCAAGCATCAAGGTGTATTGATGCGCTCTGGTAAAGATCCTGTGCTATATTTGAACGACCCTGATGGGATTTCACGTTCGGATAAGCGGCATTTATTAGATCATGTGTCTTCACTCAATAAAATGCATCATGTTGAAACTGGGGACGATGAGATAGAATCTAGGATAGCGCAGTATGAAATGGCCTATAGGATGCAAATGTCCGTGCCCGATGTTATGGATATTAAAAAGGAACCAGAATCCATAATTAAATTATATGGGGAGGATTCTCAGGTACCCGGCACCTATGCCGCCAATTGTTTACAAGCCCGAAGGCTTGCGGAAAATGGGGTTCGATTTATACAGTTGTACCATCAAGGTTGGGACCAGCACGGAAATCTACCCAATGAAATGGCCGGGCAGGCCAAGGACGTTGATCAGGCCTCTGCCGCTCTTATCCTAGATTTGAAACAACGTGGAATGTTGGAGGATACTTTGGTTATTTGGGGCGGAGAGTTTGGAAGGACCAACTACTGTCAAGGGAATTTTGATCCAAAAAATTATGGTAGGGATCACCATCCTAGAGCTTTTAGTATTTGGATGGCCGGTGGCGGAATAAAACCTGGTATCACCTATGGGGAAACCGATGAGTTTGGGTATAATATTGTAAAAAACCCGGTTCATATCAACGATTTCCATGCCACTATCATGAATAATTTAGGACTGGATCACGAACAATTAATTTATAAATACCAGGGACGTAGGTTTAGGCTGACGGATGTTGCGGGTAATGTTGTAAATGATATCTTAACATAGTATATGGCTCAAAAAAATAGTTCTCCTTGGGTCGATTATGTTATTTTCGGTCTTACCGTATTTCTTATTTTCTGTTTAATTTTTGAATCTTTTATGGACCTTCCTAGTCTTGTGGCATGGTTGGGTCGCTGGCACCCTTTGATTTTGCATTTTCCCATCGTACTTTTACTAATGGCAGCTGCAATTGGCCTTTTCAATAGAATAGTACCCACACTTTTACTTACGGTTGCAACGTTGTCCGCTTTGATTACTGCCATTACCGGATTCTTCTTGGGAACGGAAACAGTGCCCAAGGGAGACCTTATTTTTTGGCACCAATGGATGGGGGCAGGCGTAGCTATTTTGGCGGTTATTTGGTATTGGCTGAGCACTAACCACTTACAGCAAACTTACTTGGTCAAAGGCATACAGGTGGTATTGATTTTCTTGGTAGGAATAACTGGACATTATGGGGGAATGATTACCCATGGGGAAGATTTTTTGGCCCTCCCCAAGAGTAAAACATTGGAAAAAATACCTGAAAACCCTTTGATTTATGAACATATAGTACATAGGGTCTGGGATAATAATTGTATCGGTTGTCATAATCCGAACAAGAAAAAAGGAGAGCTTTTAATGACCAGTATTAGTGAGCTAATTGAAGGTGGTGAAAGTGGGCCTTCCATAGTTATGGGAGATCCAATGAAGAGCGAGCTTATTAGACGTCTACGTTTACCTATGGATGACGAAGAACATATGCCGCCTGATGGTAAGAAACCATTATCTGAAAATGAAATACAAATACTGGAGCGCTGGATAACTCTGGGAGCCTCGGACACCGTAAAATTAAGTCATTTGGATAACAATGAACCTCTGGCGGGAATGGTTAAAAAAATGATGAAGCCAGGAGCAACCAATACATGGGCAAAACTTCCCAGGGTCGCAGATAGTACCTTGCAAAATTTGACATCGGATTACATCACCATTAAAAGGATATCAAGTGATTCACAGGCAGCACTCAGTATATCCGTATTTTTGCCACCGGAATACAATACAAAAAATATTACCGATTTAAAACGGATTGCAAACAATATTGTTGAATTGGATTTAAGTAGCATCCCCATTGGTGTAAAGGAAATGGAATTGGTAGCGATGTGCAAAAATTTGGAATGGTTGGAAGTAGATCGCACCCCCATTACGGACATAGAATTCTTGAAATTAAAAGGTCTTCTAAATCTTAGAGTACTCAAGGCTTATGAAACTAGGATTACAGATAAAAGTGTAGCCGTTCTAAAGGATTTAAAGGGACTAAAAAGTCTTTATATATGGGAAACACAAATTTCGGATAAGGGACTCTCCGAGCTAAAAGAAGCCTTGCCCAATTTGCAATTGGACCACGGAATAGATCCAGAACTTAAAACAGTATTTATAGAGAAAGATACTATTGTAGATACTATAGAGTAATTTTGTGAGCGGATTTACAATTCCCAATAATGAGTAGAGCTTTCCATCTCCCAATTATAATATATCTATTTCATTCCTTTTTAACCGCTCAGACCAGGTTTGAATATACCCATAAGCAAATGGGTACCCAAATTGGTTTGGTGTTTTACCACAGGGATAACAATAAGGTTAAGGCAGACTCCATTGCGGAAATGGTATTTAATAGAATAGATGACTTAAATAGTACTTTAAGCAATTATCTTCCCCAAAGTGAAATTAACAAGCTGAGTAGTAGTCCGAAGATGGACTTCGCAGCTAGTAATGATCTATTTCGCCTCCTATATGTTTCTGATGCCTATTCAAAAAAGACCTATGGTGCTTTTGATATTACGCTAGGGCCATTAATTGAACTTTGGAGAAAGGCCAGACAAAACAGCCAACTTCCCTTAATTGATGAAATACTGTCCGCCATGAACAGCATAGGTTATGGTAATCTGGAATTCCAGGTTGGGAATATCATAAAACTAAGGAAGGAAGGCATGCAATTGGACGTGGGAGGAATAGGTAAAGGGTTTGCTGCGGATGAGGCTATAAAATTGTTGAAAAGGCATGGTATAAAAGCAGCGTTGGTGGATATGGGGGGTGATATCACCGTTAGCGATGCCCCGCCCAATAAAGAGTTTTGGATTTTAGGATTTAGTTTTTTTGATAAAAATGGGGAGGAAGTTTTTCAAAAAATAAAGTTGAGAAATCAGGCAGTGGCCACTTCCGGTGACTTCTATCAATATGTCATGATCGATGGGAAACGATATTCCCATATAATAGACCCCAGAAATGGGATGGCCCTAAGCAACAATATTCAAGTATCGACTATAGCTCCCAATGGGACTATGGCAGATGCCTATGCCTCTGCTTTAAGTGTGCTTGGAATTGATGAGGGTAGAAAGGTTATCGAAGAAACCCTTAATTTAGGGGTGTTTATGGTAGAGGATGTCCCTGAACAATACCAGCAGTGGAATAGCACGGAATTTTTGAATTATATAATTGAAGATTGAAATAAGAATATAATCAATAAATAGCTGTGGTTTTTTCCTGTGGAAGGGGAAGGGGTAATTTAGCAGAATCAATTGGTGTTCTGTATTTGATCCCTTCCGATTTTTGTCCCTGAAAAAGGTCCAAAAGCCACCTTCCCTTATCAAGGGAAGGAGCAAAGGTTTTGATTTATGGTTGTAATTTTAAACATAAAAGATATCATTTAGGTCCTTCCCCTAGAAGGGGAAGGTGGACCAATCCACAGACGAGTGGATTGGGACGGAAGGGGTGATTTGGGAGGGTAAATTGGCGTTCTGCGCTAAATCCCTTCCAACTTTTGTCCGTGAAAAAGGTCCAAAAGCCACCTTCCTTTGTCAAGGGAGGGAGCAAAATGAGTATTATATTTGGAAGGGATATGAAGCCTAAAAAAATACATAATAGACCTGAAACCAAAACCAATAGAATAGAACTACGAAAGAACTTGACTTCTGCGGAGGCTTTTCTTTGGAATGAGTTGAAGGCCAATAAAATGGATGGCAGAAAATTTAGAAGACAACATGGAATTGGCAATTATGTTACAGATTTTTATTGTGCGCAGGAGAACTTGATAATAGAATTGGATGGAGAGGTGCATAACAATACGATCGCCGTTGAAAAGGACGATATAAGAACTGCATTTTTGAAAAGAAAAGGATTCAAGGTTATTCGTTTTGAAAATAAAATGGTTTTTGAGAATTTGCCCAGTGTATTACAGGGAATAAGGGATAATTTCAAGAATAGTGAAGATTAAAAAGGTCCTTCCCCTAGAAGGGGAAGGTGGACCAATCTACGGATGAGTGGATTGGGACGGAAGGGGTGACTTGGGTGAATAAATTGATGTTCTGTAGTGAATCCCTTCCGACTTTTGTCCCTGAAAAAGGTCCAAAAGCCACCTTCCCTTATCAAGGGAAGGAGCAAAGTGAATGGTATATAGGGGGTAATTTCAAGAATTGTGAAGCTTAAAAAGCCCCTTCCCCTAGAAGGGGTAGGTGGCCCAATCCAAGGATGAGTGGATTGGGACGGAAGGGGTGATGCACGGGCTAGGATTTTAGCTGTAAAATTATAGTTTAATAGAATTATACGGGAAGTTATATGAATACAATTGACAAAATAAAAGAACTGGCAAAAATCTATTCTTCAGATTTTATAGACATACGAAGGTATCTTCATCAGCACCCGGAACTTTCGTTTAAAGAGCAGGAGACCTGTGCCTATGTAAGGCAACAACTTACCGCCATTGGGATTCAGGATATTGAATCGGTTGCAGAAACTGGATTATTGGCCACTATTAATGGAACGGCTAAAGGAAAAACCATCCTTTTAAGGGCGGATATGGATGCCCTTCCCATTCATGAAGAAAATACAGTGGAATACACTTCCCAAAATAAAGGGGTTATGCATGCTTGTGGGCACGATGTGCATATGACTTCTTTGTTGCTGACGGCTAAAATTCTATTTGAGCTTAGGAATGAATTTTCTGGAACTGTAAAATTATTATTTCAACCCGGGGAAGAAGTAATGCCAGGAGGGGCAACCTTGGTTATGAAAGAAGCCGCTTATAAGTCCCTAGGCCCAATTCCCCATTTAGGACAACATGTGATGCCCAATCTTCCAGCCGGGAAGGTTGGTTTTAGACCTGGACTATTTATGGCGAGTATGGACGAGATTTATATAACCATCATCGGTAAAGGCGGTCATGCCGCGGTACCGGAGGAATGCATAGATCCCATTCTAATTGCTTCCCATGTTATTGTAGCTGCCCAACAAATAGTTAGTAGAATGGCATCACCTAAAACTCCCAGCGTTTTGTCTTTTGGGCGTATTATTGGAGATGGTGCCAATAACGTAATACCGGACAAGGTAACCATTGAAGGTACTTTTAGGACCTACGATGAGGAATGGAGAACAGAGGCCATAGAAAAACTCACGAAAATGATAAAATCGATTGCAGAAGGCATGGGAGCGGAATGCATTGTAGATATTCCAAGAGGGTATCCACATCTTAACAATAATATGGCCTTGACCCATTCCATGAAACAAGGTGCAATATCATTTCTAGGAGAAGATAATGTGGTAGATCTGGATTTATGGATGGCTGCTGAGGATTTTGCCTACTACACACAAAAAAATCAAGCTTGCTTTTATCTATTGGGAGTAGGGAATATAGAAAAAGGTATTACTTCTGGATTGCACACCCCTACTTTTAATATTGATGAATCTGCCTTGGAAACAGGAGGTGGTTTAATGGCTTGGCTAGCTTTGGAGTCCCTGGCTTAATCATTGGACGGTGTTACTTAGATAACTTATTGACAAGTTTCCCTACTGTTAAGCCCTGTACCAAAATTGAGAAAACCACAACTACATAGGTGATGACCAAGAAAAGATCTCGGTGCATTTCAGCGGTAAGTCCCAATGCCAGGGCAATGGAAATACCACCCCTAAGGCCACCCCAGGTCATAATAATGTTGGTATTGGGAACAAAGTTCAATTTTTTCTTAAAGAAATTAATGGGGAGTAAAAGAGATAGGTATCTACATGCCAATACAATGGGAATGGCTATTAGACCTGCTATGAAATAATTAAGTTCAATAGTAAGGACCAAAATTTCCATTCCAATAAGTACAAATAGCACTGTGTTCAAAAGGATATCCAGCAATTCCCAAAATTTATCCACATAAATTTCGGTATTCTCGGACATGGCCGTGTTTCTTACTTTGTCATTGCCGACAATTAATCCGGCCGTAACCATAGCTAATGGAGCCGAAAGATGTAGTTGATGTGCTATGGCGGTTCCCGTCATTACTGCTGCCAAAGTAATAATAACCTCTATATCGTAATCATCAATCGACTTCATGAGTCTAAAAGTGACCCATCCTAAAAGTAATCCTAAAGCGAGTCCACCGATAACTTCTTGACCAAATAGTTTAAAAATGTCGCTCGCTCCCATTTCACTTCTTCCAAAGGAAGCAATTTGAAAAATGGTCAAGAATACGACCACGCCTACCCCGTCATTGAACAGGGATTCTCCAACAATCTTGGTCTCCAATTTTTTTGGAACCCCAGCCTTTTTTAAGATGCCAAGAACGGCAATGGGATCGGTTGGGGATATGAGGGCGCCAAAAAGTAGACAGTAAACATAATCTACCTGTAAACCGGTAATTTGTAAAATATAATACATGGCTGTTCCCACTAGAAACGTGGAAACTAAAACCCCAAGGGTAGCAAAGGCGAATACGGGCCAACGTTGCACTTTTAGCTGCTCAAAGTTGGTGTGCAATGCCCCGGCGAACAATAGAAAGCTCAACATTACATCCATTAGAACAGTTCTAAAATCGATATGGGTAATGATATATTTTTCGGCATTTAATAAAGTGTCATTAAATCCACTTATAGCGAAAACTACCAAGGTAAACAATATGGTAATTAACATTAGGCCAATGGAATTGGGTAATTTCAGGAACCGAACATTAATATATCCGAAGATGGCAGAAAGAAAAATAAGTACTGTTGCAATATTGAAAAAATCCATGGGGTTGGGGTTTTTATAAAAATAGTGGTTGAGAATTATTTAATAGTAAAGGTGGATTTAAAATAACAATGTAAAAGTGGTATACCTGTCGGGTTGGGAGCTCACTTTTAAATTACCCCCGTGCATCCGTAAAATCTGTTTGGAAAGACTTAAACCTACACCCGTTCCAGAATTTTTGGTAGTGAAAAAGGGGACAAAAATTTCATTTATCAATTCAGCAGGAATACCGGGACCATTGTCCTCTACTTCTATATATTTTTGTCCGACAGCAGTGGTTCCGCCCTTCAGTTTTATGGAACTGTCTTTCTGTTGTTCGAGGGATTGCAATGCATTTCTACACAAATTGATTAAGACTTGTGTAATTTGATTTTCATCAATAAATAGTTCTAAGCCTTGGGTCTCCATTTGCATTTCAATGGACGTATTCGAATTCTCTAGATCCTGTCCTACCAACAATATTACCTTATCCAATAAATTTTGAACAGTAACAATTTTCTTATCTGGCAGAGGTATATTTAAGAAACTTCGGTACGATTGTACGAAGCTCATCAGGTTAGTTCCTTGATCTTTAATCACTTCCAAGCCTTTAATGGTGTTGTCCAAACGTTTTTGATATTCAGTTCCATCCACAAGGTCTTTATTTGCCGTTGAGTGATATTTTAAAATGGAATCGGAAATGGAAGTTATTGGCGTAATGGAATTCATAATCTCATGGGTCAACACCCTAATCAATTTGGTCCAGGATTCGGTTTCCTTTTCGTCCAATTCCTGATGGATATCTTGGATAACCACTAATAATAATTCTTGTCCGTCTAAATTAAAGGAAGAGGACTTTATGGCGAGATCTACTTTTTCGCGTTCATTGGTCAACTGGAACATTCGGCGCTCGAAAGGTTTTAATTCACTGAAAATTTGGTATAAATTTTCGTCAACCTGTGATAGTTGCTTAATATGGTTAAGCGGTGTATAATTAAGCATATGCTCAAGTCTTGGATTGGCAAAAAGGATATGTCCTTTGTTATTGATCGCTAAAATGCCAATGTCCGCCTGTTTTAAGATCTCTTGGTAAAACCGTTCTTGTGTCTGATTTTTTAAATGAATCTTTTGAATCATTTCATTGAGCATGTTCAGACTGTGATTAAGTTCTTTAAGCGACTTAACACTCAATTTTTCTGGAAATCTAAGGGTAAAATCCTCATTTTTTATAGCGTCGAAGAAGTAGGCAATTTTTCTGTTGGTCTCATTTACATATCTTATTAAATGGTAGGTTTGCAATACAAGAACGGATGATGTTAGGGCGGCAAGGACATAGCTTTCTTTAAATAGTAGATAAGCAATTAAAATGGCTGTAGCACTTATAAATACTACTCTGCCAATGGTCTGGAAATAGAAGTTTTTACTCACCATTTTTTTCCTGCTTTTTAATTTTGTTGTAGAGTGTTTGTCGAGAGATTCCCAATTGGGCCGCTGCTGCACTATAATTGCCTTCATTGTTGTGAAGTGCCTCCATAATCATAATTTCCTCCATTTCGTCCAAGGTCTTTGGCCCAAGCTCAGTTGATGGTGAAGACTTGGCATTCAATATGAAATCGGTAGGTTTTAGAATATTTCCTTCGCAGAGTATTACCGCCCTTTCCAGGGTGTGTTGTAATTCCCTCACATTTCCCGGCCAAGAGTATTGTTTCAGCTTTTCTTCGGCAATATCGTTAATGCGGATTCCGTGTTTTGCATATTTGGCACTATATTTCTTTAAATAAAAATCGGCCAATATCAATATGTCATCACCTCTTTCCCGTAGTGCAGGAACTTCAATTTGGATGGTATTTATTCTATACAACAGATCTTCCCTAAATAGGCCATCTATTACCATTTGTTCCAAATTGCCGTTGGTTGCGCAGACCAATCGAATATCTACTGGAATAGCCTTATTGGAACCAACACGCACAATGACTTTATTTTGGATTGCAGAAAGCAATTTGGCCTGCATTTGGAAAGATAGGTTTCCAATTTCATCCAAAAACAAGGTGCCTCCGTTGGCAGCTTCAAATTTACCGATTCTATCCTCCTTAGCGTCTGTAAAGGCCCCTTTAAGATGACCAAATAGTTCGCTTTCGAATAAATTTTCGGAAATGGAGCCCATATCTACAGCAATAAAGACTTCGTTCTGCCTAGGAGATAGTCTGTGAAGTTGTCGTGCAATGAGTTCTTTCCCTGTTCCATTTTCACCCGTAATTAAGACATTGACATCTGTTTTGGCTACTTTTTGGGTTAGATTTAATACGGAAGTCAAGGCTTTTGAATTGCCAATGATAAAAGTTTTATCTTGGTTAATGACCTGTTTTAAATTGGTTTCCTTTTGTTTTAGTTGATTTATTTCCTTTTGGGATTTACGCAGCATATAGGCAGCTTTGACGGTGGCCAAAAACTTCTCATTGTTCCAAGGTTTTAAGATAAAATCTGATGCACCTTCCTTCAGGGCCCTAACCGCAAGCTCTACGTCCCCGTAGGCTGTCATCATAATAACAGCAGTAAAGGGTGATTTTTTTTTGATTTCCTTTAGCCAAAACAGGCCTTCGTTTCCGGAATTCACACCGGCGGAAAAATTCATATCCAACAGAACAACATCAATTTTAGCCAAGTCAGGAAAGGATGATATTTGATTTGGATTGGAAATTGTTATGATATTGTCGTACTCGAACTGCAATAATATTTCCAGTGCACTTAAGACACTTTTGTTGTCGTCTATTACTAGGATTTTCGCATCTACCATGGTTATCTCAAATTTGGTAAAGTTAAAACTACAAAACCTGCTCATTAAAATATCATAAGTGTCCAAATATTGGACATTTATTGTATAACTATTTTACATTAATATTTGTTGAATTTTAAAATTAATACATAAATACCTGTAAATCAATTAAATAAGTATATGGCACGAACTTGGAATGTGGTTGTGGGTCGACAATTGATATATTTATCAATATGGTGACTTTTTTAATCGTATTTGCATTATGAATTTTAAGAAAGGAAAATTATTTTTTATCCTATTTTTCATCACCGTGTATGTCTTTGGCCAGGAGAACTGGACATTGGACAACTGCATTTCTTATGCCTTGGAGCATAATCTCACCCTGATGGATTATCAATATTTGGAAAATTCCGGTAAGGAAAGTTACAATCAGTCTATAAGGGACCTTCTTCCTAGGGTTAACGGATTCGCTGATTATAATATTCGTTATGGCCGATCTACCGATCCAAATACCAATGATATTATAAATACCGATTTCTTTTCCAATGGTTATTCTTTGAGTGCTTCCATTGATCTTTTTCAAGGATTCCAGAAGATCAATACTATTAAGGCAAGAAAGCTTTTGTTCAAAGCAACCAAAGAAACTGCACAGCAACAAAGGTTTTTGTTGGCGCTAAGGGTAATGACGGCCTATCACGATATACAGTTTTATGAAGGTCTATTGGCCATTTCAGAGGAGCAACTGACCATCTCTGAAGCGAATTTTAAACTCGCCAAAAAGCAGATTGAACTTGGGTTGAAAGCTGGGGCAGATCTGTATGAGGCAGAATCCATACTGTATACGGATCAATTGGATGTTACCCAAAGTGAAAATCAATTACAAGCGGCAAAGCTCATTTTGATTCAGGAAATGAATTTGGAAAATGCCCACACCATTCAACTTAGCCCTATTATTCCTCTTGCACTAGCTGAAATCGAATTGGAAACGGACAGTATTTACCTATTAGCGAAAGATTTTGTGCCCCTGTTAAAGGCACAAAGGTATAGAACAGAGGCAGCCAAAAAGGAACTGGGAATTACCAGGGGTCGGCTTTATCCTTCACTTTCTTTTGCTACCGGTTATGGGACAGGATATTACGAGACTACTAGAGATACTTTAGGCGTTACTATTCCATTCAAAAATCAAATTAAGGATAATGCCTCCAGATTTGTTGGTTTTTCCCTTAGCGTTCCCATTTTTAATGCTTGGTCTACACGTTCTGCTATAAAGCAACAGAAAATAGCAATAAGTAGGGAGCAAAACAACATGGAGATTCAGGAGCAGGAAATATATAAGGCCATACAACAACTAATTCAAGAAAATAAGGCATTAAATGTTGAACTTGTCCAAAGTGAAAAACAGATTATGGCTCAAGAACTGGCTTTTGGTGTCGCACAAAAAAAATATGAAAAGGGACTGTTTACCATTATGGAACTAAATCTTGCAAAGTCAATGTATGCCACCTCTCAAAACAAAAATTTACAGGTAAAACTACTACACCAAATTAACCAAAATACGCTGTCTTTTTACCAGGGCTCACCTATTTTTAACATTAATAGCAATAATTAAAATGGATATACAATTAGAAAAGAAGAAAGGACTGAGGCCAAAACACTACGGGTACATTGCCCTAGGGGTGTTGTTGCTTTTTATGGGATGGAAAATGATAACGGGCAGTGTGGGCAACACTTTCAGAACTGAAAAGGACAAATTGTCTATTGCAGAGGTGGTACAGGGGAAATTTGATGATTATATCACCATTAATGGAACTGTGGCACCGATAGCCACAATTTATATGGATGCCTATGAAGGGGGTCGGGTTACCGAAAAATTAATTGAAGAAGGGACAATGGTAGAAAAAGGAGACATAATCTTAAAGTTGGAAAATATAGGTCTATATGAGCAAATATTAAATAGTGAAAGTAATTTGGCCTTAAAGCAAAACGACCTCAGGTCCACTAAATTAACTTTCGATTCCAGGCAGGTAGAAGGCAGAAAATCCTTGGCCAATTCCCAGTACGAGCTTACGAAGTTGAAACGAAATTTTGAACAAAACCAAGCTTTATATGACGACGAATTAATTTCGAAGGAGGACTATTTAATTTCTAAAGAAAATTTTGAGCTTTCCAAAAAACAATATGAAATTGTTAAACTACAAACGGAACACGATGATGAAATGCGAATTACATCCTTATCGGGTTTGGATACGGATCTTGAGCGCATGCGGAAGACGTTGACTATGGTCTATGAACGTCTCGATCATTTGAACGTACGGGCACCGGCAGACGGGCAATTGGGGTTTTTAGATGCAGAAATTGGGCAGAATATAGGTCAAGGCGAACGTATTGGTCAGGTGAATGTGCTAACAGATTATAAGATTGAAGCAGATATAGATGAGCATTATATAGACCGAGTGAAGCGCGATTTAAATGCAAGTTTTGAGCGGAATGGGACAGAGCATACCCTCAGGTTAAGAAAAGTATATCCTGAAGTACGAAATGGCAAGTTTAAGATTGATTTGGTTTTTACAGGTGAAAAGCCGCAAAACATTCGCGCAGGTCAAAGCTATAATATAAAATTACAATTGGGGGAATCCAGTGATGCGCTCTTGCTACCCAAGGGAAGCTTTTTCCAAAGTACTGGTGGACAATGGATTTTTGTAGTAGATCCAGATGGCAATCAGGCATTAAAGCGGAATATAAGAATAGGAAAACAAAACTCCAGATATTATGAAGTATTGGAAGGATTGGAGAATGGTGAAAAGGTAATTACTTCTAACTATGATAGTTTTGGAGACGCCGATAATATAGTGTTGAAATAATAATAAAAATATATATCCGAAACTGTCACAAACGGGATGGTAAGGACATCCTTTAATTAACGTGTAAACCTTTTAGAATGATACAGATACAAAATCTTAAAAAAAGCTTTAGGACCGAGGAGGTAGAAACTTTGGCCTTGAACAATGTCAACCTCAAAGTTCAGGATGGAGAGTTCGTAGCCATAATGGGCCCATCGGGTTGTGGCAAATCTACCCTTTTGAACATTATAGGTATGCTGGACAATCCCACTTCTGGTAATTACCAATTTGCCGGCCATGAGGTTGGACACTTAAAGGAAAATCAGCGTACACAATTGCGAAAGGGTAATCTCGGCTTTGTCTTCCAAAGTTTTAATTTGATAGATGAACTTACCGTATTTGAAAATGTTGAATTGCCATTGATCTATCTCAAAATGAATAAAAGTGAGCGTAAGCAAAAGGTAATGGCCGTTTTGGAGCGAATGAAAATAGCGCACCGTGAAAAGCATTTTCCACAACAACTTTCGGGAGGTCAACAACAACGTGTGGCTATTTCACGGGCTGTTGTTACAAACCCAAAGTTGATTTTGGCGGATGAGCCTACGGGAAATCTGGATTCCAAAAACGGGATCGAAGTGATGAACCTGTTGACAGAACTAAATCAGGAAGGCACTACTATAGTGATGGTTACCCACTCGGATAGGGATTCGCATTATGCACATCGTATCGTGAACCTATTTGACGGACAGATTGCTACGGAAAGCCATAATAGGGCTATGGGAGCCATGAAGTAGAATACCAAGTAACGGCAACGAAAGACCTGCAAGGTGTAGTCCGCCTTTTTGGCGGACCTCCTTGTAGGTCTGGGCTAGGATTTGGAAGTGAAACCAATAGGTTTCGGAAACCTACATGGCAATGAAAACCTACAAGGTTTTGGAAACCTTTCAGGTTAAGGAGGAAGAGAGTTTGTAGTCCGCCTTTTTTGGCGGACCTCCTTGTAGGTCTGGGCTAGGACTTGGAAGTGAAACCAATAGGTTTCGGAAACCTACATGGCAATGAAAACCTACAAGGTTTTGGAAACCTTGCAGGTATATAGGAGAAAGAGTGTTTATTCATCAATCAATGCTGAAAATGTTTCGGCATCAAAATCGAGCATCATGTTTAAAAACCACATTAAAATTGCTTGGAGAAGCCTTAAAAGGCAGCCTTTTTTTACCTTTCTGAATACCTTCGGTCTAGCCATTGGAATGGCTGGGGGATTGCTTATCTCCTTATACATCTATGATGAGATGAATTTTGATACGATGTTCAAAGATGCCGACCGTATTCATAGAATAAATACAGATGTAAAATTCGGGGGTACGGAGAGCAGATCCGCACAAGTTTCAGCACCTATGGCTGCCGCCATGAAGAGCGATTTTTCACAAGTGGAACTAACTACTAGATTTAGGAATTTGGGCAGTATGCTGCTAAGAAAGAGTGATACGGAAGCAAATATAAAGGAACAAGGTTCAACCTTTGTGGATGCTTCTTTCTTTGAGATGTTCGGTCTGGATCTGTTGGTAGGGGATATGAAAACCGCACTAAAAGAACCCAACACCTTAGTACTGACCAGATCTGCCGCCATAAAACATTTTGATATAAAAAAAGCTTTAGGCCAACGTTTATTATTGAACAATACCGATACCTATACGGTAACAGGGGTTATAGAGGATATGCCAGAGCGTTCATTTCTTAGAAATCACAACGTTTTTATGGCTATGGCGGGGAATGAAGATGCGCAAAACCAGGAATGGACAAGTCATAATTTCTTCACCTTTATTAAGCTGATACCTGGTGCCGATATTGCCGATTTTCAGGAGCCTTTACAGTCTATGTTAGGTACATACATAATGCCCTACGTACAGACATTTTTGCCAGGAGCAACCGAAGAACAGTTGGCCGATTCTGGTAATTATCTTTATTATAGCACTATTGCGTTAAAGGATATACACCTGTATTCTAACAAAGACCATGAACTAAGCCCAAATAGTAGTATTCAAAATGTCTATATTCTTTCGTTCATTGGCTTGTTCTTGATCTTATTGGCTAGCGTTAATTTTATGAACCTATCAACGGCACAGTCCCTTAAAAGAGCAAAAGAAGTGGGTATTCGCAAAACATTGGGGTCGGACAAATCTGCCTTGATACGCCAATTTTTGACGGAATCAGGTTTAATTTCCTTCATCTCGCTTTTGTTTGCCTTGGCAATAGCAATAGTAGCCACGCCTTATTTTAATGAACTTTCTGGCAAGTCTATTTCCATACCATTTACCGATCCTGTTTTCTGGGTAGCCTTACTTTTTGGGGCGACAGTACTGGCCCTCTTTTCAGGAATGTATCCCGCATTTTTCATGTCCCGTTTTGTGCCCGTGAAAGTACTTAAGGGTGCTGGCACAACTAGTACTGGTGGCGGCAACATTCGAAGTTTTCTTGTGGTATTCCAATTTGCAATTTCCGTGTTTTTAATTGTAAGTACTTTGGTGGTCTTTATGCAATTGGAGTTCATTCAGAGTAAAGATCTGGGTTTCACAAAAGATCAGGTTTTAATTGTTGATGATGTATATACATTGAGCAATAAAGCCACGGCTTTTAAGGAAGAAGTGGAACAACTTGGCCAAGTGGAAAGTGCTACATTGAGCAGCTTTTTACCAACACCATCTGTCCGAAGTAATACCTCCTTTTTTAAGGAAGGGGGGGCAACAGCGGAAAATTCCATCAATATGCAGATATGGAATGTTGACGATAATTACCTCCCCACTTTGAATATGGAAATCCTAGAGGGCAGGAATTTCGATAGACAGTTTGGTACCGACTCTACGGCTATGCTGATCAACGAGTCGGCGGTCGCCATTTTGGGAGTGCAGCCCAAAGAGGCCTTAGGAATGCGCATTATCCGCAATTTTGAAAATGGTACTTCCGACCATTTTACAATTATTGGCATTATCAAAAATTTTAATTATGAATCATTAAGGGATGATATTGGTGCTTTGAGTATGACTTTAGGCACGTCAATCGGTTCAATGGCCATAAAACTTGAAGCTGGAGATTTTTCGAACTCCATCGCAAGTGTTGAAGGGATATGGAATGAAATGGCTCCAGGGCAACCTTTCGGTTATCGTTTTATGGAAGACTCCTTTAATACCACCTATGAAGCCGAACAGCAATTAGGACGCATTTTCGTAACCTTTACCATCCTGTCTATTTTAATCGCATGCCTTGGATTGTTTGGTTTAGCGGCTTTCAATGCTCAAAAACGTACCAAAGAGATAGGCATCCGTAAAGTTTTGGGTGCAAGTATTGGCCAAATTACCTATCGCCTTACGACCGACTTTTTAAAAATGGTGGGGGTAGCGATTATTATTTCCTTGCCCGTTGGCTGGTACCTAATGAACAAATGGCTCGAAGATTTTACATATAGAATTGAAATTAGTTGGTGGGTGTTTGCCTTTGCGGCGCTAATTGCCCTAACCATAGCTGTACTTACTGTAAGCTACCAAAGTATTAAAGCGGCATTGGCCAATCCGGTAAAAAGCTTGAGGACGGAGTGAAAAAGTGAACAGTAAACAGTTGGCAGTTGCCAGTGAGCAGTATACAGTAAACAATTTTTTTAGTGGACAATTTTCAGTAAAAAGTTGGCCGTAAGAAGTAAACAATGAGCAATAACGGACAACGATAAACGAAAGCATTATGCTAAAACACTATCTAAAATTTGCCATCCGGAATTTTAAGGCTAACAAGGTCATATTTGGCGGAAGTCTACTAACCCTTTGTCTCGGGGCACTTTGCATAGCATTACTTTTTACCTATGTGCCCAATGAGCTTAATATGGATGGCTTTCATAATAGGAAAAAAGATATCTATATGCTTTCGGTAAATGCAACGCCACAAAGTCTCCCTCAAATATTCGATGGAAAAGCATTTGCGCAAATTAATTATGGGGACTATCCTGAAGTGGAGCATAAAGTTAGAATCAGTAAATATGTAAAGGGGAACTTGGCAATTTATTATAATGACAATTTCTTTTCTCCCGAAGGACTAGTTGCGGACAGTACTTTTTTTCAAGTTTTTGATTATAAACTGAAATTTGGCGATAAAGAAACCGCTTTAGCCCAACCCCATGGCATAGTACTGACCGAAAAATTGGCCAAAATCATATTCGGGGAAGAAGATCCTATGGGCAAGGTAGTACAAGTGAAAACTCGTGTCAAAAAAAATTTTACAGTAAGTGGAATTCTCATTGATCCTCCTCAAAATAGTTCCATAGAGTTCGATTTTATTTTGCCGACCCAGACTTCCGATCTCCATTTATTTAGTAGAATGGGGGGCGATTTTTTATTGATGCGAAAAAATATTGACAGGACGGCTTTTGAAGAAAAGATAAAATTCAAAGCACAAGATCACTTTCAATTTAAAGAGAGTACACTCGGCCTAATCCCTTTTGACCAGGAAGCAATTGAAAAGGAAAACCTAAATACTAATAATATTATTAGCCATATTGTGGACAAAAAAAACATGTACATGCAAATTGTGATCATGTTGGTGATTCTCTTGGTCTCGGTACTGAATTTTTCGAACCTACAAGTGATCAGCGCTAATGTCAGGGTCAAGAATAGCGCGCTAAAAAGAATCAATGGAGCCCAAAAGGGACATCTTTTTGGGCAATTTATGATAGAGCAGGCAGTACTTATCAGTCTCGCCGCTGTAATTGTTACGGTAGTGTTTCAAATGGTATTGCCCACCTTTAATAGTTTTATCGGCCTTAATTACACTCCGCCCCTATGGCAGGTGACAACTGTGGTCATGGCAATTTTATGTCTGTTGGTATTCCTTGGGTCCATTTATCCCATCATTGCTACTTATGGTTTTTCCATAATAAATGGATTAAAGAACAAGGGCTTTACTGGAAATCAAATAGCGGGTAGAAAGTTGGTGGTAATTTTTCAATATGCACTGTCCTTTTTGTTGTTGATTTCCTCTATTACAATTGTCCTTCAGCTTCAATTAATGTTGGGCAAAGATTTAGGTTTTGATAAAGACGATATTATTATCACCGAACTTTTTGTAAATCAGGAGTATGATACCAAAGAAGAACAACAAATAGAGGACGCGAAAACATTTCAGCACTTGAAAAATGAACTGGCGTCAAATTCTTCAATAAAGAGTTTTGCACAAGGAGCATCTCCATTAGACCCATACCTCATGGAGTGGCGTAGAAAAGACGGGGATTTTGAGTATGAAACCCAAAATATGTTGATTGTTACTCCAAATTATGAAAAAGTGCTGGGTCTGGAATTAATTGAAGGGAGATTTTTTGACAGGGAACTGGACAGTTCAAGAGGAGTTAGGGTAGTTATAAATGAAGCCGCAAAAAAATACTGGAACATTCAGGATATCTCTATGTCCAGAATGTTGAACAAATACTGGAATGATGAAGAGGGTTATGAAATTATAGGAGTTGTCAAGGATTTTAATTATGAACACTTGTCCACCGTAACCAAGCCATTAATGATGCTTTATTTCGAGGATAATAATGATGCTTATTTAATTGAATTTGAAGAAGGTGCAGCCAAAAGTGGTTTGGCCTTTTTGGTAGGATTGTTTAAGGAAAATAATCCCAAAGAAACTTTCGATTATTCTTTTTTAAGCGATGAGGTAGCGGTAATGTATCAAAAAGAAAAACAATTGGGGATCAATGTGGTGCTATTTTCATTAATAGCCTTGATCATATCTGCCATTGGTCTGTTTGCCATAGCGATATATGACACCCAAAGAAGGGTAAAAGAAATTGCTATTCGAAAGGTAAATGGGGCTTCTATAGCTGAAATTTTGGTCATGTTGAACAAAAGCTTTGTGCAATGGGTAATATTGGCATTGTTGATAGCCAGTCCAATAGGTTATTTCCTTATGGATAATTGGTTGGAAAATTTCGCTTATAGAATCAAGCTCAGTTGGTGGACCTTTGGTCTGGCGGGAATCTTTACACTTGGAATTGCACTGATTACGGTAAGCCTGCGAAGTTATAAAGCGGCAGGAGCCAACCCAGTAAAAAGTTTAAGAATGGAGTAAAAAGTGAACTGTTGACAGTAAGCAATTAGAAATGAATTTGGAGCTGTAAACAGTAAACAATTGGTAGTAAGTAGTGAACATTATCGTAGAACAAAGAATAAGTATCAATGTGCATTGAATACGAAAGGCATTTAAATCAAAAAATCGAACCTGTTTCCCGCCCGAGGCGGGACTAAGGTGCGAACAATAAACAAGAACCATGTTTGTAAACCATATCAAAATTGCGTTTAGAAGTCTAGCAAAAAGGAAGGCCTTTGCACTGATCAATATTGTGGGACTTTCCATTGGGCTCTGGTGTACTTTATTAATTGCCCTATGGATTTCAGACGAATTGGATAAAGACGCATTTCACACGAAGGGGAACCAAATTAGTCAGGTAATGACCAACATTGGTTCTGATGACGGATCGATCAACACATGGGACGGCACCGGATATCCGGTCGCAGAGGCTTTGATGGAACAACTACCCGAGATTGAGACAGCGGTGCGAAGAACGGGGCCAAGAGGAGGACTCTTAAAAATTGGGGAGAAGTCAATTGAAATGCAGCTATTAGGAAGCGATGCTGGATTTTTTGAACTATTTAGTTTTCCCTTGAAAGAAGGAGAACCCAAAACCTGCTTGAACGACATAAAAAGTATCGTGCTATCAGAAGAAATGGCCACCATATATTTTCCTGATGGGGCAGTTCTGGGAAAAACGATAGATCTTATGCTTTCCGAAACTTCCGAGCCCTATCTGGTTACAGGGGTATTCAAAAAAATTCCAAGGCAATCCACTTTAAAATTCGATGCAGTTGTACCGGTGGACAATTTTTTGCCTATGAACAATAAAAGCTGGGGTAATACTTGGGTAAAAACCTTCGTGCTGCATGAAGAAGGGGCAAACCTTAATCTATTGGGCCAAAAGTTGCAACACCTTCCTGAACAAATGGGAGACGATAAATGGCGTACCCTTTCATTGCAACCCTTTAATGACAGATACCTATATTCAAAATTTGAAAACGGTCAAGTAATTGGCGGTCGAATTGATGATATTATTCTCTTTGCCATTATTGCCATTTTCACTTTACTCATTGCCTGTTTTAATTTTATAAACCTCACTACGGCATTGGCGGTTAAACGTTCCAAAGAAGTAGGGGTCAAAAAAATACTTGGAGCAAGTAGGGGAACGTTGTTGGTTCAGTTTTTAATGGAATCGGCAGTTCTAGTGGGCATTTCCGTAGTGTTCGCAGTGTTGTTGGCGGTAGTTTCCATGCCTATGTTCAATGCGATTACTGAAAAGGAGTTGACGATCGACTTTTTAGATGGTCAAATCTATGGCATTTTGGCCCTTATTTCATTGGCCACCATATTGTTTTCAGGGCTTTATCCTGCTTTTTCACTCTCATCGTTCAAGGGGGGGGTACATGCTTTGAACGAGCAATTAAAGGGCAATAGAGGCGAAAACTTTTTAAGAAAGGGCTTGGTCGTATTTCAGTTCTTTCTCTGCATGGTTATGATTACGGGAACCATGGTGGTCTACCTGCAACTTCAATATATTCAGGATAGAAATCTGGGCTTGGATAAGGAGAACATTGTTTATATGCCGATGAACCACGAAACGTATTTGAAATCAAAGACCTTTAAGGCCGAGTTGGCAAATTTTTCAGGAATTAAGGAGCTGAGTTCTGCTAGCAGTAATTTTATAGATTCTTGGGGTACTACCTCCGATCCCGTTTGGGAAGGACAGAGCCCTGATGATGGGGAACAATGGTTTACCATACTTACAACCGACTTTGGACTTATGGAAATGCTGAACATTCCTATTAAGGAAGGCCGAAGTTTTTCTCCTGAATTTGCTGGCGATACTTTGAATTATTTGGTCAATGAGGAAGCGGTAAAGGCCATGGGGATGAAAGATGTAATTGGGAAATCATTGAGTTTTTGGGGTGATGAAGGTGGGCAAATTGTTGGGGTGGTCAAAAATTTTCATTTTACCTCCCTACATAACCCGATCCAACCCATGATTATACGTTGCAGGCCCGCAGAACCTGATCTTGTTTATGTAAAAACCATGCCTGGGAGGACTAAGGAGGCCATTGCCCATATGGAAAAGGTACACCACCAATTTAGTAGCTTGCCATTTGCCTATCATTTTTTGGATGAAACCATTGAAAATGGGTATAAGGAAGAACAAAAAACACAGCAGTTGGTCGGCACCTTTGCAGCCTTGGCCATTTTTATTTCCTGCTTAGGTCTTTTTGGTCTGGCAGCTTTTACGGCTAATCAGCGGGTCAAGGAAATTGCAGTAAGAAAGGTATTGGGCGCAAGTGTTTTTGGGTTGTTCAATCTGCTCTCAAAAGATTTTTTAAAATTGGTAGCCCTAGCCCTTTTAATTGCGGTTCCTGTTGCCTGGTATTATATGAACGAATGGATTCAAGGCTTTGCTTTTCATGTAGCCATTAATTGGTGGCTGTTTGCTTTGGCAGGAATACTGCTATTGGGGGTGGCACTTACAACAGTAAGTTTTGAGACGATCAAGGCGGCCAGAACAGATCCGGCCAAAAGTTTACGAACAGAGTGAAAAAGTGTACAGTAAACAGTTGGCAGTGAGTAGTAAACAGTAAGCAGTGAACAATAAGCAATGAGCAATGAATTGGGAGCAGTGGACAGTGAATAATAAGAACAAAATTGGCAATTGGTATTGATTGTTAGGGAGGTGCCAATGTTTGCCAAAGAGCAGTTCCTTCCCATTTCAGGAGAAGACGGAAGGGGGTACCTTGGGACAGTGAGCAGTAATCAATGAAAAGTAAACAGTTTTGCCTTGGACAATTTTCAATAAGCAGTGAAAATTATTCTTGATCAAAGAATACGAAAGACATTAAAAACCAAACCGGTCTCCCGCCCAAGGCGGGACTAAGGGGAGGACTAAAAACGAGAATCATGTTAAAAAATCATCTGAAAATTGCCTTACGATTCTTTTTAAGGAACAAACTGTTTACGGGCATCAACGTCTTAGGCCTTTCCATAGGAATAACGGCATTTATTCTGTTGACACAATACATTGCTTTCGAAAAAAGCTATGATAATTTTATTCCTGATGTTGATAACCTATATAGGGTTACCCTGACTACAAACTTGGGTGATAATGGTTTTGTTACTTCAGCAACAAATCATCCGATGACGGGCCCCGCAATGCTATCAGATTTTCCGGAAGTTGAAAGCTATACCCGTATCGCAGATAAGCCAATGGCATTTTCTGGCACCATGAATATTTCATATACCAATACCCTTGGTGACGAAATAAAGTCTGATGCCAATGATGATCATATTTATTTTGCTGATAATGCGATTATCAATCTTTTCGATTTACAATTTATTCAAGGCGATGTTGCAACGGCACTAAATGAACCTACCTCCGTAATTCTGAGCGAGAAAATAGCCCATCGCTTTTTCGGGACTGAAGACCCTATTGAAAAAATGATAGAGGTCAATGATAATTTTAAATTAAAGGTAACTGGTGTTTTTAAAGAACGGCCGGACAATACGCACTTACCTATGGGTATGATTGTTTCCTATAACATCTTCGGCCCAAATGGCGATCATGCCAACAGTTGGGTATGGCCAGAATTTTACAATTATATTAAACTAAAGCCGGGAACAAGTCAGAAGACCGTAGAAGCTAAGTTTCCGGGATTCGTAAAAAAATATTTGGGGGATATAATGATCGAGCATGGATTTGAAGCAAAAATGGCACTGCAACCCGTTAAGGACATTCATTTAAAATCACACTTATTAAAAGAAATCTCTCCCAATAACAGTGAAGGTACTTTGTACTTTTTATTGATCGTAGCCGGTTTTATCATTGCAATTGCGATGATTAATTTTATCAACCTCTCTACCGCCAAATCTATGGAGCGCGCCAAAGAAGTGGGGATTAAAAAAGTAGTTGGTGCTCCTAGATCAGTACTTATACATCAATTTCTATTTGAGTCGCTTATCATTAATTTTTTTGCTGTTATTATAGCATTTGTATTGATCAATCTCTTGATTCCTTCCTTTAATTCATTGGTAGGAATAGAGGTGTTAAACTTTGGAATGTGGGGTGAATGGCAAGTCTGGTTAGCTATGTTAGGTATATTTTTAATAGGAGGTGTTTTAGCAGGTCTTTACCCAGCCTTTGTATTGTCAGGTTTTGTGCCTATTGAAGTTCTTCGAGGAAAGTTTCATAAAACAACCAAAGGGAATACGCTTCAAAAGGCTTTGGTTGTTTCTCAATTTGCCATTTCAATTGCGCTTATTGCGGGAACATACATTGTTTATAATCAATTCTCCTACATGCAGAACCAGGACCTTGGTTTTAATGCTGAACAAAATCTTGTTTTTGGTGCACCTACATATGCTGATACCACCACGCAGCGGAAAGTAGAATCCTTTAAGCGGGAACTGATTCAAAACCCAAGGATCAATAGTGTTGCCTTGTCCGACGAAATACCAGGTAAACCAATTATACAAGGGAATACCATACGCCAGGCGCATAAACCAATAGAGTTAGGGGTCAGTGCAAATTTCGTGATTATAGATCAAGATTTTATAAAAACCTACGACATTGATCTCTTGGCAGGAAGAGATTTTGTCAAGGAAGATGCTACCTCTTTGTATACAAGAGAGGGTCCGGTTCCATCAGGCCATCGGGTCTTGATCAATCGTTCGGCAGCAAGAATATTAGGGTTTTCGGACCCTGGAGCGGCTATTAACAAAAAGATGATATTCAAGTATGGTCCTATCGATAGAACAGCCGAAATAATAGGAGTGGTAGAAGACCATCATCAACAATCACTACAAAAAGGGTACGACCCTATTGTTTTTATGAATCTTATGGGCTACGGGGTTTCGTTTGTCACTGTAAATATTGCAAGTGGTAATATTCCTGAAACAACGGGTCAAATAGAGTCCAAGTTCAAAGAGTTTTTCCCGAACGATTTGTACAACTCCTTTTTTATGGATGATTACTTTAATCGGCAGTACCAGGCCGAATCGAAATTCGGAATCATTTGTTTGGTGTTTTCATTGTTGGCAATTTTTATTGCCGCCTTAGGTCTGTTCGGTCTGGGATCGCATATGGCCATGCAAAAAACCAAGGAGATAAGTGTGCGAAAAGTTATGGGTGCCACAGTGGTACAGGCCTTGTCAATAATTCCAATAAAGTTGCTGAGCCTAGTCCTATTATCAGGGGCAATAGCCTTACCGGTCATCTATTTCGTCACCAAGAAATGGTTGGAAAAATATGCCTTCAAAATTGACCTTAGTATTTGGATGTTCGCAGTACCCCTATTGGTAGTCCTTCTGGTTGCGGCATTGTCCATCCTATCACAATCTTTTAAAACGGCAATGGTTAACCCAGCAGAATCATTGAGAAACGAATAAAGTCAATACTATTTCCGACAAAGGGTAGCGCTTACATAGGAAAACAACGTGAAAAGATAAATCAAAAACCGAACCGATTCCCCCTCTCCAGGAGGGGGTTAGGGGGAGGACAAAATCGACTGTAATGTATAAAAATTATCTTAAAATTGCTTGGCGAAGCATTAAAAGCGAAAAGCTCTTCACTTTCATAAAGGTTGGGGGCTTTGCCATGGGCATTGCTGCTTGTCTGTTGATTGCACTTTTCATTAACGATGAACTCAGCTATGACCAGAAATACAAAAATAAGGATCGTATTTATAGGGTTGTGTTACAAGGTGTAATGGACGGTGAGCTAAAAAAAAGCGTTCATTTTCAATTGCCATTTGCGGATGCCCTACAAACTGATTTTCCAGAAATTGTAAAGGCGGGGAAAATAAATATGAGCGAGCTCTTTGGCGCTGGGAAACGAGGATTGCGATTGGCTGGTGAATCCCAGAACAATTTTGAGGATGGATTTGTATTTGCCAACCAGAACATCCTCGAAATTCTTGAGATTTCCTTGGAACAGGGAAACTCCAAAGAAGCTTTATTACAACCGGGAAATATTGTAATTTCCAAATCCAAGGCAGATAAATACTTCCCTCATGGGGATGCATTGGGTAAGACCATTGTGTTGGATAACAATACTTCAAGACCATATACCATTACGGGGGTAATGCCAGATTTTCCTAAAAATTCCCATCTCCAGTTTAATTTTCTTTTACCCATAGAGGATACCAACATGAGCTGGACAAATCAGAATTATTTCACCTATGTTCTTGTGGATAAAAATGCTAGTATTCCGGCATTGGAGAAAAAAATGTTTTCCATTATGGAAAACTACATAATCCCTGCCCAATTGGCTTATGGTCGTGACCCGGCCTTTATCCAAGTACTGAAAACCATTGAATATAAGTTGCAACCAATCGCCGATATACATTTACGATCAGATCTTGCTATGGGGGATGGTCTAAAGCATGGCGATATTCGGTTTGTATGGCTCTTTGGAGCCATTGCAGGGTTTATTTTATTGTTGGCTTGTATCAATTTCATCAACCTTTCTACCGCCAAATCGGCCAATAGGGCCAAAGAAGTTGGTTTGCGTAAAACAGTTGGGGCATTCAAAAGTAATCTGGTTGCGCAATTCCTTACAGAATCCGTGCTTTTCAGTATTATCTCCTTTGTTTTAGGTCTCCTGTTGGCCTGGGCCTTGTTGCCTGCCTTTAATGCCATTGCGGCAAAGTCGATTTTGTTTCCCTGGGAGGTTTGGTGGTTTGTACCGCTTATGGTAGGTTCTGCGCTGCTAATTGGAATTATGGCAGGAATGTACCCTGCCTTCTACCTCTCTTCCTTTAGACCCGTAAATGTGCTAAAGGGGAGCCTTAGTGTCGGCAGTAAGAGCGGGAAGCTGAGGAGTGGATTGGTCGTGTTTCAATTTGCTGCATCGGTAATCCTGATTATAGGGACATTGATCATCTACAAGCAAATGGACTATATCCTACACAAAGAACTGGGTTACGACAAAGATCAGGTAGTGATTTTGGAAGGGGCCAATATCTTAGGAAATAAATCGGAAAGCTTTAAGGCACAATTGTTAGAACTTCCTCAAGTACAAAATGTAACAAAAAGTGATTATTTGCCGATAGATGGTGCCAAAAGAAATGGCAATACTTTTAAAAAGGTGGGGGAAGGAATTGAAGATCGTGGGATTCCTGCACAAGTTTGGCGAGTGGATTATGATTACATAAAAACATTGGGGGTAAAGGTGAAGCAGGGTAGGGATTTTTCCAGGGAATTTGCTTCCGACACCATTAACTCGATGATTGTCAATGCTAAAATGGCACAAGATCTCGGTTATGACAATCCAGTAGGAAAGCATATAAACAATGGAAGGGACTGGGCCATTGTAGGGGTGGTACAGGACTTCCACTTTAAATCCTTGAAGGAAGATATTGGAGCACTTACCCTAGTGGTTGCAAACAACGATCTGGGTGCAATTTCGGTAAAACTTAAAACAGACAATATTAGGGAGTCCTTGACTTCCCTTGAAGCCATTTGGAACGAAAATGTTCCCAATCAAGCATTTGCATATTCCTTTTTAGATCAAAAATTCACCCAAATGCACGAGGATGTGCAACGTATGGGGAAAATATTCAACAGTTTTGCCTTGTTTGCCATTCTAGTAGCTTGTTTAGGACTGTTTGCCCTTTCTGCCTTTATGGTGGAACAACGCAAAAAGGAAATTAGTATTCGGTTGGTTTTGGGGGCTCCTTTTGAAAGTATCTATAAACTATTGACACTAGATTTTTTAAAGTTGATTCTTTTGGCCATTCTTATAGCGATACCCATAGGATGGTATATGATGAACCGATGGTTGGAGGATTTTGCCTATAAGATTAATATTGGATGGGAAATATTCTTTTTCGCTGGCGGAATAGCTTTGATTATTGCTGTGGCGACCATTAGTTATCAGTCCATTGGGGCAGCATTGATCAAACCTTTAAAAAGTTTAAGGACGGAATGACCATAAAGGAATAATCAATGTTCGGTTGTTGGGATCAGTCTGAGGATTGCGGTTATGGAGGCTATGGAAAAGGAAGAAATTGATTTTCTTAATTAAAGCTGCCAAGAATCCGTTAGTGCTCCTTGGGATAGTCGGTCCCGCGCATTTCGACGGGAGGGTTAGGGGACATAAATGAATTAAATAGAATACAATATGCTACTACAACTTAACAACATTTTTAAATGGGTAAACTCAGGGGGACAGCGTGTTTTCCTGTTAAAGGATATTAACCTTAGCGTGGAAGAAGGGGAGTTTATTTCCATTATGGGACCATCAGGTTCGGGTAAATCTACGCTGCTCAATGTCATTGGCATGTTGGATAATTTTGATGAGGGAGAATATAGCTTTTTGCATGAGCCTGTTCATACCCTAAAAGAAAAACACCGTACCAATTTGTACAAACAATATATAGGCTTTGTTTTTCAATCCTACCACTTGTTGGACGACCTTACCGTTCAGGAAAATCTGGAAATGCCCTTGCTATATAAAAAAGTGGGCAGCTCTGAACGTAAATCCCTTGTGGCGGATACCTTGGACCGATTTAATATAGTAGGAAAGAAAGATTTGTTCCCTGCACAGTTAAGTGGAGGACAACAACAATTGGTAGGTGTTGCAAGGGCGTTAATTTCTTCTCCAAAACTTATTTTGGCCGATGAACCAACTGGAAATCTAAACTCTAAGCAAGGGGAGGAGATTATGGAACTTTTTAGGCAATTGAATAATGAAGGGGTCACCATAATTCAAGTTACCCACTCAGAAAAAAACGCTACCTACGGTTCACGTATAATTAATCTTTTGGATGGGAGGAAAATATAGGTTTTAGAAGTTTATATTTTAAAAGGAGTCTACACTATGGAAATAATTGCAATTTTCCCATAAGGCATTAATTATTTGGGATAATAACAACCAACTAATGTTTTGTTTACTTTTAGGCATTCCATCGGTGAGTTAAATATGAAAAATTATTGGCAGTATCTTATAAGTTTTTTGATAGTGCTACTGATCTATGGGATTCATATGCTTCCCGTATCGGATAGTATGTTGAATGAAAACAACACAAAGCTATCCAATGTTTTTCTGGCTTCCCAAATTAGATATCACCAAGAATTTGCACCCTTTGCCAGACGCCCATTAACATCTTTATTGATCGAGGCTACGTCCGGTGTTTTTGGGGTAACCTTGGGGGAGTCTTTTGTACTTGTGAACTTATTATTGCTATGGATTAGTGGAATATTGATTTATGCCCTCTCATTAAGACTTAATGCATCAAAGGGTCAGGCAATGTTTAATCTTGTGGCCTATTTTCTAAGCTTTTCCATACTATTTGCTTTTTTTCCACCAGTTTTCAGTTATGATGAGCCACTTCAATATTGCTTGATTTTGCTCAGTATTCTTGCTTTGATCAGGGGAAAGTGGAAATATTATGTTCCATTATTTTTAATGGCAACCATAGCTAGGGAAAGTACTGTTTTTCTATGGCCTGGGTTGGTTGTTATCTTTTCTGGTCTAAGTTTGAAAACCAACAATAAGTGGACATCAATGGTCAAAAAAAAATTGTTGCTACTTTTCTTGCCACTTCCCTTATACGGTATTTATTTGGGGGTATTTATTTGGGCGACCGGTATTTGGAAAGAGACCTCCGAGGTGGTAGCCAATAGGCTTAGTTGTTACTTTCAGAACTTTGGAACTTATGCCAGTTCCGTTGAAACCATAGTATCTTTTTTCTTGGTTTTGGGTCCCGCTCTTTATTTTCTTTATATGTCTATAAAGCCTAAGGCCTATACCATTTTGGAAAAAAAATACATCTTGGCTTTTCTACTTGCATTAGTGATAAATACCCCTATTGTTATGGCAGCTACTTTGGCTAGGGAAACAAGGTTATTTGCATTACCCCTTTTTTTTCTATGGCCTTTGGCCGGACAATTGTTTGGAAAGGATTTGACCCTTCTCCTGAAACCCAGGCTGTACCTGGATTGCTTGAGGGATTGGCGGTATAGCTTTGTTTTAGTGGGGTTATGCCTATTAATTTATATGGTTTCGTTTAAGCTGTATGTTCCTAGTTTTCCTTCTAAGGATAATTTTTTTAATGAATATTTATTTGTAATTCTATTGATTATGTCGGTGCACTTTTTATTTGTTGATTTTTTAAAGAGAAATACGGAACGTTCAAGCTAGGATTGGTAAAGCCAAATAGTATTGATATTCAAATTACTCCCTAACCTTCTTATGTATTACAGGAGCTACTAAATAGGGGTCAGGGGGTATGGTGGAAAGGTCATATTCTTTTCTATGCTCACTTCCCATGGTATCATAGGATGCCAATACCAGATCTAAATAACCTTTGTCGATGATACTTTTGTCACTATCCATTTCGGGATTAAACTCATATGCCGGTAGCGCCTTGTAGGCATATATTTTTCCGTTTTCAAAGTTGTATTCTTTAACAATATCAGTGACATCTATTCTTTTATATCCTACCTCTAATTCATCAAACATCTCCAATTCATCAAGGGTTACAAAATACAAGGCACAGTTTAATTGAACCTCTTTATTCTCCACGATATTTAAAAATATGGATTTTTCAAAGGGGATAGTTTCCTGATTTCTTAGGAAAAAGGAGTCATATTTTAGATATTCGGACGGTAAATTGGGGTCGTTATTGGCGCCGACAAAATTCCAGGCCCGTTGTAAACCGTTTAAATGCACACAAAATATTTCATCGTGGTATTTTCTTCCAAGGACATCTTCAACACTTTCAAGAGAGGATAACATTCCGTAGCCGATCATTCCAACTTTGCCATCTTTTATTTTAATGATTGATTTGTTATTCATAGGCTGTGGTTAACAAATGTCTTTACGATCTTTTGCCTTTAAAATATTTCATCCAAAGCCTTGGTCCTATAATCGAATATTTCGTTAAGCTTTCCCTTTATAATAAGAGTATTGGCAAGACTTCCCAAGAGTCCCAAAGGTGGTTGGTAGCTGACAATATCGGTCATTAATGTCCCATTTTCAGTCGGCTCTATCTTATGTTGATGATGCCATATCTTGTATGGTCCAACCCTTTGTTCGTCCACAAAATAGCTATTTTCCTTTAAGTGGGTAATTTCAGTGACCCAGGTAGTTTTAATTCCGAAAATGGGTGAAACCTTGTAGCTTATCATCATGCCCTCGTACATTTTTGAAGGAATGTCCTTTGAGGTAATATCGAAGCCCATGTAATCGGGGGTAATTGCTTTTAGATTGCTTGGATTGGAAATAAATGCCCAAACCTCTTCAATCGAAGCACTGATCTCTTGTTTTTTCTTAAACTGATAAAAACCCATATCACTTTATATTAAGTTTAAAATTCTTTCTGTTAGGACTTCAATATTTACCATTAACTTCCAAAGTCAAAATGGTCTGTATACCTACTGCTCCTACACTCTTAATGATCGGACCAAACAGCAAGTTCATTGCCGGAAGGGTCTTTAAATTGAAATCTGCTTCCGCCCGGAAAGGAAAAGATATCTTTAGAAATTTCACCCCCACTTTCTACAATTTTATTTTTTATCAAATCAAGTTGTTTATGGTACAATACCACTAGTGCTCCATTTACAATATTATTTTCAGTCTTTTCAAATCCCCCTTCCAATCCACTACCGGAAAAAGCGATATAGGTAGGGCCATAATCAGTAAAGGACCAATTAAAGGCTGAGGTATAAAATTTTTTAGTTTTTTGGAGGTCCTTTGCTTTGAACTCTACATAGTTAATGTGGTTGTCTATATTACTCATTTCTATAGTCTTTTAGTTGGAATGCAGTTCTAGAATGAGCTCATCCATTGTTTTGGCGATGGACTCGGGGGCAATATTTTTTTTGATGGTAATATAGGCGTGCTTTTTATCTTTTTGGCTTTTGCCTGAATGCCATTCGTTACTGCCATCTTTATTTACGGATACATAACCATTGGTGTTGATGTTAAAAAACCGGGAAGCTGTGTCGTTGTCCAAAAGCATCACAGCTGCTTGGTCCCATGCAGGCCGACCTGCAAAATTGTTATAAAGTTCATAACTTCGGTATACGGGATTGGAAGTGTTTAATTTTGACTTTAAATATTCACCTCCGGTAATAATTTGATTTCCGAGTTCCCAACCGCAAAAAACAACTTCTTTTTGCCAATTGGCAAGGCAGTAAACTGTAGATTCAGGATCTGGACGATAAAAATTGGCTTCTAAGCCCATAGGATATGTTCCGCCCATACAAAGCCATTTTTTTACTTTTTTGTTCACCAATTCTTTTCCGGTCAGGGATGAGATTTTATCGCCTTCAGATTTTAACAAATTTTGGAGACTGGTCAAATGCCCAATAGTTACTATGACAACCGAATTGTCCATACTTTCGGACAGGAGTTTTCGGTAAAGTTGAGCGGCTTCGATTGTTTGATCTATTGTGGTTATGGAATGAGGGAATTCTTCACTTACCTGCCTAGTGTATTTCGAGAAATTATCAAGATTTTTTTGTTGTTTTAAAAACCCGATAGGGATATCCGATTTGTCGTAAAAGGTGTTGATGGCATCTACACATTGATATGAAAAAATATCTGAACTGGTCGCTATCACTCCTATTAAGTCTACCTTGCCCATTTTTTGATAAGCATGTAGCATCGCCAAAGCCTGTACATCATCTACGTCCGAATCGATGTCCGTATCCAGAATGACCTTGGTTTGCGCAGCGCATTGAATAGCCAGTAATATTAAGGGGAGCCAAATAAAAGTTTTCATAAATGATTTTAGGTTAGATTTTAATTTATTGTGACCTAAAGGTTAATACGTTGGGTCAATATAATTCGTGTCCAAAGTACTTGAAATCGTAATTTTTTAGTCGTTACTCCAGGTGAATCACCACTATTTTTCTTAGTTCCTATCGTTGGTTCTGCAATACCCATGGAAGAATGAATTTTTTCGTTAACTATTAACCTTTTTCCAATCCACTACCGGAAAAAGCGATATAGGTAGGGCCATAATTAGTAAAGGTCCAATTAAAGGCTGAGGTATAGAATTTTTTAGTTTTTTCGAGGTCCTTAGCTTTGAACTCAATATAGTTAATGTGGTTGTCTATGTTATTCATTTCTATAGATTACAATCGTTTATTTAATGCCTTCATTAGTTATTTGGAGTCTTGTAATTTCCTGTAACAAAGTTCCTGATTTTCAATAGCTGTCCCAAAGCTTCTACCGAACCATAGAACCCCTTTATTTATTTAGTTGGAAGCGAGCTTTTGATGCATTTTTTTTCCTTCCCTCACCAATATCCCAATGATTTCCTCAATATCTTTTTTTGAGGTCCTAAAGTTAACTATGCATCCCCTTAGACAATATTTATGTTGCACTATAGCATTTGATAAGAAAACCTCCCCGCCTTGTTGCAATACATCCAATAAAGCTTCATTTAAAGTGTTTAAATACGCTTCATTCTTGCCCGATTTGTCTCCGTAACCCTCTGGAACATATCTTAAGGTAGTTATGCTCAAGTTTTGGGTTATAGCCTCCAATTCCGAATGATTTTCGGCTAATTGGAAAAGTAATTTGGATAATTCTATATCTTCCCTTATCGTTTTCAAATAACCATTTTTTCCTATTTGCTTTAAGGCCATCCAAACCTTAAGAGCTCTAAATCCACGCGAATTTTGAAGCCCATATTCATAGAAATTATGAACTAGTCCGTCGTTGTTTTTACTGAAATTGTAATATTCGGGATGCGAACTATAGGTGTCAGTAAGGTGTTTGGGGTCCTTAACTAAAGTACAGCCAGCTTCCAATGGACTATATAACCATTTATGTGGATCAAGAGCAATGGAGTCGGCCTCTTTAATTCCTTGGAACATCTGTTTTAATTCAGGAATTAAGGCGGCAGGGATACCATATGCACCATCTATATGGAACCATAAATTGTATGTTTTGCATATGGCTGCAATAGCCTGTAGGTTATCTACGACTCCTGTACTCACATCTCCCGCAGTTCCAACAATCATAAACGGTTGATGGCCATCTTTTAGATCCTTTTTTATGGCTTGTTCCAGAAGGTCGTTGTCCATTCTATTAAAGCTGTCGGTAGGTATCCATCTGGTAGAATTTGAACCGTGACCAAAGAGAATAGCGGCTTTTTCAACCCATGTATGGGTGGTTTTTGAACAATAGACCATTAATTTTTTTGAAGTGCTTGCTAGACCATCTTCTTTGATATTCTTCGGTGCTTTAGCAGTTCTTGCGGCTAAAAAGGCAGTAAAATTGGCCATATTACCTCCACTGACCAATATACCACCATATTCAGGGGAGACACCGATAAATTCGGCCAACCATTTTACAGTTTGCTTTTCAATTTCGGTTGCTACAGGGCTTAGTATATTGGCGCCAACGTTGGAGTTAACCGAGGCCGCTAATAAATCGGCAAACATTCCAATGGGTGCTGGTGATGAGGTGATGTAGCCCATAAATTTAGGGTGACCGTTCAGTAGGGAATGGTTCATCAATAATTCAGTGGCATTGGCGATTATATCAGCGGCCGGAATTCCATTGTCCGGTAGGGATGAGACCCCTAATAATTTTTGTAATTCTTGGGGCGATTCTCCTGTGGTAACAGGTTTATCATCCATGGTGTCCAGAAATTCCGCGATCCTATCCACTAACTGATAACCGATATTCTTAAACTGTTCTTTGTTTATTTCCAGGGATGTGTTTCGATTGTCAGTCATGTCGTTAATAAATTAATTATTTTGTCAATTTAATCTTATTAGTAAATGAAGAATTATTTAGACTCTATTTAGGACGCTATTTTATAAATTCTTTTTATTTACTCCTTTAAAAGGTTCCACTGAATCCCTATTGGGCTATTGAAAATAAGTAATGATTTCATCTGCGATAAGTTTGTGTCCTTCCGCATTTGGATGATTCACTTGGGACATAAATTTTGTAATGCTGTCACCCTTAATAACTTTTTCCTTGAATAATGCGTAGCTGTCCACCAGTCCAACACCGTTCTCTTTGGCTAATTGTCGAATCTGATTTTTGTGCTGTTCTAAAACATTGTTCACTTCCAAAATATTTACTCTTTGGTCGGGGGAAGGGGTTAGTAGTATTATTTTAATATTCTTATCCAAAGCTTTTCCTATCATATTGCCCCAAGCCTCGTAGGACTTCTCAAGTCCAACTCCAACATCGTTCAATGCGTAGTCTATAAAGAGAACATCTGGCTTATGGATTAATACTTCCGATTCAAACCGGTCCGAGCCACTAACAGAATTCTCACCGCCTATAGAAGTATTAATAATGTTGACTACTGCAAAGGGATATTGATCCTTTATTCTTTTAAGTACTTGAAATGGATAGGAGTCCAAAGTATTTACGACGGGGGTCTTAAAATAACCAGCAGGAACAGAATGACCATGAAAGACTAAATTGACTGTTCTATTGTTAGGCCATTTTTTGGTAAGTTCTATCTTGATATCCTGTAAATAATCTGAAGGGGAGGCAATCAAATTTTGCGTTCTTGCTTCCCATGAAATTAATGCCAATAGTAATAAGGGAAAGTATATTTTGCTCATTATCGTTTGTTTTTTATCAATTGTTGTCGAAATGACGACATGTATCTAGGCCTCCTGGCAAGGAGAAATTCATCTACAAATTTTTCGTGACGAAAAAGTAAAGATGATATAGAGTTATATATTCTTGTATCAAATTTACATCATTTCATACAAAGTTTTCTTGGGCAATTTTATCTTTCAGTTCTAAGGAAAAATGTGACATCAGCCTAAAAAGCAGCTACTTTTATCGATGCCTGTAGTCTATCTAACCTACTATAATTTTTTAAACTAGGACGAATATTTTATGTGTGTTGGCAATATATCTTTAGGTATGACATATTTTTCTACATATGTGAACTCTTTATAATGGTTATAATAATCAAAATTGCTCTTTTCTTCTATCTTTAGGAAAAAGATTGTGCATGGATGTTTTAAAAAGGAATAATGTAAATGTAATTGGGGACGGAACCCAAGTTATTATGTTTGCGCACGGTTTTGGATGCGACCAGGTAATGTGGAGATTTATTACTCCGGCTTTTATTGCAAATTATAAATTGGTTTTGTTCGATTATGTTGGCTGCGGTAAATCTGTTACGGGGCAATATAGTGAGGATCGTTACGGTTCACTTTACGGTTATGCCCAAGATGTTCTTGAAATATGTGATGCTCTAAACCTCGAAAACGTAATTTTTGTAGGGCATTCCGTAAGTTCAATGATAGGCATTCTAGCTTCCATTCAACAACGGGAATTATTCCGATCATTAATTCTAGTATGTCCATCCCCATGTTATATTAATAAGCCGGGCTATTTTGGAGGCTTTGAAGAAAAGGACCTATATAGTCTTATGGAGGTCATGGAAAATAATTATGTTGGCTGGGCCAGCTTTCTGGCGCCGGTGGTCATGAAGAACGCAGAAAGGCCAGAACTTGTGCATGAACTTGAAGAAAGTTTCTGTTCCATGGACAAGGAGATTACAAGTAATTTTGCTAGGGTCACTTTTTTTTCAGACAACAGAGAGGATCTTTCCAAGGTAAAAGTTCCAAGCCTCATTCTTCAATGTTTGGAAGATGATATTGCCAATGAAAAAGTAGGGACATATGTACACCAAGAATTAAGAAATAGTGTGATATACCATTTGAACGCTACTGGACATTGTCCACATATGAGTCATCCGGAAGAAACAATTAAATGCATTCAGCGATATTTACAGACTGAAGATAATCATACCTAATTAAACATTTGAAGCTAAGAATCAGTGAATATTAATCCTCCCTGTTATATGTTTTCTTTTTCGGTAGACGGCTGTCTTACCGATATAAACCAATTGATGCTGGGTCATTTGGAATATGAAGACTTGGAAGTAATAGGCCGATTGCGGTTTGAAGACCTGCTAACTGGTGGAAGCCGGATTTTTTATAAGACCCATTTCCTGCCTATGTTAATGATGCAGGGTAAAGTAGATGAAATGTTTTTATCCTTATGTTCTAAATCTGGCAAGGAATATCCGGTTCTCATGAATATGTCCCTTTCCGGCAAAACGGAAATATCTACCGTACAGGCTGTTGGACTTCAAATGGCCAAGCGCAATAAGTATGAAAAAGGAATTCTGGAGGCTAAGCAAGCGGCAGAAAAGGCACTTGGAGAGAATGCACTTCTGTTGAAAATGAAGGCAGATTTGGAAAGAAATGAGCAATTATTGGAGCACCAATTACGTGAACTAAAACGAATTAATCAGGAGCATGTTGAATTTAATAAAGTGCTTTCCCATGACATGCAGGAACCCTTGCGAAAAATACACTTGTTTGCAGGTCTTCTTGAAGGTAAAAAAGAGAAGGAGGAGGGTGTAGGAGTAGAGTTTACATCCTATCTCAAAAAACTTCGAGACTTATCGGAATATTCTCGGGACTTATTGATGCGGTTACAACGCTTTCATTCTTTGGAAAATAGGATGAATGACTTCACCGTGGGTAACTTGGAGGAAATGATCAAAGCCGCCTTGGCAAGACTAGGTATCCCTGAAATTCTGCCAGATTTAAGTCAATTGAGGGTACAAGAAGTCCGTGGTGATATACCTAGGTTGACTAGAGTGATGAGGGAATTGTTGGCCAACGCATATCGGTTCCGAAATCTGGATAAACAGTTGTACATTGAAATTTCATCGGAACTGATTATGGATAATTATTATAAATCTGTAGAAGATGCCTACCGGTATACGGACTTTATCCAGATTCGGATCAAGGACAATTCTAAGGGATTTCCCAATAATGCCCAGGGTAAAGTTTTTGGATTGTTACAGAAATTTCACGTTGAAAGTGGTAGGGGTTTAGGGCTGGCTTATTGTAAAAAGATAGTTGGTTTGCACCAAGGTCATATTTTAATGAAACCCATTGCAGGCGGAGGATCACAAATTATTATTATGCTACCTTGTATACCGTCAGGAATAAGGGCAGATAAATGAACCCTTATTCCACAGCTTTCTAGTTTATAATATTAAGGCTATTGTTTAGGAATATATAATCTCCATGAACGTAAAATAGTTATAGGGCTCGTTATCTTGAACTTCCTTTCTTTATATTTGCCAGCTATCCTATAAAAGAAAATTTATGATCTCGAGTAACGAATATTTTGATGGAAACGTAAAATCCCTTGGTTACACCTCGGCAACTGGGAAGTCGACCCTGGGGGTAATGGAACCTGGTGAGTATGAATTTGGGACTACTGCCAAGGAAACCATGAATGTTATAGAGGGGGAATTAATTGCGCTGTTGCCCGGGGAAACTGAATGGAAATCCTTCAAGGCAGGTGCTTCCTTTAAAGTTGGGGCCAACACTTCTTTTAAGGTTAAATCGGTTAGACAAACTTCTTATTTGTGTCAATACTCATAATCTAACAAATATTTTATCTGGACCTTTTTACCATTGGTGAGAGACCAAGAATTTAACAGCTTCAGAGAATCTGGTTAAATTCCAATTTTTCTCCATCTGGCCCCCTGACGGCAAAATATTTACAGCCCTTTTCCCAGAAATTCAAGAATATAGGTTGTTCCTCTATTATGGTGAAACCAGCTGCCTTAAGTTCGTTAAATGCTTTTTCAACATCGGCCACATCGAAGGCTATATGGTCCACATGGCCATCTTTACGGGATTTTAATTCCAATAGGTCGTTTTTGGTAACCTGGTATAGTTCAATAATTACGCCTTTTTGCTCCATCATAGCCACGAGTATGGTATCGTTTTCTTCAGGAACATCTACATGGGAATCCAAGACTCTCTTAAAGCCTAGGGATTCGTAAAATTTCAAAGAAGCCTTTAAGTTGGAAACAGGTAGTCCAAGGTGCTGCAGTCCGTTGAAATTGCCTTGGAGGAAGGTTTTTCTTGGGCTCATAGTTATTGATTTTGGATTAGTATTGAAAGATAACAAATTAATTTTAGGGCTTTTGCCTTTCAATACTTCGGCCATATGTTAAAAGATGGTACACTTTTAATTGCCTTGTGGTCTATACCTTATAATTTTCACATACTTATGTGATTGTCGTCTTCGCACTTTCTGTCTTCCTTTGTCAAGTATATTTTAATCTCTGTCCCATGACTTTATGGGCATCAGATTATAAACTAAATATTCTCATATCCATAAAATAAAATCTAAATTAAAAGTTTATGAAAAAAACATTTTTCGCGCTTGCCGTCACCAGTTTAATGATAAGTGCATGTGGCTCACCAAAACAAAAGGAAGTAACAAAAGAAGATCTGTCAAGCTCCGACGACCGTATAGAACGAGGGGAATTTTTGGTTGCGACCCTAGGGTGCAACGATTGTCACTCCCCTAAAGTTATGACGGAAAGAGGTCCGGTGCCCGATCCCAATAGATTGTTATCCGGCCATGATTCCAATGAAATTTTGCCTGACTATGATCCCCAATCGGTAGGGGGCTACGTGCTGTTTAATATGAACGGAACCGCAGCAATAGGACCATGGGGCACTTCTTTTGCCGGTAATTTAACCCCTGATGATACAGGTATAGGATTTTGGTCAGAGGAGCAGTTTGTGAAAGCCATACAAAATGGAAAGTTTAAAGGTCTAGACAATAGTAGACCGTTATTGCCCCCTATGCCCTGGGAAGGATATGCCAAATTATCGGAGGAAGACCTGAAAGCCATTTTCAGTTATTTAAAGAGTATAAAGCCGGTTAAGAATATAGTACCACCAGCAATCTTGCCAGAACTTTAAATGGCCATAAATCTTCTGGAAAGTGCTAGGTCTAATGCCTATTTCAAAATTTTTGGAGTAGACTATTTTTTGTAATCCGATTTTACAATTGCTTTAATTCCTTCCAAATAGGGAGTGGTTTTAAAATCAAAATGATTATTGAATTTGTCCGAATTGAAGACATAATCCCTGTCATATTGATACATCATTTCGGGCATTTCCTTCATAATAGGAATAAAAAGGCCCATAATTTTCACTATTAATTTATTGGCTACCTGAATTCGAGGTTTCACACCCATTTCTCTGGCAATGGCCCCAATCCATTCCTTACCGGTAAAGGGGTTATTTGCTGTTGGCAAATGCCATACCTGATTGTACGCTTCTGCGGAATTACCAAGCAAGGCGGTTGCTCTGCCTGCATCTGGTGTATAGGTGAAGGAATGCCTAAAATCTACAGAGGATAGCCAATTTGCTTTTTTCCCGTTACTTAAAGGTTTAAAAACCATCTCTGTCAACATGCTCGAATTTCTAATATTTGGGCCATAAAAATCTGCAGAACGTGCGATCAAGGCTTCAAGTTGCCCTTCTTTGATTTTGTTCATAATCATGGCAGCTACTTCCGAACGAATTTCACCTTTCTTGCTTGGGGGATTAATGGTTGTTTCCTCATTCATTTCATTTAAACAATTGAGGTCGTACATGTATATATTGTCAAAAAACACCAATTTGCACTTACATTCTATGCAGGCATCTATTACATCTTTTATGAATTTTGGCCAGTTATGCTGCCAAACTTTAAGATTATAGGGAAATCCAACAGAGACATAAACAATGCTCGAGCCTTGGACTGCTTCAAAAACCTTTGTGCTATCCAAAAGATCAGCGGAAAGAAGTGAGTCCGTATCATTTATCTTTTGCGGATTTCTACTTACCAATCTGATGTCGGTAGTATAATCTTTTAAAGCCTTGGCCAGTTCAATGCCAAATGCCCCACCAGAGCCCAATATTGTTTGCATAGTTGTTTCTTTTATTGATTAAGGGGATATTTTAGATCTTTCTTTTGTTATTGGTTGCTATAGTTGTGAATTAGTTACAGCAATTTCTCGCTAATATTTTTTGACCGTCAAAAGAACTTGGTTAAAATTAACAATTCTACTCATTCTTATACAGCTGTATTAAGTTTTAATCGGCCTATGTTTGGTGATTTAAACCAGTCTTTTAGGTTTGGGACTTTGTCAAATATAAAATTGTATTTTAGAAGTGCCTCTATATATCATAGAGGCAGTATACTTAATTTGAAACCCATAATGAATTATATGAAGAAATCGATATTAACCTTGTTCTCTATTGCCATTGCGGTATCTGGTTATGGGCAATCTGCATCTACTCAAGAGAGCCCTATTTTAAGTGGTAAGGATTTTCAATTCCTGCAAACACTTACGGAAACAATAATTGATAGCTCTCGTATTTACCCTGGTCAAAAGGTGGCGGACAAAATGGGTACCAACAATACAGGCATGGTATTGGTAAAACCAGGGGGGAGGGGGAGTTATCCTGCTTTTTGGATACGTGATTACGCCATGTCTTTGGAATCTGGGTTTATAACCGCGGACGAGCAAAGGAACATGTTAATACTAACGGCTTCAACACAGGCCGATAAAACATGGATTACCAAAAATGGAGCCCTAATCCCTTTTGGGGCTATAGCAGATCACATTCGTATGGATGACAGTCTCCCAATATACTTTCCGGGGACCTATAGCTTCGAGGAACAGGGAACTCCACAATTTGGTAGGACGCCTCCCTATGGGGATCAGTTCCTGTTTGTTCATATGGCCCATTATTATATAAAGAATACGGCCGAAGTATCCATTTTGAATCAGGAAATAAATGGAGCAAGGCTAATAGACCGCCTAGAAATTGCTTTTAACGTGCCTCCTTCCAGGTTGGATAATCATATCGTAACTACTACAGACCATTTTAGAGGTATCGACTTCGGTTTTAGGGATGTAATGACTATTACGGGAGATCTTAGTTTTCCATCCATATTAAAATTCAGGGCAGCTTTGGAGCTTGCTGAATTGTTTGAAAAATTGAAAATTAAGACCAAAGCGGATAAATACAGGTCAATTGCCGATAAGATTAAAGTGGCAATACCAACCTTGTTTATGGATGAAAGAGGCATGCTAAGAGCATCAAACGGAAAAGGAGGTCAGGCAGACGTTTGGTCCACGGCCTTAGCGATTTATTACGATATTTTAAGCAAGGAGGATACCGAAAGGACAAGTCGGTTCTTGTCCATTGCTTATGAAAAAGGTTACCTAGCGTACAAAGGGAATATTAGACATATATTAACTACAGACGACTTTAACGAATCCACGGCCTGGGAATTCTCATTGGCCAAAAAAAATACCTATCAGAATGGAGCCTATTGGGGAACGCCAACAGGATGGGTGTGCTATGCCATTGCCAAGACCAATTTTAACCTGGCCCAGAAATTGGCGAAGGAATTCATAGAGGATCTACGTCAGAACGATTTTAGGAAAGGGATTGACTACGGGGCCCCTTTTGAATGTATTCATCCTTCCGGGCACACACAAAATCCGTTGTATATGACCACATTAAGTTGCCCTTTGGCTGCATTCAGGACTATTAGAAAACCTTGAGCATCAATTTTTAAATGTACGACACTATGCCTTGGCTGAGGCAGATTTGATCGAATCCGGTTTCGGGCATATTAAAAATAAGTAATACAAGCCGTAGTAAAACGGTTTTTAGTGATTTTGGCGTACAGATTTTTAATCTAATGATTTCCAACTTCTAATGCCCCGTGGTTTGTTATTTTAAAGAAAATTCATATTATTTTTTCATAAAAGGCAATGATATTTAAAGAATTAATGCCTTTAACTTTTTCATGTATATTTATAAATATTTTGTAAATATTAAATTAATGTGGATTCTTATTGTTTTGGTTATAAACAATAAGAAATACAGCTTAAAGGATTAACTCAGCGGTTAGGGTTTTACTCCTTGTGAGCTGAACAGAATTTTAATTAAATATAAACGGGGAGGCAGTAAAAGAGTAGGAAATTGACATATAAATATATTTTAAAAATGGCAAAATCTGTTTGCATAAGCAGTATATATAGGCTTACATGGATTTTGACTATCCTTTTTATGGGGTCTTGCGCTGACTCATCAAATAATGAAATAAGCTTTAATCGCGATGTTCGCCCAATCTTAAATAGTAAATGTTTAAGATGTCACGGAGGGGTTAAGGCTAATGGAGAGTTTAGTTTGTTATTTGAAGAGGATGCCTTTAGTGAAACACAATCCGGTAAACCTGCCATTGTGCGGGGGAACCATGAAAAAAGTGAACTATATAGAAGATTGGTGTCCAAAGACCCGGAGGTTAGGATGCCATTTGAATCTCCACAACTCTCACCGGAGGAAATAGAGATCTTAGCTAAGTGGATCGATCAAGGGGCGAAATGGGAAAAACACTGGGCATATATTCCTCCTAAAGAAAGCATCGTACCACCTGTAGTGATCGATAGTGGCTGGGCCAAGAATTCAATAGATCAATTTGTGTTTTCCAAATTGAATAAAAAGGGACTATCTCCTTCAAAAAGGGCAGATAGAAATACCTTGTTGAGAAGACTTTATTTGGATCTGACGGGTCTTCCGCCGACCATGGAAGAGGCTAAAGCCTTTTTAGAAGATAATTCTCCTGATGCTTACGAAAAATTGGTAGATAAATTATTGGGATCTCCCCATTTCGGGGAAAGATGGGCCAGTATGTGGTTAGATTTGGCTAGATATGCTGATTCCAAAGGGTTTGAAAAGGATACCAATCGGGAAATTTGGAAATTTCGGGATTGGGTAATTGCGGCCTTTAATAGCGATATGCCCTTTGATCAATTTTCAATTGAACAATTGGCAGGGGATATGCTTCCAGAACCAACGGAGGAACAATTGATTGCTACGGCATTTCACAGAAATACCCTTGCCAATGATGAAGGTGGTACGGATAATGAAGAATTTAGAGTGGCCTCTGTTGTGGATAGGGTCTCAACGACCTACGAAGTATGGCAAGGCACTACAATGGCTTGCGTTCAATGCCATAGTCACCCATATGACCCTTTTAGGCATAGGGAATTTTATGAATCTATGGCTTTCTTTAATAATGCAGCCGATGACGATTCTTATTTTGAAAAACCTAAACTTTTCACCTATTCAAAGGAGAATAAAAAAGAGGTAGATGCCCTTTTGAAATATATTAATGGTCAATTGGTCCCTAGTGATGGACAGGTGGCAAAATCTCGTTTTTTGTACGATCAAAAAGAGACGTTGCTAGCGCATATGGGATATCGGTTCATAGAGGCGGAAGCATTTGATCAAACTAGTCCGTTTATAGAATTGGATGGAGGTTTAAATTTTTTGTGGCAGATTCAGGATAGTTCATGGGCCAGCTATAATAATGTTGATTTAAGAAAAGTCAATAAAATGGGCTTTTTGGTATCAGCTTCTCTGAAATATGCAGGTGATATTTCCATTCATTTGGATTCACTTAATGGAAGAAATATTGGTCAAGTACGCATTTCCAGTACGGAAGATTCCAAACGTGTAGAAAACGGATTGAAAATAAAGGAGTTTAGCGTCAATATTCCGGAGATTACGGGTGAACACGATGTTTTTCTGCAGTTCCATAAAGGCGAGAGTTATGTGGCACATCTTTTCTATTTGGATAAGATTTTCTATTATGAGAAAGAACCTCTTATGGAGAAACATGATAAGGAATTCAAGCAAAAACTGGAGGAACTTGCCCAAATCCCAACTACAAGTACTCCCATAATCCAAGAATTGCAAAAAGATAAAGCTCGTAAGACTTTTGTTTTTGATCGCGGCAGTTGGCTAAATTTAGGAGAAGAAGTACGTATGGGAATTCCAGATATTTATAGTTTGGGTGATAACAAGGAGCCGAGCAATAGGTTGGAATTTGCCAAGTGGATGGTAAGTGATAAAAACCCGCTTTCCGCGCGGGTGGTGGTAAATCGTTTTTGGGAGCAAATCTTTGGAAGGGGTTTAGTGGAATCTATGGAGGAATTTGGTTCACAGGGGAAAAACCCAAGTCATCCGGAGTTGTTGGATTGGATGGCAGTAAAATTAATGAAAGAATACAAGTGGAAGATAAAACCTTTGTTACGGGAATTAGTTCTTTCGGCGACCTATCAACAATCCTCGATTGCAAATACCGAGATAATAGAAATGGACCCCAATAATATATGGCTTTCCAGAGGGTCCCGTACACGTCTTTCTGCTGAGCAGATTCGCGATGAAATTTTGATGGTGAGCGGCTTGCTCAATAAAACGATCGGTGGCCCTAGTGTTATTAACACGGATGTAGAAATTGCGGGTGGGTGGAATACCCTTCCGGATTATGTTCTTAAGGGAGATGATGCCATGTATAGGCGTTCGTTGTATACCTTTTGGAAACGGGTGAACCCACCTATGAATATGATCGTATTCGATAGCCCGGATAGGTCTAGTTGTGTTTCAAGTAGGGTGTTGACGAATACACCCTTACAGGCCCTTAGTTTGCTTAATGATAAAACCTTCTTTGAAGCATCACAATTATTGGCAAAACAGATGTTTGAAGCGGATAATCAGCTGGAGAATCAAATAAAATTTGGCTATTTTAAAGTGATGGGCAAAACCATTAACGAGGAAAAATTGATGCAATTGACACAGTTTTATGATAATGCCCTATTGCATTATGTAAACAATATGGATAGTTCTGAGTTTCCTGAGGTAGCGTTAGAGTATTCAGGAAAAAATAAACCTAAGATGGCGGCATTGACTATGGTGGCCAATGTATTCCTAAATCTGGATGAATTTATTGTAAAAGGATAATATAATTTAGCATGAATATTTTAAACGAGGCACATTATCGCGAAAGTGAATATAATACCCGTAGGCATTTTATAAAGAATTGCATTTCGGGTATGGGGGCCTTAACACTAGGTTCTATGTTAGGCGGGGATTTGTTTGCCAACAATTCGCCCGCACTTAACGCGGGTGGGGGAATCCCACATTTTTTGCCTAAAGTTAAGCATGTGATTTATTTGCACATGGCAGGTGGACCTTCGCAATTAGAACTTTTTGATTATAAACCGGTGCTGAATACCTTGAATGGACAAGATTGTCCCCCTTCCTTATTGGAAGGCAAGCGCTTTGCCTTTATAAGGGGAACTCCTAAAATGTTGGGCTCGCAAGCCAGTTTTAAACAGTACGGAGAATCTCGCACTTGGATATCCAATTATTTGCCAAAATTTGCCAGCGTAGTTGATGAAGTTAGTTTTCTGAAGGCAGTTTCCACGGAAGAATTTAACCACGCACCCGCACAGTTCTTAATGCAAACGGGATCACCCAGGCAAGGGCGACCTTCATTAGGAAGTTGGGCAACTTATGGGCTGGGTTCGTCCAATGAAAACTTGCCGGGCTTTATTGTTTTGCTTTCAGGAGGGGTAGTTTCCGGAGGAAAACGCCTTTGGGGAAGTGGATTTTTACCTACCGTTTACCAAGGAGTCCAATGCCAATCCAAAGGTCCTGCAGTTAGGAATTTACAAAACCCGAAAGGCGTAGATGGAGTTTTGAGAAAGCAATCTGTAGATGCCATAAATAGAATAAATGAATTGGAATATCAAGAATCCCATGATCCCGAAATTCTAACGAGAATGTCTCAATATGAGTTAGCGTTTAAAATGCAAACTTCGGTGCCGGGTGTTATGAGTATAGATGATGAACCGGAATATATTAAAAAGCTATATGGAGTAACGCCAGGAGAGGGTTCCTTTGCGAATAATTGTCTTTTGGCAAGAAGGTTAGTGGAAAATGGAGTACGTTTTGTTCAGCTTTATGATGACGGTTGGGATACACATGGGGTTGGAGCTGGCAATGGTGTAGATGTTGGTTTAAATTCGAAATGTAGTCGTATTGATCAGAGTATGACAGCACTTATTACCGATTTAAAACAAAGAGGGCTTTTAGAGGAAACCCTAATAGTTTGGGGAGGAGAGTTTGGCAGAACTCCTATGATGGAGGCAAGATCAGGGAAAGGTTTCTATGGGCGGGACCATCATGGAGAGGCCTTTACAATGTGGATGGCCGGAGGAGGAATTAAAAAAGGATTTACTTTTGGCGAAACGGATGAGATAGGCTATTCGGCAATAAAAGGTAAGGTTCATGTTCATGACGTACAAGCAACAATTCTTAACCAATTAGGTTTGGATCATGAAAGACTTACATATCATTTTCAAGGGAGAGATTTTAGACTTACAGATGTAAGTGGCCACGTGGTCAAAGATATTTTAACATAGCAGTAGTACATATGGATATTGAATTATTTCTGGGGAGATTTCACCCTTTAGTGGTACACTTGCCCATTGGGTTTATTGTATTGGCCGTAATTATTGAAAGTATTGGTCTGTTTAAGAATGATAAGCAAATCTACAACCGTATTGTTCAATACGCTCTTATAGCAGTTATTGTGTCCAGTCTTATTACTATTGCCACAGGACTGCTACTGTCCCAAGGAGGAGAATACAATGTAGAAACACTTAATCAACACAAGTGGCTGGGGATAGGAGTGGCCGTATTTTCAGCTTTGATCTTAGTCCTTAAAATAAAAATACGGAAGTATAATCGCAAACAATCTATCATAGTATCCTCAATATTTATAATTCTTGTTGGTCTTACCGGGCATCAAGGCGGAGTGCTTACCCATGGGGAAGAATACCTTCTTACCTATGCCCCTGATGCCATAAAGAATATGGCCGGATTTGAAATAGAGAGTTCAAAAAAAGGAATCCAACAGAAGAATCAAGATTCGATTGTAATTTACAGGGATGTTATTGAACCTATGTTGGAACAAAAATGTACATCGTGCCATAATAATGATAAACAAAAAGGAGATCTTAATCTTATGGGGTATAAAGACTTATTCGCTAAGGCAGAAAGTGGATATCCAATTGTACAAAGCGTTTTAGAGGAAAGTGAACTATTTAAGCGCATTAGCTTACCCTTGAACAATAAAAAATTTATGCCTCCAAAGGGGAAGCCATTAAGCTATAGTGAAATAAAAATTCTTGAATATTGGATAAATATTGGAGCAGATAGTTTAGCGGTGTTCGACCATGTAAATATGACACCGGAATTATTGCAACTAATGATCCGGGATTATAGTTTGGACTTTAATCCCAAGCCCTATATAGAAACGATTGTAGTTGAGGATGTTGAGCAACAAAAAGTAGATGTGTTGATCGAAAATGGATTTTCAGTCAATAGGTTGGGAGAAGATAATTTCTTGCTGGATGTAAGTTACGACGGGGTGGCAATAGGTGAGGAACAAATTAGTCTATTGAAGCAAATAGGCGATAACATTACATTTTTGAACCTATCCAATTGTGGATTAACAGATGAAATGATGGGCAAGTTACCCGAATTAAACAATTTGACTAAAATTGATTTACATTCAAATTCAATCACTGACAATGCCATCGAACAATTACAAAAATATAGGCATTTGGAAGTGATTAATCTTTATGATACGGAGATCTCCGGCAAGGGTTTAAAATTGTTATTGGATATTGATTCGTTGAGAAGATTGTATTTGTGGAAAACCAATGTAACCCAACAGATGGTAGAGGATAGCAGTAATAGTACAAATGTTTTAATTGATCTTGGAGGTGCCATCTGAACCCTTTATTCAATGGTATAATTATGGCAATTGTATTCCTTCGTTTAAAACGTAAGTTTGGTTGGGTCTAGAATGGAAATCATTGAAGGCATAAATTGATGGTTCCCGTATTTTCCCCTGCATCTGGTTACCTTTTATCTCGAAGGACCTTATGCAAGGTTGGTACTAGAAAAATCTGAATTTTGTTGTTAGTTTTTATTATTGAATTGCGGGAATACCGTTCCGCATGCATGTGTTTATAATATTTTAAGGTATTCCAATCTAAGCTTCACTTCTGAATCTTCTACTACGGTTTTAGATATTTTATCTAACTGAATATCAAATTGATAATTGTAGGTGGCCGACTCCATAAGTACGATCGAGTTTAAAATGAGCAAAGCCTCACTTGGTTTTTCAGACTCGTACAAGGAATTTGTCATTACTGCTGAAGGGTCTGTTGTTTTTATAATTCCTAGAAATTCAGCTGCGCGTACCCTATTTATTAGCTCTTTGTCCTGAGAGGCCATTTCCCTAATTTGAGACTCCATTGCACTGGCTTGTTGCCCAAAAGTACTACAGGCGATAATTGCCCAGTATCGTTCCCATGTATCGGAAGAATTAAGGGCAGTGGTAAGGGACTTCTTGGCATCCTCAAAAGTCAATAGGTTTAAATCGGTAATAGCGATATATTTTTGAATGTCCTCTTTGTGATTATTCCCAAAATGCACCGGATTTGTGAACGCTTTCTCGATCAGGAAGTGTTCGGGATAGAAAGATAGATCGGGCATTTCTTTTACCCATGTAACGAGTTTTTCTCGCATATTAAATAGGGTAGTAGTATACGCTGGGTCATCTGCCAAGTTCTTTGTTTCATAGGGGTCGGCATCAACATCAAAAAGCATTTCCGGGGCCCGTTTATTAAAAAAGGCGGATTGTAGCTCGTTGAGTTTACCATCGGCGTATAAGGACTGCCACTCTTTGTAGGCCAATTGCTTGTAACGATAGTTGTTCATTAATCCATCATAATTAAAGGGCTGATAGCTTCTAATGTATTTGTACTTTCCTTTTCGGACAGCCCTTACCATATCAAATTTTTCATCAAATCTATCGGCATAACTATAAGTCTCATCACGGGAATTTAATTCTTCACGCTCTATATCCTTGCCTAAAAAAGCGGTTCCGTCTATTTCCTTGGGAATACTAATGCCAGCAAGATTTAATACTGTTGGTGCCAAATCTATAAAGCTTACAAAACCGTTTATGGTACTACCGATCTCATTTTTTACCAGATGTCTATATTTTTTTGGAATATGGACCACCATAGGCACATGGAGTCCGGTTTCATAAAGATATCCTTTGCTCCCTGGCAATACACCACCATGATCCCCGAAGTAAAAAATGAAGGTGTCATCCAAGCGACCATCATTCTTTAGTTCAATAATGATTTCACCCACCTGACGGTCCATCTCCCTAATTTTATCACGGTAGAGGGCATTGGTGTATTTAAATAAGTCTGTGTTGGGATGATTGGGTTGAATTTCGAAGGAGTTTATATCTGTTTCAGTAACGGTGGTGTCCATACCCTGTGCAGTAAAGTGCATGCTGGATTCATGGGAAACCCCAATGTTAAAAACATGGAAAAAGGGTTGATTTTCAGCCCTGTTTTTCCAGCTTGCCTTTTTTGAAGATGCATCCCAAACACCTTCACTTTTGATTATATTATAATCCTCTTTGCTATTGTTGGTGGTGTAATAACCAGCCTCTCTTAAGTAAGTAGGAAACATTTTGAGAGAATCGGGCATGGGAACAGCAGCCATCTTTCTATGAAATTGGGCCCCGATACGAGGTCCGTAGCAACCAGATATTATGGCCGACCGGGCAACACTGCAGACGGGGGCATTGGAAAATGCGCGATTAAATATCAATCCTTCAGTTGCTAGTGATTCTATGTTCGGGGTAGGAATGCCATTGTCATCAAAAAGTTTTTGGTAGTGCTTGGAATTGTCCTCGGAGGTGATCCAAACAATATTTGGGGGCAGCTCGACTTTCTGTTTAGTTTGGCAACTAATAACAATAATGGTGCAAATAAGGATTGCGATGACATTAAAAATATTTCTAGGTTTATTTTTAAACATTGGAGTTTAGGGTTTATGGCAGGCTATTTTTGAAATATGTGTGTTATTAAAGTTCCCAATATAGCGAATCTTCTATATCCCATGGGTATTTTATTATGTTTATGGCCCTAGAAAGATGTACCTTTATCTTTAGAAATTTAAACATAATATATTGGATATTAACATTTTATGGTGTTAAGTATTATGTATTTTTCAGGTTATAAAAACCTAATTCTTAGGTCGAGCTAACATCTAGAAAGTTTTGACTCTTAATTATAGCCTTAAAACCCTTATTTTTATTGAAACAGAGGTTAAGTAAATATGCTTAACTAGAAGGAATTAGGAATTACCAATTATGAAAAGCGAAAAAAACCAAATTGTTGTAACCATCTTTTTATCGTTAATCTTTTTATCAACCTTGCCATTAATTGCGCAAGAGCATCTTGATGTTGATCATCAAAAGAAAATGCATGAGCGCAATGCCATGGGGAATGGAGCTACATTGAAGGTTTTGCTCTTTTCCGGTACAGGTTGGTTCCGCCATCCAGACATCCCCATTGTAAACGGATGGATTGTGCGACTAGGTGCCGAACACAATATGCAGATAGATGTAAGTGAAACTGGGGATGATATATCGAAGGAAAAATTGAGTTATTATGATGTCTTGCTGTTCAACAATGCAAATGTACTCGATAAAGTTTTCAATGAAAACCAGCGGAATGCCATTGAAGAATGGTATAAAGCTGGGGGCGCCATTGTTGGTTTACATGCATTGTTGGTGCATCAGGAAAACTGGCCCTGGATAATGGAATTGGGAGGTTGTGATTTCAATAGTGATTCTGAGTTTCTTAAGGCCAAATTGGTGGTTGATTCCAAGGCCATGGATCATCCTGCCGTTAAGGGAATGGGTAAAGAGTTTTGGTACGAGGCAGATTGGACCAACCACACCAAGGTTGTTACTGGTTTGCCGGGTGTACAGGTTTTACTCAGGGTGGACGAATCGACATACGAACCAGTTAGAGAATATTTTAAGACCAGAGGAGGCGTAGCAATGGGGAAAGACCATCCTATAGCGTGGACTAGGATTTGGGGAGGAGGAAGGTTTTTCTATACAGAATTGGGTCATGACATCCGCTCGTTAGATACGGATTTTGGACGACAACATCTAATAGAAGGCATAAAATGGGTAGCGAAAAAAGAATGATAAAGCTGTTGTATACCCTTGCTTAAGGGACTCATGCAATTGCAACATTCGCTTATTAGGGCTTTTCCTATTTTGGGGTATGGTATAAATATTTTGCCTTTCAGATTATCAAGAAGAACATAAGGCAAAAATATTTGATGTTTGTCCCTAAACCATTTATATTTAGTGATTCTCTTTAGGAAGAGTTTTATCAATACAAACCAACCATATGAAAGTACTACAATTATTTTCCCTTGTTACACTTAGCTTTTTGTCATTGCACAGTTGTGCTGAGAAAGAGGATAAGAAGCCCCAAAAACCCAACATCCTCTTCATCATGTCCGATGATCATGCTTATCAGGCTATTAGTGCCTATAGTGACCATTTGATCAAAACCCCAAACATAGATCGATTGGCAAAGGAGGGAATTCTGTTTAGAAATGCTAGTGTTACCAATTCTATCTGTGCACCGTCCAGGGCAACGATACTTACCGGGAAGCATACCCACATTAATGGAAAAATAGATAATCACAATCCATTTGATACTACTCAAGTTACCTTTCCGCAACTGTTTCAAAAGGCGGGTTACCAAACTGCCATGTTCGGGAAGTTGCATTTTGGAAACAATCCCAAGGGAGTGGACGAATTTATGATCTTGCCAGGACAGGGCCATTATATTAATCCGGATTTCATCACCCAAAAAGGAGATACCACTATTACTGGATATGTTACCGATATTATTACGGACATGAGCCTTGAATGGTTGGATAAAAAACGGGACCCCAATAAACCGTTTCTTTTAATGTACCTGCATAAGGCGCCCCATAGACCTTGGTGGCCAAGAGCAGATAAATTTAAGGAGTATACCCAAAAAACCTTTCCCTTGCCAGAGACCCTTTTCGACGATTATAAGAATAGGGGCACTGCGGCCAAAACGGCCGAGATGAATTTGTTGTACCATATGCAGTATAGCCATGATAGCAAGATTTGGCCAGAAACCTTGGAAGCTATGGGGGGCGTGGAGCCATTTGTTAAAGGTTCACAGGCAGATGTTTACAACGAATTCAATCGTGGAAATGAAGAACAACGTCAAGAATACAAGCCTATTATTGATGCTATTAACCAGGATTTTATGGAAAAATGGCCTTCCATGACCGACGAGGAAAAAATGATCTGGAAATACCAGCGGTATATGCAGGATTATTTGGGCAGTATCTCTTCTGTGGATGACAATGTAGGACGGGTGCTGGATTATTTGGATGACAACGGCCTGGCCGAAAATACCATAGTAGTTTATACTTCGGACCAAGGGTTTTACTTAGGGGAACATGGTTGGTTCGACAAGCGTTTTATTTATGATGAATCGTTTAAAACGCCATTGTTGATCCGTTGGCCCAATGAAATTAAGCCGGGAACCACTGAGGAGGAAATGGTACAGAACCTTGATTTTGCCCAGACGTTTTTGGAGGCGGCACAAATAGAGGCTCCTGCTGATATGCAAGGGGAAAGTCTCATGCCATTGTTAAAAGGTCAAAATGACAAATGGAACAGGGAGGCCGTTTATTACCATTATTATGAATATCCCAGTGTGCATATGGTAAAACGTCACTACGGGATTGTTACCAAGGAATACAAACTGGCCCATTTTTATTATGATGTGGATGAATGGGAATTATATGACCGTAAAAAAGATCCCAAGGAAATGAACAATGTATATGATGATCCAGACTATGCCGAGGTCGTTAAGGAGCTAAAGGAAAAACTTACCCAACTGCGGACAAAATATAAGGATTCCAAGGAACTGGATGATAAGTACATTGAGCAATCCAAGAAGTATTAAACTATCTGATTAAGAGGTGTTAAAAAAAAGCGGGTATATACCCGCTTTTTTTGTCAAATTTTTATAAGGTGGCGAGGGAAAAGAAGAAGTATTTTATTTCTTCTGATAAGCCTAAAGAGGAAACCCAGAACAATCAGATTTTTTAATTGGTATAGGATAATGAATCCTAAGTTTATTATTTTGATTTTTCAATAGAGATAAAAGGTGGGAGTCACTTCGACAGAGTCCCTTTTTCGGGACTCCCGATACCTATCGGGAGAGAAGTCGCACAAGTTGGGTTTTGGCGAAGGCTATTTACTTTTCGGGTTTCGAGAATTTGTGTACGCAATTCATGTTTTGGTTGCGCTACTTGTGTGATTTCTCCCTCCGGTCGAAATGACTGAGGAGGTCACTTCGAAATGAGTTGTTTTTTTACAACGTCCCGAAAGCTTTCGGGAGAAAAGTCGCACATAAAGGCTTGGTGCTGCTGCCTAGGTGATTTCTCACATCTACCATTGCCGTATTTATTTCAACCTCAACCAGATTTGCACATTTTAAAATAAATGTAAAGCCTCCCTAAGACGTAAAAAATAAAAGCTCCTTCCCATGGATAAGGGAAGGTGGATTCTCCGCCAATTACGGAGGAGACGGAAGGGATTGAAAGCGCAGGCCTTGGGGATGGTAGATTCCAAGAAACATAGGGGGAATGATTCTTACGCAGCCCGGGATTTCAATCTCCCCTTTCTTTCCCCTACCTAAGGGCAGGGCAATTCATTCCCCTCTTCGTTCCAAGAGGGGAGCCCTTAGCTATTGTGCTCAAAAGGAGTTCTCTCCCGATAAGGAAATTATTTCAACATCGTTCCAATTTATGTATTTTGGAATAATATTAGGTCGCAATCTGACCTCTGTATCTTATTTTTTTATTGTGTTATGGGAATATACGAATCTAAGGTTTATGCATTCAAAACCTTCTCTGGTGTAATCGGCAGATCATGCACCCGTTTTCCGCAAGCCTTATAGATGGCATTGGCAATTGCCGCAGCGGTTGGAGGTATAGGGACTTCTCCCACACCCTTGGCATCCTCTTCCGGGCGATTGATAATGGCGACCTCCACTTCAGGTATTTCTGAAAAACGTAGAATGGGGTATTTCAGCCAATCTGTGCTGGTGACTTCCCGAGGATTGAAAGTTACTTGCTCCTTCAGTGTCCAGCTGGCCGCCTGGATCAGTCCTCCTTCAATTTGATTGGTTATCCCATCCATATTAATTACCTCGCCTACATCTACCGCCGCCCACATTTTAATGAGCTTTATATCCCCGTTAATAGTGTCCACGGCAACCTTAGCGGCAACGGCGATATAGGCGTCCGTATTCTTGTACCTCATAAAGGCATAGCCAATACCTTGATTATCTCCTGTATTTTGAGTAGTGGTTATTTCTTTCACTTTCTGGATAACTGCAATGGCCCTTTCGTCCTCCAAATGATTTAGACGGAAATCCAAGGGGTCTTGTCCCGCTTTCTCAGCCAAAATATCCATAAAAGATTCTACGGCAAAGATATTGGTAAAGGATCCCAAGCTACGTAAAGAGGAGACTCGGAAGGGTCCCTTGTAGTAATGGGCATTCAGCTTCATATTGGGAATGTTGTAGTAAGGATCAGCGTTTCTATGTCCGCCTCCCAAATACCCTCTCGACTTCATTTCGAAGGGCGTTTCCAAATATCGCGCTGCCAATACCGTCCCAGCATCCTTATTTGGGCGAGTACTATGGGAGTCCGTCCACACCTCGCCCTTCCATGAATTTATTTTATTTTTTTCATCAAGGCTCGCCTCCAATTCGGTGATCATAGCAGGACCATAAGGGTCCCAAGAATGTTCATCTTGTCTGGACCATTGTACGCGCAGGTGTTTTTTGGGATATTCCAATGCCAAAAGTGCGGCATCTGCGGCAGCATCATCAGCTGTACTATGACCAAAACAACCTGCTCCCGGAACCGACATGATGTGTATTTTATCAGCGTCCATTGTCAGCATGGTCGCCAATGCTTCCCTCAAAGGATATATCCCCTGACTATGGGACCAGATGTGCAATACTTCCCCATCAAACATGGCTAATCCACATGCCGGACCTAAAGAAGCGTGTTTTAAATAGGGTTTGGTATAACTTGCCTTAATGGTTTCCACACCTTTAAAAGCTTCCTCAATATTGCCTTCATTCCTTACCGTTTCGGATTCGTCGGCAATCTCTTTGATATACGTAAACAGATTTTCTGGCTCAGGAAAGGGTACGGAAGCTGTCCATTCTGAATGCTTTTTAAGGTATTGTTCTGCTTTAATTGCCTGATGTTCTCTTTCGGCAATTATCCCCACAAAACTTCCTTTTACTACTGTTTTTATGATACCTGGTACTTCCGATTTTAAACCAGTTTCATCTAAGGCGATAAGCTTGGATTCATACCCCTTGGGGCGAAGGACCCTGGCGTGCACCATATCGGGGAAACGCAAATCCTGAATATATCCCGCTTTCCCGCGAACCATTTCCGCTATATCGGCCCTAGGTATAACTTTTCCAACATAACGATGTTCGGTTTTATTTTTAATGGGGACCGGAATGCTCACTTCTTTCTCTATTTGTTCACCATCTAAGATTGCAGCAAAAGTGAGGGATTTATTGTCCTGTTTCGATTTAACTATACCATTGAATAATAGTAGTTGATCAACGGGAGTATTCAGTTTTTTGCTTGCCAGTTTAAGTAATTCCTGCCTTGCTGTGGCGGCTGCATAACGCACGGACATGGCACTGTTTTGAATGGAAGCACTGGCGCCCGTATAACCTTCGTTAGGGGTGAGCCCGGTCTCTGCAAGTTGAACATGAACCTTGTCCAAATCCATATCCAGTTCTTCTGCGGCAACTTGCTGGATGGCGGTGCGTATTCCCTGTCCCAATTCTACTTTTCCAGATAAAACCCTAATACTTCCATCTTCCAATATTTCCAACCAGGCGTTCACGGCGTTGGCACGTCCTATACTGCCGGGAAGTTTTCCGTTATAAGTAACACGGGAAGCTATGGTAGGGTCTTCCTCACCAATGCAGGCTCCAAAAAGTGAAAATCCTATACTTATATAACCCATATTCTTTATGAATTTTCTTCTGGATTGAAGTGGCAATGTGGTCATAGGGTGTGTTGGTTTAGAGACTATTGGCTGCGGTTTTAATGGCACGGATTATCCTAGTATGGCTTCCGCAACGGCAAAGGTTACCTTGCAGGGTATTTTTGATTTCCATTTCATTTGGATTGGGGTTTTTGTTCAGCAGGCTAACAGCGGCCATTACCATTCCATTTAGACAATAACCACATTGGGCAGCTTGCTCCTTTACAAATGCTTCCTGAACAGCATGCAGTTTTCCGGAGTCACTTGCAAGTCCCTCCAAAGTGATGATTTTAGAAGTTCCAATAGACGATATTGCCAGCATACAACTGGTTACAGCGCTGCCATTTATTAGCACTGTACAGCTCCCACATTGCGACAGACCACACCCAAACTTAGGTCCGTTCAGTTCCAAATAATCCCTTAAAACATAAAGTAAAGGGGTATCTGCTTCTGTTTGTACCTTTTTTTGGAGGCCATTGATGTTGAGGTGGTAGGTTGGCATGCTAACAAGTTTAGCTTCTAAGATAATGAAATGCTTTTCCAAAACAAATGATGCCACAATTTTGGTAAAATGGGCAATATTGGCTTGCATCAATAGGCTTAATTAATCCTATAGTAAATGCTGTATAAAAAGTATTCTCGGTTGGGTTCAAGCCCATTAATGATGTAAAGGCAAATAATAGCCTTATTCCCCTAGTTTAGTTGTATCTTGATATACAAACCAAAACATAATTATTATGCGAAAGAATATTGGATTATTGGGATTTATGGCCTTTACCGTTTTAATTTTTTCAGCTTGTTCAACCCCTGAAAAAAAAGTAAGCCTTGATATGGACCAAATTAAAGTCGAAATTCAAGCTATGGAAGATGCCTATGCGGCCGCCGAAAAAGCAAAGGATGCCGATGGTGTGGCCGCTTATTACAGTGACGATGCCATGAGTTACAGTCGTAACAGGCAACCTATTTCAGGCAAGCGGGCGATCAGGGAAAATATTGCCAAGAATATTGCGAAGGATACAACTGGAAATTATAACGTTTATAAAGTTGTTGACCTTTTTGCGCAAGGAGATAATGCAGTTGAGATTGGTAGTTGGATCGAATTTGATGCTTCTGGTAAACAATTGGAGAATGGAAATTATATGTCTTATTTTGAGAAACGCGACGGAAAATATGTGTGTGTTCGGGATATGACGACCACTACTGCCCCTGTTAAGTCGGGTATGTAGGCTAGGATACAGGACTTTGGGTCAATTTGCTGCCTAAATATTTGGCGGGAATAATTGACCCTATTAGTATGTTGTTAGTTGTTTATTTTAAAAACGGTCTCTTTTATTAAGAAATGGGCCCAACACTTTTTTACTATAGTCTAATTACACTGGGCGGCTTGTCCTTTTATAAATGCCTTCCGAACGGTATTTAGTCATTCTCAAATTAACTAGTTAATACTTGCAACACACTGTCGGGGGGAGAATGTGGAAAGTTGCACAGCTTCGCTCGCTAAATCTTGAGGAGACTATAATCATGAAAATTGGACTGTTGCATGCTTTTAATAAGTGTTGGTTCATGGTCTTATTTCCCTGCTTCCAGCCGATTAAGCCAGATCAAGGGATTTCTAACAGGTAAATTTCTTTTCACCTCAAAAACTTCTGGTGTGTGTTCATTTATTTTCCAAAGTTCAAAAAGGTCAGGTCGATCAAAAATGATAGCCCCAAATAAGGAAGAGGGATGGGCAACCGGCCAATTTTCCCAATACATTACATCAGGTTCTTTAAACCATGTACTTTTATTTTCTATATAAGGCGCCATATATTCTAGAGCAAGGGATATAGATTTCCCATCGGGAGTTGAATATTTCCATAAATTGGACGCTTGGTCAGACAGGATTAAGCAATTCATTACCATAGCATCAAGGTTAAAAAGAGAATATCCGTATGGTTTTGTTCTTTTAAGCTCGAGAGGAAAACTACCATCTAATGCCATTTGATTTGGTAGAATGATATTTTTAAAATTATCCCTACAGAAAGCGAGGATACTATCATTATTTGTATAATCGGCATACAAAGCTACCTGCATATTCCAACAGGTTCCATGGTTATTGGGATGCTTCATTTCATCTTTACCATACTTGTGGGTTGTTAACCATACAACAAAATCTGAAAACCACTTTTTAAATTCGATCTTGCTGTTTTCGTCGATTAGTCCCTCTTTCTCCAAAACAGATAAAGATTGAACCACTTCCATAAAATGTATTCCGTCTATAATTCCAATGCCTCTTCCTGTATGTCTGCCTTTAATGGCTTGGGCATATAAAAAGTGTGGATTCATTTTGGTACTGTCAACTATAAACCATGATTTGCAATGTTTTATCGCTGCATTGCCGTATATAGTATCTTTTGTTATAATATAAGCCGAGGTAAGATTCCCAACAATTTCGCTTAAACCTAATAAGGCCTCGCGGTGTTCTGTGAAATTATTGGGATTGCTAAGTCCATCTCTTTGTATATAAGGTCCATCAAGATTTAGTGTATCTGGCCACCAATAATCCCCTTCTGAAAAAAAGTCATGGATTCCGCCGGAACTTCTAGAAGAAGTGTAAGATGTTATTGTTACGGGAGTTAATTTCAAAAATTCATTTGCCCTTGCCAATATGGAATCCTTTAAGACTGCTTCAATTTGCGCATTGTAATTTTTAACTTTGTATGAACAGTTATTCATTAATAGACAGATAAAGGGAACAGGTATTAGTCTTGAAATATTCATATTTCTATTTTTTAACAATTATGGTGTCCTTTTTTGTTTCCGAAAGTCAGGATAAAAAGGCTTGAAATATTTCTTTCATAAATCAGAGGATGGCATAGGATATTCTCAGCCATATATAAGTGCCGATTAGGATGACGTTTATTTATGTTTGTTCGGTTTTGGTCATTATTGTGATCATTGCTATTGATCGCCAAGGTGTTATAATGGTTTTATACCTTAATGGCCAATTTCACAGGAGCATCCTGTATGGGTTTCCCCATGCCAGTCGAAAGCAGGGGCATAGTCGTTCATTTCCCAATAAAAGGCGCTTCTTGGTCGGTTATAATTTCCAATCTCGTCCATAGTTTCTGTATCGTATAATCTACCGTTGATCATGGTGTACCTAACGGTGTTGGAATTTCGAATATTTTCAAGTGGATTTTTGTCCAAAACAATTAAATCTGCCAGCATACCTACTTTTAGGGAGCCGATCTGATCATCCATCCCTAAATAATTGGCGCCATTTATAGTTGCTGCTTTTAAGGCTTCCATATTGGTCATGCCACCTTGAGATAACATCCAAAGCTCCCAATGTGCCCCAAGGCCTTGGATCTGGCCATGGGCTCCCAAATTAACTTTAACGCCTGCGTCGGCCAGTTTTTTAGCATTTTTGGAAACTAGGATATGACCATTTTCATATTCTTCTAGGGGGGCCATAACACGGTGCCTGGATCGGGAGTCTATTATACCTCTTGGGGTATATTTTAAGAGTTTTTTGTCTTCCCAGACGTTGGTGGTTTGGTACCAGTAATATTCCCCGTTCAGTCCGCCATAATTAACGATCAGGGTAGGGGTATATCCGGTCTGGCTAGCGGCCCATAATTGCAAAACGTCCTTACTTAAATTTGCTACTGGTATATTGTGTTCTATTCCGGTATGGCCGTCCAGAATCATGGACATATTATGGAAGAAAGTGGAACCACCTTCGGGTACTACCTCTATTTCATTTTCGTGGGCAGCCTTGATAATCTGCTGCCTTTGCTCCCGTCTGGGTTGGTTGTAGCTTTTTACGGAAAAAGCTCCAAAGGCTTTCGTTCTAAGAATGGCCGAACGGGCATCTTCCAAATTATTTATCGTAGCTTTAAAATCCCCATCTGCTCCATATAAAATGGCCCCAGTTGAAAAAATTCGAGGGCCCACCATATTTCCAGCGCGCACCATTTCCGCTTGCGAGAATACCATCTCGGTATTTGCAGAAGGATCATGTGTTGTGGTAACCCCATAGGCCAGATTCGTGTAATATTGCCAATGTTTTTGTGGACTAAGGCCAAATCTAAAATGGCCAAGATGTGCATGTACATCTATTATTCCTGGCATAATTGTTTTACCGCTTACGTCAATAATTTTGGCATCGGGAGGTATGCTAACGGTATTCTTGGAACCAATGCCCGTAATTTTATTATCCTTGATGAGAATGGTAGCATTTTCCAAAACTTCATCATCGTTCATGGTAATGATCCTAGCTCCTGTAAAAGCAATAATTCCCTTTGGTTTGTCCGATTCAAGGCTTAGATTGATTTTTATACCCAGGGTATCCATCTTTGGTATGGAATCCGGTGCACCCTCCAAAAAGAGAAACCTTTGGTTAATGGCAGTACTAAAATAGGCATCGCCTAAGGTCCAATTGAGTTTTTTGCTATTGGCAGACCAATGCAAATTAATTCCGGCATCACGTGCAACTTGAGCTACGGGCACATTGGTGGCTTTTCCGTCCAATTCAATGGTGTTCCCTGTCATGGGTAGTGTTGCAATATAAACCTTGTATAAATTGGTAAAGGCTATCCAATTATCATCAGGACTAGGAATAATTCTTTGGGCATATTTGGATGTAACCAATTCTCGGGGCTCTTTGCCTTCAAGATTTACAGATTTTAGGGTTTTGGTCAATTCACCAAAAAGATATCCTCCGGTTTGGTAGTAAATCCTACTCGCATCCTTATTGAACGCAGGAAATTCACCCTCTTTTACGACCAATTTCTTGTTGGACTTTACTCCGGATTTTTTAGTGTAATTTACATCCAGCAGATAAATCCCGGGTTCTTTTGTGTTTACATAGCCCTGATGTCCATTTCCGTCCTCTTCCCGATATAGAATCAGATTGATGTCTTTAGGCGAAAAAGAAGGTTCTCTATAAATGGCTTTTTCTTCGGTTATCTGTATTGGTTTATTTTTGGGAGAAGTTAAATCGAGCCTTTGTAAAGTACCCATGTTTTCATCGTTCCAAGTTACATAAACCAGGTATTTGCCGTCCTTGGAAAAAGAAGGTTCAAATTCTAGATCCGTTCCCGAAGTAAGGCGGACTGGCATGCCATTTGGAAGTGCCCTTTTCCATAAATAACCAGTGGCATTGAAAATTAAAGTTTTACCATCGGGAGAAGTTACGGCGTTGCGTATTGCCTTTGCATTAAATGTATCGGGTGCTGCATTATTTTTAAATTTTAAGGCATTTACTATTTTATGGTTGGCGGTTGCTTCAAAGGGAATGTCAGTAGTGCTTAGAGAATTAATATCAATTTTTTTGATTTTACCCTGTGCCCAAATAATTATGAATTTATCATCAGGAGTAAAATTGAATCCTGTGTAAGGTCCAAAGACTGCCCATGTTTCTTGTTGGTCTTTACTTAGTTGATCGTAAATAGGCCATTCCCTTCCTGATTTAAGATCATGAAGGTAGAGTACAGTTTTTTCTCTAACCCTTTTTATAAAGGCCATAACCTTGCCATCATGTGAAATTACTGGGCGTATGGCACCTCCAGGACCACCTGTTATCCTTTCGGTCTCGCCATCTTCTAGGCCATATTTATTAATGACATATATCTGGCTGTTCGGGTCTTTGTTATATTGAAAAGCGCCACCTGGATAAACATCTTCACTATAGAATACAAACTTGCCATCTGGGGATGCCCAGGGTTCTCCAACATCTTGTTGTTCATTTTTCTTTTTGGTGAGCTGTATGCCCTTTCCACCAGATTTGTGGTACATCCAGATTTCACCGGCTCCAAGTGATCGTGTTGAGGTGAAATGCTTTTTACAAAAAATATAATTCCCATCAACGGACCATACCGCATTGTTGACTAGCCTAAAATCTTCCTTGGTTATTTGTTTGGCTTCAGTGCCATCTGTATTCATAATCCAGATATTATCGCCCCCACCAGCATCACTGGTAAAGCTTATATTCTTGCCATCAGGGCTATATCTTGGTTGTACTTCAAACGCATGTCCCTCCCGTATCAGAGTAGCGGTGCCACCAGTGATGGGCATGGTGTAAATGTCACCCAGCATATCAAAAACAATTTGAGTGCCATCAGGACTTACATCCAAACTCATCCAAGTACCTTCGTCAGAGGTAATGGAGACATTCTTAAATGATAGAGCGGGATTGGATACATCCCAGCTGTCTTTTTTAGTTTCTTCTTTATCTTGTGAATGGGAGCTTAGGCAAATAAGTAGGAGCAGCGCCGATAGGATACTATTTTTCATTGTAATAATGGGTTCTTAAATGTAGTTTTCTCAAAAGTACTTATAAGATGCATTAAAATGAAGTTTTCTAATTTTGTTTTTCTCTTATAAGGGTGCATTTTAATTAATGACTGAACAGGGTCGGCAAGCTATTTTTCATTGCTAGTTGAGGCTTTGTAGTATCCTGACAAAGAAAACAAATGGGGCATTGCATCTAGTTCCTTTAGACATTAAGTTATCCTAAAATCATTTTATATAAAACAGTACGGCTTCCTTTTTTGATTCCAATTTTTCGGTCAGGATTTTGAAGGCACACAACAAGCTTGCTATTCCAAGAATAGACACCATTTGTGTAGAAAATATTCCTTGTCACCAAGGACTTCCGGCAGTGTATCCTGTATCAGTGCTGAAAAATGTATACCCATATCTTGGCAGCTCACCTTATATAACAGATATCTTGGATAATCTAGGAATTGAACAATTGGAAGAAGGAGTTTGGGCAAATATTAAGACGGTAACTCCAGGTGATATTGGATAACTTTTATTGATGTTGAACTATGGGGTATTGAAGTATAAACTCATTTTCTTGTAGTAATGACAGAAGATCCAGGCATGAAAGCTTGGAAAGTCTAGCGTCGTACATAGCACCTGTTGATACTGTGGTTTTAAGGAAGAGTAATATATGAATATGGCTATTATTTAATTATTTGAAATTAAGATGTAATGGGTGTCAAGCAGGACAGTGCAGGATACTGTTATTAAAATATCAAGGTAATTTTATGAAAAATTTATGATAAAAAATGTTAAATTATTTTTTTACATGGTATTTGGAAAAACAAAATTAAACTCAACTTTATGAAAAGAACAGGATTTAAAAAATTATTTAGTTTACTTTCAATTTTCCTGAAAGAAGGGATGCCATTAAGGGTGTCCATACTAGCTCTTATGCTATGTTCTGCCGGCTCGTACGCAACGTCAGTTGATAATTATGAATTTGAAACGAAGGTTTATGAAGACCTTTCTCAAACCGTAAATATATCGGGTACAATTTTAGATAACGAAGGAAATCCATTGCCAGGGGCCAGTATTGTTGAAAAAGGGACCACTAATGGAACACAAGCAGATTTTGATGGTAATTTTTCCATAACGGTTAAGGATCAAAATGCGGTATTGGTTGTTTCTTATATTGGATTTTCCACTCAAGATGTCGTAATTAATGGGCGGTCTCAATTGGAAATCGTACTACAGGAAGATTCGGCCAAATTGGACGAAGTTGTTGTGGTTGGGTATGGTACCGCTAGGAGAAAGGACATTTCAGGAGCTGTTAGTACAGTTAGGTTGGAAGATTCCCCAATCGCCCTTTCACCAAATACTAACGCCTTGCAGGTTTTAAGGGGGAATGTTTCGGGTGTTAACGTTGGAGTGCAGAATTCACCTGGGACTACACCGGGAATTCTGGTACGTGGTCAGAATTCAATTAATGGAAATAACGATCCGTTAATCGTTTTAGACGGCATTATTTATCTGGGAAGTATGACGGATATTAACACTGACGATATTTCAACTATCGATGTTTTAAAAGATGCGTCTGCTGCGGCCGTATATGGTTCTCGAGCTGCCAACGGTGTAGTGGTTATTACCACTAAAAAAGGAAAATCGGATAAACCGATGATTACCTATACTACATCGGTTGGTGTAAATACGTGGCAAAATAAGTTCGACATGATGAATCGAGAGCGATGGACACAAAAATATATTGCACAGACCCCTTCTATAGATTCTCCAGAACAAATTATTTTTGATGCCGCTTATGCAACCACACTATGGGAGCAGAAGGAAGTTGATACCAAATGGATGGATCTTATTTCGCGCAATGGTTTTAATCAAAATCACCAAATTGCCGTTTCTGGTCAATCAAATCGTATAAACTATTATTTTTCCGGTGGATACACCAATAATGAAGGTGCCATTGTCGGTGACGATTACCAACGTGTCTCCATAAGGACAAAGTTGGATGCCGACGTTACCGATTGGTTAAAAGTTGGAATTGACGGAACTTACAATAATAACGACTATTCGGGGGTTAGGGCGACACTTGGTAATAATGTGTATCAGCAGCAACCCTGGGCATATCCGTACCGTTATGAAGGTATGCCAGTTAATCCAGGAGCCAATACCGGAACATTATTGGAAAGATATCCTACCGGACAATCTATTCCAAATCCATTATGGGGAACGGATGGGTCAATAAAAGATGTTGACGATAGAAACTTCTATAGATTAAGTACTTATGCCTTGATCAAGGTTCCACAGATTGATGGTTTGACCTACCGGTTTAATTTTTCAATTAATTCAAATAATAATATAAGAGATAGATTTGTTTATGAGGATTATTATGTAGGCGAAGCAACATCTTCACCCTATTTAGACCGGTATTCCCCGGGAGAATTGGCAAAAAGATTATCCCAGGCAAATGGGTATAACAACCGAACTAACAGTTATACCTATGTAATGGATCATATTTTGAACTATAAGAAAGTGTTGGGAGACCACTATTTAGATGCAACATTGGTGGCGACCCGGGACTATTCATATAGCAAGCTGGTAAGTATAGATGGCAGTGACTATTCCTCAAACGGGAATACCTTACTTGGTATTGACGGAATTCATAAAGCAGCTGTTCAAAAATCAAATTTAGATGTGGAGGAGAGAGCCAATGTTGGTTATGTGGGTCGTCTGGGTTATGCTTATAAAGACAAATATCATTTAACCGCGACCATGCGTAGAGACGGTGCTTCTGTATTTGGAGAAGATCAAAAATGGGGCGACTTTCAATCGTTAGGGGTTGCTTGGACTGCTTCCGAAGAGGATTTTATTAGCGGATCGGAAAAATTGAACTACCTGAAGATTAAAGCTTCCTATGGTAAAAATGGTAACCAAGGACTCGACCCATATCAAACTCTGGCGCGAGTGGCCAGTGGTAATGATGGTGGCATTCGCTATGAATTTGGTGATGCACCATCAACCATATTGTATGGTGTTGATCAGACCAATTTAGGAAGTCCGAGTCTTGGTTGGGAAACAACCACTGCCTTTAATGGAGGTTTTCAGTCCATATGGTTTAATAATAGGGTATTCTTTGATCTGGATTTTTATTTCTCAGAAACATCCGATCAGATATTTTCGCGTCAAATACCGATCATGACAGGATTTAGTTCAATTTTGTCAAGTTTGGGACAAGTGGATAATAAGGGTATCGAAATAAGCTTAAATACCGTCAATGTATCAAGCGAAAACTTTAAATGGTCATCTGGCCTTACTTACTGGAAAAACCGAAATAAAATTGTTAGCCTCTATGGTGATGATGTTGATGGTGACGGAAAGGAAGATGACGATATTGCCAACAGCCTGTTTATTGGAGAATCCCTACAGTCTATTTACGGCTACGATTATATAGGGGTTGTACAGGAGGATGACACGGAATATATTGAGAATGTAGGGGCTGAACCTGGAGACGCAATGTTTAGGGATATTAGTGGACCAGACGGTGTACCCGATGGTATCATCTCAGCTGACTATGACCGAGAAATATTAGGTAACCGGAAGGAGAATTTCAGACTTGGTCTTTCAAATACCTTCGAGTATAAAAATTTTAGCCTGTATGTTATGATTTCGGGAATATTTGGTGGAGGTAAAGACAATTTTTATCTTAGAGAGAATGAATTGTCTAATTCGTTCAAGGATAGATATGCCACCAATGAAATAGACCATGACTGGTGGACGCCCGAAAATAAAAGCGAGAAATACTTACGGGCAGATGCATATAGCAACCGCTATTTAGGATTGCAGTCTCGCGGTTTTATAAAGATACAGGACATTAACTTATCTTATAAACTGCCGAGAGAGGTATTAGGCAGTATTGGATTAAATTCATTGGAACTCTATACTAGTATAAATAACCAATTTACATTTACCAATTGGTTTGGAGGAGGTGATCCCGAGGCGGGAATTAGGCCGGATGATAATACACCGCCTGTTCCAACAACTTACACGATGGGATTAAAACTAAGTTTCTAAAACATAAAAAATAGATCAAATGAAAATCAATAACATAAAAATACAACTTTTCACTCTATTGATGTTGTTATTAACTTCTGTAGGGTGCAGTGATGAAGAATTCTTAACTGAAGAGCCTAAAACGTTTTATACGACAGATAACATTTTTTCGTCTGAGACTCAGCTAGACCAAGTTATCTTGACCATGTACTCCAGGTTACGAAATTTCAAACTTACCAATGATCAAATGCATGGTATTGGTACAGATGTTTTAGATGCACCTGAGTTTAGAGTTTCAAATTCTTTTAGTGACTACAGTAGGATCAATGCGGAAAGTTCAAATTTTAGAAATGTTTATAATTTCTATTACAACTTAATTGCAACCGCCAATACAGCGCTCTTTGCAGTAGATGAGGAGGATATTACTTTTGAATCGGAGGCCAAAAAAGAGTACATAATCGCTCAAGCTCGGTTTTTTCGGGCTTACGCACATGGAATGTTGGCGGAGCTTTTTGGCGGCGTGCCAATTGTAACTGAGGTGGCGAAGGAACCACGTTTTGATTATGCTAGGAGTTCCCGTGAAGAAACGTATCAGTTCGCTATTGATGAATTGGAGGCCATTGTAAATGAACTACCCGAAATAACGGAACAAGGCGGTAGACTGGTCAGAGGTGCTGCCCAACATTACTTATCTGAATTTTATCTCGCTTTAGGGATTGAGTCATCGAATGCAACGGCATATGATCAGGCCATTAAATATGCCTCTGATGTAATTGACGGAGGCACTTTTGAATTGATGACAGAACGTTTTGGTTCGAGGATAGATGAAGAAAACACTGTCACTGGTGGCGCCGACGTATGGTGGGATTTGTTTAGAAAGGGAAATATAAATTATTCCGATGGAAATAGGGAAAGCATCTGGACTTTTCAGGTAGATTTTGATGCTTTCCTTCAAGAAGATGGTCAATCTGTTTTAAATTATCCAAGATATTTTGCCCCGGTATACAGAGCCATTGAAGGATTTGGTGGTGAAGGAGACCCAGGAGGTGGTGTTGGAGAAGATGCAGGTGGGAGGGGCGTAGCGTTTTATGCGCCAACACCTTTAACAGAGTTTGCAATCTGGGACGAAAGTATATCGGCAGGCGACCAACGTAATGCAGAACATAACATTAGTCGTAAAATATTTTATAACCAACCTGCAGATCCTCTTTTTGGAACCCAGGTTCCACAGGATGTAATAGATGCTACAAATGAAGGTCGTGGATGGATTTTTCCGATTTTCTATAAATTGAATACCGATAAATACGATGGTTTGGACCAGGGAGAAAATAGGAGCAATATTTTCCGGGATGAATACGCAATTCGTTTGCCGGAAACTATTCTTCTTAGAGCTGAAGCTTATCATAGAAAAGGAGAAAACCAAAATGCAGCGGACGACATTAACCTTATCAGGTCCCGTGCCCAGTGCGATGTACTGGCTACTGCAGGCGATATTGATATCGACTATATCTTGGATGAAAGAGCAAGAGAATTATTTGTTGAGGAAAGTAGATGGAATACCCTTTTAAGAATGGGTGGGACAGTTGCTACCGATCGTATCAAAGAATATGCATTGCATCCACATGTAGCTTTGACACTTACTTTCGATTACAATTTGTGGCCAATACCCCAAAGTACAATCGATAGAAATAAGGATGTAAAATTGGAACAGAATCCTGGTTGGAACAGGTAATCTGAAATATTTTTAGTTAAAATATCTGCTCTTTAAATTCAGGCTTTCTGAAATTTTCAGAGTGGATATTTTATTTTTGATATTAATATCAAGTTTTACAAATGACCGGAAACTATTAGGCAAAGAAAATTTATTCAACATTCTCCATTAGCTTAAGGCAATTTTATAAGTACCTTATTATTGATCAGATTAAAGAATGTAGCAAACTGATTATGGCCTTTGAGCAGTTGTGTCCTAGTATATTACTTTCATTTTAAATATATTTAGTGATTATGAACATATCTAAAGCGTTAACAATCTTATTGTTAATTGTAACCGGTTCGGTTATGGCTCAAACAGTCGACGACCCAATAGACAAGAGTGGCACCCTACCATCAATTAAGGAACTATCAATGCCAACAAAAGGCGGTAAAATGATGGCGACTGTTGTTGATATAATGCCGCACCTAAGAGGTTTTCACGGTTACAAAGAGGTTAGGGAAGAAATGGTCTTTTTAAAAAAGTTAGGCTTTAAAAGGGTTTACTTTATTTTGTGTCAACCCGGTTATTCTGCCTTCTCCGACCCAACTATCTCGGTTATGTCACCTGGTAAGGGCACGGGAAATCATACCTTGGAATCCATATTAGCACTTGGAGATCCGAATTATGTATATTTATATGAAGCCCAAAGGTTAGGTATGGAAGCCTGGGCAATTATAAAGCCATATGAGTCAGGAACAGGATTTACAATTCCTCATGGCGCCAATGCTGCGCTCAGCAAACAAATAGAGACTATCGGAGGACAACACATCAATTTTGATAATTTAATATCCAGCAATCCTGAATTAAGGGTTAAAAGAAAGCCTGAACAAGATGCTATACTAAAAAGGTTAAACGAACCTATAAAAACTTTGGAAGTTGCTTTTAGCATGGATTCTTTCAGACAAAAGGCTTCTTCTGATAAATATTTTGAATTTAAGGGGTTGAAAGATTCGGAAATTCAAATTCCTGAAATTACGCTTTGGTATAGTCAGGATAATGGTAAGTATAACAAATATGAAGGCAATATTGAAGTAGAGTCAAAATTTGAATATCGTCAGGTAAAAGATGCGAATGGATTTTTATTGGCAGATACGTCAAAGCGTTTTCTGGTATTAACGATCAAAAATTTTAGTTTACCTGAAAACCATCCATATTTGGCAATAACCCTTGATCAGCATAAGGATTTATATACTATACCTTATTCAATGATAAGAGCTTTTACTCCTTCCGGAGAGATACCACTTACTACAGGCCAACATGTGAGAAGTCCATTAAGTAAAGAGGAAGGAAGGAAATCTCTAAAAGAAAGAGAATGGGGATTGGAAAATCACACTGTTAAAGGTGTAGAGGCGGCCAGGTCGTTCATGGATTGGGGTTTTGAATTTGAATTTCAAGGAACAGGTCATTGGGGAGACGGTTGGGTCAGTAATCCGGTTTATGGCATAGCAAAAGGAAAACGAAAATATATGGGAGGAACCCCATGTGAAGCTTATCCTGAAGTACAGGAGTACTGGTTAGATCAAGTCCAACGTGTTGTAAAAATGGGGTTTGACGGAATTGATTTTCGACTTCAAAATCATTCTGGAATGGTAACCGATTACGTAAACTATGGATACAATGAACCGATTATAAACCGTTACAAGGAAAAATATGGAGTTGATATTCTAAAGGCAGAAGCGGAACCATTGAAAATTATGGAAATAAGGGGGGAATATTTCTTGTCGTTTCTTGAAAAGGCAGCAGATGTAGTACACTCATCTGGTAAAAAAATGCAGGTTCATTTGCGTCATGCCCATGAGGCACCTGTATTGTCTGATGATTTTAATGAATTAGGGTTCTGGGCTATGCCAAAGATATTGCTCGATTGGAAGAAAGTAATTGATTTGGCTGATGAGGTAACCCTTAAACATTATTATCATGGCGATTACCGACCTTTGATGGGAGATAGTATTAAAAAGTACGCCAATGATCAGGACAAGCGTGTGTGGGTCCATAATTATTTTACCCAAGGGGATGGGGTTAATTACGATTTTTTTAATGAAATAGAGAAAGACAAAAGAATAGGGGGTATTCTATTGTATGAAGTAAATGGAGGACTTTTATATACTGGTTTTCCTGATCAAAAATGGGGGCAGAATGAACAGAATATTAATAAATTGCATAGCGTTCTATTGAAATTGAACTAAAACTAGGCTAGATTTCCGTAGATTACAGGCCAAATTATATTTCATTTCGACTTATTAGACTCCTTTAAAAATTGTGAATTGAAGTAGTAACATTCCAAGTTGAACGAAAAAAGAATGTATTAGGAGGAGTCTATTATTAATTATTTTTATTTAAAAATATGGAAAAAGTTGAAAGAAGATCAGTTCTCAAAGCATTAGGTCTTGCCTCGGTTGGAGCCATGACACCTGCAATGTTAAAAGCCGAAACGCTAAAGGAACCCTATAAGGTCACTGAGAAGTCTATAAAAACGGATATACTAGTAATTGGCGGAGGTACGGCCGGAACCGTTGCCGCAATTCAGGCCGGAAGAGCAGGTGCACAAACAATATTAATAGAAAGCGGGAGCCAACTTGGAGGAACAACCACTACTGGTGGAGTAAGCTTTCCAGGTATTTTCCATGCATGGGGAAAACAGATTGTAGGAGGAATAGGCTGGGAAATTGTCACGGACTGTGTAAAACTTAACGGCGATAAGTTGCCAGATTTTTCAATTCCTCCCAGCAGCCACTGGAAACATCAGGTTTCGGTAAATGGGTTTTTATATACGTTATTGGCCGAAGAAAAATGTATTGATGCTGGTGTTGGTATTCGCTATTATGAAACCCCAACCAGTGTAGAATTTAAAAATGACCAATGGATTGTGCGAACTATTGGCAAAGGGAGTTCTACACAAATAATCTGCAATCAGATTATTGATTGTACCGGTAATGCGTTAATTGCCTCTATGGCAGGTTTTAATGTGCTTAGGGAAACAGAAACTCAGCCGGGATCGTTGATCTTTCAAATTGGAGGCTATGATTACGATTCATTGGACCTTACGAAAATCCCAAAACAATACCATCGAGTGCTTCGGAATAACATGATGTTTAGTAAGAAAGCAACTAGTGCGGAGAATACATTTGTTCCCTATGGTTATGTCTATGTTCAGGGGGCGGATTCTACCACTTCGGAATCTCATTCTTTGGCCAATAATACAGGTAGGTCAACATTACTAAAATTAATACGAACATTAAGGACTTTTCCAGGGTGTGAAGATCTTAGGCTCCTTGATTTAAAAACGGAAACAGCAATACGGGAAACTTACAGGATTGACGGTCTATATAAAATTACCAAAGACGATTATCTAGAGGGAAAAGTTTTTGAAGACTCTATTTCGAATTCATTTTATCCTATTGATCTTCATAGAGATGGAAAAACGATCTATCAAGAATTTTTAAAGCCAGATGTCGTTGCAAGTATTCCGTTAAGGGCACTTATACCTAAAAATAGTAAGAACTTTCTTGTAGCAGGTCGCTGTGTAAGCAGTGACAGGATGGCCAATTCCGCACTTAGGGTGCAAGCTTCATCTATGGGTATGGGGCAGGCCGCTGCTGCTGCTGCTGTTTTGGCAAACAACCTCAAGGTTTCACCTCAGGACGTACCCATTGCGGAGTTAAAGAAATTACTTGGCAATCATGGTGGAATTATACCATTAAGGACTTAAAAAATATGTTCGATCAGATTAGAAGAATGGTTTTATTCTTATTTAATAGGGTTGCACATAATCCCTACAAGGTAAAGATTGCTATTATATTTTTGGGGCTTACAATAGTAAATAGCGAGAGAATAAGGTATTTTCAGCAACAGACTATTTCGTTGAAACCGCATAGTACAAGTGTATTTCAAGCGGATTTGAACGATTCGATTCCCGAAAATAATTCTTTGTATAAGGTTACATCAATAGAGGATTTCCCAATCTTATATTATAGAGAAATATTTTCATCCGTTTGCTTTGATAATAAATGTCGGCCATTAAAGATTAATCTATATTGGAATATAACTGGTCGCTATCTTGGTTTCGAGCTTCTGGATGGGGAGTTTTTAAGTAAAACGGACCACGAACCTTTTACAGTTCAAGAGTATGAAAAATTAAATCAAATATTGGCGAATGAAAGTACTCCTTTAGCCGATATGGATTATAACCAATTAACCATAGAACCCAATAGTCATGGTCTAGGAGATATAGACGCAATTTCTTCCGCAACGCCACAAAATTTGGCGCCATACGTAATTCAGGGAGCTGCTTATACCACCTATAGTCTATGGCATATAATACACGGTGCCACAAAAAAGGAAGTTCAAAATTTTACTATTGAGGAAATCTCCACCGAGTTAATCATAAAAATATTGGAAAGTCCCAATCAAGTAGATAAAATATGGGCATTGGAACACATAGACGGATATGTTGTACTTACTCCCGATCTGATCGATCAATTGTTTGCACTGATAAATGGAGATGATTATATAGTTACGGAGATAGCTCTAAAGGCCATAAACAAAAGCCAGCTTGATTCCAACCGAATTCAGCAGTTACTGCTGAAAGCCCTAACAAAGGAAAATTATAATGTACAGATTCTTGTCATTGACAAAATTGAAGATTGTAATCTTTTAAAGGAAGCTATTACAATGGAATTGGTGGAAAATTTAGCTGTCTTTAATGGTCAGGTTTTTAAAAGAGCATTGGAGGTATTGGCAAAACAACAACTAAGTGTTGAAATGTATATTAAAATTGCTCAATTGCTTGGGTCGCAGAACAACTACATTTCTAATAATACAGCGCGTTTTTTGAAAAATGAGAATGTAAAAGATCCTAGGATTATTTCACTTTTAAAAAAATATGAAGATTAATACTGAAAAAGTATCCTAACAAGGATGTCCCAAGCCTTTGGGAATTTAAAGGGCCATCATCGATTTTAGTCCCTAGGAAATGGTCCAAACTATAGGTGGCAGGAAGATGTAACTCATCCGATGTCAGGGTTCATGGGTCAATTAGGATTCAGCCTAGGGCGAACATAACGGGCCAGGCGCTTGGCACTGCGGCTGTGTATATAATCAAGACAGGGTAGCCGGCCTGCTAATTGAATACCGAAACATTGGGGTCTTCATTATGGAAGGAGGGCGGGATATTGCCTCAAAAAAAGTTATCTCCCAAGTTGACACAGCCCTAATTATTGAAACTAGTTTATTTTGGTTTGTTAAAATCGATATTTTTAAAGTATTTTAATAATCTGTTAAATAGAAAATGTTTCTAGTTCAGCAGTCTTTAAGATTTTTAATCTATTTGGTCCTCTTAATTTATCCATTGGATGGAATACATTGGAAGAAATAAAAAAGGAAAACGGATAGAAAATTATGGATACAACGGTACTGAATATAAATAAGGGAAATAAAAGATATCTGGCGTTGATCTGTTTCGTGGCCTCATTGGGGGGTGTTCTCTTCGGGTTCGATACGGCGGTCATTTCAGGAACCTTCGGATTTGTGGAAACATTTTTTAACCTGGATAAATTGGAAGTGGGCTGGTTCGCCAGTTCCGCATTGGTTGGGGCCATAGGGGGTGCCGCCATTTCTGGGGTCTTAAGTGATAAATATGGCAGAAAACCGGTCCTCATGGCGGCTTCATTGTTGTTCTTTGTCTCGGCATTGGGGTCAATGGTACCACCGAACTTTATTTTTTTGATTATAGCAAGGCTTATTGGGGGGGTCGGGGTCGGTATGGCATCCGTACTGGCACCGCTGTACATCTCCGAAGTTGCCCCACCCAAAATTAGGGGCAGGCTAGTGGCCCTATACCAACTCTCTATTGTCATTGGCATATTGCTGGCCTATTTTTCCAATTGGTCCCTGTTGGGCTTTTCACAAGGAAATATCGAGGCCTACGGTGGAACGGGAATTTTTCATAAGACCATGGTATCCGAGGTGTGGCGGGGTATGTTCGGTTCCGAGATGATCCCCTCGGGATTGTTTCTGTTATTATTGTTCTTTATCCCTGAAAGCCCCCGTTGGTTGATAAGAAACGGACAATCGGATAAAGGATATATCATCTTGTCCAAGATTAGTGGTGCAACTGTGGCCAAGAACGAATTGGCTGAAATAACAAAGACGGTAACGCATATAAAAGGAAAGATCAGTGAACTTCTAAAGCCGGGATTACGATTGGCCTTGATCGTAGGGGTCGGGCTTTCGGTCTTCGGGCAATTCACCGGAGTTAATATTATCGTGTATTACGGGCCCACCATCCTTGAAGATGCAGGGTTCCAATTGGATAGTGCATTACAGTTCCAAGTAGCCATTGGTATCATTAACCTGATATTTACCATCATCGCTTTATGGAAAATAGATAGCTGGGGACGACGTCCATTATTGATTTGGGGCATGTCTGCAGTCTTCATTTCCTTAATAATTATAGCAGCCCTATTCTCTACAGGACAGACCTCGGGCATTTGGATCGTTATTATGTTATGCGTATATATGGCCTCCCTGGCCATTTCCATCAATGCGGTAATCTGGGTGCTGATAGGGGAGATATTTCCCACCCGTATCCGGGGGCGTGCCATGTCAATAGCCACCTTCGCCAACTGGGGCATCAATTTCCTGACGGCCTTCCTGTTTCCATGGTATGTTGACAAGATAGGTGTGGGAGCCGGCTTTTTTACCTTCGCCTTCATGTGTCTGATAGCGACCATTTTCTTCTACAGATATGTACCCGAGACCAAAGGAAAAAGTCTGGAGGAAATCGAGCAGTTTTGGAAGGAAAAAAGTATTGAATAAAAAGGTGTTTAAAATTTTATTCCGTTATTTTGAATTAAGGGATGGCTTTATCTTGGCATTAAAAATTCAATTCTGAAAACCTTAGTGATATCCTTATAGGAGTTTTGTCGAATCATTTATAAAAAAAAACAATAAGTATGTTTAAAATGAAAAAGGATGGCGTAGCACCTCATATTCAGGTATCTAAATTAACTGTTCTAGTATTATTTTTTTCTTTATTGATACCTAGTCAGAACTATAGTCAAGAACAAAAATTAGAATCTTGGAAGCATTTGAAACTTTGGGAAGTGCCAATTTCAGAAAAGCAACTTAGCATGCTTCCTGCAAAAGGTCCGTACTTTGTTATAGATGATCGTATAATCGAAGACCGTTGGATGATTGAACGCTTTGTTGTTCCATTTGAAAAGTATTTGGATAATCCTGTTATTGAGAAAGATTTGCCATGGGAAGGTACAGGACCACTATTGGGTGGAACAGTACTATTTGATACACAGGATAGTTTATTTAAAATATGGTATACGATATGGAATTCTCATGCCTATTATAACAAACTCCCTTTTTCATACAATATCCTTTATGCAGAATCAGAAGATGGAGTTATGTGGAAAAAGCCAATACTCGATTTATTTGACTTGGAAGGAACAATTGGCAAAAAAAATAATATTATCAAATTAGGTTGGTATAAAACTCAGAATATAGATGTAGAGTTAAACCCAGCACCGCAATCATCGGCAGAAAAATTTGTTGCTATTCATAATGATAATGGCGGTGTTTTTGTCTCTTATTCTGCGGATGGAAAAGATTTTAATTGCTCTTTTGAAAGCCCTGCGGTATGGTACCATAGTGATACGCAAAATAATTTTGTATTTGATGAAGTTCGTAATCGATGGTTTATGTTCGTACGTCCAAGAGCCTATGCAGGTGAAGGGTTAAAGGATGTAAACCGACGACGTAGTGCCGTTAAGGAAAGTGATAACCTAGTGAACTGGACTCATGAACGCACGGTGATGGTTCCTGAAGAGGGAGATGTAACTGATTTTTATGGAATGACCGTTTTTCGGAGAGGGGACTTGTTTTTTGGCCTTCTCAGGAAGTATGATGCTGGAAAAACCGATAAAGTTTCTGTTGAACTGGTGTGGAGTAATAATGCATACCAGTGGTTTCGTTTACCAATGGGCGCTGAGAAGAATCCGTTAAATTTGGGAGAGAAAGATGACTGGGACTCCGGGCAAGTATACATGACAGATAAACCAGTAATAAAAGACGATGAGATGTTGTTTTATTATGGAGGTAATAATACATCACATAATGAGCCAGGTAATCCTGCTATTGGTTTAGCCAAAACGAAATTGGACAGGTTATTCGGTGCTCGTTCACTACCTGATACGCTTGGTAGAATTCTTACTCGTCCGTTTGAGGTTAAAGGAGATCTGTTTATCAATGCTGACGCTGAAGGAGAAATCCTTGTAGAAGTACGCTCTGCGATTCGAGATGAACCGCTTGAAGGCTGGAGTTTTGATGATTGTACCCCGTTTACAGGATCAGAAATTAATGCATCAATGAATTGGGGCGATAAAAAATTGAGTGATTTAAAAGGAAAAATGGTGTGATTGAGATTTCAACTTAAGGATGGAACATTATACTCGTTTAATATGTTATAAATAGTATTTTTAATTTATTAAAAGCATGACAAGATATTTATGGATTTACCATGGCTTAGTTTTACTTTATTAGGGCATCTTTTGTATTCTGATAATTCCCTTCATAATAATCCACCTGAGCACCCACTAAACTAAATCACAATATTCCAAGGCATCTTTTAAAGATACTGGCTTACGAATCCTGTATCTGCATAGTACCGCGCGGAATCCAATTGAGATAATCTTTGGTGGGCTAAGTAAAGGTTGTGCCTCAACATCCTAGAATCCCCAAAATGACTATTTTCATAGGCTTTCTTCTTCAACAAATTTAATGATGGTGTATAGATATCCGCGGTCGCGTGTGGTTGCCCGTTTATATTTCTAATTGCAGCTATTGCCATGGAACGGGTAAGCTAGGGATTAAGGACAATCGATCTTGATCCTAAAATTCTCTATAAACTTTAGATCAATACAGCGAACCAAAACCATCAAGAAATCTGGTAAATTGTTTTATGTAAAATGAAAAAGGCAGCTACTTTTGATGTAACTACCTTTTTCTTAGTAGCGGGAACTGGATTCTTTCCTTCGCTCTGCTACGGAAAGGGCCTTGGGGGAGGCTTTACTAGAAAAGCTTCCAACGCTAATGCGTTGGCTTTTATTATGTCGTCCGCTTGCGCAAGTAAACTTGCTCAGCATCTTCCATAAAAAAAGCCTTTCATTTCTGAAAGGCTTATCTAGTAGCGGGAACTGGACTCGAACCAGTGACCTTCGGGTTATGAGTTTTTGATACGCATAGTCTAAATTAATACAAATATACTGATACACAATGTATTAAGTAACGTATAATATTCTTTGATATCAATTAACAACAAACAAAACTAACAAATGTTGTACCTATGTTGTACCTAATATGATTATCTTTATAATCTAATAGTTTTAATATGGCAACGGTAAGAGTAGTTTTGAGAAAAAAGAAGAATAAAGTTGGGCAATTCCCTATTGCCATACGGATAACTAAGGACCGCAAAAGTTCTTTCCTAAATACGGGACAATATATAGATGAAAAATTCTGGGACGAAAAAAATCGTAACGTTCGGAAGTCGCATCCAAACTCAAAGGTGCTCAATAATTTTATTGTTAGCAAAGTTGCAGAAGCTAATGATAAGGTTTTAAAATCTGAAATGAAACCAGAGTATGAATCAGTAGCAGAAATTAGAAATAAAATTGTAGAAAAAAAGGGGTTTGATTTCTTTGTTGTTGCCAATATGCACCTTCAAAATCTTAAAAATAGAAATAAACATCATCAATATGATACCGAGTTTGGACGTTTAAAAAAGTTCAAGGAATTTTTAGCTAAGGATGTGCTTCCTTTCAACAGATTAAATGTTGCCTTACTAAAGAAATTTGAAACCTATTTATTGCACAGCAAAAAACTATCCCCAAGAACGGTTGTAAACTACCTTATTTTAATCAGGACCATTTATAATCTCGCTATTGCAGAATCAATTACGGACAGAGGACTATACCCTTTCGGCAAAGGTAAAATGACAATTAGGATTCCTGAATCTCAAAAAATAGGCTTTACTGCTGATGAAATACAAAAGCTAGAAAATGCTCAGGATATAACAGAGGCTCAGCAAAAGGCAATCCATATTTGGCTTATCAGTTTTTATTTTGCTGGTATTCGAGTTGGTGATGTTCTTCAACTAAAGTGGGCGGATTTTAACGATGGCAGACTGCTTTATCGAATGAATAAAAATAGTAAACTGGTTTCACTTAAAGTTCCTGAGAAAGCAACTGAAATATTCAATAACTATAAGGATGAATCAGAAAGCAATGGACTGGTGTTTCCTCAATTAAAACATATAGACCTTAATGATACACAAGAAGTTTCAAAAAGAACACAATCCATTACCCGAAATTTAAATAGAAGGTTAAAGATAGCCGCCAAGCAGCTAGGTATAACTAAAAATATAAGTATGCATATTGCTCGACATAGTTTTGGAAATATTTCTGGCGATAAAATCCCGATTCAGATGTTGCAAAAATTATATCGCCATTCTTCAGTAACAACTACTATACGCTACCAGGCTAACTTCATCCACAAAGATACTGATGATGCGTTGGATAGTGTTATAAACTTTTAGAATAGTTATTGCTCTCTTTTTAAACTATTCAACTATTTGGTCGATTTTTCGCTTCACGGTAACCTTCATTTCTTAGCTCAGCATAATATCCTGACATTTTATAATACTTAGCGTGCTGTGTTTGTTTTGTGAAGGTTAACTGTAGGTTAACCATATATGGTGTTCGATGATGCTGAACAATAACAGATTCTGTGTCATCATCTTCAGGAACTGGGTCAAAATGATGCACATCTATTTTTTTTTGGTTTTCAAATTTGATAGCGTTTTCAAGAATTTTTTCAAAATCATAATTTGTGATTTTATCTGTACCATATAAAGATTTATTGGCGTGCAGACAAGTAAGCATATTGAGAGCTAGCACATCTTCAATACTTATCTTTATTCTGTCAAACTGCTTTTTGTTTCCGACTTTATAGACTTTGGGGTCGTACATTATTAAAGCCAAATCTGGTGCTAATGGATAAAATATCTGCAACCCTTTACTGGCCATTCCAGTATGACCATTTGGAAATTTTCGAGATTCTAAAAATTGGTTATATTTTGAAATAGGATTATCACTTGTAATCAGTTCTTTTGAAGTCTTATTAAATAGAAGTTTGATTTGCATATCCATCAACATAGGAAGGCTTCTCAAAAGCAAGTCAAGGCTTTTCTCAATTGCATCATCATAGGCAAAAAAGTGAGTTTCAAAATCAAAGTCTTTAAATTTTGGCTCTAATCGCATAGCCGTTTTTAAAGTTGTATCTACAACCTTATTAAAATCATTAGAGTTTGACCGAGTACGGTATGACTGCAATAACATAAAAAGCCAAATCCAATAGTAATTATCAGATTTGTTTTTAGGCAAATTCTTCGTTTCAACTACTTCCCGCAAAACTACAGAAACTTTGTCCTCAATGTTTTCAAACCATTTTTCCCTTTCTAAATCCTTACCATAAAAATAAGTTTCTTGAGCTTGGCCTTCTAAATCAGCCTTATCTATTATTTCTCCATTTTTCTTTAAGCATAGCTTAATATGCTTAGAACTATTCTCAAGGCTAAAGAACCTCAGATAAAATTTAGGAACATAATGTTGCTTCTTTTTCTCTGGCATAATTAGTTTACATTCATTTCTACAAAAATAATAAAGCCCATCCATTACAGATGAGCTTCATTGGCAAACTAACTCAAACTTAAAATTGTTCTATTCAAAAGAGGTCTCGCCCGCATTTGGATTGTACACGTAATTAAAGGTAAAGTATCGGGATTCACTCGTTTGGTCTGGCTGTGCTGGGTTGTCTTTGTAATAACTTAGAATCTCAACTTTTGCATAGTTGCCTTCCGTGGTTCTAAAGACCAAAATTTTTCCGGGAATAGGGGTAATCAAATTTACCTGCGGATTATAGTTATACCAACCGTTATCACTTCCTGTGGAAATTGCAAAAGCACTATTTGCATCTTGTGCAAACGTTAGACCTTCCGCAGTTGTTACACTTCCAAAAGTTCCCGTAACTATGGTTGCACCAGCATTGCCAGTTCTTGCAGGCTCGTCATCGGTGCCAGTAACAAAACCACCATTTACGGCAATGGTTGTTCCTCTAAAAGCGATGTCCCAATCGGTATCGCTGGTGGTTTGCATTCCAGTTTCAAAATCAAATTTTGTGAATTCCCCACCTACTGGTTGTCCTTGACCACCGGTTTGAGGTGCAAAGAGATTGCTGACCTGTTCTGATTGAACTGGGTCTGGTGTTGGCGTATTATCATCGTCGCTGCTGCAAGATGTAAATGCCATAAATAATACTGCTAATGTTAGTGATTGTAATGTTTTCATTGTTGTCATTTGATTTGTATTTAAAAATTAAAATTGATAATTGAGTTTAATGTATCCTTGAATTCCCGGCAACGTCGGGATATTGCTATCGGTATAGTCCAAAAAGTTATTTGCACCAACCTGTAATGTGAAATCTTCATAAAAGGTTTTGCTGGCCGCTACATTTGCCGTTACAAAACCATCGATGAAACTGGTATCATAAGAATCGATAAGACCATTTCCATTAGTGTCGAATTGAGCATATTTGCTTCGATATAGAAGTCGCAGATTGATGTTCGTTTTCGCGGAAGCGATATCATAAAACACCTTGAAGTTGGCATTGTGCCGTGAGCGGTTCACGAGCCCAAAATAATCGGACTGCGTGACCGCCACGGTCTGATTTGTCGCTGGGTCACGGGCAAATACTTGACCATCTTCTACATCTTGTTGTTTCCGTTTATCATAGGCATACAATAGCTGATAACCTGCGCTTACATTTATGGCATCATTAATTTTATAGCCTGTGTTGATTTCAAATCCTGTAGTATAGATTTCATCAAAATTGACATAGCTAAAAACATTCTGACCGTTGGTTTTACGGGCAATGATGCGTGTATCTATAAGGTTATTTATGTCATTTCTAAAGAAATTAAGCTCGCTGTTCCATTTGCCTTCTTTAAAGGTCAATCCTAAATTATAACCTACCGAACTTTCAGCTTCCAATGGATTATTTAAGTCATCTTCCGAAACCACCACATCAAGAATTTGTCCTTGTTCCTGAAGCTCTTGTAATTTTTCCAAAGCCACATTATATCCCAGAACCGTATAACCAACTGCCGAATTTGTAAAGTCAAAATATAACTGTCTAAAATCTGGTGCTTTAAAACCATAGCCTATCGAACCTTTTACTGCGAATGCATCGGTCAACTTATAACGCATCGCCAGTTTGGGACTAAATTGATTACTATATTCTGAATGATTGTCAAATCGAGCTCCAGCAATAACATTAAGTCGTTCTATAGGATTGATGTCATATTGCGCATAGACATATTGCGAATTGAAACTTACAGATTCATCAAAAAAAGTTCTGTCCAACTCATCATACTGAAAACCCAATCCTGCTGTTAATGTTCCCGCTTTCGCGAAAGCGTAACTTCCACGGATTTCAGGGCGCAATAATTTTTGGTCAAAATCACTATCGCTCAACACATCATCTGAAATTGGGTCGGCAAGTCGCTCATTGGCTGTGTAATTTGTATAATAAAATTCGTAAGAGGTAGTGAATTTTTCGCTCCATTTTTGGTCGAGCCTTGCGTGGGCATTCCATTCCCGTTCTTTACTATCGCCTTCAAACTGAACATCGTTGAAGGTAAATCCAGCATCTTGTACTTGGTCATAAAATCGTGTAGATGTAAATAAAGATAGCTTGTCATTAAAGTCATAATAGACACGCCCATTAAGTGTATAATTTTCAAATGGGTTTACCGTCTGCCCTTCCACATCAGGGTTTAAGTCATAGCCTTCGCTGGAAAAACGATTGGCAAAAAAACCATAGCGTAACTTCTTATAACGTTGTTTTAAATCAAGATTAATGTCTTGTTGCGTAAAACTGCCGATGCGATAGGAAACGTTTCCATTTAGCTCTTCAGACTTTGGTTTTTCAGTAATAATATTGATGACACCGCCCAAAGCTTCAGAACCATAAAGACTGCTCGATGGGCCTTTTACTACCTCAATCTGTTTAATATTTCCAACGGTTATCCTGCTCAAATCAAAATTTCCGGCACTTCTGCCCACAAGCGGAACGCCATCAATAAGAATCAAAATATAATCTGATGCGATACCTTGAATTTGTACGCCTTCAAAACCACTTTCATCGGCAATGGTTATAATTCCGGTTTGCTCGCTTAATATTTCGTCCAAGCGAATAGTGCCCGATTGTAAAATTTTCTTTTTTGAGATTAAAGTTACAGGCAATGGCAAGGATGAAAGTTGCCTTTCCGTACGTGTAGCGGTAAGGATAACTTCCTCTAACTTATTGACTTGGATGCTATCAACGACTTCTTGGGAAACTACATTTAAAAAGGATAAAATTGTCAATGTGTTTATAATTAGGCATTTATACTTCATTTTATTTAGAATCAATCTTGATAGAGTGCAAATATATAAATTATTGTTATTTAGATTTAATAAAAATAACTATTTTTGGCAATGAATTTAAAAATCAAAAAATCAATAGCAATGAAAACACCTTTGTACACCCTATTGGCACTATTATTTTCAATAAGTGCAATTTCTCAAACATCAAAAAAACAAGAAGACCGTGAATCCATCAAGAATATGTGTGGCTGTTATGAGGTCACTTTTAACTTTGCAGAGACCTTTAATTACAGCAACGATTCCCTTTACAGACCCTCAAAAACGAAAGTGGACAAAGCATTAGAATGGGCGCAATTAGTAACCGATGAAGATGATAAAATTTCTATTCAGCACTTGCTTCAAGTGGGAAACCCAGCTGATCCACAAGTTGTAAAACATTGGCGACAAGATTGGTTGTTTGAAAACAGAGAATTATACACCTACAATGCGGACAATGAATGGACGTTTGAAAAATTACCTGCTTCTGAAGTTAAAGGACAATGGACGCAGAAAGTATATCAAGTAGATGACAGCCCACGATATGAAGGTTCTGCCACTTGGGTGCACGTTGATGGGAAAAGCTATTGGGAAAATAAGACACCAGCACCCTTAGCAAGACGGGAATATACTACCCGTAGCGATTATAATTTGTTGATGCGTGGCAACCGTCAGGAAATTACGGACTATGGTTGGTTACACGACCAGGATAATACCAAAATCATCCGTGAAGATGGCAAAGAAGACGTGCTATTGGCAAAAGAAAAAGGATACAATACCTATGTGAAAGTAGATGATAGCCGCTGTGCAGCTGCTGCCCAATGGTGGAAAGACAATGATAATAAATGGGCTTTGGTGCGTACTAAATGGGATGAAGTTTTTGGCCGCAATAAAGATCTTGTTCTTGAAGAAAAAGTGGACAATAAACCGCTTTATAAGTTCTTATTTGAAGAAGAAGGCTATGAAAAAAAGGCTCAAATTGACGAAGTCATTGAATCTTTTGTAAAAAAATAGCAAGATGAAAATTTTGAAAAATGTAACACTGTTCGTTATGCTCTTTATGAGTATAGTGGCAGTTGCGCAACAAGAAAATATATTTCTTGACCGTACCTTTTGGAAGGGCAATCCAGACTTGCAAATCATAAAGCAAAAAATCGCTGAAGGTAATGATGCAACAGTTCTAAACGAGAATGCTTTTGATGCTGTCGTTTTTGCCTTACTCGAAAAAGCAGATGATGATGTTGTAAAATATTTGTTGTCGTTGGAAGGAAACGCTGTGGATAAAAAAACCCACGACAGCCGCATTTATTTACATTGGGCGGCTTATGCTGGACAAATAGAAATGGTCAAATATTTACTCGATAAGGGTTCTTCTGTTACGGAATTGGACAGCCACGGATATACACCACTTGCTTTTGCAGCAAATGCGGGTCAGAAGGACGAAGCTTTATATAATGCTTTTGAGAAACACGATGTGAGCCTTACAGATGAGAAAAATGAAAATGGTGCAAATCTTTTATTATTGGTTGCGCCTTCATTATCTACAGAAAAAGAGTTAGCTTTTTTTACAACCAAAGGTTTTAAACTTGAAAGTACAGATAACGATGGCAATGGTATTTTCAATTATGCTACTAAAAAAGGAAATATTGATTTTCTAAAACTTCTCATCAAAAAAGAAGTGGATTACAAATCTTTAAACCAAGAAGGTGGAAATGCTTTTTTATTCGCAACACAAGGCGGACGTGGTTATAGCAATCCATTGGCGGTTTATGAATATCTGAAAAGTCTCGGACTTGAACCCAACATCGTTACCAAGGATGGTTACACGCCATTACACCGATTGGCTTACAGCAATACCGACCCAGCGATTTTTGATTTTTTCCTAATTGCCGGTGCAGATGTTAACCAAAAAGATGCAGAAGGCAACACGCCATTTCTCAATGCAGCTTCCCGCAATGAACTGGCAATGGTAAAACTACTTTCCAAAAACGTAAAAGACTTCAATACTACAAATAATGACGGACAGTCCGCTTTAATGCTTGCGGTTCAGCGTAACAGTCCCGAAGTGGTTGAATTCTTATTGGATAAAGGAAGTGAGGTTGAAGTTTATACTGAGCATAGTCGAAGTGCAAAAGATAATAAAGGCAACACTATGGCTCATTATTTAGTGGAATCTTATGATAGTAGTAAACCGGATGAATTTGACAGCAAATTAAAACTGCTTCAAGAAAAAGGTGTCAAAATGAACGCGAAACAAGCCGAAGGAAATACGCTTTTTCATCTTGCCGCCAAGAACAATGATTTAGAATTGTTGAAACGTCTTTCAGCGTTTAATATTGATGTCAACGCTAAAAATGATGAAGGACTAACCGCCTTGCACCTTGCAGCTATGAAAGCTGAAAATGACGAGATGATGAAGTACTTAATCTCAAAAGGTGCCAATACTAAAATCAAAACTGATTTTGAGGAAACGGTTTACGATTTGGCAAGCGAAAACGAACTCCTAAAAAAACAAAACACCGCATTGAATTTTTTAAAATAGTATGAAGCCCATAATGGGCATTAAAAATTTAGCTTGATGAAAATAATATTTAAAGTTATTCCTGCTGTTCTAATCGCAGGACTATTGCTCACAGCATTTACAACTACTGAAAATAAAGCTATAAAATGCCTTATCCAAATGACCAATTACACAGGCGAAGGGGCTTACGTGATTGTTTCTTTAATGAATCCATCTGGCGAATATGAGGAAACACTTTATGTGCAAGGTAAAGACAGCGAATGGTTTAGTGAAATCCCTGAATGGTGGAAATTCTATGGAAAATATCGCCCTAACATCGATGCTATTTCAGGTGCGACGATAAGCGGTGGCGAACGTACCGTAACCGTTTTGCAGATACCCGAAGATAAAATTGATAAAGGATATAGCCTACGTTTTGAAACTTCAGTAGAAGACCAAAAGTATTATGCAGCAGATATTCAGTTCGAGCTTACTTCCGAAAATCTCAAATCCAAAAAAGAAGGAAAAGGATTTATTCGCTATGTAAAAATGCTGCCACAGTAAAAATTGCCTATGACCATATCTATCTGGCGATACAGTCATTTTGTACTTGCCCTTGCCTCTTCTTTGTTTTTACTCATTGCCTCGGTTACAGGTGTGATTTTGGCGGTTGAACCTATTTCGCATCAAGCGAAAGGTTTTGCGATGCAAGATTTAGATAGAGTATCATTGGCTACGACAATTGATGCCCTAAACGCAACTTATGACGAAGTTTTCTCGCTGGAAGTAGAATCTTCTGACTTTGTTAAAGCTTCAGTTCTTACTACGGAAATGGAAGCGCTCGATATCTATATCGATGCAAAAACAGGGGTGCAATTGGGCGAGGTACAAGAGCGACCCTTTATTTACAGTTTTGCTACTAATCTGCATCGTTCTCTTTTTCTTAAAAGTATCGGGCGGTTTTTTGTGGGCTTGATTTCGTTTTTACTTTTACTAATTACCATTACTGGATTCTTACTTCTGGCCAAACGTCAAGGAGGTTTTAAACGCCTATTTTCAAAAGTTCAAAAAGATTATTTTGAACTGCGATATCACGTTATTTTAAGCCGATGGTTCTTTATTCCTATTGTTATTCTTGCTTTTACAGGTGTATATCTTTCCGCAGAAAAATTTAAATTGATTCCCGATGCTACGATAACGCACCAAGAAATTAGTGATACAGATACCGCAGAACGTTTTGAGCATATTAGCGATGTTCCATTTTTCAAAGCAACCACGCTTGACCAAATCCGAAAAGTGGAATTCCCATTTTCCGAAGACCCAGAAGAATACTTTCAGATTGCTTTAAAGGACAAAGAAATTAGGGTCAATCAACAAACAGGGCAGATTGTGAGTGAAGCCGATTATCCCTTTGTAGCATTGGCATCCCGTTTGAGTTGGCTGTTGCATACAGGCGAAGGAAATGTTTTATGGTCTATCGTTTTACTACTCGCAAGCGCGTCCATTTTATTCTTTATGTATTCAGGCTTTGCGATGACCTTGAAGCGCAGAAAAAAAGTGAAAGCCATTTCCATAATGCCCGATAAAGACGAATGTGAATTCGTCATTTTAGTAGGTTCAGAAACGGGAACAACGTTCGATTATGCAAGGCGACTTTATAATAGTTTGAATGCTGCTGGCAAAAAAGTCTATCTGACTGAATTGAATAATTATTCCGCTTTCGCGAAAGCGAAACACATCATCATCCTTACTGCCACTTATGGCGAAGGCGAACCACCTACCAACGCCAGAAAATTTGAAACCATTTTCCCGACCATCAAGCAGCCTAATAAAATCAAGTATTCAGTAGTAGGATTCGGTTCATTGGATTATCCAGACTATTGCAAGTTTGCGATACAAGTAGATTCACTTTTGCAAATACATCAAGACTTTCAACCGTTGATGCCGCTTTATAAAATCAACAATGCAGACTTTGCCGATTTTGAAAGATGGGCCGAACAATTGAGCAACCTATTACATATTTCACTTTCCGTTGAAAAACCAAAGGTCAAGAAACGGAATTATAAAAAAACCACATTTAAGGTAGTTGAGCGCACAGAATTAAATGTAGATGACACGTTCCTAATAAGACTGAAACCAAAGAAAAAAATAAGTTTTACTTCAGGGGATTTATTGTCGGTTTTTCCAGAGGGAACTGATATCCCTCGTCAATATTCCATTGCCAGAATGGGCAACAAAATTCTATTAAGTGTAAAGAAACACGAGTTTGGTAATGGCTCTTCCTACTTGTATAACTTGAATAAAGGCGATACCATTCAGGCGGTTATAGACGTAAACCCTCATTTCCACTTCTCTAAAAAATCAGCTTCCGCAGTATTGATAGCAAATGGAACTGGATTAGCCCCATTCTTGGGGATGATGGAACAGAATTGCGACACAACTATCAACTTATTTTGGGGTGGCAGGACAGTAGCTTCTTCAGTTATTTATGATGACATTTTTAAAGGGATTATTCCAAAAAATAAAAATATTACAATCCATAAATCCCATTCAAGAGAAGAAAGTAAAGAGTATGTCCAAAATCTGGTAATCCAACAAAGGGATATTGTTCTTAAAACGGTTGAGGAAGGTGGTGTGGTTATGATTTGTGGTTCACTTGCGATGCAACACGACATTTTAGATGTGCTGGAAAGCTTACTCGCTGAACATACTGGAATTAGCTTCGACGAGCTTCAGCATAATGGACAATTGAAGATGGATTGTTATTAAAAAAAGACCTATGTGCCATAATATAAAGACACTATCTAAAAACCTGAACGGCCAGTTTGCACATTGTAAAAGCTGCAATGTGTACCATCTTTACTTCAATAACATCTACCTTGAGTTTACCCCAAGGGAAATGAATGCCTTTAAACAGTTTGTATCAGAAATTGATGTAGAATATTGGAAATCGTGTTGCCAAAGAGCGATGCTCGAACGTAAGATCCCCATACAAACAATGCAACAGAACCTTGCTATGGTATTCAACCAACAGGAACTGGAATCGTTAAAAGATTTGATTTTTGAGCATACCAAAAGACCAAACGCACCCTTGAATGTAACTGAAATTGATTACACATCTTTTTTAAATTGAGCGGAATGATGCAGGATATCAAAATACCCTAACAGAATTAAATCGACTATAAACCAAATGTTTACGCAAAGATTAATCATTCAAAATTTCAAAAGGCATCTTAATTTATTCAATGCTTATGAATTATAAACGCAACAGTACTAAAAGTTAATTACAAATAATATCGACTATCTTTATATGTTAAATTTTGAGATTTCAAATGATACATATAATAACAACTGGCGGCACCATAGAAGGATTAGACTATGTAGATGACAAAGGAATAACAAAATCCAATGTTACTATTACAGACTTTCTGGAAAGCGCAAATATTGAATTTAAATATACTATTGAAAGTGTATTCAAAAAAGATAGTCGTGCAATAACTGATAATGACAGAGAACAGTTAGTTCGCAAGATTAAGGAATCCAATGCGACAAAAATTTTAATAACCCACGGTACTTTCACAATGGAAGATACCGCAAGATATATAGGAAAGCTTGACTTAAATAAAACCATTGTTTTGGTTGGGTCTTTCATTTTAGGTTCATCTGCTGATACAGATGCACAATTTAATTTAGGATATGCAATTAGCTCTTTACAGCTTCTAAAACCCGATGTTTATATTGCTATGAACGGACAAGTTTTTCTTTGGAACAATGTTTCCAAAAATTTAGAAACCAAAAAATTTGAGCGCAATGAGTAGGATTATAAATGTTTGGAACTTCAATACATTGGATAACGTTCTTCTATCTATTATTAGATACGCTCATTGTATTACTTACAATCTATTTTTCTCGAAGAAATGCTCGCAGTAGCTTAAGGCGTTTTTTATATCTTGGTCTTCTATTTATTGTCTATAATGCAACCGGTGGCTTTTTACCTGTTGAAAATTTCCCTGGACCTATTATATTACAATACATCATCACTTACGGTGTAGCTATTGCTTTGTGTGTTTATATTGTCTATTACCTATACAAAGAATATGATATCGTTGTCCTGAAATTCAATTCTTCTATTAGGAATCTCACAATTTTTACGGTAGGAAGCTACTTAATTCTTTTCTTAATGCCGTATTTTTTAACTGGTTCTCTCGATTCAGCACGGTTTCTATTTACCATTCCCATTTCTGTAGCCGCAATGGTATTCTTGATTATTTTTTACAAACGAATCTCAAATCCAAATAATCCTAATGCCTTCATTGTAAGACGAAATAAATTTTCAATTGTAAGTGTGGCAAGTATTGCTTTGCTGCCCATTTGTACTGTAATAGGAGACTACCAATGGATAACCTTTAGTGTAATGAACTTGGCTTTTTTCGCTATCACAGCTATTGAGGCAGATAGGTATTTGTATTTTATTGAAAACAATAACAGAATGTATGAGGTGTTCGCATTAAAGAAAAAACAGAAAAATGAGTCTATTGAACGTAAAATTATTTATGAGGATTTGACACGAAGGGAAATTGAGGTCGCTTTATCAATCTTGAGTAATTTAAGTTATAAAAATATTGCCAAAGATTTATTCATTGCTGAAAGCACCGTATCAAAACACGCTTCAAACATATTCAAAAAGACAAGTGTAAAGAATAGACGTGAATTCTTAAAACGGTTTCGTAAGAAAAATAAATAATTCGCATTTCATCTCAAAAGGTCTGTGTTTACAGTATATTTTAAAAATTCCGTAGAAAAATACGGTGTATTCCGTAATTAAATACGGTAATTTTCCTTGTGATATTTTACAGTAAGTATAACTTAGATACAGTTCCATAAAATCCACTAATGAGCCACAAATTATATTATTTCTGGTAGTCATTACATAATTTTTGCAGGACAATGAAAACAATAACCCAACCTAATCAACTAAACACCATTACTATGGTTTCTAAATTAAAAGTACCTGCTTATGAATTCTCAAATACTATCAACAAAACTGCTAAAGGATCTGGATGAAATAAAAAGTCAAAATGAAAATATTTTAGAATGGGCTTGGCGTTCCATTAAAGCGTGCCGTAATTTGTTGACTACCTATAAAAAAGAAATCCTCAATAAAGAATTCAAAACTATCAAAGAAGAAATACAATTCTTTAAAGAGACTAAACAGATTCCGCTCATAAAACTCATTTACTTTTCAGAAATCCATTCTTTTGAAATACAATTTCCAAAAGGCGATGAGGATTCTCAACTAAAATCCATCAAAAAGAAAATCAATAAAGTAAATCGGTTCTTTCTTTATAATATGGATTTTGGTCGCTACATCAATTCTGGGGCTACCCACTTTGACAAGGAATATTACACAAGAGATTATCTGGAAACATTTCACATCACAACTTCTAAATTTTATTTCCAAGACCCTGAATTTTGTACACCAAGGGATATGCTTCTTGGCAAATACCAAGCCTTTGATTCCTTAATAGCGTATTTAGATGAGAAGAAGCATAGGATTAGCAACGGTTTAAATGGCAAAATAAAAGTCAGTAGACCAATTGAAAAGATACATTGGCCATTTTCAAATACCGACTACGTAGAACTGCTCTATGCACTTTGCGCAAAAGGTTTAGGAAAGCAGGATAACCAAGGCATAATGCAAATTTCCAAGAAACTGCAACAGATGTTTGACATTGAGCCAAAAGATATTTATAAAACTTTTCAGGAAATCAAATACAGGAAAAATAGTAGAACCTTGTTTCTTGACGACCTTTCTACTTCTCTACTTATAGAAATAAATAAAAGAGAGGAATAACGAGCTATTTCTCATACACCATCTTCATTTCAAAATGTTAAAAAAAGACCGTACTACGGTTGGCCTACGGTAATTGAATTACATACCTATTTTTCATAAAATTTAATGTGATTTGATGATATGTTTTCGCGAAAGCATCAGTAAAACATGCCAAAACAAATCAAATTTAAAGATGTTAAATTTTGACCGTAGTACGGTCGTGCTGGGGAATAAAATCCAATAAACCTACCCAAATTTGTAGAACGAAAGTCAAATCAGGTTAAGGGCTATCAATTAAAAAATTAAAAACGTTGATAGTCCTTTTCTTTAAAACCGTTCTATTATGCCGACATCAATAATTACTACAGACGACCTTCGAGATTTCAAAATGGAATTACTCGATGACATCAAGAAACTGCTTACCAATCAATCCAAGGGAAAGCTCAAAAAATACCTCAAATCTTCTGAGGTTATGGATTTGCTCCAAGTGAGCCCAGGAACACTTCAAAACCTTCGCATCAATGGCACATTACCTTACACAAAAGTTGGTGGCATTATATATTACGATGCAGAAGAAATCCAAGGCGTAATGACTGCAAACCGTGTGCAGCACGGTCTAAACTCTTAAATGATGAACTATATAAAGCTACTCAATGCGGCTTTTGAAAAATTCTATTTTGATGACCGCTTGAATCCCACGCATATCAGTTTGTATATGGCGCTGTTCCAAGAATGGAACAGTAGCCGATTTGAGGTGGAATTCTATGTGAATCGTAGAGATTTGATGCTTGCTTCAAAAATAGGCTCAAAATCTACCTACCACAGGTGCGTGACCGACTTAGATTCCTGGGGTTACCTTTTCTATTTTCCTTCCAATAATCCATACAAGGGCAGCAAAATCAAGATGTCCATTATCGGTACAAGTGATGAACCTGTTGCGGGACGGTACAATCCCATATTAGAACAGGTTGCGGGACAGTACCATCCCAAGAGTGTACCGATAACGGGACAGCACCATCCCATAGGTGGACAAGTTGTGGACTCGCACCGTCCCGTGAGTGGACAAGCATTGGTATCTACTATAAACAATACCAAACAAGAAAACAATATAAAACAACCAAAGGGCAGGCAGGCCGTTTTTATTTTTTTTAAAGAAAAAGGTTTTGATGCTGATGAAGGAAAAAAATTCTTTGAGCATTACCAAACTCGTAATTGGCAAACAAGCGATGGAAAAGAAATTCGAGATTGGCGCGCCTTAGCCACAAACTGGATGGACAGAACCGAAATATTCGACGATGAAAACAAACTAAACAAAAAACAACCGTCCCAAAACAAGGACAACTTGCGAACCACTAAAAACAAAGATTATGGACAACCCCTCTAAAATTACCGAAGGTGGCGTGGAATATGCGCTCGGAAAGTTTGACGGTAAAAGTGTACTCTACGATTTCCCAAAAATCCTGATTTATCTGAATGCAAAAGGCAAACTTTTGTTTGGGGAAAAATTCAGGGTTTACGACGAGGACAAAGATATTTTGTTGAAGCTCTGTTCCTACTTCATCAAAGACAAAGACAATTGCGAGAAATACCAACTTGATGTTGATAAGGGTATTTTATTATCCGGACCCGTAGGTTGCGGTAAGACCAGTTTGATGAAATTACTACGTCACATTGTTCCCTTGCAACGCCCTTACGAGATGATTCCGTGCAGGAATGTTACTTTTAGCTTTAACCATCTTGGTTTTAAGACTATTGAAGAATATGGCAACACCAAATTTTTCTGCTTTGATGATTTGGGTATCGAACCTGCCGGAAGGTTTTATGGCAAAGATTTAAACGTAATGGGAGAAGTGCTTTTATCTCGATATGAGCTGTACTTACAAACCAAACACAAAATTAAGACCCACGCCACAACCAATCTCAATGCCGAAGAAATGGAAGAACGTTATGGAAATCGTGTTCGTAGCCGGATGCGGGAGTTGTTCAATCTAGTGGCTTTTGATAAGGAAACTGGGGATAAGAGAATATAGTAAGAATCTATTCTTCCCAAATAATGCTCAAAGCCTCATTTCTAAATGTAATGCAATGTTCAAAAAACTTTCTATGGGTATCGTCTTCCTTTACATAGTTGAAAATATCAACTGCCCAAATCTCCTCATTTTTAAATAGATTTTCTGTGTTATTTTTAAAATACTCTCCCATAACTGAGTTAGGTGCTACTTTGTTTTCGTATAACAAGTATTTATATGGAAAATGCTCACTACAATGTTTCCAGCGGATTTTACCATTTTCGCCATATACAATCATAATATCGTGATTACCTATATCTGCGAATCTAAAAGCACAAGCAGTTCTGCTAACGTTGTACTCGTCCTTCAAGGAATCTATTAATTGGATGCTAAACTTTTGGCGATAAATGTCTTTTAAAAACCTTTCCTGCGGCATTAGCAAACAGGATGCAAAAAAATCTGCTTCTCGTTCAATTTGATTAAATTGTTTCTGATTAGTTCTGTGCAAAAAACGGTCATAGTATACCACCCTGGCCGGATTAAAGTGAGCCACCCTCGCCGGGTGAAAGTGAACCACCTTCGCCGGATGAAAGTGAACCACTAAGAAAGTCGATTCTATTTGTAAAA